>NZ_JANUED010000006.1:0-271886 GCF_024810155.1 Mycetocola sp. BIGb0189
GGGGGGGGGGGCGCCGGCGGGGGTGGGCCCGGCGCGGGGCCGCCCCCGGCGGGTTTTGGGGGGGTTTTTGTTTCATATCAAATAAAACCACCACCCCCCCCCCCCCCTCCGCGAAAAAGAGAGTACCCTCCCGGCCGTGCCATCTCCAGGACGCACGCTCCCGGCATCGGCATCGGCATCGGCATCGGCATCAGCACCGGCACCGCACAGTGAAAAACAGGCGGCACCCACTCGATTGAGTGGGTGCCGCCTGTTCTATCGCCCGGCACGAGGCCGGACAACGGTCGGTTAGCGACGAGCGCTAGCGCCTAGTGGCGGGGCTTGCGGTCGAAGCCACGGTCGCCACGATCCTCGCGCGGGGCGCGGTCGCGGTTCCAGCTGCCACCGCGGTCGCCGCGGTCCTCACGGTTGTCACGCTCGAAGCGGTTCTCCCGGCGGGCGGGGGCACCACGGTC
Organism: Mycetocola sp. BIGb0189; assembly: GCF_024810155.1. Classification (NCBI taxonomy): domain Bacteria; kingdom Bacillati; phylum Actinomycetota; class Actinomycetes; order Micrococcales; family Microbacteriaceae; genus Mycetocola; species Mycetocola sp. BIGb0189. Next base: position 456 of record NZ_JANUED010000006.1, read on the forward strand.
GGCACGGATCTCGATCAGCTTGCCGCTGATGCGGGTGTCGGCCAGCTTGTCCAGGGTGTCCGCGGGCATCGAGGCGGGCAGCTCCACCAGGGAGAAGTCCGGACGGATCTGGATCGCGCCGAAGTCCTCGCGGTTCAGTCCTCCCTCGTTGGCCAGGGCACCGACGATCTGACGCGGCTCGACGCGGTGACGACGACCCACGGCGATGCGGTAGGTGGTCATCGGTGCGCCGGAGTTGCGCGGACGGCGCTCCTCGCGGTCAAAGCGGTTGCCACGGTCTCCGCGGTCGTCCCGGTCAAAACGCGATCCGCCACGGGCGTCACGGTCGCGACCGCCACGCTCGTCCCGGCTGAACTCGCGTGCCTCACGCTCGCGACGACGGGCATCACGCTCGTCCTCGGCGTTGAGCAGCAGCGGGGTCTCACCCTGGGCAACCACGGCGAGGGCCGCGGCAACGTCTGCCTCGGGAACGTCGTGGTGCTCGACGTAGTGGGCGATGATGTCGCGGAAGCGATCGATCCGGCTGGTCTGCTCGAGCGCCGCGGTGATCGAGTCATCGAAGCGGCTCAGGCGGGTGGTGTTCACATCGTCCACGCTGGGCAGCGACATCTGGGTCAGCGGCTGGCGGGTGGCCCGCTCAATCGCGGTCAGCAGACGACGCTCGCGCGGGGTGACAAACGAGATCGCGTCACCGGTACGACCGGCACGGCCGGTGCGGCCGATGCGGTGCACGTAGGACTCGGTGTCCACCGGGATGTCGAAGTTGATGACGTGGCTGATGCGCTCCACGTCCAGGCCTCGTGCGGCCACATCGGTGGCAACCAGGATGTCGAGCTTGCCCGACTTCAGCTGGTTCACGGTGCGCTCACGCTGAGCCTGAGCAATGTCACCGTTGATCGCGGCGGCGGAGAATCCGCGAGCCCGCAGCTTCTCGGCCAGGGTCTCGGTCTCGTTCTTGGTGCGGGTGAAGATGATCATGCCCTCGAAGTTCTCGGTTTCGAGAATTCGGGTCAGGGCGTCAACCTTCTGGGCGTAGGACACCACCATGTAGCGCTGGGTGATGTTGGCAGACGTGGTGGTCTTGCCCTTGATGGTGACCTCTTGGGGATCGTTCAGGTACTGTGCCGAGATGCGGCGGATTGCCTGGGGCATGGTGGCCGAGAACAGGGCCACCTGCTTGGAATCCGGAGTGTCCGCGAGGATCGTTTCCACGTCCTCGGCAAAACCCATCTTCAGCATCTCGTCGGCCTCATCGAGTACGAGGAATCGCAGCTCGGAGAGATCCAGGGTGCCCTTGTTGAGGTGATCCATGATCCGACCCGGGGTACCCACAACAACCTGTACACCGCGACGCAGCGCGGAGAGCTGAACGCCGTAGCCCTGGCCACCGTAAACGGGGAGGACGCGGACACCGCGCTGGTGGGCGGCGTACTTTTCGAACGCCTCACACACCTGCAGCGCGAGCTCACGGGTCGGCGCAAGCACGAGTGCCTGCGGGGTTTTCTGGTCCGGGTCGAGCCGGGAAAGGATCGGCAGCGCGAACGCAGCGGTCTTTCCGGTTCCGGTCTGGGCAAGGCCTACGACGTCGCGGCCCTCGAGCAGCGGGGGAATCGTGGCGGCCTGAATTGCGGAGGGGGTTTCGTACCCGACGTCCTTCAGGGCCTTCAGGACCGAGTCACTCAGTCCGAGTTCGGAGAAGGGAATGGTATCGGAGTCGGGGGAAGTCATAACTTCCAGAGTACCCGTTTTTGCCCGTGTTAGTTGACCGAAGTTTGAACGCGTGTTAGCGTTCCGGGGTGATAATCGACGAGATCGACAGGGCCTAGCCTCCGCCCCGGCGGTGGCATGCGCGCGCAGCCCCAGGGTTGATCCCCTTTTTCTGAGGGATCCCCGGGTGCCTGATCCGCGCCCATTTGGTATTTCCACTGGGCGCGCACTCTAGGGAGTGTCGCGGGGTTTTTCCCCGTTCGAATCGCTGCGTGTGCTCGGTCTACCGTCCGCACATCACCCGCACCCCGCCGCGCTCTTTGCGGTGCCCGGGTGCCCCCGTTGGTGTGCGATATCCATTTCTCGCTGCCCGGATGTGCCCACAGGCCCCGGGTATAACGAAAGGACAACGTATGTCCCAGCACCCTCAACCCGCCATTTCGCTGTTCGATCTGAGCCTGACTAGGCCCGATGGGACGGTGACCCTCGACGGACTCTCGGGCACCATCGGGGTCGGCCGCGCCGGTCTGATCGGCACCAACGGCTCGGGAAAATCCACCCTGCTCCGGCTCATCGCCGGGGAGCTGACCCCGACCCGGGGTCGGGTGGCGACCGGGGGAGCGGTGGGGTACCTGCCGCAAACCCTGACCCTGGATACCGACGCGACCCTGGCCGACGTCCTGGGGATCGGGCCGCAGCTGCGCGCCTTCCGCGCGATCGAATCCGGGGATGTGGATCCCCACCACTTCGACGTCCTCGGCGACCGCTGGGATGTCGAGGCCCAGGGGTCCCGCGCCCTGGCCGAGTGCGGGCTGCCCGAGACCGACCTGGAGCGGAGGATTGGCACGGTGTCCGGCGGCGAGGCCATGCTCATCGCGATCGCCGGGCTGCGCCTGGCTCGGGCCCCGATCACGCTGCTGGATGAGCCCAGCAATAACCTGGACCGCGATGCCCGGCACACCCTCTATCGGATGGTCGAAACCTGGCAGGGCACCCTCGTGGTGGTCAGTCACGACACCGTGCTGCTGGATCGGATGGAGCAGACCGCCGAACTCTTCGCCGGTTCCCTCACCGTGTTTGGTGGACCCTATTCGGCCTGGCGGGCGCACCATGAGCAGGAACAGGCGGCCGCGATCCAGGCCGAGCGCAGCGCCGACCTGGCGGTTAGGAAGGAGCGGCGTCAGCGTCAGGAAGCCGAAACCCTGCTGGCACGTCGGCTCCGCGCGGGGAAGAAGGCAAGCGAGCAGCGTCGCGGCGACAAGATCGTGATGAATCAGCGCGCCTCCGAGGCGCAGGAGTCGGCGGGCAAGCTGCGGGGCAACCTGGAAAACCGGGTCGAGGCGGCCACCGAGGCGCGTGATCGTGCGGCCGAGCGGGTGCGCCGGGAGGAGAGTATCCACCTGGAGTTGCCCGATCCCCGGGTGGCGCGGTCGCGGCGGATCGCCGAGTTCGAGCTGTCCGGGCGAACCCTGGTTATCCAGGGACCCGAGCGGGTTGCGCTGATCGGCGGCAACGGGGTGGGGAAAACCACGCTGCTGCGCGAGCTCCTGGACTCCGCGGCCGTGCGGCGGGCACGTCTGCTCACCGATCGCGTGGGGTATCTGGCGCAGCGTCTCGACGGCCTCATCGAGGGGGCGAGCGCGCTGGAGAACCTCCGCCTGGCAGCCCCCGAGACTCCGGACGGGGAGATTCGCGGCATCCTGGCGCGGATGCTCCTGCGCGGGGATGCGGTGCATCGTCCGGTGTCTACCCTGTCGGGCGGGGAGCGTTTTCGCGTCTCGCTGGCGCGGCTGTTATTTGCCGAGCCTCCCGCCCAGCTGCTGATCCTCGATGAGCCCACCAATAACCTCGACCTCGCGAGTGTGGATCGCCTGGTCGAGGCACTGAGCGAGTATCGTGGGGCGCTGCTGGTGGTGAGTCATGATGACGCCTTCCTGACGCGGATCCACTGCGACCGAGTGTGGGAGCTGACGGCCGAGGGCGCGCTGAACGAGCGGGGAGATCTGTTCGCCGCCGAACCCGGAGATTCGAGATCACCCCTTGTGCGGGAGGACTGAGTCGCGTAAGCTAATCTATTGCTGCGTTATGTGAACGCGATCTACGCCCCCTCTAGCGTGATCGGCTCCATCCGGCCGGAGTCCCGTTGCAGGATCCCGCCGACGCTTTCGGATCGTGAACATTCCGGTCAATCGAAATACCCGATGTATTTCCGATTGCTCCACATCCGATATCGCGAGTATTCACACCCGGCAGGCGATCCCCGACGTGATCCGCCCGACGCCGCAGCCGCCGCCATTTGGCCAGCCCGCCCCCGCGAGGCTCCGCCCCGGCACACACAAATTCGGGAGGGTGCGTTGTCGCACGCCCGGCACAGACATAAAGGAAGTAATCATGAACACCAACACCCGTATCCACCAGAGCCCGCCGACCGCGTTTTTCCTCGACGGATTCCACGCGGCCACCCGTGCTCGCGGCGTTCGTCCCGGCCACTTCGCCGCGACCCGCGCCGCCGCCCTGCTGGACTGGCGTAACACCCACCTGCACCTCGGTTACCCCGAGCAGACCCGCGGCCTCGCCGAGGTTCGCCGCGGTTGGGACACCGCCGTATCCCTGGGATCCGACGTCGCCCTAGCCGCCTAGTCATGCAGAGCTGAAGGCCCCGTACACACAGTACGGGGCCTTTGTTGTACCCGGGCCCGGGCCCGGGTCTAGGCGGCGGGGATGGTCTGGATGGTCACCCGATCCTGGTTGATGATCTCGCCGGCATCGTTGATGTAGGCCACGCGCACGGCCTCATGGGTATCGGTGGTGACGTTTTCCAAGGTGCGTCCGGCGGGGATCGGCAGGTAATCGGTGCCCCACTCGACCAGCGCCGAGAGCACCGGGAGCAGGGCCATCCCCGCGGGGGTGAGGTGGTAGTCGTCGCGGGCGCGCTCGCCGGCCTCGCGGTAGGGGCGGCGCTCCAGCACGCCGGCGTCCACCAGGGAGGTGAGGCGCTTGGTGAGGATATCGCTGGGGATGCCGATCGCGCGGAAGTCGGCGAAGCGGGTGGCCCCGGCCACGGCTTCACGCACGATCATGAGTGACCATTTTTGTCCCAGCAAATCCAGGCTGCGGGCAATCGGACACAGGCTTTCGGGGTACAGGCCGGTCGGATTCATGACTCCAGAATACATCACGGTTTGATTTTCCAACACAGCATGCTAGGTTTGGTTTTCCAAGTGAGCGAGATGGTCTCGCCCTGATGTATCGGAGAACCCCATGACCACCCTGACCAATGCCGTAGTTCTCGTGACCGGCGCCAACGGAGGCCTCGGCGTCCACTTTGTTGAGCAGGCCCTCGCCCGCGGCGCCGCCAAGGTCTACGCGACCGCCCGCACCCCGCGTACCTGGGATGACGCCCGCGTGGTGCCGCTGCGCCTGGATGTGACCGACCCCGCCTCGATCGCCTACGTGCTCGCGCAGACCGGGGACACCACCGTGCTGATCAACAACGCGGGAATCGAGAAGTTTGGCACCCTGCTCGCCACCAGCCCCGAGGACGTCCGGGCTATTTACGAAACCAACGTGTTCGGTCCGATCGCCCTGGTTCAGGCCTATGCACCGGTGCTCGCCGGCCACGGCGGCGGCGCGATCATCAACGTCCACTCGGCGCTGAGCTTCTTCAGCATCCCGGGGGTTTACTCGTCCACCAAGTCGGCTTTCTGGGGTGCCACCAACTCACTCCGGGTGGAACTGGCGAGCCAGGGAACCCAGGTTCTGGGCGCGCACCTGGGCTACACCGACACCCCGATGATCCAGGCCCTGGACGTGCCCAAGGGTGACCCGCGCGACGTGGTCAACAACATCTACACCGATCTGGAGGCCGGCGCTCACGAGTCCCTCGCCGACGAGATCGCCCGTGGCGCACATGCCAGCCTGAGCGCTCCGATCCACGAGCGCTATGCCGCTCAGGGGATCACCGCGGCCTAGGTTCGTACCCGTGCCCGGGGTGGGGCCGCGCTGGAGTCGCCCCGGGCACGTTCGTGCGCCCGGGCGTCCGTGGGCGGCCAAACCTGCGGGAGAATAGGGGAATGCGCAAGAACCGTTCCGAGCTGTCCCGATCCGATGCCGCCACTCGAATCTCCGCCTACGTCTACGGAAACCTGCTGGTTCTGGCCGCGCTGGTGAGCCAGCATCCCGACGAGGTTGCGCACGGCCGGGCGGCGGTCATCGTGCTGGCCACCGGATTCACCACGTACCTCGCGCACACCTTTGCCGAATCGCTCGGCGAGCGGGTGCGCTATGACGCCAAACCCAGCCGTGAGATGGTGCGGCACGAGCTGCGCAACGCCCTGCCCATCGTCTCGGCGACCACAACCCCCGCGCTGCTGCTCGCGGCCGCGGCCTGGGGCTGGATCTCGGCCCCGCTGGCGCTGGGTCTGGCGATTGCGGTGACCGTGGTGCGAATGGGGTTCCTCGGCCTGGTGCTGGGGCACCTGCGTAATAAGAAGGCCTCGCTGCGCTCGCTGCTGACCGGGATTGGACTCGCGGTCGCGTGTGCGGGGATCGCGATCCTCAAGGCCGTGCTGCTGCACTAGCCCCGCGCGCCGCGCAGCCGATACGTTAGTCGCGCCGCCGGCCCAGTCTTAGCCCCGCTCGCCGCGGAGCCGCGCGGGGGAGAGCCCCGTCCAGCGCACGCACGCACGGCGCAGCGAGCGCTCATCCGCGAACCCCAGCTCCGCGCTGATCTGGATCAGCGGAAGCACGTTTTCCTCCAGGAGGTGCAGCGCGCGTTCGCGGCGCACCCCGTCGACAATCTCCGCAAAGGTGGTGCCGAGTTCGGCGAGACGGCGGCGCAGGGTCCGCTCGGTCAGGTGGAGCGCGCGGGCGGCCGCGCCGATTGCCGGAATCTCGGGCAGCGCGCGGGCGATCCGGGCTTCCAGGAGCCGATAGAGTTCCTGTCGATCTCCGATGCGGATGGTCAGCTCGCTCAGCAGGGCGCGCATCTGGGCATGAACCCAGGGATCGGCACCGGGGAGCATGCGCGCGGGCCATCCGGTAGGCAGCGTCCACTCGGTGTGGGGCGCGCCGAAGGTCACCGGACAGCGAAGGAGCGCGCGATACTCGGCGGCATACGCGGGCTGTGCACAGGCAAAGCTCACCCGGGCCGGATCAAAACCCGGGTCGAGTGCCGTGCGCACCATTTGGGTGATGTTGGCGATGCCCTCCTCGATCAGAAACCGGCCCACCGGATCGTCGGCCGAAACCGCCGTGAGCTCGGCGCGCACATGGGTGTGGGTGTCATCCTCGCGCACGCTCCACACCACCATCGACCCGGCCAGGTTTTGAAACTCGATACCCAGCCGGATCGCGTCGATCAGCGTGGGGGCCGTCATCATCCCAAACCCCACCGGTCCCGAGGCGGCGATGTGCTGCGCGGTGCCCACCAGGAGGCCCAGGTCCGCGCGGGGGCTGCGCGTGAGCGCCGCGCGAATGACCGCGTCTCCCTGGCGAAAGGAGACCCGCAGCTCGGGACTGTCCAGGAGATCCGGGGTCAGGCCGACGCGGTCCAGGGCGTCGCCTAGGGTGACGCCGAGCTCCCCGGATACCCGAGCCAGATAGCGCAGGATATTGGGCGCGATGGTGGCCGAGATCGCGCCCGCGGGTGGGGTCGGCGTGGTGCCTCGGGGGATCAAATCGGCCATGAACAGACACTAGCACTGGCCGCTAGAGTCCGCTATTGGTCCGTCGGGGCCCGCGAAATCGGGGTGTCGCGGCGATAGCGTGGCTGCAGGCGTCCACGAGGACGTGGTCGCCGGCCCGATTGGAGTCACGATGAGCACTGCAGCCCTCCCCAAGAATCTGCACGACACCTGCGTGATCGGCGCGGGCCCGGCCGGCCTGGCGGTCGCCCGGGCTCTCGCCCAGCACGGGCTCCCGTATACGCAGATCGAGCGCCATACCGCCACCGGCGGGGTCTGGGATATCGATGCCCCGGGCACCCCCATGTACGAGTCGGCGCACTTTATCTCCAGCCGTACCCTCTCCGGGTTCGACGGTTTTCCGATGCCCGACACCTATGCCGACTATCCGCCCCACCGCGATATCCTCGCCTATCTGCGCGCCTTCGCCGACGCCTACGGGCTGACCGAGAGGATCGAGTTCGGGGTGACGGTGAAAAACATCACCAAGCTGGAGGACGGATCCTGGCTGGTCGAGCGCGCCGACGGGACCGCGACCAGGCACGATAACGTGGTCTCCTGCACCGGTGCCCAGTGGTTCCCCAATGAGCCCGAGATCCCCGGCACCTTCAGCGGCGAGGTGCGTCACACGCTGACCTACCGCAGCCCGCACGAGTTCGAGGGCAAGCGGGTGCTGGTGGTGGGCGCGGGAAACTCCGGCTGCGATATCGCCTGCGACGCGGCCCGCAGCGCCGACCGGGCGGTGATCAGCATGCGCCGGGGCTACTGGTTCATCCCCAAACACATCTTCGGCCAGCCAGTGGACGTGTTTGCCGAAAACGGACCGCACCTGCCCAAGCGGGTCGAGCAGGCGGTGTTTGGCTCGATGCTGCGCCTGCTGATGGGTAAGCCCGAACGGCTGGGCCTGCAAAAGCCCGACCATCGGCTGTTTGAAACCCATCCGGTGCTGAACTCGATGCTCTGGCACCACCTGCAGCACGGCGACATTGAGGCGCGGCCGGGGATCAAGACCACCGCGGGCAAAACCGTTACCTTCACCGATGGGCGCAGCGAGGACTTTGACCTGATCCTGCTGGCCACCGGCTACCGCCACCTGGTCCCGCACGGGCAGGAGTATTTCGGTGATCCCCAGCACCCCGACCTCTACCTCAGCTCGTTCTCGCGCGAGCACGCCGGGCTCTTCGGGGTCGGGTATGTGGAGACCAACAGTGGTGCCTACCAGGTGTTTGACCTGCAGGCCCAGCTGATCGCCAACTATCTGGCCGCCCGCGCGAACGGGGCCGACAGCGCCGCCCGCTTCGCCTTCCTGATCCGCACCGAACGGCCCGATCTGAGTGGCGGGGTGAAGTTTGACCGCTCCCCGCGTCACCGCGGCTACGTGGACTCCCACGCGCTGACCTCGCACCTACGCAAGCTCTTCACCCAGATGGGGTGGGACCCGAGGGCGACTACGCCCACCGGCGGATCAGCCAAGACATCCGCGCGATCGGCCCGGGAACGGGTGCGCTGAGATGGCCTATAACTATGCGGGCAAGGTGATCGTGATCACCGGTGGGGCCGGGGACATCGGCATGTCCCTGGCACGCCGGATCGCGCCGCTGGGGGCCCGGGTGATTCTGGTGGATATTCGGGCCGAACGTGCGGTGACCCAGGCGGCCACCCTCCCCGTGCATCCGGCCGCCGGGGGTGCCCACGTGGGACTCGGCTGCGACCTGACCAAGCGGGACCTGGTGGAGGAGCTGATCGCGCACATCGAGGACACCTTTGGCCGCATCGACGTGCTGGTCAACAATGCCGGAATGACCTCCTCGGAGCGCTTTGCCGAGCGCAGCGTGGAGAGCATCGAGCGCGAGCTCACGGTCAACCTCACGGCCCCGCTGGTGCTCACCCGGCTGGCCATCCCGCTGCTGGAGCGTGCGGGGGATCCGCGGATCATCTCCACGGTGTCGCTCGGCGGAGTCTTCCCGCTCGGGGAAACCCCGATCTATACGGCCTCGAAGTTTGGGCTGCGCGGGGCAATGCTCTCGATCGGCCTCGACCTGGCCGCGCGCGGGATCCGGGTCGGGTCGGTGCTGCCCTCGGCCACCGACACCCGGATGCTCCGCCAGGAGGCGATCGAGGGGGGCAACTCGCTCCAGTTCCAGGATCCGCCCCAGCCGCCCGAACGCGTTGCCAAGGCCATGATGAGCCTGCTGGATCGGCCGCGACTCGAGGCCTATCCGCGGATCGGCGAATCGCGCCTGCTGCGCGCGGTCATGACGATGCCCAACGTGCTGCCGCGCCTGCTGCCGATGTTCCGCAAGCGCGGGGATCGGGGCATGGCGAAGTTTGTTCGTGAACTTGCCGCTCGCGGCGATATCGTCCGGACCGAGACCGGCTGGCGGCTCGCCGAGGGCGAGGCCCATCCCGAGCTCACCCAACCCTAGCGTCAGCCCGCACCCGCACCCGCACCCGCACCCGCACCCGCCCATACCCACCAACCCGAAGGACCCCTCCGTGACTCAGCCCGCCACCCTGCCCCTCCTGCGCCCCCGAGACGGATCGGCCGGCGATACCCCGATCCCCGCGGTCTCGGCCGCCGAGGTTTCCGAGCATGCCCGCGACGCCGAGCGCGTCTACGCCTCCGGAGTCTGGTCGGGGTTGGAGCCTCGGGAGCGGGCGGCGGCGCTGCTGCGCCTGGCCGACCTCATGCAGCGCGACGCCGATGTGCTGGCCCGGCTCGAGTGTGAGGACGCGGGCAAGCCGATCCGCGAGTGCGTGGAAAACGACGTCCCCGGGGCAATCGAATCGATCCGCTGGTTCGCCGAGGCCGTGGACAAGCTCACCGGGCAGACCACCCCGGCGGGCCCGGGCGTGATCGCCCTGACCGAGCGCGAGCCCTTCGGCGTGGTCGCCGCGATCCTGCCCTGGAACTATCCGCTGGCGATGGCCGCCTGGAAGATTGCCCCGGCGCTCGCCGTGGGCAACTCCCTGATCTTGAAGCCCGCCGACACCACCCCGCGCTCGGTGCTGCACGTGGAAAGGCTCGCGCTCGAGGCGGGGATCCCCGCCGGCGTGCTGCGGGTGCTGCCGGGAACCGGATCCGAGACCGGGGCGGCGCTCGCCCGAGACCCGCGCATCGGCGCGCTCTCCTTCACCGGGTCGACCCGCACCGGTCGAGTGATCCTCGCCGCGGCCGCCGAAACCAACCTCAAGCGGGTCTCGCTGGAGATGGGGGGCAAGAGTCCGCAGGTCATCTTCGCCGATGCGCTGGGCTACGGGGAGGATCTGATTTCCCAGGCCCTCGAGTGTGCGTTTGTGACCGCCGGGCAGAACTGCACGGCCGGGTCACGGATCCTGGTGGAGGCCTCGATCGCCGAGGAGTTCACCCGTCGGTTTGTCGCCGCCGCGCGTGCGCTGCGGGTCGGCGATCCCGAGGACCCGAACACCGATATCGGTCCGGTGATCAACGGTGCCGCGGCCCGGCGGATGCTCGCGGTGGTCGAGGAGGCTCGGGCGGGCGGTGCCCGCGTGCTGCTCGGCGGCGAGGAGGTCCCGGTGATTCCGGGTGGGCACTATGTAACCCCCACCGTCCTGGACCAGGTGCCCGCCGATGCGCGGATCCTGAGCGAGGAGCTGTTTGGGCCGATCGTCACGATCCAGACCTTCACCACCGAGGCCGAGGCAATCGCGCTGGCCAACGACACCCCCTACGGCCTGGCCGCGTCGGTTTGGTCATCGAACATCGATCGGGCCCTGGGTGTGGCCCGCTCGATCCGCGCCGGGGTGGTCTCGATCAACTCCTACAGCGAGGGCGACCTCACCAGCCCGTTTGGCGGCTGGGGCGAGTCCGGCTTCGGCGGGGTCGAGAAGTCGCTGCGCGCGTTTGAGCAGTGGACTCGGGAGAAGGCGATCTGGGTGCAGCTGCACCGCTAGCCGCGTCCCAGTTCCTAGCGGATACTCCTAAGCCGGGTGATCATCCACACCCCGCCGAGCGCGAACACCGCGGTGGCCGCGAACAGCAGGGTGTAGCCGCCGCTGGTGGTGATCAGGATCGCCGCGATCAGCGGGGCGATCGTGGTGGGCACCACCAGGCCGATGTTCATGATGCCCAGGTCCTTGGCGCGGTTCTCGGCGTCGGGGAGTACCCGGGTCACCACCGCCTGGCCCACCGACATCGACGCCCCGAAGCCTCCTCCGATAAACGCGGCGGCGATGATCGCCATCACAAAGCTCGGGGCGAAGACCAGCAGCGCCGCCGCGAGGGCCTGAGCCAGGCCGGCGATAATCAGGACCCCGCGCTGGCGGCCGGTCCGATCCGAGTAGAGTCCGGCCAGGTAGGTGAAGGCGAGGGCGGCGGCCAGATACACCAGGGTGACGATCAGCAGCGCATCCTCGGGGCTGTCCATCTGCAGGCCGTCGGTGAGGAAAAAGAGCATGTAGCAGGTGCCCAGTGAGTTGGCCAGGTTGACCAGCGTGCGGCTCCCGAACGCCCAGGCAAACTCGGGGTGCCGACGCGGGTTGACCCAGAGACCCGAGGCGATTGCCGAGAAGGTCAGCGGGGGTGTGCGCATGCCACGGCGCTCGCGGTGAATCCAGACAAACGGGATCGCACACAGCACCAGGGCGATCCCCAGCAGCTGATACGCGGTGCGCAGCTGCAGGGCAAACAGGGTCACGGCGGCGATGCCGATCACCACGCCGAGCGCCTGCGGCCCATAGATCGCACTCGAGAGGATGCCGCGCTGGCGCTCGGGGACCCGGTCGGCGATGACCGCGGTCAGACCACCCATCATCGCGCTGGCCCCCGCGGTGGCCACCGCCCACCACAGGACCACCCCGCCGGTGCTCGTCTGCTCGCCCACCAGGGCTACGGCCAGGGCACCCACAAACGCGCCTCCGGCGATCCACAGGCGGCGCCGGCCAAAGCGCGAGATGGTGCGGTCGCATAGCGCTCCAAAAACCGGCAGGGTCACCAGGGCCACGACCCCGGCCACGCCGTTGGTGATGGCCAGATCGCGGACCTTGTCACCGGGGTTCAGGGCCTGAAACTGGCTGGGGAGCAGGAGTTGAAGTGGCACCAGGCTGGCCATCCAGTAACCGAACCAGGCCAGCGTGAATGCGGCGATCCATCGCCTGGACACCGGGGTCTCGGGGATGAGTGCGCCGGGATCCGGGGCGGTGATGGGGGGATGGGGCATCATCGTCTCGCAATCTTCTTGAGCCATCTCACCGCGCGCGCGAGACCCGGTCAATACCCCGAACCGGGTGCCTACCAATTGGGGGACACTCGGCAACGATGTTAATTAAGGTTAGGCTGTACTAACTAGTGAAGGGTTCGCGCATGGCACGTACAAATATTCGCAGCACCCGGGTTCGCCCCAGCACCACCGGAGCGGTGGGCCTGGAGGTGCTCGCCCGTGAGCAGATTTCGCCGCACTTCATCCGGGTGACCCTGGGGCGTGGTGACATCGAATCGTTTGTCCCGCTGGGCCACGATCAGTGGGTGCGCCTCTTCCTTCCGCAAAACGGTGGCGACCTGGCGGCGGTCCCGAGCACCCTGTCTCTCGGATCCTATGCGCGCTTTTTGGCGAGTGCCCGCGGAGACCAGCGCCCGGTGCTGCGCGCCTATACGATCCGCGAGTATCGAGCCGCGGGGCCGGACGGTCCCGAGATCGATATCGATTTTGTGGTGCACGGAGTCGGGGCGGCGGGGGTGGCCTCGGCCTGGGCCCAGAACTGCGTGCCGGGGGATGAGGTTGCGATCCTGGACGAGGGTACCGGATTCGCCCTGCCCACCGGGATCTCCCACGTCCTGCTGGTCGCCGATGAGAGCGGACTGCCCGCCGCCGAGGGGGTCCTGGCGGCCCTCCCGGCGCACGTGCGCGGCACCGCCCTGCTGGAGATTCCCGCCGAGGAGGATCGACGTGTGCTGGCGGCTCCGCGTGGCATCTCGGTGCGCTGGTTGGTGCGCGAGGACCCGCATGCGGTGCCCGGCGTGCTGGCCCGCACCATCGCCGCGGATGTGCCACTGCCCGTCGAGGGATTTTTCGGCTGGGTGGTGGGGGAGTCGGCGCTGGCGACCGGGGTGCGCCGCGAGTGGGTGTCCCGAGGGGTCCCCAAGGACCGGATCATGTTTTGCGGGTACTGGAGGGTGGGGCGTTCGGGCTAGGCCTGCACGGTGGCCAGCGCGAACTGGATCAGCAGCATCGTGATCACAAACCCGGTGAACTGATTGAGCAGCAGGAAGCGTCGCCAGCCACGGTTGGCGCTCTCGGCGGTGGCATCGGTGATGTTCCAGGAGGGCAGGGTCACGATCAGGTACGGGATCACCAGGAGCGCCGAGAGCCGGCCCCAACCGGGGATGCCGAGGGCCGCGATTCCCGCCGCGAGATAGAGCAGCACGGACACCCGCGCCGCCGCCCGGGCACCCCAGGCGGTGGCCGAGGATGAGATCTCGGCGGCGCGGTCGGCCTCCACATCCTGGACGGCCCCAAACAGGTGGCTGGCGGCACCCCAGAGGAAAAACGCCACCAGGAGGCAGATCAGCGCCGGGGTCCACTGCGCACCGGCGAGAGCGAGACCCACGATCGCCGGGCCCACAAAGTGCAGGCTTGAGGTGACCGAGTCGGCCACCGCGCGCTCCTTGGTACGCAACGGCGGGACCGAGTAGGCGAGCACGCCGGCGACACACAGGATCAGGAGCAGCCCGGAGAGGGGACTGCCCACCGCGAGTAGGTACACAAAGCCGGGCAGCGCGAGCAGCGCGCCGGTCCACAGAACCGGCCGGTGCAGTCGGCGCTCGAGCACCGCGCCCTCGATGCCACCCTTGCGCGGATTACGCAGGTCGGACTCATAGTCGAAGACGTCGTTCACCCCGTACATCAGCAGGTTGTAGGGGATCAGGAAAAACAGCGTGCCCACGATGAGTTCGCCATCCACGGTGCCGCGGGTGATCAGCATGGCCGCCGCAAACGGATAGGCGGTGTTGATCCAGGACACCGGCCGGGAGGAGCGCAGTATCGTCCGCCAGTCGGCGTTACTGAGCGTGCCCGGCGCGAGCCAGACACCGGGCAGGATCAGCAGCGCGAGCAGTGGATAGGTGAAGTCCTCGATTGGGGCGTTGCCGATGTTGAGACCGAGCAGGGTGTCGCGGTTGTAGTCGAAGAGGCCCAGCGCGATCATGATGTTGTCAAAGATCGCGGTCGCCACGGTCAGCCCGGCCAGGGAAATGGCCGCCGCGCCGAGTGAGACCCGGGCACCTCCGGAACGGGTGAGGGCAAACACCCCCAGCCCGCCGGCCAGCACGACCGCACAGATCTGCCAGTACATCATGCGGCCGCGCTCCGACGGGTGCGGATGCGGGTGAGTAGTCTGGCCCCCAGGGTGTAGAGGATCATCGCCGAATAGCAGAGCAGGGTGAGGAACAGGATCTCCTCCACCGGGAACTCGGGTGCGAGGTTCCAGTGCAACAGCAGCGGGCTGTCACCACGGAAGAAGATGCCCGCGTGGATCGCCCACAGGTCCCAGGCGATGAACGCGACCAGGCCGGCGGTCAGGGTCAGCGCGGCGCGAATCGGGGAGGCCCAGAAAAACAGCTTGTGGCGCAGGTCGATCAGGGCGAGACCGCCGATCGAGATCAGCAGTGCGAGGGCGTAGGCGCCGGTCATGCGGTGTCGCGATCGCCGAGTGTGCGGGCGGGCTCGGGCAGCGGCGCGCTGCTACGGTCTCCGCGCAGGCGCTTGAGAACCAGCTCGGCGCTAATCAGGCACATCGGCAACCCGATGCCCGGAACCGTGGTGGCCCCGGCGTAGTACAGCCCGGACACCTTGGAGGAGACGTTTTTGCCGCGGAAGAACGCGCTCTGTGCGGTGGTGTGGGCAAGGCCCAGTGCGGTTCCGCGCCAGGCGTTGAAGTCCCGTTCGAAATCACGCGGGCCGATGCTGCGGCGCACCAAAATCCGCTCGCGCAGGTCGGGGATCTTCGCCCAGGTGGCGATCTGGTCGATCGCCGCATCGGTGATCCGCTCAACCTCCGCATCGCCTTCGCCGCCCAGATCGGGGTTGGAGGGCGCGGGCACCAGAACAAACAGGTTGCTGTGGCCCGGCGGTGCCACGCTGGCATCCGAGGCCGAGGGATGACACACATACAGCGAGGTCTGATCGGGCAGCCAGGGCTCCCCGGGGGCGGGTGCCGGGGCGTCGATTCGTTGGAAGTTACCCTCCCAGTCCTCGGTAAACAGCAGGGTGTGGTGCGCGAGCTCGGGAATCTCCCCGCGGATGCCGAGGAACACCAGAACCGTGCCGGGACCGGGGACCGTGCGTTTCCAGGAGCGCTCGGGCCGGGACCGCAGTGCCGGAGGAAGAAGCTGTGTCTCGGTGTGGTGCAGATCCGCCGCGGACACCACAATGTCCGCCTCAATTCTGGAGGTCTCGTCGCCGCGCTCGATGATCACCCCGGTGGCGCGTGCCCGGCGGCCGCCCGGTGCCGTGGTAATTTCCCGTACCCGGGTGTCGGTGAGGATCGTGACCCCGGCGGAGTGTGCCAGTCGCGCGAGCGCCTGCACCAGCTCGGTGAAACCGCCGCGCGGGTACTGCACTCCGCCGTTCAGGTCCAGGCCACTCATCAGGTGATAGATCGCCGGGGCCTGAAACGGCGAGGACCCCAGAAACACCGCCGGGTAGCCGAGTATCCGCAGGATCCGCGAATCCGTGAAGTGGTCGCGCGCAAACGCGTGCAGAGATCGGGTCAGTAGACGAACGAGTGTGCCCGCGCGGGCGATGACCGCGCGACTGGAAAAAGCCGAGAGGTTTTCGAAGTTGGTGTAGAGGAAGGACCGGGTGGCAAGCTCCAGAGTCTGTTCAGCCGAGGCCAGATAGCGGTCAAACGCGGGCCCGGACCCCGGTTCCAGCCGCTCAAACAGTGCCCGGTTGGCGTCCCGCTGGGCGCGGATGTCCACGGCCTCGTGATCCTTTTCGAAGATCACCCGATAACCCGGGTCCAGGGTTTCCAGGTCGAGCTCGGCGGCGGTGCTGGACCCCATCATCGCGAAGAAGTGATCAAACACCTCGGGCATCAGGTACCAGGAGGGTCCGGTATCAAAGCGGAAGCCCTCGGCGCTCCAGGAACCAGCACGCCCACCCACCTGGGCATTTTGCTCCACCAGGGTGACCCGGTATCCGTCACGGGCCAGCAGCCCGGCGGTGGCCAACCCGGCCACGCCACCCCCGATCACCACGGCATGCTGGGGGTGCCCTGCGGAGGTGTCGGGCTGTGCGGTCTCGGACAAGGAGGGGTCCAATCGTTGAGTGGTGGCGGATGGCCGAGGGAGAGCGGTCGTAGAACGGGGCGAGCGAGCTCCGGGCTACCGCCCGCCGCGGAAGGGCAGGAACCGGCCGACAACCAGGGCGCGCAGCGCGATCACCACCTTATGGGGGTTGCTCACGCGGATGCGGCGGCGCAGCAGCTCCCGCGCGGGAACGGCTCCCATCTTGCGGGTCAGGGTTGCAAACAGCTCGGTCGCGCAGATCACCGCCGGGCGGCTCACCCGCGGGAGAAGGCCAATGCCCGCCCGCGCGCGGGCCAGGTCGCCATCGATATCGGCGATGATGGTGTCACGATCTCGCGCTGTCAGCAGAGCCACGTTGATCCCCGGGAAATAGTTACGCCCCAGCGCGTCCAGATCGCTGCCCAGATCGCGCAGGAAGTTGATTTTCTGGAAGGCTGCGCCCAGCGCCCGGGCGGCATCCACAATTTCGGGGCGCTGCGGATCCACGCGGGAGTCCTGGCAGAATACCGCCGTGCACATCAGCCCGATGACCTCCGCCGAACCATAGATATAGGTGTCGATACTCGCCTGATCGTGCACGTTTTGCTCGAGATCCATGCGCATGGAGGCAAAAAACGGTCGCGTCAGTTCGGTTCCGAAACCGGCGGCACGGGCGGTCTGGGCAAACGCGTGTACCACCAGGTTGCTGGAGAATCCGGTGTCCAGGGCGTGTTCGGTCTCGGCCTCCAGGGCGTCCAGGGTCTGCGCACACTCCGCCGTGCTGAGTCCGGCGCTCTCACCGGGCCCATCCACAATCTCATCGGCTACCCGCACCAGCGCGTAGATCGCGGCAATTCGGGTGCGCATGCGACCAGGCAGCAGGAGGCTCGCGGCACCGAATGAGCTTGAGTAGCGGCTGAGGAGGTGCACACTGTTCTCGGTCGCGACCCGATTGTAGAGGTCGAGCCCGGTCTCCGGGGTGCGCGCGGGCGCGGACGGACGCCGACTCCGCGGAGCCTCGGGCGGGGTCGCTGCGGGCTGTGTGCCGCTGTCTGAGTGTTCGGAGGTGGGGGTCACGGGCTCAATCTGGGTGGGAACGGGCGCTGTTGCCAGGAGTCGCAGACTAAACATCACGTCCCCCGAGCTCGATAATGACGGATGTAAGGTAACTGCGCAACCGTGGCGGTAACGCGGGGGACAGGGTCGCGGCTTGGGCTCGCCGGGTGGCATCGGCCACCAGCGCATCATGACGCTCGCGCACCCCGGCGCGCACCAGCTCGGAACGCACCTGCTCCCACTGGGCGGCGCTCGCCGATTCGGGGGCGTGTTGCAGGGCGACAATCAGTGGCCAGGCGGTGCTATCACGGGCGAGCGAGACCAGCGCGGTGTTTTTGCCCGAGGACAGATCGGCGGTGATGCTCTTACCGGTGCGGGCGCTCTCCCCAAAAACCCCGAGGTGATCATCCTGCAGCTGGAACGCCAGGCCGAGGGCCCGGGCGACCTCATCCAGTGCCCCCAGGAGATTTTCATCCGCCCCGGCGAGGACCGCCCCCGCACGCAGCGGGACCGAGAAGGTGTAACTGGCCGTCTTATGCTCGGTCATGTTGAGGATGCGTGTGATCGACGGGGATCCGGATTCCAGCGCGGCGAGACTCACATCGGCGTGTTCGCCGCCCGCGGTGATGTGTACGGCTTCGTCAAACAGATCGAGCAGGCGATGCCGGATCCGGGTGTCCACGTCGAGGAGCGCGATGTGTCGCTGGGCGGCGCTGAGTAGCAGATCTCCGCCGATGATGGCCGAGGACTCGGCGTCGCGGCGGGCCCGCGCCGGATCGGACTCGCGCAGCGGGTGCTCGGCGAGGATGGCCCCGGTCAGGTTGGGCTTGCCTCGACGCAGCAGATCGCCGTCGATGATGTCATCGTGCACCACAAATGCCCCGTGCAGCAGTTCCTGCGCGGCGGCCGTCGCCACCAGGGCGCTCAGCCGAGAGTCCGTCGCAGCGGCAGCGGCAGTGGCAGTGGCAGTGGCAGTGGCATTGGCAGCGGCGGTGGCGGAGCTGGCGGCCGCGGGCCGTGTCTGGGTCGGGTCGCCGGCGACGCCGCTCTCGAGTGCTGGTTTGATGCCCTCCGGCACGGCGTCCTCTGCGGCCAGAGCCAGATACGCACCGAGGACCAGGCGCGGGCGGATGCGCTTGCCCCCGGTGAGCGCCTGGGTTAGCCCCGCCCAGAGCGGGGGATAGGAGGCGTCCATCCGGCGACTCTTGGCCAGACCATCCTGCAGGAAGGCCGAAAGTGTGGTTTCCACGCGGTGGCTCAGCTCGCTCACTCGTGGCGGGATGTCGCAGGTGCAAACGCTGTCGAGCCCGTCCTGATCGTAGCCGGCGTCGAGCAGCGCACCCAGCTCGGAGTCCGAGGGGAGCGCATGCTCGACGCGTGCTGCGCCATCGGTGATGGCGGTCTGGGGGGAGGGGATTCCACCGTCCACGGAAACGAGCAGTGCACGTTCATCGTGATTCTGGATCGCGCCCCCGGGGAGGTGGCTGTGCCCATGACGTGCATTCGGGTCGCCAGTCACGGACCTAATCCGGGCGAGTCGATGCCGTTCGCGCGCGGACGACGCGGCGGTTGACTCCTCCTCCGTGGACGATGCCGTGGGTGCGGCCGTCCCGGCGGGTGTTGCTCGAACGAGGGTGTGACCTAGCGGTGCATTCATCGTTGTGCCTCCCGGATTAAATAACTAGCTAGGCTAGCTAATGAGTTGACGGTATCATGTGATCAGTGCATTTCGCATCCCGTCCCCAAACTTTTGGACCTCATGAACGCCCCCTATTGGTATCTGCAGGACGAGGCGTCCACAGCGCCCGCGCCAGGGTCCACGGGGCGGAGTGCTTCGGGAAGTGAACCCGTTGTGGCAGATCCCGGAGCGAGCGAATCCGGTGTGGGTGACCTCGACGTCTCAATCGCGGCGGGCGCTCCCGCTGAACCCGGTGCTAATACCGGAGGTGCGGTTCCCGAGGGTGCGGTTCCCAAGTGGGCTGCTGACGAGGACACCGCTGCCGATTCTCGTTCCGGTCGGGACGCGCGGACCGCGATGGGTGCCGAGTCGGGCACCGAAACGGTTGGACCGGTCGGGGTTTTGCGGGCGCTGCGACGTTGGCGTGAACGCGACGAGGCCATGCGCCGGGAAACCCGACGGGAGATGGGAATGGGGGAGACCGATATGGCAGCCCTCCGATTCCTGATCGCCGCCGCCGGTCGTGACGAACCGGTTACGGGGAAAAGACTTGCCGATCATCTGGGGATATCCTCGGCCTCGACGACCAAACTCACCGATCGGCTGGAGGCCTCGGGGCACCTTCGTCGTTTGCCGCATCCGGTGGATGGTCGGGCGATCCTGCTTGAGGCCAGCACCCAGACCCACCGTGAGGTGCGCAGCACCCTGAGCGGTAGACATGAGCGCATGCTTGCCGCGGCCGAATCACTAAACCCGGCCGAGCGGGCCGCCGTCGTGCGCTTTTTGGATCAGATCGGTGAAAGCATCGGCCCGGATGCTCCCGCTATTGCCGGCACCGACAGACGAAACTCACGGTGGAAGTAGCCGGATTCGTGGCTGTTGCTGTTGCTGTGGCTGTAGCTGTAGCTGTAGGTGTAGCTGTCGCCGTGGTCGTAGGCGTGCCGGATTCGTGGCTGTAGTGGTGGTGGCGGCCGATTTCGGCCGCCGTGGGCCGCAGGCGTTTGCCGCTAGCTGGCCAGCAGGGCCTGGTGCTCGGGGTGAGCGGCGAACCACCCGCGCACATACCCGCAGGTTGGGGTGATCCGACGTGCCGGGTCTTGGGAGATGTCCTGAATCGCAAACTCGACCAGCTGTGCGGCAAGTCCGCGACCACGCTGGGTGGGTTCGGTGTAGCTGTAAGTGAGAAATGTCACACCTTCACGCTCGGTGAAGGCGAGTGTGGCGTGCACCATGCCGTCCTCGCGGAGTTCGTAGCGGGAATGCTCGTTTGATCGGGTGATCTCCATATGCTCAGCCTAGACCTCGGCGCTGGGGAGGGCAACGGCGCCCAGGCCCCGGTATCGCCCGCGTGGCTCGCGGCTACTGCACACCGTGCAGCTGGTCCAGATAACGCATGATGACGCCCTCGCGCAGAGCCCAGGGTGAGACCTCGAGGGAGGTCGCACCCATGGTGACCATGGCCTCGCGCAGCACGATTCCTCCGGCGGCAATTTGGAAGGCACGGTCCTCGGTAATGCCGGGAAGTGCGTGTCTTGCGCTGGCCGGGATCATCGCCAGGCGCGGGACCCAATCGGTGAGTCGCTTGAGACTGAGTCGGGTGCGCCCCTCGGTATTGTCGCCGCTACTGCCGGCCAGCTTCGCGAGGGAACGGATGGTTTTGGAGGAGCCCACAATGTGATCGGGTGCTCCCTGCTCGGAAAACAACGGGAGGGCCTCACCGAGAATCCGGCGTGCATGGGATGCCAGCTCCTCGGTTTGAGCAAGCGTGGGTGGGTCATCGTGTAGGTGAGAAACGGTGGTGCGTCCGGCACCGAGCGGCAGGCTGACGGCCACATCGGGCATCTCATCGGACCCCTGCGAGATTTCCAGGGAGCCGCCGCCGATGTCAAAGACCAGGATGTTTCCCGCCGACCACCCGTACCAGCGGCGAATCGCGAGGAAGGTGAGCCGGGATTCCTCCTCCCCGCTGAGGACCTGAAGTTCCACGCCGGTGTGGGCGCGAATCAGCTCGAGTGTCTCGGGGCCGTTGACAGCCTCGCGAATTGCGGATGTGGCCATGGGCAAAAAGGCGTCCAGCCCCGCCGCATCGGCGATCCTTGCCGCCGCGCTCACCGCGTCGATCAGGGTGGTCACGCCCTCATCGCTGATGCGTCCCTCGGCATCGATGTAGCGCATCAGGCGCAGCACCGACTTGTGATCGGTCATCGGGATGGGACCCGCGCCGGGGTGAGCATCCACCACGAGAAGATGGACGGTATTTGAGCCAACATCGAGTACACCGAGACGCATGTGATCACAGTAACGGATTTGGCCCCACTCACCAACGATCACGGTGCCCGTGCCGAGGCCGTCGCGATGTCGCAGGTTCCGCGTATCGTGCGACACGGACTGCGAACATCAGCCAAATGATGGACGCTAAATCGAACTAAACCGCGTTAGCATGAGTGCTCAGCGGGTTGCGTCCGCTAGAAGCTCTCTTGTTTACACTCCATACCAGGATGGATCTCATGCTCTTACGGCTCTTACTGCGATATTCGCGCCCGTATGTTCGGTGGATCGTGGCCGTTGTTATATTGCAACTGATCGCGACTCTTGCCGCTCTTTATCTGCCCAGCCTGAACGCCCAAATTATCGATCAGGGCGTGGCTAAGGGCGACGTTAACTTCATCTGGGCCACCGGTGCCACCATGCTGTGGGTGTGCCTGGTCCAGGTCGCCGCCGCGATCGGCGGCGTTTATTTTGGTGCCAAAACCGCAATGGCCGTGGGTCGCGACCTGCGCCGCAGCGTCTACGGTCGCGTTTCTAACTTCCGCGCTCAGGAGCTGGGCCGCTTTGGTGCACCGACGCTGATTACCCGCGGAACCAATGACGTTCAGCAGGTGCAGATGCTCCTGCTGATGACCCTGAACTTTATGGTGTCTACCCCGATCATGTGTGTGGGTGGCATCGTGATGGCCCTGCGCGAAGATGCGGGCCTGTCCTGGCTGGTGTGGGTCTCGGTGCCCCTGCTGATTGCCGTTGTTGGTTACCTGGTCACCCTGTTGATGCCGCTGTTCCGGTCGATGCAGGACAAGATTGACGGTATCAACGGCGTTCTGCGTGAGCAGATCATCGGCATCCGCGTGGTGCGGGCCTTTGTGCGTGAGGATTTTGAAACCCAGCGCTTTGGCGATGCGAACCATGCGCTGACCAAGGTTTCGCTGAAGGTCGGCTCGATCTTTGTGCTGATGTTCCCGCTGATTGGAATGATCCTGCACTTGGCCACGGCCGCCGTGCTGTGGTTTGGCGGTCACCGGGTCGACACCGGTGACATGCAGGTGGGCTCGCTGACGGCATTCCTGCAGTACCTGCTGCAGATTCTGGCGGCGGTCATGATGGGAACCTTTATGGTCATGATGATCCCGCGGGCCGTAGTGTGTGCCGAGCGAATCGGTGAGGTTCTCGATGTGGAGCCGACCATGGCCGAGCCCGAGGAGCCGGTGGAGGTTTCCAACCCGCGCGGTGTGGTGGAGTTCCGTAACGTCGGCTTCGGCTATCCGGGTGCCGAGAACCAGGTTTTGGAAGGGCTCTCGTTTACCGCGGAGCCCGGGAAAACCACGGCCATTATCGGCTCGACCGGATCCGGTAAGTCGACCCTGCTGAACCTGATCCCGCGCCTCTACGACGCGGGCGAGGGCGAGGTTCTCCTGGACGGAGTTCCGGTTTCGCACTACACCCGCGCACAGCTTTCCGATCGGGTGGGAATGGTTCCCCAGCGTCCCTTCCTGTTCTCGGGCACCGTGGGCAGTAATCTGCGCTTCGGCGATCAGCATGCCGACGATAACAAGCTCTGGCAGGCTCTGACGGTGGCACAGGGTGCCGGCTTTGTTCGGGAGAAGGAACACGGGCTGGATAGTCCAATCTCCCAGGGAGGTACCAATGTCTCCGGTGGACAGCGCCAGCGTCTGTCTATTGCCCGAACCCTGGTGGCAGAGCCCAAGGTCTACCTGTTTGATGACTCGTTCTCTGCGCTGGATGTGACCACGGACTCCAAGCTTCGCGCGGCGCTCAAGGAGGAAATCCGTGATGCCACGGTGATCATCGTGGCTCAGCGCGTGTCCACAATCACCGACGCGGATCAAATCCTGGTCATGGATGACGGCAAGATTGTGGGTCGAGGCACCCACGAGGAACTGCTTAAATCCAATGAAACCTATCTGGAAATTGTGAATTCCCAGCTCAGCGCATCGGAGGTGGCGTAACTCATGGCGCGCAAGAAAAACGATTCCCTGGAATCTGAAACCCCCGAAGCCGTTCTGGAATTTGACGAGCGCGAGCTGACCGCGGGATCCAGCGACGACATGTTTGGAGGCGGGGCACCGCCCAAGAAGGCCAAGGCGTTCTGGCCCTCGGCCAAGCGCCTGATGGGGCTGCTGGCACCCGAGCGGGTGGGCGTATCCATCGTTGTCGCGATGGTCGTGGTATCTGTGGTCCTGGGCGTGATTGCCCCCAAGATTCTGGGTCAGGCGATGGACGTGATCTTTGGTGGGGCCATCGGTGCGGGAATGCCCGCCGGGGCCACCAAGGAGCAGGTCATCGCCGGACTGGTCGCCTCGGGTGATCAGTCGCGCGCGGATATGCTCGAGAAGATCAACTTCACCCCCGGGCAGGGAATTGACTTCATCAACCTGAGCCGTCTGATCTTTATCGTGTTGGCGATGTACCTCATTTCCTCCTTCTTCATGTGGGCCCAGGGCTACATCCTGAACAAGCTGGTGATGAAGGTTGTGTACAACCTGCGTCGGGACATCGAAACCAAGCTCAACCGTCTGCCGCTGAACTACTTTGATACTCGCCAGCGTGGAGACCTGCTCTCGCGGGTGACCAACGACGTGGATAACATTCAAAACGCCCTCCAACAGGCGTTTGCGCAGATGATTCAGGCCGTGCTGACGATTATCGGCATCGTGGTGATGATGTTTATCGTGTCCTGGCAACTCGCGCTGATCGCGCTGATTGCCCTGCCGCTTTCGGCGATTGTGGCCGGAGTGATTGGCTCGCGCTCGCAGAAGCTGTTCGCCGCTCAGTGGAAAAACACCGGTGTCCTGAATGGGCACATCGAGGAGTCGTTCTCGGGCCACGATCTGGTAACCCTGTTCGGCCGTCAGAAGGACATGCTGGAGGGCTTTGACGAGCGTAACCAGGGGCTGTTTAAGGCTTCGTTTGGTGCGCAGTTCATCTCCGGCATCATCATGCCGGCGATGCAGTTTGTGTCGTATCTCTCGTATGTGGGCATCGCGGTTGTGGGTGGGCTGCGTGTGGCTACCGGGTCGATGACCCTGGGTGATGCCACCGCATTCATCCAGTACTCGCGTGAGTTCACCAGCCCGATCGGCCAGCTGGCCGGCATGGCAAACATGCTGCAGTCGGGTGTGGCCTCGGCCGAGCGGACCTTTGAGCTGCTCGACGCCGAGGAACAGAGCGAGGATGACACCACCGGTGCCCTGCCCGCTCACACCGATGGGCACGTGGAGTTTGAGCACGTGACCTTCTCCTACAACGAGGAGACCTCGCTGATCGAGGACCTGTCCTTCGAGGCAGAACCCGGACACACGGTGGCCATTGTGGGTCCCACCGGGGCGGGCAAATCCACCCTGGTGAACCTCGTCATGCGCTTCTACGAGCTTCAGGGCGGACGCATTCTGCTCGATGGCACGGACATTACCACGGTGCCGCGCCAGGAGCTGCGTTCGAAGGTGGGCATGGTGCTGCAGGATGCTTGGCTCTTCGAGGGCACGATTCGTGACAACATCCGCTATGGGCGCCTTGATGCCACCGATGAGGAGGTTATCGCCGCGGCTCAGGCCACGTTTGTGGACCGGTTTGTGCGTCAGCTGCCAGAGGGCTATGACACCATCCTGGATGATGCCGGCTCCAACGTCTCGGCCGGCGAGAAGCAGCTGATCACAATCGCACGGGCATTCCTGGCGTCCCCGTCGCTGCTGATTCTGGATGAGGCCACCTCCTCGGTGGATACCCGCACCGAGCTGTTGGTCCAGCAGGCGATGGCCGCGCTGCGCACCGACCGTACCTCGTTTGTGATTGCGCATCGACTCTCTACGATTCGTGATGCCAACACGATCCTGGTTATGGAGTCGGGCCGAATTGTTGAGCAGGGCTCGCATGAGTCGCTGCTCAAGCAGCAGGGCGCGTACTACAACCTGTACATGTCCCAGTTCTCGGGCGGTCATGAGCTGGAGGAGTCCTCGGACCCGCTGGCCTTTGACGCCACCGGGGCGATTCCCACTCAGCCCACCAGCTAGGAGTCGGGCTACGGTTCGGGTTACCGGGGCCGCATGGTGTGTTTCGCACACCATGCGGCCCCTCGCCGTTTGTCCGTTCATTCGTCAAACACCCCCTCATGCGTGAGGAGGGCATGTTTGACCCAGGTCCCGGCAATATGGCCGCCCAGGCTCCCGTCGGCGTGGATAACCCGATGGCAGGGAAAGATGATCGGCACCGGGTTGAGGGCACACGCGGCGCCGACCGCGCGCATGGCCAGCGGGCGCCCGGTTGCCGAGGCCACCTCGCCGTAGCTGACCGTGTGGCCGTAACGTAATCGGGGGAGAAACCCGAGTACCTCGCGATGGTAAAGCCCAAACGGCCCGAGATCGATCGGGAGATCGAAACGCCGCCGCTGATGCGCGATGTACTCGCGTAGTTGTTCGAGTGCTAGTCCAACGTGGGCACGCGAGCGCTCGGGCGTGATACGCAGACCCGCCGCCAGGTGAGCGAGCGCACCGCTGGTGCCGCCGGCCTCGGCGAAGGTAAGTCGCACCACCCCGGCGGCCGAGGCGAGCACGGTCAGGGTTCCCCAGGGCGATGGGAGCGAGGCCTCGTACGCGTCCAAAACCGTCCCCTGGCGGGCCCGCGCGGGATGCGCAGCCCGTGAGCTAATGGCCGTGGGTATACGCGGGAGTGACGATCCCTGAGCGCCCGCAAAACCCACCGGCAGCGGACCCGGCGGGGCTGGCTCGGCCGGCGGGAACCGCACGGGGGAGCGCGAGCGCTCCCGAAACCGCACATCGCGGATCAACCGGTGGAGAACCGCGCTCTCGGGGAGATCGGTGAGCTCGGCATCCGTTCGAATCCCGGCGACACGTGCTGCCGCCCCCGCCCTCGGCACCGCTTGCGGGGGCCCCGTGGGCACAGATTCCGAGGCCGGTGCCCCGGGGTGACCGCGATCAGCGGGTGTGGGTTTCATGGCGTGCTCCCTGCTTCTGGGGGGAGGCACCGGTGCACGGATGCGTCTGGTGTGCGCGAGTCGACGCGTGTGACGCCGCCGTTCGGAGCCTTCCCTGGATCTGATTGGTTGGTTTCTCAGTCCATCAGGGGCACGGATTTGACGCCGTCTAGGGTTTCAAATTGTGGAGAACGTTGCGCCTATTTGACGCTGTGGGCAACTTCTAGGAACGGGGGTCGCGCTCCGATTCTGCGTCCGGATTATCGTCCTCACGGGCGAGGCGCTCGGCGTGCGCCAGCCCGGCAACGTGCGCCTGCTCATACTCATCGGCGCTCAGTGCACCCACGACCGAGTGCGAGCGCGAGTACACCAGATACCAGATCACGCCGATGATCATCCAGATCACAAACACGATCCAGGTGTTGCTGCCCAGGCTCACCATCAGCCCCACACAGCACAGGAACCCCAGGATGGGGATCACCGGGTAGAGCGGCACCCTGAAGGCGCGCGGAGCGGTGGGGCGGGCTCGACGCAGATAGATCACCGCGAGGTTGACCAGGGCAAAGGCGAAGAGCGTCCCGATGCTGGTGGCATCGGCGAGCTCACCCAGCGGAATCAGCGCGGCGGTGATCGCCACCGCGATCCCGATGATCAGCGTGCCGGCCACCGGAGTGTGGCTCTTGGCGGAGATGCGCTGGAACACCCGGGGCACCATGCCATCCCGGGACATACTCATCAGGATTCGCGTCTGACCATAAAGTACCGTGAGAACCACACTGGCGATGGCGATAACCGCACCGATGGCCATGACCAGGGTGATCCACGGGGTGTGGGTGATCTCATCCAGAATGGCCGCGAGCGTCGGGCCATTCTCGGTGAACTCGGTCCACGGGTGAGCACCGAGGGCGGCGATTGCCACCAGGATGTAGATCACGGTGACGATTCCGAGGGAGAGCAGGATCGCACGGGGCAGATCCCGGCGCGGGTTCAGCGCCTCCTCGCCCGCGGTGGAGGCCGCATCAAAGCCAATATAGGAGAAAAACAGGCGCGAGGCTGCGGCGGCGATCCCGGCGGTCCCCATCGGGGCCAGCGGCTCGAGATTTCCGGCCTGGAATGCGGTGAATGCGATCACGATGAACAGCAGCATGGTGGCAATCTTGAGGATCACCATGATGGTGTTGACGGTGATCGATTCGCTGGTGCCGCGCACGAGGAGGAACATCGCGATCAACACCAGCGCGGCCGCGGGCAGGTTGACGATGCCACCGGCATCGGGCCCGGCCACCAGCTCGCGGGGAAGTTCAAGCCCGAACACGCCCAGCGCGTCGTTCACGTATTCGCCCGCGCCGACGGCCACCGCGGCCACCGAGACCGCGTATTCAAGAATCAGACACCAGCCACAGACCCAGGCGAGCCCCTCACCCAGCGTCGCGTAGGCGTAGGAGTAGCTGGATCCGGAAACCGGCACGCTGCCGGCCATCTCGGCATAGGACAAAGCGGAGAGCATCGCGGTAATTCCCGCCACGATGAAGGCGATCCACACGGCGGGCCCGGCCATGGGCACGGCGGTCCCCAGGACCACAAAGACCCCCGTTCCCAGGGTGGCACCGATGCTGATCATGGTCAGCTGCCAGAGTCCGAGGCTGCGGCGCAGGGCGGGCTGGGATCCATCCGTGAGCGGGACGTCGATGGGTCGGCGGCGGGTCACCTGAGCGGCCAGGCCGAGGGTGGAACGGGGTGTTGAACTCACAGATGTTTCCAAGCGATGAATGAATACGAAGAGGATAAGTCTCGCAGACAACGCGGGAACGCGCGTTATTCAGTCCGACCGGGTGCGCTTGGTGCCCGCGGAAACTATCCGAAAACACGCATCGCGTGGACATCTGGGATGTCCACGCGATGCGTGTGTGTGATCGGTGACGGGGCTAGTGTCCCATCGGGGCCCCACCCTCGGGCATATCCGCGGGCTTGCCGATGAAGGGGGCAATCAGGATCAGGGCGGTGGCGATGCAGGCACCGACCAGGAACGCCTGGGATACACCGCCGGCGACCGCCGCACCCGCGGTGGCACCGCCGGCCAGCAGCGCCTGGCTCTGAACCGACAGGATGGTGATGAACAGGGCCGTGCCGATGGCCCCGGCGACCTGCTGCACGGTGCCCACGATCGCACTGGCGTGGGAGTAGAGTGCGGGACGAACCGCGCCCAGGCTCACCGTGAACAGCGGGGTGAACAGCAGCGCGAGGCCGAAGCTCATCACGATGTGGGTGCCCAGCAGAACCCAGATCGAGCTGCCGGCGGCGGTGCCCACGGTGGCCAGGAACCACAGGGAACCGGCGACGATAATCGAGCCCGGGATCATCAGCGGACGCGGACCCACCCGGTCAAACAGGCGCCCCACAAACGGTGCCATCAGGCCCATGACCAGACCACCGGGGAGCATGAACAACCCGATCTCGATGGTGTCGCGACCCATCACATTGGTCAGGTAGATCGGCAACAGGATGATCGTGCCAAACAGCGCGGCCATGGCCACCACCATCATCAGGATGCCGGCGGTGAAGGTCGGCGACTGGAAGGTACGCAGGTCCAGCAGCGCACGGTCACGACGCGACAGCAGGATCTGACGAATGATGAAGGCTGCGAGACTCAGGGCACCCACAACCAGGGAGACGATCAGCGTGACGCCACCGTCGGTGCTCTCCTCGGAGATACGGCTGATACCGAAGATCAGTCCACCAAAACCGAGGGCGGAGAGGATCACGCTGAACACATCCAGCGGAACCACGCGCGGTTCGGTCACGTTGGAGATGCTGCGGATGCCGATGATCAGCATGATGATCGCGATCGGGAGCACCAGACCAAACATCCAGCGCCAGCCCAGCGAGTGCAGGATCAGGCCCGAAATGGTGGGGCCGATGGCCGGGGCTACCGAGATGACGATGGACACCGAACCCATCATCCGGCCGCGTTTTTCGGCGGGGACGAGGGTCATCAGGGTGGTCATCAGCAGCGGCATCATGATGGCCGTACCGCTGGCCTGGACGATGCGGCCCAGCAGAAGCAGCACAAATCCGGGTGCCACCGCGGCGATCAGGGTGCCCAGGGAGAACAGTCCCATCGCGGCGATGAAGATGGGGCGGGTATTAAAACGCTGCAGCAGGAACCCGGTAATCGGGATGACCACGGCCATGGTGAGCAGGAAGCCGGTGGTGAGCCACTGGGCTGCGGCAATGGTGATTTCGAGATCATGGGTGAGTGAGGGCAGTGCCACGCTCATGATGGTCTCGTTCAGAATCACCACAAACGCGGCGGCGATCAGCAAGCCGATGACCCGATTATTGCGTCGGGTGGTTGCGACCTCGTCGGAGACGGGTGTGGTGGTAACAGATGACAAAAAGACTCTTCCTCTGGGGACATTCAGGGATAACGTACAGAGAGCTAACGGCGTTGCCCATGGGTTCATTCCGCAAAAGGGTAAAGCGGGGGTGAACTTTTTGGTGTGGCGAGCCGGGCATGCGGTGCGTCGGGCTCGGTATCGTAAGGGTATGAGACTACTGCACACCTCCGACTGGCACGTCGGGCGCAGCTTCCACGGGGCCAGCACGCTGGCCAATCTGGAGGCCGTGTTGGGGGAGTTTACCCGGATCGTGACCGAGGAGCGGGTCGATGTGATGGTGGTCTCCGGAGACATTTTTGACACCGGGACCCCCTCGGCTGCCGCCTATACGGTGCTCGGGAATGTCCTGCGTGACCTGCACCGCACCGGGGTGCGCATTGTGCTCACCTCGGGTAATCATGATTCGGCCCAGCGGCTGGGATTCCTGGCCGAGTTTGCGGCGACTGCCGGGGTGTATGTATGCACCGATCCCGAGACGCTGGATGTGCCGATCGAACTGGCCGATGAGTATGGACCGGTCCTGATCTACGGCATTCCCTATCTGGAACCCGCGCTGCTGCGCTACCGCTATCCCGATGCCGATCTGCGCGGGCAGGAAAAAACCATGCGGTTTGCGATGGATCGCATCCGGGCGGATATCGCCACCCGGCCGCCGGCCCGCACGGTGATTGCCGCCCACTGCTTTGCCTCCGGGGCCAGCGGGGGAGACGGGGAACGCGACATCACCGCGGGCGGCATCGACTCGGTCCCGCTGGATGTGTTTGACGGGGTGGACTATGCCGCCCTGGGTCATATTCACGGCCGAGCCACCCTGCGCGAGCACATCCGCTATAGCGGGGCCCCACTGCACTATTCCTTCTCCGAGGTGAATAAGCCCCGGGGTGGGTGGATCGTGGATCTGGACGGCGCCGGTCTCTCCGAGGTGCGATGGGTGGACCTCCCGATTCCGCGCCCGCTCTCGGTGCTGCGTGGCACCCTCGAGGAGATCCTGGCCGAGCCCGCCCATGAGGCGCTGCGCGAGCACTGGGTCGCAGCGATCCTCGCGGATCCGGTGCGTCCGCTGGATCCGATGCGCAGGCTACAGGAGAGATTCCCCTATGCGTTGACCCTGGAGCATGCGCCGGACACCGTCGCCGTGGATGCCTCCACGAGCTATGCGACCCGGGTGCGCGAGCGTGGGGATGATGAGATCATTGCCGGGTTCCTGGAACTCGTGCGTGAGGGGGTGGGGCCGGACGTCGAGGAGCGGGCGCTGATCGCCGATCTGATCCGTGCAGAACAGCGCCGAGAGCGCCATGAGTGACCCGATGAAAACGAGAGTGCAGGAGAGTGCGGCATGAGGATTCATCGTCTGAACATCGCGGGGTTTGGGCCGTTCCTGGAACCCCAGGAGGTGAACTTTGACGCCTTTGCCGCCGAGGGGCTATTTCTGATTGCGGGCAAGACGGGGGCCGGGAAATCCAGCATCCTGGATGCGATCTGTTTTGCGCTCTATGACGGTGCCCCGCGCTATGACGGTACGCCGGGCCGGTTGCGCAGCGACCACTGTGGCCCCGGGGATCCCACGCTGGTGGAGCTGGAGTTTAGCACCGGGGGTGAGCGGTATCGGGTGCGGCGCTCGCCGGGGTATGAGCGACCTAAATCCCGCGGAACCGGGACCACCATGCAAAAGCCCACGGCGGAGCTGGCGATTTTCCGGCCCGACGGCTGGGAGGTACTGTTTTCTCAGCCGCGCGAGGTGGGTAAGGAGCTGGCCGAGATTGTGAAACTGCGGCGCGAACAGTTCCTGCAAGTGATCCTGCTTGCCCAGAACCGGTTTGGCGAGTTTCTCCGTGCCCAGAGTTCCGAGCGACTGGAACTGCTGCGGACGCTGTTTGGAACCGCCCGTTTTGAACACTATGAACGGGACATCTTTGAGCGCATGCGGGCGGCCGAGGGTGAGCTTTCCACCCGCAAGGCGGCCGCCGAGGCGCTGGCTGCGCGGGTCGAGGCGGTGCTTCCCGACGAATCCGCCACGCTGGCCCCGATGCCCGCGGTTCCCGACGCCGACTGGTTTGCGCGGGCACGCGAGGTATCGGCGGCGGAGGTTGCCCGCACCGAGATTGC
Organism: Mycetocola sp. BIGb0189; assembly: GCF_024810155.1. Classification (NCBI taxonomy): domain Bacteria; kingdom Bacillati; phylum Actinomycetota; class Actinomycetes; order Micrococcales; family Microbacteriaceae; genus Mycetocola; species Mycetocola sp. BIGb0189. The sequence continues at coordinate 32,554 of NZ_JANUED010000006.1, forward strand.
GCTGGGTGTGGCCGATGCCCGCCAGCAGGAGGCTCGGGAGGCGCTGCGAGAGCGCGAGGCGTTGGCCGACCGGCAACGCCGGCTGACGGCCGCGCGCGCCGAGTTTGCCGCGCTGGGGGAGCGTTCCCCCGAGATCGATGGCGAGCGGGTAACCCTGGAGGCCGCCGATCGGGCGGCGCAGGTTGAGCCCCTGGTGCATCGTCTGACTACGGCTCGGGATGCCCGCGCGGCGATCGAGGACACCCACACCGCGCTGATCCGCGCGGCGGAGGCCGCGAAAACCGAGGACTCCGACAACGCGAAGGCGGAATCCGCAGACCTCATACTCGTGGCCGATCCCGCAACCCCCGAAGATGCCCTGACCGCGATCGCCGAGCGCCGCACCCGTCACCTGGGCCGGCTGGAAGCCGAGGCTCGGGCCGCCCGCGAGCTCCCCACCCTCCACGCTCGGGTTGCCACCCGAACGGAAGAGGAGGGGGCCGCGGCGAGTGCGCTGACCCGCGCCCAGGAGCGGGGAGCGGCACTGCCCGCCGACCTTGCCCGGGCGCGCGAGGCCCGAAACGAGACCGCGGCGCGAGCCGCACGCCTGGACTCGCTGCGGGCGGAGACCCAGTCTCTGAGCGCACGGGCCGAGGCGCTGAGCGCCCTGATCGCCCTCGGCCCGACCCTCGCATCCGCCCGCGAGGATGCAGCATCGGCCGAGGCGGCCCAGCAGGAGGCGGCCGCGCATCAGCGTGCGGTGCTCCGGCGTCGCCTGGCCGGTTTCGCCGGGGAGCTGGCGGCCGGGCTGGAACCCGGGGAACCCTGCGCCGTCTGCGGAAGCACCACCCATCCGCATCCGGCCGAGGCATCCGCGGATGCCGTGGGGGAGGAGGACGTGACCGCCGCCGAGGCGCGGGTCGCCGAGGCCGCCCGCGCGCTCGCCGCCGCGACCTCAACCCTGGGGGAACTGGCGCAGAACCGTTCGGCGCTGAGTGCCCGTGCCTTTGGCACGGTCGACGTGCCCGAGGATCTTGAGGCCGCGCGGCACGCGCTGGTCGCCGATCTTGCCGCGGCGACCCGCACCCGGTCCGAGGCCGAGCAGGCGGCCCGGGATCTACCCGCGCGGGAGACCGAGATTCAGGCCCTGGAAGCCGAGCAGAATCGGGTTGATGCGGTGATCACGGAGGCCCGGGACACCCTGGCGGCAGCCGTATCGGCGCGGGTGAGCGCGCATCAGGCGGCGGAGGATCTGTCTCGACGCCTGGCTCTCGCCCACGTCGGCTACCCGGATCTTCCCGCGGCCATCGAGTCGGTGACGCGCGCGCGAGACCTGGCCCGCGATCGTGCCCGAATCATGGGCGACCGGGTCCGGCTGGAGGCGGCAGTGGAGACCGCCCGGGACGAGCGAGACCTGGCGCTCGCGGCCAACGGGTTCTCCTGCGAGGAGGAGTGGGCGGCCGCCCGTCGCGCGGACCGCGAGCAGATCCGCGCCCGCATCACGGCCCATGATGCCGCCCTGGCCGCGGTGTCCGGCCGGATCGATGCCCCCGACCTCGTGGATCTGCCGGCCGAGCCGGTGGACCCGGGTGAGGCACGCGAGGCCGAGCACCGCGCCGGCCTGGACCGTGACACCGCCGCGAGCGCCCATCACGATCAGCGCAGCCGGCACCGGGACCTGGACACCCTCCTCACCTCGCTGGCCGACGCTCAGGCCGACATCGCCGAGGAGCTCACCACTTTCGAGCGGCTGCGCGCCCTGGCCACGGTGCTCCGCGGCGGGGAGAATAACGCCCGTCGCATGAGGCTGGAAAGCTTTGTCCTCGCCGCCGAGCTGGAGGAGATCGTGCGGGCGGCAAACCTGCGACTGGCCGAGATGAGTGGCGGACGGTTCCACCTCGAACATGACGATACCGTGCAGCATGGACGGGGCCAGTCGGGCCTTGGCCTGAATATCTTTGACGGATTCACGGGAGTCCCGCGGGCAACCCAGTCGCTGTCGGGCGGGGAATCCTTCCTGGCCTCCCTGGCGCTTGCGCTGGGACTGGCCGAGGTGGTGACCCAGCGGGCGGGCGGCATCACGCTGGACACGCTGTTTATCGATGAGGGATTTGGATCCCTGGATGCGGAGACCCTGGACACCGCGATGGCCACGCTGGACGGTCTGCGGGCGGGCGGTCGCACCGTCGGCGTCATCAGTCACGTCCCGGCCATGCAGGAGCGGATTCCCGCCAGGCTCACCGTGCACGCGAGCGGTGCCGGGCCCAGCCGGATCGAATACGCGGAGGGGTGAGCGGAAACAGATTTAACCTCGGTTTAAGAATCGCGTTTCTTGACGCGCAATAAGTCGAAAAACTCCTGCGCCCCCTCGGGGCGTTCCCCTAGTCTCGGGTCATGGCCTTACCGGCCAGAGCGTGGAGCTCCCACACCCAGGGTGGCTCGGAGAAGAGGAGAAGCGTGGACATCGACATCCGTGAACATCGTCGCCGCTGGTTGGCCCAGGAGGCCGCCGCCGATCGCATCGTTTCCCGGGTGGGTTCCCTCTATCGCGACCACGGAGTCGTGACCTCCCTCGGCGGTCGCCGACTGATTGGGCTCGCCTCGATCGACGTGCTCGGCACCCTGACCCGCACCGCAACCCACCCCGACGATCTCGCCGGAGTCGATCGAGAGCTTGCGGATCTGGAGCTGATTCTGGACGCCCTGGCCGAGATTGCCCCGGGTCCGGTGTCGCTGGATCTCACGGCCCTGAGCGCCGGCTGGCGCGGTGCCGGGGGAGAAGATCCGGTGCGGCACCTGCGCGAAAGCCTGGATCTGCCGGTGGGCATCCCGAGCGAGGTGGACGCGGAAGCGCCCGAGGGGATTGAACCTCGTGATGTCGTGCTCTACGGATTTGGGCGGATCGGTCGCATCCTTGCCCGCCTGCTGATCACCCATGCGGGCGGCGGCCACGGGCTCCGGCTGCGGGCCATCGTGGTGCGCCCCGGGGGCCCGGGCGACCTGAATAAGCGCGCCAGCCTGCTGCGCCACGACTCGGTTCACGGGGATTTCCCTGGCACGGTGACCGTGGATCCCGAGGGCACAAGCATCCTCGCCAACGGCACCCTGATCCGGGTCATCTATGCCGCCGAGCCCGAGTCGATTGACTACACCGAGTATGGAATCACCGATGCGATCATCGTGGATAACACCGGTCGGTTCCGCGATGCTCAGGGGCTTGAACGTCACCTGGTGGCGCCGGGTGCCGAGCGGGTTCTGCTCACAGCCCCGGGCCGAGGCGACATTAAAAACATCGTTTTTGGAGTGAACGACGCGGCGATTGCGCCCGAGGATCGGATCCTCTCCGCCGCCTCCTGCACCACCAACGCGATCACCCCGGTACTCAAGGTCATCAACGATGCCTACGGGGTGCGCCACGGACACGTGGAGACCGTGCACTCCTTCACCAACGATCAGAACCTGATCGACAATTTCCACACCGGGGATCGTCGCGGACGCTCGGCAGCCCTGAACATGGTGCTCACCGAGACCGGCGCGGCCACCGCGGTGGCCAAGGCCCTGCCCGAGCTGACCGGGAAGCTGACCGGCAGCGCGATCCGGGTGCCCACCCCCAACGTGTCGCTGGCGATCCTGAACCTGGAGCTTGAGCGTCCGGCCACCCGAGACGAGGTCAACGAGCGCCTGTTCCAGGTCGCCGCCGCCTCAACCCTGCGCCAGCAGATTGATTTTGTGGCCGAGCCGGAGCTGGTTTCCAGTGATCTGGTGGGCTCACACCGCGCGGGCATCGTGGATGGTTTGGCCACGATCTCCCGCGATACAAACCTCATCCTGTACGTCTGGTATGACAACGAGTTCGGTTACAGCTGTCAGGTGATGCGTGTGCTGGAGCGCATCGCCGGTGCGCACCCGCGGGTTCTGCCCGCCCGGGTGCCGGCGTAACCGCGCATCGCCGAAGCGCAAACGGCGACCGGGTCCCATCCTCCCGACAGAGACGGAGGGTGGGACCCGACAATTCTTGATGGCTTCGGTCTGAAGACTAGGCAGACACCGCGGCGCGCGCGCCACCCTGCCACAGCGCGTCAAACGGGGCGTTCGAGGACACCCGGGCGGCGATCCCGGCGGTTACAAACGCCTTGGCGGTGCGGGCGGCCTCGAGCGGGGTCGCGCCCTTGGCCAGCTCGGCGGTGATCGCGGCGGCCAGCGAGCAGCCGGCACCCGAGACGGCGACCTCGCCCACCTTGGGGGCGCTGAGAATCTCGGTGACGGTGCCGTCATAGTAGACGTCCACGGCGTCGGGGCCGGCGATGCGCACGCCACCCTTGGCGAGGACCGCGGCACCGGAGATCTCATGAATGATCCGGGCGGCCTCGGTCAGGTCCTCAACCGAGTTGATGGTGATACCCGAGAGGGACTCCGCCTCGAAGTGGTTGGGGGTCACGAAGGTGGCCAGCGGCAGGATCTCGGCCTTGAGAGCCTGGTCAGTGTCCAGCGCGTGGCCGGGCTCCTGCCCCTTGCAGATCAGTACCGGGTCCAGCACCACGTTCTTCCAGTCCTGGTTCTGCAGGGCCGAACGCACGGTGGAGATGGTGGTGGGGCTGCCGAGCATGCCAATCTTGACGGTGTCGAGGGACCCGGCGTAGCAGGTCTGGATGGCCTCAAGCTGGTCGGCGATCACGCCGGCATCCACCGGCACGAAGCGGTGGTTCCAGTTGTCCTTGGGGTCGAAGGACACGATGCAGGTCAGCGCGGTGATGCCGTAGACGCCGAGTTCCTGGAAGGTCTTGAGGTCGGCCTGCGCACCGGCACCGCCGGTGGCTTCGGATCCGGCAATGGTCAGGGTGATCGCGGGACGCGGGGCGGTTTCGAAAGACATGCCCTCATCTTAGAAGGTCCAACCGAGCCAATCTGGCGGCAAAAACATGCCAATTTCCACCCGGTGGACGGTCCGAATCCCCACAAATGCGTCATCCGCAGCGCCCGGGTTTGGGAAATAACGGCCGATTGTACGGCGATTCGTTACGCTAGTGCGCATGACTACCGTCGAGAAATCTCCGCCGTTTAGTCGCTGGGTCTTCTGGCCCGCAGCGATTATTGTCATTGTTTTTGTGGCGTTCGCGATGATCGCGCCGGATGTGGCCGAGTCCACGTTCGCCTCGATTCAATCCACGATCGTCAAGAACTTCAACTGGTACTACGTCCTCATCGCCGCCTTCTTTGTGGCCTTCTGTCTCTGGATGGGCTTCGGGAAGTTCGGTGACATCAAGCTGGGTAAGGACGACGACGAGCCCGAGTTCTCCCTGGGATCCTGGTTCTCCCTGCTGTTCGCGGCGGGCATGGGAATCGGTCTGGTGTTCTACGGGGTCAGTGAGCCGCTGAGTCACTTCGCCAATCCGCGTCCCGGGGTTTCCGGCACCGAGGCACAGATCGCCCAGCAGGCACTCTCGCAGACCTACCTGCACTGGGGTGTGCATGCCTGGGCCATCTATGTGGTGATCGGATTGGCTCTGGCCTACGCGATTCACCGTCGCGGTCGGCCCATCTCGATTCGCTGGGCGCTTGAGCCGCTGCTGGGACGCAACGTCCGCGGTGGCTGGGGCAACCTGATCGATGTGGTCGCCCTGGTGGGAACCATGTTTGGTGTGGCCACCTCGCTGGGCTTTGGTGTGTTGCAGATTGGCGCGGGCCTCGAGCACGCGGGTCTGTTTAAATCCACCGACTTCAGCAACGTCATTATCATCGTGGTCATCACCGGTGCCGTGCTCTTCTCGGTGCTTTCGGGTGTGTCCAAGGGGATGAAGTGGCTCTCCAACACCAACCTGATCCTGGCCGCCGTCCTGGTGCTGTTTATCCTGATCGTCGGGCCGACCCAGTTCCTGCTGCGCGATTTTGTGCAGTCCATCGGTAACTACCTGCAGAACTTCATCGGGCTCTCCTTCAATGTCTCGGCATTTGCCGGGGCCGATGGTGAGGCCTGGCAGGCGTCGTGGACCACGTTCTACTGGGGCTGGTGGATCTCCTGGGCACCCTTTGTGGGCATCTTTATCGCGCGGATTTCGCGTGGTCGTACCGTCCGTGAGTTCATTACCGGTGTGATCCTGGTTCCCACGCTGATCACGTTCCTGTGGTTCAGCGTGCTCGGTGGTACCGCGATCTTCCAGGCCCTGCACGGGGGCGGCGGGCTGATTGGCCCGGGCAACACCGTGGATGTGGAGGGCGCGCTCTTCCAGATGCTGAACAACCTGCCCGGCGGTTCGGTGCTCACCATCGGTGCCATCATCCTGATCGCGATCTTCTTTGTCACCTCCGCCGACTCCGGTGCCCTGGTGATGGGAATGATCGCGACCGGCGGCCAGGCCGAACCCAAGCGCTGGATTCGGGTGTTCTTCGCCTGCGCCTCCTCGCTGCTGGCCATCGCCCTGCTGCTGACCGGAGGACTGGAGGCGCTGAAAACCGCGGCGATCATCATCGCGCTGCCCTTCAGCGTGATCATGCTGGGTATCTGTTGGTCCACCGCGATCGCGTTCAGGCGCGAGAATCGCCTCTACGATAAGGCGCGACGCTCGGCCTTTGTGAACCAGATCGGTGATCACTACGGCCTCGAGGTGGATAAACCCAATGAGGAGGGCTCGCTGCCGCGGATGGGTGCACGCTTCCTGCGTCGCCGGCGTGGGCTGCCCCAGGTTCCGGTCGCGACCAGCGCGATTGACATCATGGCGCAGAGCCCGGCCGATGCCGGGGTCACCCTGGTGGCCGGAGACGGGATCACCACCGAGGCGGGAAGCACCGTGAGCGGTGCGGCGGCGGATGGTGCGGTGTCGGAGTTCCCCTCCGATGACACGCAGAACCCCCGCGACTAATTCGCCACAACCCGATGCGCCGGGGACCACACGGTCCCCGGCGCATTCTTCTGCCCGGGCTCGCGGCGACGGGCTAGGCTTCAAGCAGCAGCTCACCCCGCCGGGGTGCTGGATGAAGGGCTCCCGATGGTAGACGCACGCATTCGCGCAACCCGCGCCGCGCTCGAGGCGGCGATCCTGCGCCTGGCCGAAACCGAGTCGGTGGCGGCGTTGACGGTGGCCCAGGTGACCGATGCCGCGGGGATCAACCGCGCCACGTTTTATCGCCATGCGGATTCGCCCACGGATCTACTGGCCAGCGTATTGCGCGAGGACCTTGACCGGATTCGCGCCGATGATTGGCGCCGCCGGACCGAGCGGTTTGATGCCACCAGGCTCGGGTTGATCGACGAATCGGTTGAGCAGGTCGCCGATCATGTGGAGCGGTTTGCCGCCGTCTACCGACGAGCCTTTGCCGAGCCAACCAGCGGGGCCGCGCGGTATGTCCTCATCGATCACTTCACCGAGTCCTGCGAGAAGCTGATGCTCGAAACCGATCCCGACCGGCGGCCCGCGGTGCCCCCGAGTCTGGCTGCGCGGTATCTGGCCTACGGGTTCACCGGTGCGGTGGATGCCTGGACGGCGCAGGGGTCGACGATTACCCGCGCCGAATTTGTGGCCGGTGTACACGCGATGTATCCGGACTGGTGGAACTAGGGCAAGATCACGGCGTGTCCCGTCTTGTATTTATGCAACATCTGTTGCTTAATTAACTCGACGGTCACCCACCGTTGGCAGATCCCTGCCGTCACAGCCCCGGGTCAAGGTCGACCCGAAAGTGAGGATTACCCCATGAAAGCCGCCATCATCGAGGCCGTAGGCCAGCCGTTTGTCATCCGTGATGTGGATATCGCCGAGCCGATCGGACGCGAGGTTACCGTGCAGGTCAAGGCCAGTGGCCTGTGCCACAGCGACCTGCACGTGGCCGAAAACGATTTCGGTTACCCGCTGCCCGGCCTGCTTGGTCACGAGATCTCCGGGATCGTGGCCAAGATCGGCCCCGATGTGACCGAGTTTGCCGTGGGTGACCACGTCGTGGCCTGCCTGGTGGGTCACTGCGGCACCTGCGAGGCCTGCCGCGCGGGGCGCTCCTATGAGTGCTTCAACCCGACCTTTGTGCAGCGCACCCCCGATCAGGAGCCCCGCTACAGCCTGGACGGACAGCCCGTTTTCGGGTTTATGGACATCGGCGGATTCGCCGAGCAGGTTTTGGTGCACGAAAACAACCTGGTCACGGTCAATGAGGACATTCCCTTCGATAAGGCCGCGCTGCTTGGCTGTGGCGTGGTGACCGGTGCCGGTGCCGCGATCAACTCCGCCGCCGTTCGTGTGGGCGACACCGTGGCCGTGATCGGGTGCGGCGGCGTGGGACTCTCGGCCGTGCAGGGCGCGGCGATCGCCGGTGCCCGCCGCGTGATCGCCATCGACCTCCAGCCCGCGAAGCTGGAACTCGCCAAGCGTTTTGGGGCGACCCACGTGGTGAACACCGCCGATGGGGACGTGGTGGAGCAGGTCAAGGCTCTGACCGGTGGCCGCGGAGTGAAGCACTCGTTTGAGGTCATCGGGCTCAAGGCCACCGCGATGCAGGCCTACGACATCCTGGCCGTGGGTGGCACCGCCTACCTGATCGGGATGCAAAAGCCCGGCACCATTTTGGAGATTGACCCGATCACCTCGATGCTGCCGATGCAGAAGGGCCTGCGCGGTGTGGTCATGGGATCCACCAACTTCAAGCACGACGTGCCGATGTTCGCCGATTTCTACACCCAGGGCCGGTTCAACCTCGATGACCTGGTCTCGCAGACCATCGCCCTCGAGGACATCAACGAGGGCTATGCCGAGCTGAAAAAGGGCGTGGTTGCGCGCAGCGTAATCGTCTTCTAGCTAGCCAAAGCGCAGCGTGATTCCGGGCCCCGTGTTCTCGATGAGCACGGGGCTCGTGTCGTGGGTCCCGCGCACGGCCACGCCGGTGACCGCGCGCAGGCGTGCCCAGTATTCGGCGTTCAGGAGCGCGTGATCGGTGTTCGCCGAGGCGAGGAGGGCGCGCGGTTCACGCTTGGCCAACCACTCGGGGGAGGGCCCATCATCGCCACCGTGGTGGGGGAGGATCCAGAGTGCGTCGCGCAGGAGACCCGCGCTATCTCGCGCGTGGATCGCCTCCCAGTGTGATCCCTCACCCGCGTGGTCCCCGGCGAAGATGAGGGCGCCACCCGGATGGTTGGCGGAGGTCGGGGCATGCGCTGTGGTACCCACCCGGTGCAGGATAAACACGCCCGATTCGGCGTTTGCCTGCTCCGAGATTTCATGGATCAGGGCCGTGGTGGCCGCGGTTCCCTCGATGGTCTGTGCTCGTTCGGGGGAGATCTCGGCGAGCGCCGCGACCAGGCCCGGGGTGGTCACGGTATCGCCGGCCACCGGATACACGCGTTCCAGGGAAAAGCCGTCCGGTCCCGATGTGGTCCATACGGTGGGATCGGAGGCGGGGGAGAAGGGCCGCAGGGTGGTGCCACCGGCGCGCAGAATTCTGGTCAGCTCGGCGAATTCCCGCAGGGACTGAATCTGCCCGTCCGGGGAATCCACGTGGGCGTCGGGGCGGAAACTCTCCCGCCAGACATCGCTCATCGCAGGTTCGGGAATCTCCGGGTACGGGAGGTGGGCGCGCAACACCGGGACGGCCTTGGCGAGCGCAACCAGGCCCTGCACGTGATCGCGGTGCAGGTGGGTGAGGATCAGGTCGTCGATTCGGGTGATGCCGTTCTCGCGCAGCCAGGTGACCGGATCGGTGCGCACCGCATATTCGCGCCGAGCACCCCCGTCGATCACGGTAACCCCGTCCCCGGTACGAATGATCGCGCAGGAACCCTGGCCGACATCCAGGACATCGACGCGCACGGGCGTGGAGTGGACGAGTGTGGTCATCGTGGGCCTTTCTCCGGGGAGGGGGATGCATGGTGCTGCTTGGTGCGCCCAGTGTGACGGGTGTGGATGGACGCGGGGTAAACGGGTCGTCCGCTGCCAAACAGGTGTTTGGCAGGACCAACCCCCGCGGCGCAACTTCGGTGTAAACACTCACCAGTTGGCACCCGTCGACTGTGAGCACATCGGATGTGCAGCGGTCGTTCATGTCCACGCGTCCGGCAATTCACCGATCGGGACTGCCGGATACGTGCCCCGAACTGGTCTCCTGGGTGCAGGGCGCGACGGGCGTCCACCCACACACTCTTTGGAGAACACCGTGCAGAAAACTCGACTGCGTGCAGTCATTGCGATCGTTGCCGCAGCCACGATCGGACTCACCACCGTTCCGCAGGCCGCCTACGCAGCGACCTGGACCCGCACCGCCAAGTATGAGCGCTGGACCGGCTTCAACGCCCTCGAACGCGGTCAGGGGATCGCCAACGACGGCACCTACTTCTACTACTCGGGCCTGATGAGCATGGTCAAGACCCGCATCAGCGATGACCACGAGGTTGCCGAGAACAACTTCGCGATCCCGGCGGACCTGTCGAACACCTTCAAGTCCAACCACATCGGTGACATCGCCTACCACGACGGCCTGGTGGTAGCCCCGCTTGAGGATGGTAAGAACGGCTACCAGAACCCGCTGCTGGCCCTGTATGACGCAAACAACCTCAACTACACTGGCCGCTATGTGAAGCTGCCGCTGGACTCGCTGCCCGGCGGTGTGCCGTGGGTGGCCGTGGACGCCGCGGCAGGCCTGGTCTGGGTCGCTCCGTGGACCCAGCGCGCCGAGGAGGGCACCGATCGCCTGATCGCCTACCGCCTGAACGACCTGCTGACCGCCGCCCCCGGCGCTACCCTGGCCGTGGATCACACCGTCAAGCTCTCGCGTCCGTTGAGCCGGATCCAGGGCGCCACCATGTACAACGGCGAGCTGTACGCGTCGGTGGACATTTCCGGTGACAAGTCGGTCTACTCGATCAACACCGTGACCGGTGCCGTCAACTGGCAGTTCAAGCAGGACGTGGAGCCCAAGGACGAGGTGCAGGGCATCACCGCCGTGGACCTCGGACCGACCGGTGGCCAGCTGCACGTGCTGAACGTGGGTTCGGGCCTGAAGTCGATCTTCATGTACCTGCAGCACTACACCGTCTCCGGACAGTAGGTTTCGCGGGGGACCGGTGTCCCCGCCGGCGCCCGGGTGGCCCGGCCGACGCATCCAGCGTCGGTTCGGTCACCCGGGCGTTGTGCTGTTCGCGCGGAGGTCCCCCTGTCCGGTCGCCCGGGCGAGGCTCCCGCGTCCAGTCACCCGGGTACCGTGGCGTCCGCGCGGAGACTACCCCCGTTTGGGGCGCATATCTTTGGCCATTCGCCCGGGAATTGGCTGAGTGCCCGGGGTGCGTGTGCGGCCAGCCCACCCGCCTGTTCGGCAGCGCCGAACCCCGACCCCGGGGCTTCATTCGACGTTCATCGTGCGGATGGGAACCGTACCCGGGCCGGGTCTTAGTCCCGTGTCACTCTGTTTTGCGAAGGCGATCCCCCGTTCGCCCCTCCCGAACCAGTCACACCAGATGAGGACACCCGTGCCCGAAGTACTTCTCCGCTCGCTCAGCAAATCGTTCACCGGTACCCGCGGTGACCGCCACACGGTGCTGCACGATGTTGGGTTCACGGTCGCCGACGGTGAGTTCGCCGCGATCCTCGGCCCCAGCGGCTGTGGCAAGTCCACGACCCTGCGCATTGTCGCGGGCCTCGACCGTGCCGACAGCGGTGAGCTGCTGATCGGCGGCCGCGATGTCAGCAACGTCCCCAGCTCCGAGCGCGGCCTGGGCATGGTCTTCCAGAACTACGCCCTGTTCCCGCACCTCAGCGTCGCCGAGAACATCATCTTCGGCCTCAAGGTGCGCCGCGTGGGTAAGGCCGAGCGCAATGAGCGCCTGCTCGAGGCCGCCCGTCAGCTTCAGCTGGAGCCCTACCTGGACCGTCGCCCCGGTCAGCTCTCCGGAGGTCAGCGTCAGCGCGTGGCCCTCGGCCGGGCGCTGGTGGGCGGCTCGCGCCTGATCCTGATGGATGAGCCGCTCTCCAACCTCGACGCCCGCCTGCGTGCCGACATGCGCACCGAGATCCGCGAGCTCCAGCAGCGTCTGGGCCTCACGGTGCTGTATGTGACCCACGATCAGGTCGAGGCGATGACCATGGCCGATAAGGTCATCGTCATGCGCGAGGGCTTCGTGGACCAGATCAGCGCCCCCGAAAACCTCTACGCCCTGCCCGAGAACGCGCATGTGGCCCGCTTTATCGGCGCTCCGCCGATGAGCGTGATCGAGGCGCGTCGGGACGGCGATGCCCTGCTGATCGGTGACCAGCGCATCCCCGCCGCCCACCTGTTTGCCCGCTTCGGACACGACCTGCCCGAGGAGCTGCTGCTGGGCATCCGGCCCGAAGACCTGACACCAGGCCTCGGCTCCCCGTCGCGCGCCGAGAACGTGGCTTCCGACACCGGCGCGCTGAGTCTGCCCGGCGTACTCGAGCGCCAGGAACTGCTCGGTGCCGACCGCCTGGCCACCTACTCGGTGGGGGACCAGAACCTGCGGGTCCGCGTGCGTGCGGCCAGCACCCTGCCCACCATCTCCCAGCTCGGTGCGAGCCTCGACCACGTGCACCTGTTCACCCGCGCCGATCAGATCCGCATCCCCGCGGCAATCCGCCCGGTCCTCGCCCAGGCGTCCTAGTCCGGCCCGCACCCCAAAACTTTTCCTCCCCGCAACACCTTCAATCACAACCCATCCACAAGGTTCCAGAAAGGACCCTATTTCCCATGTCTTCCCCGATCCGCAAGAAGCTTCTTGCCACGGCCGGTGCCGCACTCGCATTCGCCGTTGTGCTGACCGGTTGCTCGGCGCCCGCACAGGCCGACGAAGAGGTAAGCATCGAGTTTTACTACCCCGACCAGGTGGGCACCCTGGGCACCCTGATCGACGGCTACCTCAAGGAATTTGCCGCCGAGCACCCCAAGATCAAGGTCAAGGGCGTCTACTCGGGCGACTACGACCAGACGCTCACCGCGGTCAACACCGCGATCGACGGCGGCAAGGCCCCCGCCCTGGCCATCATGGACCAGACCTTCGTCCTCGACCTGGTGGAGCGCGACGCGATCTCCAGCTGGGATGACTACCTCAAGGACGACGAGAGCAAGAAGTGGCTCGACGGCTTCTACCCGCAGTTCATGAAGAACTCCACCGACAGCGACGGCCACGTGTGGGGTGTGCCCTTCGCACGCTCGACCATCGTCCAGTACTGGAACAAGGACTACTTCACCAAGGCGGGCCTCGACCCCGAGCACGGTCCGGCCACCCGCAGCGAGCTGCTGGATGCCGCCCGCGCGACCCAGGAGAAGGGCGGATCGAAGTACGGTCTGTTCATCCCCACCTCCACCGGTACCGCCTACTGGCTGTACCAGGCACTGGTCCAGCAGGCCGGTGGCGACGGCGCAATCAGCAACGCCGACGGCACCAAGGTCACCCTGGACACCCCGGAGAACGTGAAGGCTCTGGAGTTCTGGGCCTCGCTGGGTGCCGAGGGCATCGCCCCGAGCACCGAGGTCGCCTGGTCCACCTCGACCGATGACTTCCTCGCCGGTCAGACCGCCATGCTGTGGACCACCTCGGGCCGCATGGGCACCATCCAGGACAAGGCCACCTTCGACTGGGGCGTGTCCGCACTGCCCAAGGACGTTGCCGCCGGTGCACCCACCGGTGGTGGCAGCCTGATGCTCTTCAACGAGGGTGTCTCCGACAAGCAGCGCGAGGCAGCCGTCACCCTGGCGAAGTTCCTCACCACCCCCGAGCGCGCGGCCGACGTGTCCGTCAAGTCCGGCTACATCGCGACCTCGGACGCAGCCTGGAACGACCCCGCCATGGTCGCCCACGTGAAGAAGTTCCCGCAGGCCATCGCCGCTCACGACGCCGTTGCCGACGCCATCCCCGAGATGTCGACCCTGGATCGTGACCGCGTGGTCTACCAGACCCTGGCCCCGGCCCTGCAGTCGGTCCTGCTGAACGGTGCCGACGCCAAGGAAGCACTCACCAAGGCTCAGGCAGACATCACCAAGATTCTGGCCGAGCACAAGTAACACCCCACTCGCACCACCCCACACCCCGTTCGGGGCGGGCCCTCCCGGTCCGCCCCGAACACCCTCGAACCAAAGGCTGCCACCCGTCATGACCGACGCCCCCGCAGTCGCGCCTCCGACCGAACGCTCGTCGTGGAATCCCCTCCGCGCCGCCCGCAAACTCCCGGATGCCGGCTTCGCCTATTTCCTGCTCCTCCCCGCCTTCATCTTCCTGGCGCTGTTCACGGTGAAGCCACTGATCGGCTCGATCATCGCCAGCACCCAGCCCCGCCGTGGCGACGGGTTTACCCTCGATAACTACGCCCGCCTGGCCACCGATGACGTCTTCCTGAAGGCCCTGGGCAACAACTTCCTGTTCTCGCTGATCACCGTGCCGGTGTCCCTCGGCCTGGCGATGCTGCTCGCGGTCCTGCTGCACCAGAACGTGCGCGGCCGCGGCTTCCTGCGCGCGGGCGTGTTTGCCCCGGCGATCCTCCCGATGGTTGCCGTCGCGGTGATCTGGATGTACTTCTACCAGCCCAATATCGGAGTGATCAACTCGATCCTCGGTGCCGTGGGCCTGCCCACTCCCGACTGGCTGGGCGATCCCGGCCTGGTGCTGCCCTCGCTCATGGTCATGATGGTCTGGAAGGAGGCGGGATTCTTTATGCTGTTCTATCTCGCCGGACTCCAGGGCATCGACCCCGAGCTCGAGGAGGCCTCGCGGCTGGAGGGCACGGGCAAGTTCCGCCACTTCTGGAAGGTCAGCTTCCCGCTGCTGATGCCCACCACGCTGTTTGCGGCGATCGTGGCGCTCTCGGATTCGATCAAGATGGTCGACTTCGTGTTTGTGATGACCCAGGGTGGCCCGGACAACGCCAGCAACCTGCTGCTGTTCTACATCTATAAGGTGGCCTTCGCCCAGCACTGGCCGCAGTTCGCCGCCGCCATTTCACTCGTGGTTGTGGCCGTGCTGGTGGCACTGGCCCTGATCCAGATCAGACTGATGGATCGCAAGATCCACTATCGCTAGGAGACATAGTGGATCGCATCCTCACCACCTCGGACCGGATCGAACGGGTTCTCGCCTGGGTCGCCGGCCTGCTCTGGATCGCCCCGCTGGCGTACGTGTTTGTACGCTCGGTGATCGTGGAATCCCCCGAGGGGAGCCGTTTCGGCTTCGATAACCTCACAAACGCCTGGTCGGCCGCGCCGTTTGGTCAGTACTACCTCAACACCACGCTGCTGGTGGTGGGCATCACCCTGGCCCAGCTGGTGTTCGGGGCGCTCGCCGCCTACGCGTTTGCGCGGTTCACCTTCCCGTTCAAGAATGCACTCTTCGTGTTTGTTCTGATTCAGCTGATGATCTTCCCCGAAGTGTTCATGTCCGAGAACTATCGGACCGTGGCGGGCTTCGGGCTGCTGGACACGATCACCGGAATCGGCCTGCCGTATGTGGCCAGCGCGTTCTGTATCTTCTTCCTACGCCAGGCGTTTATGACCGTGCCCAATGAGCTGGTTGAGGCCGCACAGGTGGAGGGCAGCTCGCGTCTGGGCATCCTCTGGAAGGTGTTCCTGCCGGCCGCCAAGCCCAGCATCATCGCCTACGCGCTGGTGTCGGTCTCAACCCAGTGGAACAACTTCCTCTGGCCGATGATCGTGGCCACCTCGGATGAGACCCGGCCGATCACCGTGGGACTGGTGCGCTTCCTGGCCCCCGAAACCGGCATGGACTTCCCCAAGATGGCCGCCGGTACCGTGATCGTGATCGGCCCGCTGCTCGCGGCCTTCCTGATCGGTCAGCGCGGATTCATCAACTCGTTCCTGCGCTCGGGTATCAAGTAGCACGCACCACAAAAATCGCCGGGCTGGTTTTCCAGCCCGGCGATTTTGTGTTGCCCGCGGATCGAGGCGGAGAGTTTTGCAGGAACTTAGCCCTGCGGGATCTCCAGCACGATCTTGCCGCGGGCACCGCCCGGGTGGCGCAGCGCGTCCACGGCGGCCACGTAGTCGGTCAGCGCGAAACGGTGGGTGACCAGCCAGCCCGCATCCAGGGTGCCGGCGTTGATCAGCTCCACCACCGAGCGCCAGGACGCCGAGGTCGAGGCGAAGCTGCCCAGCACGGTGAGGTCGGCGTTGATCAGCGCGTCCACATCCAGCGGGAAGCGGACATCCCGGCCCAGATAGCCGAGGAGTGCCAGGGTGCCCCCGCGCCGGGTCGCGGCAATCGCGGCGGCGACGCCCGCGGGGGAGCCCGAGGCCTCGATCACCAGGTCGTAGCCCTTGGCCGCGCGCCGGGTGAGGAAGCGGTCCACCCCGGCGTGCTCGGCGAGGATCGCCTGCTCGGTGCGCAGGCCGCGCAGGTCGACCCGCTCGGGCTCCCAGACGCGGGCGAGGGCGGCGGCGAGCAGACCGATCGTGCCGTCTCCGATCACCAGGATGCGCGCCCCGGGGGCGGGAATCGCGCGCTCCATGGCTCGATAGACCACGCTCGCGGGTTCGGCGATCACCGCGGCAAGCGGATCGATGCCCGGCGCGATCTCGTGCGCCAGGCTCCGCGGCACGGCCACGGCCGATGCGGCCGCCCCGTCCCGGGTGAAGCCCAGCTCGGCGTAGGTCGCACACAGGTTTTCGCGGCCCTCGGCGCAGCGCACGCAGGTGCCGCAGGGGATCAGGCCCTCGGTGACCACGGTGCGTCCGGCGGGATCAAGCCCCACCCACTCGTGCCCGAGGGTCAGCGGATAGCGCACAAAGGCCGGGTCCACCAGGCCGTCGATCAGGTCGAGGTCGGTTCCACACAGCCCCACCAGCTGCGGCCTGAAGATCTCCTCGCCGGGACCCGCGACGGGCTCGGCAACCTCGGCCAGGTGCAGGGTTCCGGGGTGCGGGATACGCAGCGCCCGCACTAGTCGCGTCCCCGCGGACGGCCGGCAATCTGCGCGGTGATCTGCGCGGCAAACCGGCGCAGGATCCCGCCCAGTTCGCTCGCGCGGCGCTCGGGGGAGCCGGTCTTAATGGTGGTGACCGACAGGGCACCAAAGACGCCCCCGTGCAGTCCGAATACGGGTGCGCTCAGGCAGTAAACGCCGATCTCATCCTCCTCATCATCGATGCCGAAGCCGCGCTCGCGGGTCCGGCGTAGGTCTTCCAAAAACCCGGGCACGGTGGTGATGGTGCGGCGGGTGCGTGCAGGGAGCCCGGTTTCCTCGGCGATGCGGATCGCCTCGCTCTCGGGCAGATGGGCAAGAATCGCCTTGCCGGCGGCGGAGGAGTGGGGGAGCTCGCGCACCCCCATCGGTGCATGGAAGCGGATCACACCGGGAGCATCCACCCGGGAGATGAACATCGGATAGCCATCATCGTTGATCGCCGCCCGCGCGGTCATCTGGGTGCGCCGGGTCAGATCGTGCAGCACGGGCTTGACCAGCTCGGTCAGCGGGTGCGTCTCCACCGCCCGGTCACCCAGGCGCACCAGGGTCAGGCCCAGCCGGTAGCGGGGCCCGGGATGCACCTCGCGGATATAGCCCGCGTCCACCAGCGTGCGCGCGATCGCAAAGCCCGCGCTCTTGGACATGCCGGACAGGCGGGCGAGTTCGGTGAGGGTCAGCCCATCGGTTCCGGCTTCGGCAACCACGTCCACCACGCGCAGTGCGCGGGCGACGCTGGCCACCGTGTAGTCGCGGCGTTCGACGCCCTGGCGCGACGCGGGTTCGGACACGGTTTCCTCCTGATGGGTGCTGGGCCGAGGTCACTCTATGCCGCGGCGGTGTGCCGAGGTCCCGCCCGCGCGGGCTGATTCGAAGTGTTCACCCGGGCCCGCCGGGGCGGCGAGGATCGTTTACCGGTGCGTCTTCTGGTGTCCACCTCCCGGCCACTAAACGCTGCTGCGATGGGTGTGCCGGAGCCCGACCGGTGCTGTTCCCGGTCTTCCCATCGGGCGCGTCGACGCCCATCCCGTAGACGACTTGGGCCGCGATGACCGGGTGCCCGTGCCCGTGCCGATTGGGCTTGACCCGGCGCTGGCCCCGATCGGCCTCCTGCCCACCCGAGAGAAGTGACCCGATGTATACACCTCGTAGTGCCGAGTGGTTTGTTGGCGATTCCGAAATCTCGGTCATGCACCGGGTCGCGCTACGCAACTCGGGGGTGACCGAGGACCTGGAGTCGGGTCGTCCGCTGATTGGGATCGCCGACTCCTCCTCGACGCTGAACCCGTGTAACCTCCCGCTGCGTTCCCTGGTGGAGGATGCCGAGCGCGGCATCCGCGAGGCCGGCGGCATTCCCGTGGTGTTCCCGGTGATGAGCCTCGGCGAGGACCTGATGAAGCCCACGGCGATGCTCTATCGCAACCTGCTCTCGATCGAGGTGGAGGAGTACGCGCGCTCGTATCCGCTGGACGGGCTGCTCCTGCTGGCTGGCTGCGATAAGTCGCTGCCCGGTGCCCTGATGGGGGCGGCCAGCGCCAATCTGCCGACCCTCGCGGTGGTGAGCGGTCCGCGTGCCGCCGGGGTCCTTGACGATACGCGGCTGGGAACCGGCACGGCCCTCTGGCGTGCCGACCATGAGCGGCAGAGTGGCACCCGGGGTACGGCGGCCTGGAAGAGTTTTGAACGGGCGCTGGCCTGCGGTCCCGGAACCTGCAACACCATGGGGACCGCCTCGACCCTGGCGATCCTCACCGAGGTGCTCGGCTTCATGCTCCCGGGGACCGCGGGGGCCGCCGCCGGCAGTGTGGCCCGTGCGGATGCCGCCTATCGCAGCGGGATCACGCTGACCGAGACGGTGCTGCGCGCGGATCCCGCGGACACCCCGCAGCGCATCCTCACCGAGTCGGCCTTCCGCAATGCGCTGGTGACGCTGTGTGCGCTGGGTGGCTCACCCAACGCGGTGATCCATCTGATTGCGCTCGCCGGGCGGATGGGAATCACCCTGGATGCGGATACCCTGGATCGCATTTCCCGGGAGGTCCCGGTCATCGCGGACATCGAACCCGCCGGGGCCGGGCTGCTCGCCGACTTCGACCGCGCGGGTGGTACCCCCTCCCTGCTGCACACGCTGGATACCCTGATCGATGCGGACCTGCGCGCCGCCGACGGACGCCCCTGGCGCACGCACCTGCGCGCCGCCGAGACGGTGTCGGGGCAGAGCCCGGTTGCGCCCGCCAATGGTACCGAGGCGCAGCGAGTATCCGGCCCGGTTGCGCCCGCCAATGGTACCGAGGCGCATCCAGCTCCCAGCCTTGATGCGCCCGCCGATGATACCGAGCACGAGCCATCTGCCCGACCGGGGCATCTCGCGGGAACCGCGCGGCCTATCCGCCCGCTCACGGACCCCGTGGCCCCCGAGGCATTCGCCGTCCTGCGGGGCAATCTCGCCCCGCGCGGTAGCCTGATCCGCCTGGCCACCGCCCCCGACCTGCGCCGCGTACACACCGGACCGGCCCTCGTCTGGCACAGCTACGCGCAGATGCGCCGCGAAGTTCATGATCCCAACCTGGCGGTCACCCCGGACACCGTGCTGGTGCTCACCGGCGCGGGACCGGTGGGAGCCCCGGGGATGCCCGAGTGGGGTGTGATCCCCATTCCCCGGGTACTCGCCGCCCAGGGGGTGACCGACATGCTGCGGATCAGCGACGGTCGAATGTCCGGAACCGCGTTTGGGTCCTGCATCGTGCATGTGAGTCCCGAGGCGGCGATTGGCGGTCCCATCGGGCTCGTGCAAACCGGTGACCTGATCTCCCTGGATCTGGACGCACGCAGCCTGAACGTCGACATTGACGCGGCCGAGCTTGAGGCCCGTCTGGCGGCTCGGGTTCAGCCCGAACCCGCGGATCTGCGTGGATGGCCGCTGCTCTACCGCCGTCACGTGGGGCAGGCCGACACCGGTTGCGATTTTGATTTCCTCACCGCCCACACACCCGAACAGCGCCGGGTGGTGCAGCCCGTCGTGGGGCTGTCCTAGCCTCCGCCTCCCCAGAAAGCGAGCGCGTCCATGACCGCCACTTCCGCCACTTTCCCCACCGGCACCGCCGACTCTGCCGGCCCGACAGACGCCGCCCTTTCCGCCGATTCACCGGTTCCCGCAGACCTCACCGAGCTGCGCGCGCTCGCCGAATTCGCCGCGCTGCGGGTGCGTGAGCACATCCTCGAGCGTCGCCGCACGGGTATCGGTGCCGTGGACACCAAGTCCTCGGCCATCGACGTGGTGACCGAGGTGGATCGCGAGGCCGAACACCTGCTGCGGGAGATCCTGCTGACTGCCCGTCCCGAGGACGGTTTCCTGGGCGAGGAGGGCACCGCGCGGATCGCCGGCACCAGCGGGATCGTCTGGGTGGTTGACCCCATCGATGGCACCACCAACTTTGTCACCGGGGCCGGCCCCTTTGCCGTCTCGGTGGCGGCGGTCAGTGCCCCGGGCGACCCGGCGAGCTGGACCGCCTATGCCGGGGCGATCGCCCTGTGCCTGGGCGATGCCGCGACCACGCTGTTCTCCGCCCACGCGGGCGGCGGCGCCACCGCGGATGGCCGGACCGTCAGGGCGCTGGACGGTGCCGACCTGAGCGCGGCGATCATCGCGACCGGTTTGGCCTATGACCCGACCATTCGTCGTCGCCAGGCCGCGTCCCTGGAGGCGCTGACCCCGCTGGTCCGGGATCTCCGAATCGGAGGATCGGCCGCCGCCGACCTGTGTGCGGTTGCCGCGGGACACGTGGCCGCCTACGTCGAGCGTGGGCTCGCGCCCTGGGACTGGGCCGCCGGCGCGCTGATCGTGAGCGAAGCGGGCGGGCTGGTGGAGGGCTCAGCGGTCGAAGTCTCAGCGCTGGAGGCTTCGGCGGCGGAGGGCCCAGCGAATGGCCGTGCCGATGCCGGGCTACTGATCGCCGGAAGTGCGGGAATCGTCGCCGCACTGCGCCCGTACGTCTAGGTCGCGCACGAGCGCCCTGCCACACCGGGGACACGGGTTTCTGTCTGTCCCACCAGACGAGGGCAATACTCGGCAAACCGACGGGTTGGGGATCCCCGGCGTCGAGGCTCCGGGGGAGAACCCCGAAAAGTCGCGGATTCTGGGTGCATGCGTATCCGCTCCGACAACAAAAGTTTCGGCCCCGTGTCTGTTGGTGGGCACGATAAACCGCGTGGTCATCCCGGAGTTTTGTGCCCCTCGGCGTGTACGCGGCGGTGCCGGGATACGATGGACGCTGGCACGCCCCGTGGTGCCACTCGCGACGTCGCGACCCGTGAATGGACGAGAGTACCCGGGCATGTGTGCCTCCGGTGAACACATTCCACGGCTGGGGAATGGGAAAGAGTACAAAATTGAGTGAACCGCTGCCCACGAATACCATCGATCTTCCCTCGACTCGGCGTCGTACCGTGGTGCCCGCGGACCTCGCGCGCTCCTGGCTGCTGGTCAACGCGACCCAGCCCGATCTGATCGAGCAGGGCGTCCGCTCCTCGGCCGACGCGGTCATCCTGGACATCGAGGACGCCGTGGACCCGAGCCGCAAGCCGCAGGCGCGTGAGGACGTCGCCCGCTGGCTGCACACCGAGGGCAACAGTGCCTGGGTGCGCATCAACGATTACACCACCGAGTTCTGGCGCGACGACCTGGAGGCCCTGCGTCACGCACCGGGTCTGCTGGGTGTGATGCTCGCCAAGACCGAGGATCCCGAGCAGGTCACCGCGACCCATCAGATCCTGGGAGGACAGCGTCCCGTGGTTGCCCTGGTGGAGTCGGCCCTGGGCATCGAGGACGCCGGCCGGATCGCCCGCGCGCCCGGTGCCTTCCGCCTGGCTTTTGGCTCCGGTGACTTCCGCCGCGATACCGGTATGAGCGCCGACCGTGAGGCGATGGCCTACCCGCGTGCCCGCCTGGTTGTTGCCAGCCGCGCGGCCGGTCTGCCCGGCCCGATCGATGGTCCTACCGTGGGCGAGAGCCACCCGATTCTGCGCGAGCAGTCGGGCATCACCGTGATGATGGGGATGACCGGCAAGCTCTGCCTGAGCGCGGATCAGACCCCGGTGGTCAACGAGGTCATCAGCCCCACCCGCACCGATGTGAGCTGGGCCAACACCTTCCTGCTGGACTTCACCGCCCGCGGTGAGATCGTTCGCGATGGTTCGGATCTCCCGCGCCTCGGCCGCGCCCGCAAGATCATGGCGCTGGCTGCCGCGTTCAACGTGCGCCCCTTCGACGCCGACTAGACCGCTTCGACGATGCCCGGTTCCGCCTCCGCGGGACCGGGCATTCGTGTCTGTGCCGTGGGTCCGGAGCGCCCGCTAGGCTGGTGCCACCCCAGGCTGGCCAACGAAGGCGGACCCATGCGCATCGTCATTGCGACCGATAAGTTCAAACACTCCCTCGACGCTCGCGCCGTGGGCACCCATCTGGCGCGCGGCCTGCGCGCGGCCGCCCACGCGGCGGGAGCTTCGGAACCGATCATTGACACGGTGCCGCTGGCCGACGGTGGGGAGGGCACGCTGCGCGCCGCGCTGGACGCGGGGGCGGAGGAGATTCCGGTGCGGGTGACCGGGCCAAACGGTGCCACGGTAGTGGCATCCTTCGCGCTGTTCCCACCCGCCGACACCTCGCCCATGCCCCCATCCCGCAGCGAATCCGGACGCACACACAGCCCCGCGGACCCACCCGCATCATCCCGCACCGCGCTGGTGGAGTTAGCCGCCGCCTCGGGCCTGGAACTGGTGCCGCCGGATCGCCGTGATCCCGGTGGAGCCACCACCCTGGGGGCCGGCGAATTGATCCGCGCGGCCCTGGACCACGGGGCCACCCGCATCATCCTTGCCGTGGGTGGCAGCGCCAGCACCGATGGCGGGGCGGGGCTTCTGATGGCCCTCGGTGCCCGCCTGCAAGATCACGCCGGAGCACGGATCCCGCTCGGCGGCCTGGGGCTGGAAGCTCTCGCCGCGGTGGATCTCTCGACCCTTGATCCACGTGTGCGCGCGTGCAAATTTATCCTCGCCTCCGACGTGGATAATCCGCTGTGTGGGCCCCGCGGGGCGGCCCGGGTATTCGGAGCTCAGAAGGGTGCCGACGAGGCCCTGTGTGCACGCCTTGATGCGGCCCTGGCCGGGCTGGTGGAGGTGCTGGCCACGGCTTCGGGCCCCGGTGCTCCGGCGGTCCGCACGGCCGCGCGGACCCCGGGTGCCGGAGCCGCGGGTGGGGTGGGGTTTGCGGCGCTGGGGATGCTGAACGCCACCCGCCGGCCCGGTATCGATGTGGTGCGTGAACTCACCGGTGTGGATCGGCTCATTCGGGACGCCGACCTGGTCATCACCGGCGAGGGGAGCCTGGACCTGCAGAGCCTTGGCGGCAAGGTTCCGGTGGGCGTGGCCGAGGCCGCGCATCGCGCGGGTGTGCCGGTTATGGTCGTGTGCGGGCGCTCGGAACTCACCCCGGCGCACATACGGGACGCTCACCTGGGTCGCGTGTTCGCCCTCACCGCGATCGAGCCCGATCCCGCGCGCAGCATGGCCGAGGCGGGCCCACTGCTGGAGCGTCTCGCCGCGGATATCTGGGACGCGATCCCCACGCGCTAAACAGAAAACCCCGCCGGGCTCGAGGCCCGGCGGGGAAAAGGGGAGGGGAATTAGCGAACCACGACCGCCACGATGATGTTGACCACGGTCAGCCCGGCGACGGTGGGGATCACCCAGCCCGCCAGGGGCTCCTTCTTCTTGTTGATCAGGGCGATGACCAGAATCGCCACCAGGATCAGCAGCTTGATACCGACCTTCATGTGATCAACCGCCACGGCGGAGTTCATTTCCGCCAGGGCCACCAGACCGAGACCGCTGACCAGCTGCAACCACGAGCCGTGCAGGATGCCGGGAACCAGGCGTGCGGTGCCGGTCTTAATGGCCTTGATCTGGGTCATTGCACCGCCCAGAATGGCGGCCAGACCCACAAAGTGAAGGATGAGCAGAACGTTTCTCAGGATCTCCATGCTTAAAACCCTATCCGACAGATTGTCGGAATCATTACACCTTTTGGAGGATGGTGAGCGATACTTGAGTCATGCCACGTATCACCGCGCCCACCGTAGCCGAGCACCGCTCGCGTCGTCGGGATGAGCTGATCCAGGCCGCCACCGAGGAGCTCCTGGAGTCCGGTGTCGACGCCGTCACGCTTGCCCGGGTGGGAAAGCGCATCGGGCTGGCGCGCTCCAGCGTGTACGAGTACTTCAACTCCGCCACCGATCTGCTGGCCGAAATCGCCCTGGGATCCTTTGCCGAGTGGACCGGGGAGATCGAGCGGGCGCTGGCCGGTTCGGCCACCGCCTCCGAGCGTCTGGACGGCTATATCTTCACCTCCCTGCGCCTGGTCGCCGAGGGCAAGCACGATGTGGCCGACGCGCTGGGTGGCACCCGACTGCCGGACTATCACCGTCGCGAGGTCATCGAACTGCATGTGGCACTGATGTCGCCGCTGCGCGACGCGGTCGACCAGATGGGTGTAGAAAACCCCAGCCTGATGGTGGAACTGATTCAGGGTCTGGTTGAGGCCGGCTCGCGCCGTATCGCGCGCGGGGACGACTACGTGCGTGTGGCCCGTGCAACCATCTCGCTGGTGCACTCGGGGCTGACTCCCGCTTCCGGAATCGACGCTACCGAGTCCGCCGTTTCCGGCACCCTCGCCGCCACCCACTAATCCGCGCTGCTGCGTTCGACGCCGCGCGCCGGTCGCGTGTGAATTCGCGCTAGTCGCGTTCGAAGCCGCGCAGCTCATCGAGTGCGCGGCGCTCCCGCTTGGTGGGCCGACCGGCTCCGCGATCACGCAGGATGGGCGCGGCGGTCTCAAGCTTTGAGGGACGCGGCGGCGTGTTGTCCTTGGCCGCCAGCGCGGCGGCGGGGGCACCAACCCGTTTGGTGATGAGTGCGGTGACCTCGAGGATCGAATCGAACCCGGCGATGCGTACCCGCACCTCGTCACCCAGCTTGACCTGGGTGGATGCCTTTACCGTGTCGCCGTTCACGCGTACGTGACCGGCGCGGCACGCGGTGGTGGCCTGGGAGCGAGTCTTATAGCGGCGCACGGCCCAGAGCCAGCTGTCCAGGCGTACCGAGCCTTCCGTGTTCATATCCTCAGCCTATCGCCCCGGGGCGGCTGGCCAACGACGAAACCCCCGCCGTCCACAGGGACGACGGGGGTTTCGGGGTTGCGGTATTAGACGCCGCGGATGTTCTCAGCCTGCAGGCCCTTCGGGCCAGCAACGGTCTCGAACTCAACACGCTGGTTCTCGTCGAGCGAGCGGAAGCCGCTCGATGCGATTGCCGAGTAGTGCGCGAAAACATCAGCCGAACCGTCGTCCGGGGTGATGAAGCCGAAGCCCTTTTCAGCGTTGAACCACTTCACGGTTCCAGTTGCCATGATTATCTCTTTTCTTTAGGTGACCCGGTACGAGTTTCGAACCGGTTCGTCGCGGTGTTCTGTGCTAGCTCCTGAAGAAAAGCGATCATGTCTTGCGAAGAAGACCTGACTGCCCCAAAACCTGTGCAATACAACAACGGTGCGACAACGTTCACCGAGGATCCTGACAGGTTTTGGCCGAAACCAAAACCCCGAGGAGCTCGTGTGAACGAGTATGAACGCGCAACCGAGGTCCGGTCAACGCGAAGATCTGAGGATTCCCGGACGGAGACGACAGGGCGCGAGAGCGCGACGGTCGTGTCGACGGGAGATGCCGGGCTGGCCGACATCGGGGTGGGGGACATGGAATGAATCGACATGTCTGATGCACGCCGCGGCATACCCGGTGCTGAATACAGCGCCATGGCACCCGCGATGCGGGTCGGCCGGCTCGGCCAACACCCCAGGGCCGCCGTGGCCCGGGTCTGCGTGGTAATGCGTGACATCTAATTTCCGAGGAACCCCCGTGTGCTTTCTGGGGGTGCCCTGTGTTGGTGCGGAGTGTGTCAGCGGGGGACTTCCTCCTCGATGCACATCGAGGCGAACCGCTCAGACACACTGAGCTTGCTTCGTTCACAGTAGCGCAGAATCAAAAGAAACACACCGCTTTTGTGCGAAAGTGGCGGGTTGCGCCGCGAATTACCGAGAATCTGTCCCACGGGTTGGGGGTACCCCGGGGTTATTTTCATATTTTTTGTTCGGGTTACCGATCCAAAATGACTTCTATAAAGAGGTCCGTGCGTTGCACTCCCCACGGCACGTTCAATCCGATAGGCTGGAAAAAGGAGGTACACGGTGTCAATCCATGAAGATAAGAACCCGCACACGCAGTCGTTTGTGCGTCGTCCCGCAACAGGTGACGCGGGAGAACCCGCTGTCGATGCTACGGCTGCTTACAGCCAGGATCTCGGCACCACGGTTGCGCCCATCGATCGAGAGATTTCCGAGGCCGAGCAGTCGGCCATTAACGCGCTGCCCCCGGGCTCGGCGCTGCTGATCGTGCGTCGCGGCCCCAATACGGGTGCTCGCTTCCTGCTCGATTCGGATCTTTCCACTGTCGGGCGTCACCCCAACGCCAGCATTTTCCTTGATGATGTGACCGTGTCGCGTCGTCATGCGGAATTTGTGCGCACCCCGAACGGTTTCGAGCTGCGCGACCTCAACTCCCTCAACGGCACCTACCACGCCGGTGAGCGGATCGAGAGTGTGGAACTCTATGACGGTGCCGAGGTGCAGGTGGGCAAGTTCCGCCTGACCTTCTACCCGTCGCGCCACGACCTGCGTGTCGACCAGCACGTACCGGGTGACGCCTAACAACGTGTCGGCACAACCCGCTCGTTCACAGACCGGTCACGCGTCCCAGGATCTGGGACGCGTGACCGGTCTGCTCAGTATCGGGCAGGTACTCGCTCGTCTTTCGGGCGATTTTCCCGACCTAAGCAACTCCAAGCTGCGCTTCCTGGAGGAACAGGGCCTGGTCTCACCGCAGCGCACCCGTTCGGGTTATCGGAAGTTCTCGGGCGAGGACGTCGAGCGGCTGCGCCTGATTCTCTCGTTGCAGCGGGATCACTACCTTCCGCTGAAGGTGATCCGGGGTTATCTGTCGGATATGGATAACGGGATCACTCCGGTCCTCCCGGGCGGATCTACCTCGATGCTGCAGGGTGCGCGCCGCCTCACTCGTGAGACGCTGCTGTCCGCAACGGGGGCGCCTGCCTCGCTGCTGACCGAGGCGGTGAGTGCCGGTCTGATTCCCGCGGGGGAGAGCTACGCCGAGGATGCGGCAACGATGCTATCCACCCTGGTTTCGCTGTCCCAGCGGGGTATTGAGCCGCGCCATCTGCGCGGCTTCCATGCCCAGATCGAGCGCGAGGTGGGCCTGATCGAGCGGTCGGTCTCCTCGCTGGCGGCGCGTCCCGATGCGGCCAGTCGTGCCCGTGCGGCCGAGCATGCCGCCGAGATCGGCGAGGGATTTGATCGGGTTCGCGCGGTGCTGCTGCGTGCCGCCCTGGATCGCCCGCGCCCCTAACCGGCGATCGGTGTGACTATCGCCCGGTCGGTTCTGCCGGGCGGATGCTGTCGAGTGGTTCCTGCCGGGCGGTTACCGGGACCACATCCTGGCCTCACACGTCCCGCGGGGTTAGACTGAGTGTCCCCGTCCACGACACGCCGTTCGGCGGGCTCTCTAGATCACGGAACGATTACGGATCCGCCGATTTGGCTCGACACGCCGCACCTTTTTGGGGGGCCTAAGCCGAGAAGTCCGCGGCTGCCGGTAGCGTGGGATATATCACCCGCCGAAGACTGCAGAAGGGAGCGGGCACATGAACGAACCGGGTTCGGGCACAGGCCCGCGCTACGACCTTGATCCGCTGTTTACGGATGGACTGCCGGAGCTGGACGCCGACGCGGGTTACCGCGGTAACGTCGCCGCTCGCGCCGCGGGGATCACCTATCGTCAGCTGGACTATTGGGCCCGTACCGGCCTGGTAGAGCCCACCATTCGTGGTGCTGCCGGCTCCGGGACGCAGCGTCTCTACGGGTTCCGCGACATCCTGGTGCTCAAGCTGGTGAAGCGTCTGCTGGACACCGGTATCTCGCTCCAGCAGATCCGCACGGCCGTTGAGCAGCTGCGTGAGGCCGGGGTCCACGATCTCGCCCAGACCACGCTGATGAGCGACGGAGCCTCGGTTTATCTCTGCACCTCCAACGATGAGGTCATCGACCTCGTGAGCCGCGGCCAGGGCGTGTTTGGCATCGCCGTGGGCAAGGTTCTGCGCGAGGTGGAATCCACGCTGGTGGAATTCGATCGCCAGCAGCACGAACCCTCGGATGAGCTCGCGGCCCGCCGCCGCGGACGCTCCGTTTCCTAGGAGTCCGCGTTTTCTTCGAGCCAGGGATTCCCCCTGGCTCGTTTGTTTTTCCCCGCCGCGGGTGCTTTTCCCCTGCCGCGGGTGCTTTTTCCGTGTGCTGAGAGTCTGCTGACGAGTTTCTGAACTTTTCCCGACGCGCTCAATTCTTCGGCGTGTCGCGGAGTCTGATTGCGCTGCACGTTTGCGCGAATTGCACCCCGAAGAGGGGCAATTTTGGTGATTCCTGCGCCGCGAGTGTGACCCAACTTGCGCCGCGGGTCCCCGTGATCCGTCACAAACTCCGGCAAATTCAGGCGGGAGTGGTGTGGCCACAACACGGAGAGCGGGCCCGGACCCGAAGGTCCGAGCCCGCTCTGACGGGTGTGTCCGGCTAGTCCGCCTGGATGGCGGCGGCGCGGCTGTTGGAGGGCTGGTCGGGCTCGGCGTACTCGCCCACCCGACCGGTGCGCAGCACGCGCTCCAGCAGCTGGTCGAAGTGCTTGGCCATTTCCTGAGCCGAGTCGCCGGGCCAGATGTGGAGCGGCTTGGCTGCGCCCTGAGCCTGCTGCAGCGAGGTACGCTCGGGCAGCTGGGGGCTCAGCACCAGGGGACCAAACATGTCCCGCAGCTCCTTGATGCGGAACTGGTGCTCCATCGACTGTGATCGAACGCGGTTGACGATGATGCCCAGCGGCTGGAGGCGCGGGCTGAGACCACGGCGAATCTCCTCGATCGCCCGCAGCGCACGGTCGGCGGCGGCAACGGAGAAGAGCCCGGGCTCGGTCACGACACACACGCGGTCACTGGCCGCCCAGGCCGTACGGGTCAGGGCGTTGAGCGACGGGGCGCAGTCGATGATCACGAGGTCGTAATCATCTTCGACGTAGGCCAGCGCCTCCTCGAGCTTCCAGATATCCCGGATCGAGGGGTGCGGACCGTCGAAGTTGATGGCCGACGGGCTGCCGATCATCACGTCAAGGGTTCCTGGGTGGGTTTTTGTCCAACCTGAGGGCGCGATCGCCTGACGGACGGTCTTCTCTTTGGGGGACGCCAAAACATCCGCTACATTGAGTCGACCGGCCACCGCGATGTCCATCCCCGTTGAGACGTCGGACTGGGGGTCGAGATCAACCACCAGGGTCCTAACGCCCTTAGCGAAGGCGGCGGAAGCGAGGCCGAGACTAACCGTAGTTTTCCCGACGCCGCCCTTGAGGCTAGAAACGCTAAGTACATGCACAAAACTAGATATTACCTTCACTAAGCTGTCTACACCTAAAACTCGCCTGAAAGATCAGGTAGGCCCCGCTGCCAGAAAGGGTTACATGTTCCAGAAAATTCTCGTGGCAAACCGCGGAGAGATCGCGATTCGCGCCTTCCGCGCCGCATATGAGCTGGGTGCCAAGACCGTTGCCGTCTTCCCGTATGAGGACCGCAACTCGATGCACCGTTTGAAGGCCGATGAGGCGTACCAGATTGGTGAGAAGGGTCACCCGGTACGCGCCTACCTGAACGTGTCGGAAATTATTCGGGTCGCCCTGGAGAGTGGCGCCGATGCGATTTACCCGGGTTACGGATTCCTGTCCGAGAACCCCGAGCTGGCCGCGCAGGCAGCCGCCCACGGCATCAAGTTCATCGGTCCGGCCAACAACGTGCTGGAGATGGCCGGAAACAAGGTCACCGCCAAGGAGCACGCGATTGCCGCGGGCGTTCCGGTTCTGGTCTCGACCCCCGCCTCGCGGGACATCGAGGAACTCCTCGCCGGTGCCGAGGGTGTGGGCTTCCCGCTGTTCGCCAAGGCGGTCGCCGGTGGTGGTGGACGCGGTATGCGCCGCGTCGAGACCCTCGCCGAGCTGCGTCCGGCGCTGGAGGAGGCCATGCACGAGGCCGACAGCGCGTTTGGTGACCCCACCATGTTCCTGGAGCAGGCGGTGCTGCGTCCGCGTCACATCGAGGTGCAGATCCTCGCCGATGAGCAGGGCAACGTGATGCACCTGTTCGAGCGCGACTGCTCGGTGCAGCGACGCAACCAGAAGGTTGTTGAGATCGCCCCGGCCCCCAACATCTCCGATGAGCTGCGCCAGGCCCTCTACCGCGACGCCGTGGCCTTCGCCAAGTCGATCAACTACGCCAACGCCGGCACCGTGGAGTTCCTGGTGGACACCGCCGGGGCGCGCGCGGGCCAGCACGTGTTCATCGAAATGAACCCGCGAATTCAGGTGGAGCACACGGTCACCGAGGAAATCACCGATGTGGACCTCGTTCAGTCGCAGATGCGGATCGCCTCGGGGGAGACCCTGAGTGACCTCGGTCTCGACCAGGACACCCTGGTGATTCGTGGTGCCGCGCTGCAGTGCCGCATCACCACCGAGGACCCGACCCAGGGCTTCCGTCCCGACACCGGCAAGATCACCACCTACCGCTCCCCGGGCGGTGGCGGTATCCGCCTGGATGGTGGAACCATCAACCCCGGTGCCCAGATCAGCCCCCACTTCGACTCGATGCTGGCCAAGCTCACCTGCCGTGGCCGCGACTTTGGCGCCGCGGTGATCCGCGCCCGTCGCGCCCTGGCCGAGTTCCGAATTCGCGGTGTCTCCACCAACATTCCGTTCCTGCAGGCCGTGCTGGATGACCCGTCGTTCGAGGTGGGTGACCTGAGCACCTCGTTCATCGACGAGCGTCCCCAGCTGCTGGCTGGTCGCGTGTCGAAGGACCGCGGAACCAAGATCCTCAACTGGCTGGCCGATGTCACGGTCAACCAGCCCTACGGCGCGCGTCCGAACACCATCGACCCGGCCGAGAAGCTGCCGGCACTGGATCTGACCATCCCCGCCCCGGCCGGTTCGCGTCAGCGCCTGCTCGAGGTGGGCCCGGCGGCCTTCTCCGCCGAGCTGCGCGCCCAGACCGCACTGGGTGTGACCGACACGACCTTCCGTGATGCTCACCAGTCGCTGCTGGCGACCCGTGTGCGTACCCGCGACCTGGTCGCCGTGGCCCCGTATGTGGCCCGGATGACCCCGCAGCTGGTCTCGGTTGAGGCCTGGGGTGGTGCGACCTACGACGTCGCGCTGCGCTTCCTCGGCGAGGACCCCTGGGAGCGTCTGGTCAAGCTGCGTGAGGCTCTGCCGAACGTCGCTATCCAGATGCTGCTGCGCGGCCGGAACACCGTGGGCTACACCCCGTACCCCACCTCGGTCACCGATGCCTTCGTGCGTGAGGCAGCCGAGAGCGGTGTGGATATCTTCCGCATCTTCGACGCCCTGAACGATGTTGAGCAGATGCGTCCGGCCATCGACGCGGTCCTGGCCACCAAGACCGCCGTCGCCCAGGTTGCCCTGTGCTACACCGGAGACCTGCTGGACCCCAACGAGGACCTCTACACCCTCGACTACTACCTCAACCTGGCCCAGCAGATCGTGGATGCCGGTGCCCACCAGCTCGCGATCAAGGACATGGCGGGCCTGCTGCGTCCGGCCGCCGCGACCAAGCTCGTCAGCGCCCTGCGTGAGCGCTTTGACGTCCCGGTGGTTGTCCACACCCACGACACCGCCGGCGGCCAGCTGGCGACCCTGCTGGCGGCCTCACAGGCTGGCGCGGACGCCGTGGACGTGGCCAGCGCCCCGATGTCGGGCACCACCAGCCAGCCCTCGATCTCGGCCCTGGTGGCCGCCCTCGCTCACACCGAGCGCGACGCGGGCATCTCGCTGGCCGCGGTGAGCGACCTCGAGCCCTACTGGGAGGCCGTGCGTCACGTTTACAAGCCCTTCGAGTCCGGCCTGCCGGGCCCGACCGGTCGCGTGTACCGGCACGAGATTCCGGGTGGCCAGCTCTCCAACCTGCGCCAGCAGGCCATCGCGCTGGGCCTGGCCGATGACTTCGAGCTGATCGAGGACCTCTACGCCGAGGCCAACCGCATCCTGGGCCGCGTGCCTAAGGTGACCCCGTCCTCCAAGGTGGTGGGCGACCTCGCCCTGCACCTGGCGGCGGTCAAGGCGGACCCGGCGGACTTTGAGGCGAACCCCGAGAAGTACGACATCCCGGACTCCGTGGTGGGCTTCATGGCCGGCGAACTGGGCGATCTGCCCGGTGGTTGGCCCGAGCCCTTCCGCACCAAGGTGCTGGCCGGACGCAACGTGGACATCTCGATCGCCGAGGTTTCCGCGGCCGATGCCGCGCTGCTGGATGGAACCTCCGAGGAGCGTCGTTCGACCCTGAACCGCCTGCTCTTCCCGGCTCCCACCGCGAGCTACGAGCGCAGCCGTGAGCAGTACGGTGATCTGTCGATCCTCGCCACCCTGGACTACCTGTACGGCCTGGAGCCGGGCGGGGAGCACGTGGTGGAGTTCTCCAAGGGTGTGCGTCTGTACGCGGGCCTGGAGGCTATCGGTGCACCCGACAGCAAGGGCGTGCGCACGGTCATGACGATCCTCAACGGACAGCTGCGTCCGGTGTTCGTTCGGGACCGTTCGATCACCGTGGAAACCGTGGTTGCCGAGAAGGCCGACGCGGGCAATCCCGCCCACGTTTCGGCGCCGTTCTCTGGAGTTGTTACTCTTAAGGGTCAGATTGGTGATGTTGTGGAGGCCGGAACCCCGGTCGCCTCGATTGAAGCAATGAAGATGGAGGCCGCAATTACGGCCTCGATCGCTGGCAAAATTGAGCGGCTCGCAATCTCCGGCACCCAGCAGGTAGAGGCCGGCGATCTGATCGCAGTGATCAGCGCGAGCGCTTAGGCACGAACTATTCGGTTCGTGCTCCCAGAGCTGGAGGCGAAGGACAATGGCACCACAGGCCGATAATGGCGCTGCCATGGACGAGCACGAAATTGAATTACCCCCGATCGATGAACTCGATCCCGGTGCCGTAACGCTCAGCGTTGCGGCACCGGCCACGGTATCGATCCCCGTGGGCGCTGCGCTTGCGCAGTACGCCGACGATGATGACTTTGATGAGGACGTCCTGGAGGACGACCTGGTGAGTGTGAACGGTGACTTTGACGCCGACACCACCGAACGACCGAGCCCGCTTTCGGTAGATGATCTGCACGCGGCCGAGGCCGCCGCCGAGGTTGCGCTGGCCGAGCAGGTCGCGGCCGAACGCGAGGCCGAAGAGGCACGCGTGGCCGATGAGGCCGAGGCCGCCCGCATCGCCGAGGAGACCCGCGCGAATGACGAGGCCGAGGCTGCACGCCGAGCCGAGCAGGACGAGGCCGAGCGTCTGGAGGCCGAGCAGCGCGAGGCCGAAGAGGCCGAGGCTTCCCGTGTTGCCGAGGAGGCTCGTGCTGCCGAGCAGGCCGAGGCGGATCGCCTGGCCGAGCAGAAGCGCCAGGCTGAGCAGGCCGAGACGGAGCGTGAAGCCGAGGAACGGCGTCTGGCCGAGGAGGCCGAGGCGGAGCGTGAAGCCGAGGAGCGGCGCATCGCCGAGCAGGCCGCGAGTGAGCGCGAAGCCGAAGAGGCCCGTGTGGCCGAGGAAGCCCGCGTCGCCGAGGAGGCGCGTATCGCCGAGGCTGCCGAGCAGGCCCGCCTGGCCGAGGAAGCTCGCATCGCCGAGGAGGAACGCCTCGCCGAAGAAAAGCGCGTGGCGGCCGCCGAAGCAGCCCGTGTGGCCGTGGAAAAACGTCAGGCCCGCGAGGCCGAGCAGGCGCGCATTGCCGAGCAGAAGCGCGCGGCTAAGGAAGCCAAGCTTGAGCAGAAGCGCGCGGCGCGAGAGGCCAAGGCCGCCCGCATCGCCGAGCAGAAGCAGCAGGCTGCCGAGGCAGCCCGTCTCGCCGAGGAGCAGCGCGCCGCCGAGAAGGCCGAGCGCGAGCGCCTGGCCGAAGAGGCCCGCCTTGCCGAGCAGGCCCGCCTTGCCGAGGAAGCCGAACAGGCGCGCATCGCCGAGCAGGAGCGACTGTCGGCGGAGGCTGAGGCTGCTCGTATCGCCGAGGAGGAGCGTGTTGCGGCGGAGGCTGAGGCTGCTCGTATTGCCGAGGAGGAGCGTGTTGCGGCGGAGGCTGAGGCTGCTCGTATTGCCGAGGAAGAGCGCGTTGCCGAGGAGGAGCGACTGGCGGCGGAGGCCGAAGCTGCCCGTGTGGCGGAGGAAGAGCGCGTAGCTGAGCAGGAGCGTCTCGCCGAGGAAGCCCGCGTAGCCGAGGAGGCTCGTCTCGCTGAGGAAGCCGAAGCTGCGCGCGTGGCGGAGGAAGAGCGTGTTGCTGCCGAAGCCGAAGCCGCTCGTGTCGCCGAGGAAGAACGTGTTGCCGAGCAGGAGCGCCTCGCCGAGGAGGCTCGTCTCGCTGAGGAAGTCGAAGCTGCTCGTGTGGCCGAGGAAGAGCGTGCCGCTGCCGAAGCCGAGGCCGCTCGTGCGGCCGAGGAGGCTGAGTTCGAGCGCCTCCTGGCCGAGGAGCGCGCCGCCGAGGAGGCCGCAGACGCCGACCTGGCAGAGGTCGAT
The DNA here is from genome assembly GCF_024810155.1 of Mycetocola sp. BIGb0189. Lineage (NCBI taxonomy): Bacteria > Bacillati > Actinomycetota > Actinomycetes > Micrococcales > Microbacteriaceae > Mycetocola > Mycetocola sp. BIGb0189. The sequence continues at coordinate 67,203 of NZ_JANUED010000006.1, forward strand.
CCGGCCGATGCTGACGCGGTCGACGCCGAGGTGATCGACGTCGACGTGGTTGACGAGGGCGAACTCGCACACGGCGAGGAGACCGAGCCCGCGGATATCGCCGACGACGAGCGCACGACGAAAGCGGCGGCCGCGGACCAGGACGCCGAAATCGAGGCCGAGTACGAGGAGGTCGAAGATGAGCACACCGATTCGCCCGTTGACGACATCGCGGCGGCCGAAACTGACACCCCCGACGGCCTCGACCCGGCCGCAGACGTAGAGTCCGATACGGACACCATCACCGCGAGCGAGCCCGGCCCCGCCGAATCACTCGCCGCCCCCTCCGCCGACGCGGAGCCGACCGACGAAAGCCAGGACATGACCAACCCGTCTGACCGGACCAGCGCCGACACCACCACCGACAGGGCATCCGCCACCGGTGTGACCACCAAGCCCGGGCAGCAGAGCACCGTGCGTCCCACCGGCGAGATTCCCGTCCCCGTGTCTTCGGCCGTGGTTTCCGCTGCGCGTCCCGGTGGTATTCAGCAGCAGGGCAAGGTGGCCGGTCCCGAATCGGCCGCGCTGCTCACCGCAGACCGCCTGCTGGAGACCCGCCCCTCCAGCCGTCCCGCTCCCGAGGGCTTCTGGCAGCACCTGCTGTACAGCGCCTCGGGTCACCTGATCAACGTGGGTGACGCCAAGGCCGTGCGTGAGCGCAAGGACCTGGACACCAAGATTGGTCGCTCCCTCGGCGGAGAGGCCCGCTTTGTGCCGGTGCTGACCCGGAAGGGTGGCGTGGGTAAAACCACCGTCACCGCCCTGCTGGGCATGGCCCTGGCTGATTCGCGCAGCGACCGCGTGATCGCCGTGGATGCCAACCCCGACCGCGGAACCCTGGCCGAGCGCATCGCCCACCAGAGCCGCTACACCGTGCGCGACGTCGTGCGCGACGCCGAAAACATCGTGGGCTACAACGAGTTCTCCGATCTGGTTGCCCGTGACGAGACCCGCCTGGACGTGCTGGCATCGGACACCGACCCGCACCTGTCCGAGGCGTTCAACGAGGACGACTACAACGTGGTGGCCGACCTGGCCGCCCGGTACTACTCGCTGATCCTCACCGACTGCGGCACCGGAATCGTGCACTCGGTCATGAAGGCGACCCTGGGCCGGGCCGACTCGATCATCATCGTCACCGGTGGCAGTGTGGACGACGCCAAGCTGGCCTCGGAAACCCTCAGCTGGCTCGAGGTCAACGGACACGAGGAGCTCGTACGCAACGCGGTGGTGGTGGTCAACGCGCCCACCCCGAACAGCCGACTGGTCAAGATTGAGGAGATCGACCGTCACTTCGCCTCCCGCGTGCGCGCCCTGGTGCACCTGCCCTATGACCCGCGCCTGGCCGCAGGTTCGGCGATCGACTTCGCCAACCTGGCCCCGGAAACCCGTCTGGCAGCCCGTCAGCTGGCCGCCGCCGTGGTCGAGGGCCTGCCCAGCGGTCGGGAGAACCACCGGTGAGTGAACGCGAGATCCGCATCTTCGGCGACCCCGTCCTGAAGACCGTTTCGGACCCCATCACAACCATCGATGAGCGCGTGCGCGGCCTGATCCGTGACCTGGTGGACTCGGTGAAGCTCCCCGGGCGCGCCGGTGTGGCCGCCGCCCAGATCGGGGTAAACCTCCGTGCGTTCAGCTACAACGTGGACGGGGTAATCGGCTACATCATCAACCCCGAGATCACCGAGCTGGCCGGCGAACTGGTCGAGGTGGGGGAGGGCTGCCTCTCGGTACCCGACCTGTGGTTCCCCACGCCCCGGTATGAGCGCGCCACCGTCACCGGTATCGACCTGGATGGTAACCCGATCACCATCTCCGGAGAGGGGCTGCTGGCCCAGGCGCTGCAGCATGAGACCGACCACCTCAACGGCATGCTCTACCTCGACCGGCTGAGCAAGGAAAACCGTCGCACCGCGATGCGCGAGGTGCGCGAGAGTACCTGGTTCTAGCCTCCGCGAAAACGCCAGTGGCCCATCCTGAAAAGGATGGGCCACGGGCGTTTTGCCGTACGGGTTAGGGCAGCGACACGCTCTGGGTGGGGGTCTTGGCGTAGATGCCGTCAATGACCCCGGCAAAGTCGTGCAGGATCTCGCCACGCTTGATGCTGAGCTTCGGCGTCAGGTGGCCACTGGCCTCGGTGAACTCGGTGCTCAGGATGACGAACTTGCGGATCGACTCGGCGCGCGACACCCGGGTGTTGGCGGCATCGATTGCGCGCTGAATCTCGGCCAGAACTGCCGGGTTCGTGGCGGCCTGGGCGATGTCCAGGCTCTCGTCCTGCCCGTTGTTCTTGAGCCAGGTGGGCAGCATGTCGCGATCCAGGGTGATCAGGGCGGAGATGAAGGGGCGCTGATCGCCCACGACCACCACCTGGCCAACCAGCGGGTTGGCGCGGATCGGGTCCTCCAGCGCGGCCGGGGAGACGTTTTTGCCACCCGCGGTCACGATGATTTCCTTCTTCCGGCCGGTGATGCGCAGGAAGCCGTCCTCGTCCAGGGTGCCGAGATCGCCGGTGCGGAACCAACCGTCGTCGAAGGCCGCGGCGGTGGCCTCGGGGTTGTTCCAGTAGCTCTGGAAGACACACACGCCGCGCACCTCAACCTCGCCGTCCTCTGCGATGCGGATGGCGTTCCCGGGCAGCGGGGGACCGACGGTCCCGATGCGTGCGGTCCGGGCGCGGTTCACGGTTGCCGGCGCGGTGGTCTCGGTCAGGCCGTAGCCTTCGAGGATGGTGATCCCCAGCGCGTGGAAGAAGTGACCCAGTCGCGGTCCCAGCGGGGCCGAGCCGGACACCGCGTACTTGATCCGGCCACCCATGGCCGCCCGCAGCTTGCTGAAGACCAGCTTGTCAAACAGGGCAAAGCGCAGCTTGAGCCCGAAGGGAACCGAGCCGGATTCCAGCGCGGTGGAGTACTCGACCGCGGTGTCGGCGGCCTTGCGGAAGATCTTGCCCTTACCACCGGCCTCGGCCTTCTGCTCGGCCGAGTTGTAGACCTTTTCAAAGACCCGCGGCACCGCGAGCAGGAAGGTCGGGTGGAACGAACCCAGCGACTCCACCAGCTTGGAGGTGTCGGGCTGGTGACCGGTCTTGACCCCCGAGTACACGGTGAGTACCGAGATAAACCGGGCAAACACGTGGGCCGTGGTGATGAACAGCAGCGTGGAGGCACCGGGCATGTTGACCACCTCGGCCAGGTCCACGGCCGAGTTGCGGGTGAGCTCGACGAAGTTGGAGTGGGTCAGCACACAGCCCTTGGGGCGTCCGGTGGAGCCCGAGGTGTAGATGAGCGTGGCCATATCCTCGCCGCGTGCCAGGTTGCGGCGGCGTTCGATCTCCTCATCGGGGACCTCGGCGCCGGCGACGATCAGCTTTTCGATCGCGCCCAGGTGCATCTGCCACACCTGTCCGATTTCGGGGAGCTCGGGGTGCACCTCATCAAACTTGGCGAAGTGTTCGGGGCTCTCCACGATCAGCGCGGTGGCACCCGAGTCGCTGAGGATCCACTGGATCTGACTCGGCGAGCTGGTCTCATAGATCGGGACCAGGATGGCTCCCGCAAACCAGGTGGCGAAGTCGATCAGGGTCCACTCATAGCGGGTCTTGGCGAGCAGGCCGATCTTCTGACCGGGCTCAATACCGGCGGCAACCAGACCCTTGGCCAGGGCGGTCACCCGGTCTAAAAACTCGGAAGCGCTGATATCGACCCACTCGCTGTCGCCACGGGGAACGGCAAACAGCGCACGGTCTGGGGTGAGTCGCACTCGCTCAATCAGCAAATCGGTGGTGTTGGCTTCCGGATCTGCGGGGACGACGGCGGGTATCTCGATCTGAGCCACGGTATCTCCTTTGGTACCAGTTGGAATCGGGTACACCCCACCTTAGTTCGCAAAACGTGGGTTGGGTGAAAACGTAACCGAGTTCCCAGCGAGAATCATGAACGTTTTGCCGAATATCGGCGTGGTCGTGCAGGGCGCGCCGGGGGCCACTAAACTCGACCAGGGCGTTAATACCCAGACAGCCCGAGGAAAGGTTTTGCGCAGCATGCATGCAGTCGGTATCGACATTGGTGGCACGAAGATCGCGGGTGCGGTTGTAGACGAGCAGGGCAACATTGTGGCAGCCCGCCGAGTACCCACCGACGCGTCGGACGTGAAGAGCATCGAGGACGCCGTTGTCGCGATGGTAGAGGACCTGCGCCAGGAGTTTGAGGTGGCCGCCGTGGGCGTCGCCGCCGCCGGCTTCATCGACGCCGCCCAGTCGGAGATCTACTACGCACCGAACCTGGCGTGGCGCAACGAGCCCTTCCGTGACAAGCTGCAGGCGCGAATCGACCTGCCCGTGATCATCGAGAACGACGCCAACGCCGCCGGCTGGGCCGAGTTTGTGCACGGTGCCGGCGCGCTCACCAGCGATATGGTCATGCTGACCATCGGAACCGGCGTGGGTGGTGCGGTTGTGCTGAACGATCGCCTGCTGCGCGGCGGGTTCGGCGTGGGTGGCGAGCTGGGCCACATCCGCCTGATCCCCGACGGGATCCAGTGTGGCTGTGGTGTGCACGGCTGCTTCGAGCCCTACGGCTCGGGCCGCGCCCTGCAGCGCTACTGCGAGGAGATCGCCGACACCCAGGCCGACGGCATCGGCGCCGAGCTGGCCCGCGTGCGCGCCGAGAACGGTGGCGAGCTCAACGGCACGCTGATCTCGCAGCTGAGCCAGGCCAAGGACCCGGGTGCCCTGGAGGCCCTGCGCATCCTCGGTACCTATATCGGCACCGCGGCCGCCTCGCTGGGCGCCGTTCTGGACCCGCAGCTCTTTGTGATCGGTGGCGGCGTCGCCCAGGCGGGGGAGGACCTGCTGGGTCCGATCCGCGAGGCCTATCGCGCCCACCACCCCGCTCACGGCTTCCACCCCGAGGCCACCTTCGTAATCGCCGAGCTCGTCAACGACGCCGGCGTCGTGGGTGCCGCGGACATCGCACGCCGCTATGCCGAGGGTATCCCGGCCTAGTCAGCACACGCTGCGACGTGCACCCGGGAGCAATTGCTTCCGGGTGCACACCTGTTTTGAGGCCCACGCGCTATGCTCGAACGATCCGGCATCCGAAATAAGGTCCCCATGTTTTATCGGTTCATGAAGCTGTTCATTATCGCCCCCATCCTCAAGCCCCTGTTCCGGGTCTGGGTTGTGGGTGCCGAAAACGTGCCCACCCACGGTGCCGCGATCCTCGCCAGCAATCACCTTTCGGTGGTGGACTCGATCTTTTTGCCGCTGTATCTGCGCCGCCGGGTCACCTTCCTGGCCAAGAGTGACTACTTCACCGGGAAGGGCCTCAAGGGCTGGCTGGTGAAGCACTTCATGCTGGCCACCGGGCAGCTCCCGATCGACCGCTCGGGAGGCAAGGCGTCCGAGGCGGCGCTGAACACGGGTCTGCGTGTGCTCTCCGAGGGGGATCTGATGGCGATCTACCCCGAGGGAACCCGCAGCCCGGATGGGCGCATGTACCGCGGACGCACGGGTGTGGCCCGGATGGTGTTGGAATCCGGTGTGCCGGTGATCCCGGTCGCGATGATCGACACCGAGAAGGCACAGCCGCTGGGTAAGGCCCTGCCGCGTCCGCGCCGGCTGGGCATCATCATCGGTGAGCCGCTGGACTTCAGCCGCTTCGAGGGAATGGCCAGCGACCGTTTTGTGTTGCGTTCGGTAACCGACGAGCTGATGAGCGAAATGCAGCGATTGAGCCGTCAGGAGTATGTAGATGTGTACGCCACGACGATGAAAAACAAGACCGCCTCAACTACCCGCTAGGCTGGGTATCGCTGGCCCCAATCGGTCGGCCAGGAAGACATCAACAACAGATATAGGAAGTGCCGTGGGAAATCCATTAGAGCCGGTTGTGCAAGCAGATGACGCTGTGATTGCCGGGCTGGACTATTGGCGCGAGCTTCCGATCAAGCAGCAGCCAAACTGGCCGGACAAGGACGCCGTCGCGCGCGCCTCGGCCACCATTTCGACCCTGCCTCCGCTGGTGTTTGCCGGTGAGGTAGACGTGCTGCGTGATCGCCTGGCCGCCGCCGCGAGTGGGCACGCGTTCCTGCTCCAGGGCGGCGACTGCGCCGAGACCTTTGCCGGGGCGACCGCCGACCAGATCCGGGACCGCGTTCGTACCCTGCTGCAGATGGCCGTTGTCCTGACCTACGGTGCCTCGATGCCCGTGGTCAAGATGGGCCGGATGGCCGGTCAGTTCGCCAAGCCGCGTTCGAGTGATGACGAGACCCGCGATGGCGTGACCCTGCCCGCGTACCGCGGTGACATCGTCAACGGCTACGACTTCACCCCGGAGTCGCGCACCGCGAACCCCGAGCGTCTGGTGCAGGGTTACCACACCGCCGCGTCCACCCTGAACCTGGTGCGCGCCTTCACCCAGGGCGGCTTTGCCGACCTGCGCGAGGTGCACCGCTGGAACCAGGGCTTCGCCGCCAACCCGGCCAACGCACGCTACGAGAAGCTGGCCAAGGACATCGACCGGGCCATCCGGTTCATGGAGTCCGCCGGGGCCGACTTCGACTCGTTGCGCGGGGTGGAGTTCTACACCGGTCACGAGGGTCTGCTGATGGACTACGAGCGTCCGATGACCCGGATCGACTCGCGTACCGGAACCCCGTACAACACCTCCTCGCACTTCATCTGGATCGGCGAGCGAACCCGCGAGATCGATGGCGCACACGTCGACTTCCTCTCGCGCGTCCGCAACCCGATCGGCGTGAAGCTGGGGCCCACCACGAGCGTGGACGACATGCTGCGCCTGGTGGACAAGCTGGACCCGAACCGCGAGCCGGGCCGCCTGACCTTCATCACCCGGATGGGTGCGGGCAAGATCCGCGACGCACTGCCCCCGCTGCTGGAAGCCATTAAGGACTCCGACGCGACCCCGCTGTGGGTCACCGACCCGATGCACGGCAACGGCTTCTCGACCCCCAACGGCTACAAGACCCGTCGTTTCGACGATGTGGTGGACGAGGTCAAGGGCTTCTTCGAGGCGCACCGTCAGGTGGGCACGTTCCCCGGTGGTATCCACGTGGAGCTGACCGGCGACGATGTGACCGAGTGCCTGGGTGGTGCCGAGCACATCGATGAGGCCGACCTGGCTACCCGCTACGAGTCGCTGTGTGACCCGCGCCTGAACCACAAGCAGTCCCTCGAACTCGCGTTCCTGGTGGCCGAGGAGCTGGCCGCGCGCAACGCGTAACCCGCTCAGAAACGGCGATGGCCCACGTTCCCTCGGGAACGTGGGCCATCGCCGTTTTCGGGCCCTACGCGGCCGCAGGGGCCCTCGCTGCTACCGTTGGCGGTCGCGTGTCCCGCGACGCTGAATCCACTTTGCGGCCAGCCCGCCCCCCACGATCACCAGGGCGTAGCCCATCAGGATCAGCCAGGACCAGTCATCGGGTACCACATAGGCGAGGCCCCAGAGCGCCAGCAGCGCGGCCACACCAACAATCAGAAGCGTTCGATAGCGGCGCATGGGTGCGGCCTAGAAGTTGGCCTGGATGGTCACGGCCGCGCCGCGCTTGATCTTGGTTCCGCCGGCCGGATCGGTGCCTGCCACGGTGAACGCATCGCCCAGCAGATCGGCCACGGCCTGGGGGATTCCCGACTTCACGGTCACGGTGAACCCGGCGTCCTCCAGAGCCTTCTTAGAGGCCTTGACCGGCTTGCCGGTGACGTCGGGGACGGCGACCAGGTCGGGGCCCAGTGAAACCACCAGGGTCACGGTGCCGCCGACATCGGGAACCACGCCGGCGCGCAGCTCGCTGACGGCGATCACGCTCCCCGCGGGGACCGTGTCACTAAACTCGGTCTTGTTTTCGCTGGCGACCACGAGACCCACGCCGGTCAGGGCGCTGCGGGCGGCATCCTCGGCGAGCCCACTCACCGGAGGGATCGGCCCGGCGGACACCGAGAAGTCGAGGGTCTGACCCCACTGGGTTTCGCCACTTTCGGTGATGTCGCTACCGCCCACACTGACTCCCAGAATGTTGCCGGCGGCAACCTTGCTGGAGTAGTGCTTGGTGATGGTGCCCTCGGTGAGGTTGTTCTCGGCGAGAACCGGGCGCAGCTCCTCGAGGGATTTGCCACCCAGCGCACCGAGGGATACGTTCTTGAGGCCCAGGGACACGGTGATCTTCACCACCCGGTCCTTGTCGATCCGGGCGGGCCCCGCGGGATCGGTGGAGATCACCGTATCGGCGGGCACGGTGAGGGAGTATTCCTCGGCGCGCTCGGTCTTGATCTCGGCCTTGTTCAGGGTGTCGAATGCCTCGGCCGCGGGCTTGCCCACGAGATTGGGGACATCCAGCAGCCCGCCGGGGCCGAAGCCGAAGTACCAGCCGGCGGTTCCGGAACCGATACCCAGGATGAGCACCAGCAGCAGGACCCACCAGCCGCGCTTGGCGCGACGGTTGGAGCGCACGCTGAGCGCCGAGGTCTGATCGTGCGGATCTACCGGCCCCGTGCGCACGCTCGGCGAGGTGAGCACGCGGGTCACATCGGCACCATCATTCGCCCCGAGCAGTGCCGGGAACACGGTGGTGGCCACGGCGGTCGGGGTTGGGGGTGCCGGAGTCGCGTGCGACAGGCCCAGGTGGCGCTCCACCTCGCGCAGCCGTTCGAGCAGCTCGCCGGCATCGGTGGGACGTTCCTCGGGCTCGCGTTCGGTGCACCACAGCACCAGGTCGTCGAGGTCCGCGGGGACCTGGGGAACCTTGGCGCTGGGCCGCGGTACCGACTCGTTGGCGTGCTGGTAGGCGATCTGCATCGGCTGCTCGCCCTGGTAGGGCTGCTCGCCGGTGAGCATCTCGTACATCATGATGCCGAGTGCGTAGATGTCGCTGCGAGCGTCGGCCTCGCCGCGGGTGACCAGCTCGGGGGAGAGGTAGGCGATCGTGCCGAGCAGGGCCTGGCCGCTACCGGTTTGTGCGGTCACGGCCCGGGCGAGCCCGAAGTCACCGATCTTGATCCGGCCATCATCGGCCAGCAGCACGTTTTCGGGCTTGAGGTCGCGGTGCACGATGCCGCTGCGGTGGGCGGCGGCGAGGCCGCTGGTGACCGCATCCATGATGTCGATGACCTGGCGAGCCGTCAGCCGGCCGTGATCGCGTAGCAGGTCGCGCAGGGTAATACCCGGCAGATACTCCATGACCAGGTAGGCCATATCGGCATCCTGGCCCTGGTCAAACACGCTCACCACGTTGGGGTCGGCCAACCGGGCGGCCGAACGCGCCTCCTGGATGAAGCGGTTTTTGAAGTTGGTGTCGTCGGAGAGGTGCCCGTGCATCACCTTGAGCGCGACCCGGCGCTCCAGGCGCAGGTCGGTGGCCAAATACACGGTGGCCATGCCGCCACGGGCGATACGCGAGCGCACCTGATAGCGGTCATCAATCAGACGACCGATCAGGGGATCGGGAAGTGGGCTGGACGTCACGGGTCAAGTTTACGGTCAGAGCTGCGTGGACCCTGTACAAAACGCCTTGTGGCGCGGTGTGGCGGCCGGAAATAGGCCCGCGGGATGACGTTTCCGAGGGCTCGGTGGTGGGGATCCCGGGTTTTTGGGCAAAAAGTGACCGCGTGTCGCGTTCAAAGTGGGCTCCCAGGGGCCACGCGTGTAAGACTTGTGGGGTGACCGATGTATATGCACAGCGTGAGTGGCTCGCAATGCCCGAGCTGGTAGAGATCCTTGACCAGACCCCGAGCCGGATTCGCCGGCTGATTGAGGACAAGCACCTGCTTGGAATCAAGCGAAACGGTGTCCTGAGTGTCCCCGCGGACTTCCTGAAGGACGGTGAACCGCTGGTGCACCTGCGCGGAACCCTGTTCCTGCTGGAGGACGCCGGGTTCAGCACCGAGGAGGCCATGGAGTGGCTGCTCTCCGAGGAGGAGACCCTGGGAGTGGCACCGATTGATGCGCTGATCTCCGGTCGGAAGACCGAGGTGCGTCGCATCACCCAGGCCCTGGCCTAACCCCAGACAACACACCGCCGCGCACCCCATGGTGCGCGGCGGTTTTGTGTCTGTGCGGGTTAGGCGCTGCGGCTGCTCATCTTGAGGGCGAGGGCGTCCAGGGCCGATCGGGCCTCGGCACCGAGTCCGGAATCGGCCAGCACTGCTCGTCCCGTTGCCACGCTCTCGGCGATGATGGTTTCCACCGCGGCGACCGCCCCGGTTGTGTGCATCAGGTTCTGCAACGTGAGGATTTCCTCATCGCTCAGTTCCGGGTTGCCAATCTGGGCGTCGAAGCGAGCACGCTCGGCCTCGGGCAGCTCGCGCCGGGTCAGCGCCACCAGGAGGGTGCGCTTGCCCTCGCGCAGATCATCGCCGCTGGGCTTGCCGGTGACCCGAGCATCCCCGAAGACACCAAGAATGTCGTCCCGCAGCTGGAACGCCGTTCCCACGCTCAGGCCGTAGGCGCGCAGTGCGGCCAGCTGGGTGTCCGACCCGCCGGCAACACTTGCCCCCAAAGCGAGGGGTACCTCGACGCTGTACTTGGCCGACTTATAGGTCAGGATCTGGCGTGCGCGGGTGATCAGCTCCTCGTCGGAGTGACCAAACCAGGCGCTCTCCTCCAGCACGTCGAGGTACTGTCCGGCGGTCACGTCGGTGCGCATGTTCTGGTACTCGGCACGCGCGGCCATATCGTTGTCGCGGGGGAGTGCGGCGAGGGTGTTGTACATCAGCTCGTCACTCCAGCTGAGCAGCATGTCACCAAAGAGGATCGCCGCGCCACGCCCGAACGCCGCGTGATCCCCACGCCAGTTTGCCTCGGCCGAGAGGGCCTCGAAGCGCCGGTGAATGGCGGGTTCTCCGCGGCGGGTGTCGGAGTTGTCCAGGATGTCGTCGTGGACCAGGGCGGCGGCATGGAAGATCTCCAGCGCCGCGCCCACACCCAGGATGATGTCGCGGGCGGCGGGATCATCCAGGCTCAGCGAGGGGTCGCTCGCCCGGACCCCGTGCCAGCCCCAGTAGGCAAAGATCGCTCGAAAGCGCTTGCCTCCGCTGAGGAATTTCTGGGAGTACGTCGAGAACGTGGAGAGGTCGGGGGCAATCCGCGCCAGAATGGATTCATGCTCGATCAGAAACTGATCGATGCGGAGCTGGAGCTGGTCACGGAGGTGCTCGGTTTCGTTCACGCGTCTAGCTTAGCTTTCCCTGGGCGGCTAGAGTGAGAGGGCGCACTTGCGCATTAGGTGATGGAGGAGGCGATCGGAATGCCGCTATCCGAGCAGGAGCAGCGTCTTCTTGACGAGATGGAGCGTAGCCTGTACGGGCATGACGCAGATTTTGTGTCGACCGCGGGCAGTAAACGTGGGCGTCCGAGCTACCGCAGCATCGCGCTGGGCGCGCTGCTGGCAATCGTTGGTATCGGTGGATTGATCGTCGCGGTGATGCTGAAACAGCCACTGTTTGGCATCGTTGGTTTTGCCGCGATGCTTGCCGGAGTGCTGGTTGCCATCACCCCCTCCAAGAAGGCGGCACCGGCGGCGGCACCCTCGGGTGAGTTCTTCGCCCAGCCGGCCAAGGCCAAGGGTGGTTCCTCATCCTCCCCGTCGAGTTCATTTATGGATCGCATGGGTGAGCGCTGGGATCGTCGCGACGGCGGAGAACAGTAGCTCTCGAGAATTTTTTGACATGGGTCACCCTTCGGGGTGGCCCATGTTTGTTTGTACGGCCTGTGTCGCATTGCTCCACATCCCTCCCCGCGCTCCTCCGCCCTCCTCCCCGGAGCCCTCCACGCCCCTCCACTTGCGCAGTGGAGGGTATTTTTTTGGCCAAATTCCGGCTTATACGGGCACATAGACTCGCTGAACGGATTTAACGCTCCATTTCCCTCCACTTTCACAGGTCCCGTATTTACTGGGCTGTCGGCGCGTTAAATCGAAAAATTAGGTTTGGTTCCTAGGAAAGTGGTAGGGGGTGGAGTAAAGTGGGGGCAAGCGGTGGAGGTCGTCCGATCGGGGGAGGGAGCTGGAGACATGTTTCTCGGTACCTATGCCCCGAAGTTGGATGAAAAAGGCCGCCTGATCCTGCCGGCCAAGTTTCGTGAGGAACTCGCCGGCGGGGTGGTGATGACCCGTGGCCAGGAACGCTGCATCTACGTGTTCAGTACTCGAGAGTTCGAGGACATGCACACCAAGATTCGGCAGGCCCCGGTGACCAGTAAGCAGGCCCGCGACTATCTGCGTGTGTTCCTCTCGGGGGCGAGCGCGGAGACTCCGGACAAGCAGAACCGCATCACGGTTCCCTCGGCACTGCGCAACTATGCCGGGTTGAGCCGCGAACTCACCGTCATCGGTGCGGGTAGCCGCGCCGAGATCTGGGACACCGAAGCCTGGGAGGCCTATCTGGCCGAGCAGGAAGCGGCGTTCGCCGACACCGCCGAGGAGGTGATTCCGGGACTGTTCTAGTCCCTGCACCCCGACCCCCCGCCGTTCACCAACGTGCCGACGCCCCTTCCCTGGCGGCGGGACGGAGCGGATGGGGATCAGGCCCCAGGGATTGCCCATCGGGCACCGGAAGAAAACACTATGGAACTCGACAAGATTCATACCCCCGTACTCCTCGAGCGTTGTCTCGAGCTGCTCGACCCCGCGCTGGCAAAGCCCGGCGCCTGGGCGATTGACGCGACCCTCGGCATGGGTGGGCACTCGCTCGCCATGCTGACCCGCTACCCGAACCTCAACCTGATCGGCCTGGACCGCGACCCGCAGGCGCTGGAAATCGCCGGTACTCGGCTTGCCGCCGTGGCCGACCGGGCCCACCTCGTGCACACCGTCTATGACGGCATCGAGGGTGCCCTGGAAAGCGCCGGGGTCTCCGGCGTGGACGCGATCCTGTTTGACCTCGGTGTCTCCTCGCTCCAGCTGGACCGCGCCGAGCGCGGCTTCTCCTACGCACAGGACGCACCGCTGGACATGCGCATGGACGGCACCAGCGAGCTGACCGCCGAGATCATCCTGGCGACCTATCGCGAGGGCGACCTGCGCCGCATCTTCGAAGACTTCGGCGAGGAAAAGCTCGCCGGTCGCTACGCCCGGGCGATCATCGCCGCGCGCAACGAAGCCCCGATCACCCGCTCGGGTCAGCTCGTGCAGATCCTGCAGGATGCAACCCCCGCCGCGGTCTCCCGCAACGGCCACCCGGCCAAGCGTGTGTTCCAGGCCCTGCGGATCGAGGTTAACACCGAACTCAGCGTGCTGTCCGCGGCGATTCCCGCCGCGCTGGACGCGCTGAATGTGGGAGGACGCATCGTGGTGCTGTCCTATCAGTCCCTCGAAGACCGCATCATCAAGCGTTTGTTTGCCAAGGCCACGGCGTCCACCGCGCCGGCCGGTCTGCCCATGGAGCTGCCCGAACACGCGGCACGCTTCCGGCTCCTGGTTCGTGGCGCCGAGCTCGCCTCGGATGCCGAGATCGAAGAAAACCCCCGCGCCAAGCCGGTTCGGCTGCGCGCGGCAGAACGAGTACGTGAGGGCTGATCATGAGTGAAAACCTGGCACGCAACGATTTCGCGTGGGATGTTACCGCCGCACCGGTCGAGGCACCCGAGCGCGGCCGGGAACGGCCGCTGCGCGCGGTCTCCCCGGGCACGCGTACCCGCGCCCAGGCCAAGCCCAAGCTGCTCTATGCGTTTATGGCGCTGGGAGCCATCGGCGCGATTGTGCTGACCCAGATCCTGCTCAGTGTGGGCCTCAGCCAGGGTGCCTATGAGCTCAATGCGCTGCAGAAGGAGCACCGTGAGCTGGGCTGGCAGAGCCAGTCGATCGGCACCGACCTGGCCGCGATCTCCTCGCCGCAGTACATTGCCGCCAACGCCCAGGCGCTCGGCATGACCTTCGGGGGAACCCCCGCCTATCTCTCGCTGAAGACCGGTGAGGTGACCGGCACCGCCGCGGGCACCGGTCCGGTCAAGCAGGTCCCGGCGAACTCGATTCAGAACTCGATGATCCAGGGGGCGCCCATCGCGACCGCCGGGGGAGATGTTGTGATCAACTCGGGCGCGGCAAACGCTCCCGCGGGCCCCGCCAACGTATCGTTGGACGCGGGACTTCCGTCGCCGAAGACCCACTAGTTTCACGCGGCAACCTCGGTTATCGCGCGGGCCTCGCCCGCACCCACCGGTTCGCGCGGCCCGCGCTGCGCGAACCGGTACCGTGTCGTCATCCTCGCCCTCCGCCTCGGGGGACGCAACTGAGGAGAAAATGTTCCAGGTGTTTGCATGACCTCATCGGCAATGTCCACCAGGCGGCGACTCGTCGCGGTCCTGATCGTGGTGGCCCTGATCCTGGCCGGGTTTGTCGCTCGGCTGGTTGATATCCAGGTGGTGCGGGCCGAGAGCCTGGTCGCCGACTCGCTGGAGAAGATGGGTGGATCCAGCACCATCTACGCGCCGCGCGGAAACATCGTGGATGCCAACGGTGCGGTGCTGGCCTCCAGCATCGCCCAGTTCGAAATCACCACCTCGCCGAAGGACGTCAAGGCCTTCGACCGTAAGGACGGCAAAAAGACCGTCAAGATTTCCACCCAGCAGGCCATCGCCGACATTGCCGGGGTCCTCGAGGTTGATCCCGCGACCCTGCAGGCCAAGATCGACGATGCCCTCGCCAAGAACAAGGACGCGGCGTACGCGCTGCTGGCCGAAAAGGTCAGCTACGACCAGTTCGCCAAGATCCGCGCCATGAACATTCCCTGGCTCTACATTCGCCAGACCTTCGGTCGGGTGTATCCCAACGGGGCTGTCGCCGGAAACATCGTGGGCTTTGTGGGGGCCGACAACCAGGGCCAGGCCGGCATGGAGCTCAGCGCCGAACAGTGCCTCGAGGGCACCGATGGGCGTCAGCAGTTCCAGCAGTCCAAGGACCGTGTGCCCCTGCCCGGAACCACCGAGACGGTGACCGAGGCCAAGCCCGGTGGCACCCTCCAGCTCACCCTGGACAAGGACCTGAACTGGACCCTCCAGCAGCTGGTCGCCTCGCAGGTGGCCGATACCAAGGCCGAGTACGGTATCGCGATGGTCACCGAGGTCAAGACCGGCAAGATTCGCGCGATCGCCGAGGCGCCCAGCGTGGATCCCGGCAACGTGGACGGTACCCCGGCGGAGTTCCGCGGATCCCGCGCGTTCCAGGTGCCGTTTGAGCCCGGTTCGATCTTTAAGCCGCTGACCGCCGCAATGCTCGTGGATGCCGGCCTCGCCGATCACAACACGCAGGTGGTAGCACCCTACCGATACCACCCCAAAAACGGTGCCAGCATCAAGGACGCCCTCCCGCATGAGGATGAGCGCCTGACCATGAGTGGCGTGCTGCAGCAGTCCTCCAACACCGGCCTGAGCATTCTCGGCGAGAAGATGCCCGACGATCAGCGCTACGAGTACCTGAAGAAGTTTGGGATCGGCCAGTCCACCGACATCAAGTTCCCCGGTCAGTCCTCCGGTGTGCTACACCCCGTGGATAAGTGGGACAACCAGACCAAGTACGTGACCATGTTCGGTCAGGGGCTGTCCACCACCGCCGTGCAGATGGCCCAGATCTACCAGGGCATCGCCAACGATGGTGTGATGAAGCCGCTCGAACTGGTGGAGGGCTGCTCCTACCCCGACGGCACCGTCACCGATGCCCCCGCCAAGACCGACGGCGAGAGGATCCTCTCCGCGAGCGCCGCCAAAGAAACGATCGGTATGATGGAGACCGTGGTTACCGACGGATTCCTTGCCGACCAGCTGCGCATGCCCGGGTACCGGGTCGCGGCGAAGTCCGGTACCGGTGAGCAGTTCGTTGATGGCCAGCTGCAGACCACGTTTGTGGCCTCGATGGCGGGCATGTTCCCGGCGGACGACCCGCAGTATGTGGTCACCGTCCACCTCAAGTCCCCGCTGACCTACCGCTCCTCGGCCGCGGCCGCTCCGCTGTTCAAGGAGATCGTCGCTCAGGTCATCAAGAAGTACGGCATCCCGCCGTCGACCACCACCCCGCCCGGTTGGAAGGGCACCTACTAACACGCGCCGCCCGCACCCCGAGGCAAACGGGGGTGCGGGTCAGACTCAACACGGCCACACCCCGGTTCGTGTGCACGAAAGATCGTAAACACCATGATTGCTTTGACCCTCACCGAGATCACCGAAATTGTTGGAGGTGAACTCCACAGCACCCCCACCACGCTCTCGGCGTCCGACACCGTTTCGGGACTCGTCGACACCGATTCCCGGCTGATCCAGCCCGGCGATATCTTCGTGGCCAAGCCCGGGGAGGTCACCGACGGACATAACTTCGTGGGCACCGCCCTGGCCGCCGGTGCCGCACTCGCGCTGACCGAGCGTGTGGTGGATGAGGACATCGCCCAGATCGTCGTCGCCGATGTCGTGGTGGCCATCGCCGATCTCGCCCGTGCCGTGGTCGCCCGGGTGCGGGCAGCGGGGGACCTGAAGGTGGTCGGGATCACCGGCTCCAACGGCAAGACCACCACCAAGAACATGCTGAACGCGATCCTCTCGGCTCGGGCCGAGACCGTCGCCCCGCGTGCCTCATTCAACAACCACGTGGGGGCGCCGCTGACGATCCTGCGCACCACCTATGACACCCGCTTCCTGATCATCGAGATGGGCGCGAGCCACGTGGGCGATATCGCCCGCCTGGTGTCGATTGCCAAGCCCGATGTGGGCATCGTGCTCAAGGTGGGCCTGGCCCACGCCGGCGAATTTGGTGGCGTGGAGCGCACGGTTTTGGCCAAGAGCGAAATGGTTACCGAACTGACACCTTCGGATGTGGCCATCCTGAACGCCGATGATTATCGGGTCATGGGCATGGCGGAAAAGACCGTCGCCCGGGTACGCACCTTCGCGATGGACACCGACCAGGCGACCTTTGGTGCCCGCGGTGTGGAGAGCACCCGTACCGGCACCGACTTTGTGCTGCACACCGAATCCGGTGCCGAGTATCCGGTTCACCTGCGCATCCTCGGCGAGCACCACGTTTATAACGCGCTGGCCGCGCTGAGCGCCGCCGACGCGCTCGGGATCGCACTCGAGGACGCCATTGCGGCGCTGGGTACCCTGGCGCGCGCCGAGCGCTGGCGGATGGAGGTCCTGGGTGGCCGTGACGACGTCACGATCATCAACGACGCCTATAACGCGAGCCCCGATTCGATGGCCGCCGCGATCCGTACTCTGGCGCAGATCACCCCGCGAGAGCGCCGCACCGTCGCGGTTCTGGGTGTGATGACCGAACTCGGTGAAATCGCCGGAGACGAGTACGACCGGATTGCATTGCAGCTGGTCCGCCTGAATATTTCCCAGCTGGTGGTGGTGGGTCAGGCAGCACGCCGCCTGCACATCACCGCCATCAATGAGGGCTCGTGGGACGGGGAGTCGGTATATTGTGAGGAGGCAGATGCGGCGTTCGAGTATCTGTCCACCGCAATCCGACCCGGAGACACGGTGCTTGTTAAGTCCTCCAATTCGGCGGGCCTGCGACTACTCGGCGACCGACTGGGAGAATTTTTCACGTGCTAGCACTGCTCTTGGCCGTTGTCCTATCAATGGTCTTCTCCCTCACGCTGACCCCGGTCTTTGTGAAGCTGTTCCATAAGCTCCAGTGGGGTCAGTTCATCCGCAGCGATGGACCCCAGTCGCACCACTCCAAGCGGGGAACCGCCACGATGGGTGGCATCGTCATCATCATCGGCACCCTGTTTGGTTACTTCATCGCCAAGCTGGTCACCGGGGAGGCCGTCTCGGTTTCCGCCCTGCTGGTGCTCTTCATGATGGTGGGCCTCGGCCTCGTGGGCTTCACCGATGACTTCCTCAAGGTGCGCAAGCAGCAGAGCCTGGGTCTTGGCGGTTGGTCCAAGATCGCCGGGCAGCTGGTGGTGGCCGTGGCCTTCGGGATCATGGCGATCAACTTCGCCAACTCCAACGGCGTCACCCCCGCGAGCACCGCGATCTCCTTCACTCGGGACCTGAACTTTGACCTGATCTTTGCCGGTCCATTCATCGGATACGCGCTCTACCTGATCTGGACCTCGTTCCTCGTGGTGGGAACCTCCAACGGGGTGAACCTCACCGACGGATTGGATGGACTGGCCACCGGTGCCACCATCCTGGCGCTCGGCTCCTACATCATCATCGGGTTCTGGCAGTTCAACCAGTCCTGCTTCAACCCGGCCCTCGCCGCCGACGTGGTGCACAAGTGCTACAACGTACGGGACCCGCTGGATCTGGCGATCGTTGCCGCGGCCATTGCCGGTGCGCTGATCGGCTTCCTCTGGTGGAACACCTCGCCGGCCGACATCTTCCTGGGTGACACCGGTTCGCTCGCCCTCGGTGGTGCGGTGGTGGCCCTGGCCATCCTGACCCACACCGAGCTGCTGCTGATCCTGATCGGTGGTCTGTACGTGATCGAGGCCGGATCAGTCATCATCCAGCGGGCCTACTTCAAGGCCACCCATGGCAAGCGCATCTTCCTGATGTCGCCCATTCATCACCACTTCGAACTCAAGGGCTGGGCCGAGGTCACCGTGGTGGTCCGCTTCTGGATCGTCGCCGGGCTGCTGTGTGCCGCCGGTGTCGGAGTGTTTTACCTCGAGTGGTTCTACCGCTAGGCCAAGAAAGAACGTATGACTGCATCGCTTGATTCCCTCAACAGCTGGTACTCGGACTGGAAGGGCCTGCGGGTCGCCGTCCTGGGCCTCGGCAAAACCGGATTCTCGGTGGCCGATACCCTGACCGAGCTCGGAGCCGAGGTTCTGGTTCTGGCCGAGTCGGCCGAGAGCGACCTGGCCCGCCTGGTCCCGGTCATCGGGGCAACCCTGTACACCGGCGATCTGGGCACGGTCCCCGCGGAGCTCAGCGCTCATAACGCGGACCTGCTGATCGTGTCCCCGGGCTTCCGCCCGGACCACCCGCTGGTGCGCTGGGCCGCCGAGACCCACGTGCCGGTTTGGGGAGACATCGAGCTGGCCTGGCGGGTCCGCGACAAGGTCGGGACCCCGGCCGAGTGGATCCTGGTCACCGGAACCAACGGTAAGACCACCACAACCCAGCTGACGGCCTCGATGATCGCCGCCCAGGGGTTCAAGGTTGCCCCGTGTGGAAACATCGGTGTGCCGGTCCTGGACGCCGTGCGCGACCCCGAGGGATTCGACTTCTTTGTGGTGGAGCTCTCCAGCTTCCAGCTGCACTACCTGGCCGTCCAGGCGGGGAAGACCCCGCTGGAACCGATTTCCGCGGTGTGCCTGAACATCGCCGACGATCACCTGGACTGGCACGGTGGGCTGCAGAGCTATATCGCCGCCAAGGGCTTCGTCTACGAGAACGTGGCCAATGCCTGCGTGTACAACAAGGCCGATGTGGTGACCGAGGAGATGGTCCGCGCGGCCGATGTCCGTGACGGTGCCCGCGCGATCGGATTTGACCTCGGTGTGCCCGGACCCAGCGACGTGGGTGTGGTGGAGGGAATCCTGGTGGATCGTGCCTTCCATGAGGACCGTCACCACTCGGCCCTGGAACTGATCACCGTTGAGGCCCTGGCCGAGCGCGGTCTGGGTGCCCCGCACCTGGTTGAGGACGTGCTGGCCGCCAGCGCGCTGGCTCGCTCGGTGGGCATCACCCCCGAGTCGATCAACACCGCGCTGTCGACCTTCCGCGCCGACGCCCATCGGGTGGAGTCCATCCTGGAGGCCCACGGCATCCACTGGATCGATGATTCCAAGGCCACCAACGCCCACGCGGCCCGTGCCTCGCTCGGTGCCTTCGGCTCGGTGGTCTGGATTGTGGGCGGGCTGCTCAAGGGTGCCCACCTCGACGACCTGATCACCGATTTCGCCCCGCGCCTGCGCGGCGTGGTCCTGATCGGGGCCGAGCGAGACGAGTTGCGCGACGCGTTCGCGCGACACGCCCCCGAGGTGAGCCTGGTTGAGGTCACGGCAGCGGAAACTGGAGATGTCATGCCGCAGGCGGTCGAACTGGCCGCCGGTCTGGCTCGGGAGGGTGACACCGTCCTGCTGGCCCCGGCCGCGGCATCGATGGACCAGTTTGTGAGCTATGCCGATCGTGGAACGCGTTTTGCGGCCGCGGTCATCGAGAAGTGGGGAGGAAGCGCCAGTGGACTCTCCGGTGAGCACACCGCAGGATAAAACCACCGCTCGGGTGAGCGTGGGCAAGCTGTTTTCCCCGCAGTCATCGAACTACTATCTGCTGTTGGGCACCACGATCTTCCTGGTGCTGATCGGCCTGGTCATGGTGCTCTCCGCGTCCAGCGTGGACTCCTGGCTGGACGATAAGGGCTTCTTTGGTGGGTTCTGGAAGCAGGCCACCTTCGCGGTGATCGGTATCCCGCTGATGCTGATCATCAGCCGGTTCAGCCTGGACTTCTGGAAGAAGTGGGCCTGGGTCCTGCTGGGCATCACGCTGATGCTGCAGCTGCTGGTCTTCACCCCGCTGGGTATCGAAGACGGTGGTAACCGAAACTGGATTTCTCTGGGTGTCTTTACCGCCCAGCCCTCCGAGGCCGTGAAGCTCGCGCTGTGCATCTGGCTTGGTGTCGTTCTCGGTCGCAAGTACAACATGCTGGACAACTGGCGTCACGTGGTGATCCCGGTTGTTCCGGTGTCGATCGTGGCACTCGGGCTGGTTCAGCTCGGCCACGACCTCGGTACCGTGATGATCATGGCCGTGCTGGTTTTTGGTGGCCTGTTCTTTGCCAACGTCAAGCTGCGCTACCTGGCCGTGCCGATCCTGTTGGCCGGCGTGGCCGTGCTCTTCTTCGTGATGACCAGCCAGAACCGCACCGACCGCATCGGCTCATTCCTGGAGGAGGGGTGCGCCGACTATAACGGTCTGTGCTGGCAGCCCCTGCACGGCACCTGGGCGCTGGCCAACGGCGGCGTGTTTGGGCTGGGCCTTGGCAACTCGCGGGAGAAGTTCTCCTGGCTGCCCGCGGCCTCCAACGACTACATCTTTGCCATCATCGGTGAGGAGCTCGGCCTGATCGGCGCGATCGTGGTCCTCGCCCTCTTTACCCTGCTGACCATCGGCTTCATCCGGGTGATTCGCTCGGCCACCGACCCGATGGTGCGCATCACCACGGGTGCGATCCTAGTGTGGATCGTCGGCCAGGCCCTCGTGAACATCGCGGTGGTGCTGCGTCTGCTGCCGGTTCTCGGTGTGCCACTCCCGCTGCTCTCCCAGGGTGGTACCGCGCTGATCACCTCGCTTGCCGCCATCGGAGTGGTGCTATCCTTCGCCCGGGGGCAGTCGCAAAATAACATGCGTGAGGCGCCCGTCGTCTCCGCCCAGAAATCGGAGTAATCCATGACCAACTACCTTCTCGCCGGAGGTGGAACCGCGGGCCACGTGAACCCGCTGCTCGCCACCGCGGACGCCCTGCGCGCCCGCGATCCCCAGGCTCAGATCTTTGTCCTGGGGACCAAGGAGGGACTCGAGGCACGCCTCGTCCCCGCCCGCGGCTACGAGCTGCTGACCATCGAGCGTCTGCCCTTCCCGCGCCGTCTCAACGGTGCCGCCTTGACCTTCCCCGCCCGCTTCCGTCGGGCCGTGGGAGACGTGGAGCGGATCATCCGCGACCGCAACATTGACGTGGTGATCGGCTACGGCGGCTATGCCTCCGCGCCCGCCTACCGCGCGGCCAAGCGCACCAAGACCCCGCTGGTCATCCACGAGGCCAATGCCAAGCCGGGCCTGGCCAACAAGGCCGGTGCTCGCTACACCGATCACATCGGTGTTGCCTTCCACGGCACTCGGCTGCGGGGGAGCAGCTATGTGGGCATGCCGCTGCGCAGCGAGATCGTGAACCTCGAGCGCGACAGCGCCCGGGCCGAAGGCTATGAGCTGTTTGGTCTGGACCCGAAGCTGCGCACGCTGCTGGTCACCGGTGGTTCCACCGGTGCCCGCAAGCTCAACCAGACCATCGCCTCCTCGCAGGAGCAGATCGTGGCCGCGGGCTTCCAGATCCTGCACATCGTGGGTGGACGCTCCGACCTGCGCGATACCGGTGCCCCCGGCTACCGGGTGATCGAGTACTGCGACCGAATGGACCTGGCCCTCGCCGTGGCCGACTTCGCCGTCTCGCGCGCCGGTGCCGCGACCGTGAGTGAGATTTCGGCCCTGGGAATTCCCGCGGCCTACATTCCCTACCCGGTGGGTAACGGCGAGCAGCGCTTCAACGCGGCCGACGCCGTGCGCGCCGGTGGCGCGCTGCTGGTTAATGACGCCGACTTCACCCCCGCGTGGGTGCGCGACACGCTGATCCCGCTGCTGGGTGACCGAACCCGCGTTCAGGATATGGCTGTACAGTCGCGTCTGATGGGCAGCCTGGACGGGACCGAGCGCCTCATCGCGGTGATCGATGAGGCCGTGGCCGAGGGTTAGTCCCGTCCCCACATATTTTTACGGCGCGGGGTGCACCCGCGAAGGAGGAAACACATCGTGATCAAACCGGACTTCTCGGTAGAGATTCCCGAAAACCTGGGCCGCCTGCACTTTGTGGGCATCGGCGGTTCGGGCATGAGCGGCATCGCACGCATGTACCTGCAGGCGGGCTTTGAGGTGTCGGGTTCGGACCGTGAGGACTCGCCCAAGCTGGCGAGCCTGCGTGAGCTGGGTGCCACCACCTCGGTGGGCCACGACGCCGCCAACGCGGTGGGTGCCGACACCCTGGTGGTGACCAGCGCCCTGTGGCCGGAGAACCCCGAGTATCGCTATGCGATCGACAACGGTATTCCTGTGCTGCACCGTTCGCAGGCCCTGGCCGGGCTGACCCGGGGCAAGCGCCTGGTCGCCGTCGCCGGCGCTCACGGCAAAACCACCTCGACCGGCATGCTGGTCACCGGCCTGCTGGGCCTCGGCGAGAGCCCCAGCTTTGTTAACGGCGGCGTGATCGAGCCCTTCGGTGTCTCCAGCGATGGCGGTACCGGCGAGCTGTTTGTGTTGGAAGCCGACGAGTCCGATGGCTCCTTCCTGCTGTATGACACCGCGGTGGCACTGATCACCAACGTGGACACCGATCACCTCGACCACTACGGCAGCCTCGATGCGTTTGACGCGGCCTTTGTGGAGTTCGCCGAGAAGACCTCCGAGTTTGTGGCGATCTCCTCGGATGACCCCGGTGCCAAGCGCATCACCGCGCAGTTCTCGGCGGACACCCGTGTGCTGAGCTTCGGTGAGGCCGAGGACGCCACCGTGCGCGTGCACAACATCCTCACCGACGGCAACGTGACCTTCACCCTGACCTATCAGGGTGTGGACCATGTGGCGACCCTCCGCGTGCCCGGCCACCACAACGCGCTGAACGCCGCGGGCGCAGTGACCGTGCTGATCGGCCTGGGCTTTGACCCGGCCGCCGCGCTGGCCGCCGTCGCCGAGTTCGGTGGCACCCAGCGCCGCTTCGACCTGCACGGTGTGGTCTCCGGCGTGAGCGTATATGACGACTACGCCCACCACCCGACCGAGGTCGAGGCCGCGCTGACCGCCGCCCGCGACGTGGTGGGGGAGGGGCGCATTATTGCGATCCAGCAGCCGCACCTGTTTAGCCGCACGATGGCCCTGGCCGGCGAGTTCGCCGAGGTGCTTGAGCGCGTGGCCGACCACACCGTGGTGCTGGACATCTGTGCCGCCCGCGAGGACCCGATCCCCGGCGTGACTGGAGAGATCGTCTCCTCCCGCTGGGCGGACCCCACTCGCGTGCACTACGAGGCCGACTGGCAGGCGGCCGCCGACTACGTGGCCACCGTTGCCCGTCCCGGCGACTTTGTGGTGACCCTGGGCTGTGGCGATGTGTACAAGATCATCCCGCAGGTGCTGACCTCCCTCGAGGAACACGGCAACTAGGTGAAGCGCCCGTCCGGAATCCCGCACACGCCCACATCCGGTGAGGGAAAGAACACGCGTCGTCCCGCCCGGGACGGGGCGTCGCCGGTCGAGCCCACCGCGGATGAGGGTGCGGCTACGCGAGGGACAGTCGAGCCGGCCGCGGAATCACCGGTCAGTTCGGAGTCCGGACGGCCGGGCTCACCTGAAACCTCAAGCAGTCAGGATGCATCTTCGCCAACCGGCTGGGTAGCAGAGGCGCTCTCGCGAGCCCGGGCCGCGGCCGGGGCACAGACCGCCGATGCCACCGCGCCGGAAGCCTCCAAGCCCTCCGCGCCCTCTGGGCCGGGGAACGATGTCACACCCCCCGTCTCGTCGTCGGCAGCCGACCGAGGAGGCGAAGCGGTGTCCGCTCGCGGCGACGATGAGGCCACCCAGGACCTCTCGGCGCTGCGCGCTCC
The DNA here is from genome assembly GCF_024810155.1 of Mycetocola sp. BIGb0189. NCBI lineage: Bacteria > Bacillati > Actinomycetota > Actinomycetes > Micrococcales > Microbacteriaceae > Mycetocola > Mycetocola sp. BIGb0189. Next base: position 91,570 of record NZ_JANUED010000006.1, read on the forward strand.
CACGATTCCCGCGGGCCTCTCCGAGCCGCGCGGCACGGATGCTCCTCGTCGCGAGGACCAGGCCGCACCGGCGCCCGAGCGTGCGGCGCAGACCGCGCGGGATGCGCGCCGTGAGCGGAAGCGATTCGAGCGCGCCGAGGTGCGTCGTTTCACCGTACGGAGTCGGCGTCGACGCCGGGCCTGGCTGATCGGTCTCGGCTCGGTCGCGGTCGTGGCGCTGCTCGCGTTGATCGTGAGTTATACCCCGATCCTCTCGGTGCGCAAGATCGAGGTGCGCGGCACCGATCGGCTCAGCGCATCCGCCCTGGAGCACAAGCTTTCCGGGGAGCTGGGTACCCCGTTCCCGCTGGTGGACCAGAGTGCGATCAAGGCCGTGCTCACCGAGTTTCCGCTGATCGAGTCGTATCGGGTGGAATCCAGCCCGCCCTCGACGCTGATCCTGCGCATCGTCGAACGCACCCCGGTCGGGGTGGTCGCGGTGGACGGAGGGTTTGAGCTCGTGGATGCCGCCGGTGTGGTGATCGAACGCACCGGGGAAAAGCCCGCCGACTATCCGGTGATCACCGTGGATCGAGCGAAGTCTATGGACGCGTTCCGTGCCGCGGCCGCGGTACTGCGCGCCATGCCCGAAGACCTGCGGGCCAAGGTGTCCTCGATCGGTGCTACCACGCGGGACGACGTTACCTTCGGGCTCGTCGATTCGGAGACGGTGGTGCTGTGGGGCGATGCAAGCGACGGGGTGGTCAAGGCGAAGCTTTTGGAGGCCCTGATGCGAGCCCAGCCCGATGCGCAGCGCTTCAACGTGACCTCGCCGGAGATTGGTGTGGTCGGCTAAGCCAGGAAATCCGCCTGGGAAAACCGCCCTGGACCACCCGGTCCGGGCGGTTTTTCCCATCTTTGCCGGGAAACTCTCGACACGCGGGCGTGTCGGCGGCGCGGGAGCGTTCGTTGGGCATACCGTCAGGGAAAGGAAATGCATACTGAGCATAACTTTAAGCCTCAAGTAGAGGTTGAAAGTTCTCACCGGAGGTCGACGTGACAGCAAACCAGAACTACCTCGCCGAGATCAAGGTCGTCGGCATCGGCGGAGGCGGCGTGAACGCCGTCAACCGCATGATCGAGCTTGGCCTCCGCGGCGTTGAATTCATCGCCATTAACACCGACGCCCAGGCGCTCTTGATGAGCGACGCCGACGTCAAGCTCGACGTCGGCCGTGAGCTGACCCGCGGCCTCGGTGCCGGCGCGGACCCCGAGGTGGGCCGCCGTGCCGCCGAGGACCACGCCGAGGAAATCGAGAACGCCCTCGCCGGCGCCGACATGGTCTTTGTGACCGCGGGAGAGGGTGGTGGAACCGGAACCGGTGGTGCCCCCGTCGTCGCACGCATCGCCAAGTCGATCGGTGCCCTGACCATCGGTGTGGTGACCAAGCCCTTCGGGTTCGAGGGTCGCCGCCGTCAGGCCCAGGCCGAGCTCGGTGTGGCCAAGCTCAAGGAAGAGGTCGACACCCTCATCGTGGTGCCGAACGACCGCCTGCTGGAAATCAGCGACCGCGGCATCTCGATGGTTGAGGCTTTCGCGACCGCCGACCAGGTGCTGCTCGCCGGTGTCCAGGGCATCACCGACCTGATCACGACCCCGGGTCTGATCAACCTTGACTTCGCCGACGTCAAGTCGGTCATGCAGGGTGCGGGCTCCGCGCTGATGGGTATCGGTTCCTCGCGCGGTGCAGACCGCGCGATCAAGGCCGCCGAGCTCGCCGTGGCGTCGCCGCTGCTGGAAGCCTCGATCGAGGGTGCACACGGCGTGCTGCTCTCGATTCAGGGTGGTTCCAACCTGGGTATCTTCGAGATCAACGACGCCGCGCGTCTGGTCCAGGAGGCCGTCCACCCCGAGGCGAACATCATCTTCGGTACCGTGATCGACGACAGCCTCGGCGACGAGGTCCGCGTCACCGTCATCGCCGCGGGCTTTGACGGCGGAGAACCGCCGGCGAAGAACGTCGAGGCCATGAAGGACGCGAAGATCGGCGCGGGCGGGGTTCTGACCTCGACCGAGGAGGTTGCCGCGACCGAGATGATCGTGGACGAGCCGGCCTCGGGCTGGAACGTCACCGCCGAGAACCTCGACACCCCGCCGGCCACCGCCGACCCGGCATTCGCCGACTCGGCCGAGCTGGACATCCCGGACTTCCTCAAGTAACAAGAAGTTTCACGCATGACGCTCAGTGTGCCCGCCGGCGGCGAGGGAGGCCCCCTCGCCGCCGCTGCGGCATCCACCCCCGTGCTCACCGATCCCACCCGCGCCGCGGCGCTGGCCGAGATGACCGCGCGCATTGACGCCGCGGCCCGCGCCGCGGGTCGTAGCCCCGAGGACATCACCACGATTGTGGTCACCAAGTTTCATCCGGCCGACCTCGTCCGTGACCTGTATGCCCTCGGTGTGCGCGACGTGGGGGAGAACCGCCATCAGGAGGCCCGGGACAAGGCCGAGGAAACCGCGGACCTGATCGGTCTGCGCTGGCACTTCATCGGCCAGCTCCAGTCCAAGAAGGCGCGCCAGGTGCGGCGCTACGCCAGCAGTGTGCACTCGCTGGATCGAGCCAGCGTCGTGGACGCCCTCGCCCAGGTGGACCCCGAGTTTCCCGACGCGCCCCCGCTGCCCGGTTTCATTCAGGTCAACCTGACCGATGACCCCGCCCGTGGCGGTGTGCACCCCGACGATGTCCTCGCCCTGGCGACCCGCGTGCTCGAGGCGCCGGCACTGAGCCTGCAGGGGGTCATGGCCGTGGCACCGCTGGAGGGCGACCCGCGGATCGCCTTCGAGCGTCTGCGCGAACTCTCAGATCGCGTGCGTACGCTCAAACCAGACGCCCGGTATATCTCTGCCGGGATGTCCCACGACTTTGCCGAAGCCATTGCCGAGGGTGCGACACACCTGAGAATTGGTTCCGCAATCACCGGCAATCGCCGCTGACCACGTTAACATTTTCCTAAGAACCGCGCGAAAATCGGAGGTACCAATGTCCAACCCGCTCAAGAAGACCATGGTCTATTTGGGACTGGCTGATGATGACCTCGAGTATCAGGAGGCTCAGCAGAAGGCTGCCGCACAGACGCAGGCGGCCGAACCCGCCGCGCCCGCCAGTGCCGCACCCGCTCCGGCTCCGGTAGCTCCGGTCCAGGCACCCGTGCGTGCCTCGGTCACCCCGTTGCGCCGTCCGACCGTGACCCGTCAGGCCGCGCCGAACGAGCTCAACGAGATCCTCACCGTGCACCCCAAGCAGTATAAGGATGCCCAGGTGATCGCCGAGACCTTCCGCGAGGGAGTGCCGGTCATCATCAACCTGTCGCAGATGAGCGACGGTGACGCGCGTCGCCTGATCGACTTCGCCAGTGGCCTCTCCCAGGGCCTGGGCGGAAAGATCGAGCGTGTGACCAGCAAGGTATTCCTGCTCTCGCCGCAGCACGTGGCAATCCTGGGTGACGCGGCCGAGTCCGCGGACGCCGAGAACACCTTCTTCGCTCAGCAGTAGTTGATTTCGCGGTGATTGGTCTTCTCCGGTTCATTATTGGGAACCTGCTCCTCCTCTACTTTCTGATCCTCTGGGCGCGGTTTGCGCTGGAGCTTTTCCGCTCCATCCGGCCGGGCTGGCGTCCGGGCCGAGCCCTCATGGTGATCGCGGAAATCGTGTTCACCGTGACGGATCCGCCGATTCGGTTCTTTCGGCGGATCCTCCCTCCGGTGCGAATCGGTGGGGCGATGCTCGACTTCGGGTGGAGCATCACAATGTTCTGTGTCCTCATTGCGATGACACTCGTAAACAACTTTCTCCGTATTTAGGCGCTTCACGGTAGGGTGAAGTGTCACGACCCTCGTCTTCTGGCGGGGTCATCCATAAAGTTTTTGGGTCCTCGCAACCGTGGGGATATCAAATCCGCAATCTGTCGTTACAAGTAAGGGTGAACAGCCATGGCGCTAACTCCGGAAGATGTAGTCAACAAGCAGTTCCAGCAGACCAAGTTCCGCGAGGGCTATGACCAGGATGAGGTTGATGACTTCCTGGATGAGGTCGTTGTTGAGCTGCGTCGTCTGACCCAGGAAAACCAGGAGCTCGCCGAGCGCCTGAAGGCCTACGAGAGCGGCAACGCTCCCGTGGCTGCCGCTCCGAGCACCACCCCCGTGGCCGCCGTACCGGCACCGGTTTCCGCCGTGCCCGTGCCGGTTGCCGCCGCTCCGGCCGCCGCCGCACCGGCCGGTGATGATGCAGAGAGCTCCTCGAGCCTGCTGCAGCTTGCCCGTCGTCTGCACGATGAGCACATCAAGGAGGGCACCGAGAAGCGCGACGCGCTGATCGCCGAGGGTCACGCCACCGCCGCCCGCCTCATCGCCGAGACCGAGGCCAAGCAGCGTGCACAGGTCGAGATCCTCGACAAGCAGAAGGTTGTCCTGGAGACCAAGATCGACGAGCTGCGTACGTTCGAGCGCGACTACCGCAAGCAGCTGCGCGGCTACATCGAGGGCCAGCTGAAGGAGCTCGACGAGCAGTCGGGCACCGGTTCCTCGAAGTAAGTTCTTGTCGCAGGAATCTCCGGCCAGAACCGGTAAGTGGGCAGTCCCGCTGTTGGTGATCATCGCCGCGGCGGGACTGTCTGCTGATCAGTTCGCCAAATATCTGGTCACCACCAACCTGACCCTGCACGAGCCGGTCCCGATCATCGGTGACTTCCTCGTGTTCTATTACATTAAAAACCCCGGTGCCGCGTTCTCGCTGGCCAGCGGCATGACCTGGATCTTCTCGATTCTGGCGTCCGCCGTGGTCATCGCGATCATCGTGTTTGCCCGCCGTGGCAAGATCCGCTCCCGTGCCTGGGCCGTCATGATCGGCCTGCTGCTGGGCGGGGTGCTGGGTAACCTCACCGACCGACTGTTCCGTGAGCCCTCCTTTGGGCTGGGACACGTGGTGGACTTCATCTCGACGCCGTGGATGCTGCCGGCCGTGTACAACGTCGCGGACATCCTGATTGTGTCCTCGATGGGCCTGTTCCTGATCCTCTCGTTCATGGGCATCAATCTGGACGGAACCCGCGCGCCCAGCCGCGCCGCCCAGCGCGCCGAACGCGCGCGTGCGGAGGCCGAGGCGGCCGAGGTGATGACCCCGATTGAGCCCGATCTGATCGATGGCTCCCACATCTCCAAGGAGAACCCCGATGCAAAGCCGTAGCCTTCCCGTGCCCGACGGGCTCGAGGGCACCCGGGTGGATGCCGGTTTGGCCAAGCTGCTGGGATTCTCCCGCACCTTCGCCGCCGAGGTTGCCGATCTGGGCGGGGTTACCCTGGCCGGACGCACCCTGGGCAAGTCCGACCGACTGTCGGCGGGGGACTGGCTTGAGGTGTCCTGGACGCCCAAGGCCGAACCCACGATCGTTCCGGTTGTGGTGGAGGACCTCGACGTCGTCTACGACGATGAGGACATCATCGTGGTGGCCAAGCCCTCGGGTGTGGCCGCCCATCCCTCGCTGGGCTGGACCGGTCCCACCGTGCTGGGTGCCCTGGCTGGTGCCGGCTACACCGTCTCGACCTCGGGTGCCGCCGAGCGGGCGGGCATCGTGCACCGCCTCGACGTGGGCACCAGCGGCCTGATGGTGGTGGCCAAGTCCGAGCGGGCGTACACCGAGCTCAAGCGTCAGTTCCACGACCGCGAGGTGGAGAAGATCTATCACGCCGTGGTTCAGGGTCACCCCGATCCGCTGGCCGGGACGATCGACGCTCCGATCGGACGCCACCCGCGTCACGACTGGAAGTTCGCGATCACCACCGACGGTAAGCACTCGATCACCCACTATGAGACCCTCGAGGCCTTCCTGCGCGGATCCCTGCTGGAGATCCACCTGGAGACCGGACGGACCCACCAGATTCGTGTGCACATGGCCGCGCAGCGTCACCCCTGCGTGGGCGACCCGCTCTATGGCGGCGACGCTCAGCAGGCCGAGCGTCTGGGCCTGACCCGGCAGTGGCTGCACGCCCGACAGCTGGCTTTTACCCACCCGGGTACCGGCGAGTGGGTCACCTTTGAGGCGCCGTATCCCGAGGACCTGGAACACGCCCTGGAGATTTTGCGCAACGACTAGAGGCAACCCCGGTTTGACCCTCCAAAAACACCCCGCGATCACTCGCGGGGTGTTTTTGCGTGTGCCCCGGTCGGTGGTGAGGGGTATCCTAGAAGTTCATCCTCGGAAGAAGTAGCGGAGCAGTTTTGACCCCTTCGGATAAGCAGTTTGTCCACCTTCACGTGCACAGCGAGTACTCGATGCTCGATGGAGCGGCGCGGGTCAAACCGCTGATTGAGGCCGCCAAGGAATCGGGGATGCCCGCCGTCGCCGTGACCGACCACGGAAACGTGTTTGGTGCGTTCGACTTCTGGCGCACGGCAACCGATGCGGGAATCAAACCGATCATCGGTACCGAGGCCTACCTGACCCCGCGCACGCACCGCACCGACCGCACCCGGGTGCGCTGGGGCGACGGCTCGCGAGACGACGTCTCGGGTTCGGGTTCGTATACCCACATGACCCTGCTCTCGGAGACCACCGAGGGTATGCACAACCTGTTCCGGTTGAACTCGCTGGCCTCGATTGAGGGCTACTACTTCAAGCCGCGTATGGACCGCGAACTGCTGGAGACCTACGGCAAGGGCCTGATCGCCACCACCGGTTGCCCCTCGGGAGAGGTTCAGACCCGCCTGCGCCTGGGCCAGTACGACGAGGCGATCAAGGCGGCCGCGGAGTTCCAGGACATCTTCGGCAAGGAGAACTTCTTCTGCGAGCTGATGGATCACGGTCTGGGGATCGAGAAGCAGGTCATGGGCGACCTGATCAAGATTGCCAAGGACCTTAGCATTCCGCTGGTGGCCACCAACGACCTCCACTACACCCACGCGCACGACGCCAAGTCACATGCGGCGCTGCTGTGTGTGCAGTCCGGCTCCACGCTGGATGACCCCAACCGCTTCAAATTCGACGCCGATGAGTTCTACCTCAAGTCGGCCGAGGAGATGCGCCACCTCTTCCGAGACTACGAGGAGGCCTGCGACAACACGCTGGCCATCGCAGAGCGCTGCAACGTGGAGTTCAACACCAAGGCCAACTACATGCCGCGCTTCCCGGTGCCGGCGGGGGAGACCGAGGACAGCTGGTTCATCAAGGAGACCGAGAAGGGCCTGCACGAGCGCTACCCCAACGGTATTCCCGCGGATGTGCGCGAGCGTGCCAACTACGAGGTTGGCGTCATCATCCAGATGGGCTTCCCGGGTTACTTCCTCGTCGTGGCCGACTTCATCAACTGGTCCAAGAAGAACGGCATCCGGGTGGGGCCGGGCCGTGGTTCGGGTGCCGGTTCGATGGTCGCGTATGTGATGAAGATCACCGACCTGGACCCGATCCAGCACGGTCTCATCTTCGAGCGGTTCCTCAACCCCGAGCGTGTGTCCATGCCCGACTTCGACGTCGACTTCGATGACCGTCGCCGTGGGGAGGTCATTCAGTATGTGACCGCCAAGTACGGCGACGAGCGTGTGGCTCAGATCGTGACCTACGGCACGATTAAGGCCAAGCAGGCGCTCAAGGACTCCTCGCGGGTGCTGGGCTTCCCCTTCGGGATGGGCGAGAAGCTCACCAAGGCGATGCCTCCGGCGATCATGGGTAAGGACATCCCGCTCACCGGCATCTTCGATAAGGACCACCCGCGCTATAAGGAAGCGGTGGATGTTCGCACGGTGGTCGAGACCGACCCCGAGGCCAAGCAGGTCTTCGAGACCGCGCTGGGCCTGGAAAACCTCAAGCGTCAGTGGGGTGTGCACGCCGCGGGTGTGATCATGTCCTCGGATCCACTGATCGACATCATCCCAATCATGAAGCGCGAGCAGGATGGCCAGATCGTCACCCAGTTCGACTATCCGGCCTGTGAGAGCCTCGGCCTGATCAAGATGGACTTCCTGGGGCTGCGCAACCTCACGATCATCGATGACGCCCTCGATAACATTAAGTCCAACCGGGGCGAGACCCTGGTGTTGGAAGACCTGGACCTGAGTGATGTGGGCTCCTATGAGCTGCTGGCGCGTGGAGACACCCTGGGCGTGTTCCAGCTGGATGGCGGGCCGATGCGCTCGCTGCTGCGCCTGATGAAGCCCGACAACTTCGAGGACATTTCCGCGGTGCTCGCGCTCTACCGTCCGGGCCCGATGGGTGTGAACTCGCACACCAACTACGCCCTGCGAAAAAACAAGCAGCAGGCGATCACCCCGATTCACCCCGAGCTTGAGGCACCGCTTGAGGAGATTCTCGGTGGAACCTACGGCCTGATCGTGTATCAGGAGCAGGTGATGAGTGCGGCGCAGAAGCTCGCCGGATTCAGCCTGGGACAGGCCGACGTGCTGCGTCGCGCGATGGGTAAAAAGAAGAAGTCCGAGCTGGATAAGCAGCAGGCCGACTTCTTTGCCGGAATGGCCAGCAACGGTTACTCCCAGGAGGCAATGGACGCCCTCTGGAAGGTGCTGGAGTCCTTCGCCGACTACGCCTTCAACAAGGCTCACACCGCCGCTTATGGGCTCGTGTCCTACTGGACCGCATACCTCAAGGCGCACTATCCGGCCGAGTACATGGCCGCGCTGCTCACCTCGGTGGGAGACTCCAAGGACAAGCTGGCGATCTACCTCAACGAGTGTCGCCGGATGGGCATCAAGGTGCTGCCGCCGGACGTGAACGAGTCGATTGGGTTCTTCGCCGCCGTCGGCGAGGACATTCGCTTCGGTCTCGGTGCGATCCGCAACGTGGGTGGCAACGTGGTGGAGGGTATCCGTTCGGCCCGCGAGGAAAAGGGTGCCTATGCAACCCTGCCCGACTTCCTCAAGAAGGTGCCGCTGCAGGTGGCCAATAAGCGTGCGATCGAGTCGCTGATTAAGGCCGGTGCCTTCGACGAGATGGGCAATACCCGGCGCGCGCTCTCCGAGGTGTTTGAGGACCTGGTGGAGGATGCGGCGAAGACCAAGCGTAAGGAGTCCAATGGCGACTTCGCGTTTGACTTCGACAGCCTGTTCGACGACCCGCAGGAATCCGACCCGATTCCCGTGCGTCCCGAGTGGTCTAAGAAAGACAAGCTCGCCTTTGAGCGAGACATGCTGGGCCTCTACGTGTCCGACCATCCGCTAGCCGGTCTGGAACTCCAGCTGGCCAAGCATGCCACCACGACGATCCTCGATCTGATGAGTTCGGAGTCCACCCAGGACGGCGACACCGTGACCATCGCGGGGCTGGTGACCAGCGTGCAGCACCGCGTGGCCAAGCAGTCCGGCAACCAGTACGGCATGATCACCGTCGAGGACTTCAGCGGTGAGATTACCGTGATGTTCATGGGCAAGGGCTATCAGGAGTTTGGTCCGATGCTGCTGGGAGACTCGATCGTGGTGGTCCGCGGGCGCGTCTCGATGCGGGATGACGGCATGAACCTGCACGCCTACAGCCTGATGGCACCCGAGTTTGTCCAGGAGGATGGCGACACTACGCTGTTCCTGACCATGCCCGACGCCCGGGCGACCGCACCGGTAATCGCCAACCTGCGCGAGATCCTGGAGCGCCACCGCGGCGACGGCGAGCTGCGGGTGCGACTCACCCGCGGAGACGTGGCGCGGGTGTTTGAGGTGCCAAACTACCCGGTTCGGGTGAGCCCGGACCTCTTCGGCGAGCTCAAATCATTGCTTGGTCCCGGCTGCCTCGGTTAGGTTGAATTCACCCCGCACTACCCGTGTTCATGAGAGGACCCGATGAGTACACCAGAGAACCCGACCTCACCCGAGCAGCCCGCCGACGAGCGGGCCGAAACCGGGGTGTGGGAGCGTTTGGAGCGTGCGGCCGAGGCACCACAGGTTGTGGCCCCCTTCGCCGACACCTTCACGCCGCCGCACGCAAGCCAGCAGGCGACGCCGCTTCCCGGGTTCGCGCAGGATCAGCAGGCTGCGCAGCTTCCCGGGTTCGCGCAGGGTGCCGCCGCGAGTGCGGGACACTCGGCCGCGGGGCATCCGGTGGGGCAGCCCGGCGATCAGTCGGCAGCTCACCCGGCCGCGGGCTCGTTCTCGGTGGGGCAGTTTGTCGGACAGCCCGGGGCCGGGCAGCCCGCTCGCGCCGCGCGTGAGCCGCGTCCGGTCCGAACCGTGGGAGTGTTCACCCTGCGCGAGGTTCTCTTTGTGATCCTCAGCGCGCTGCTGGTGCTGATCTCATTTGTGCCGGCCTTCCACCTGGGCCAGTTCGGTGCCCCGCTGACGCTGTGGAACCTCCAGTTCGCGCCGATGCCGGTGGCCGTGTCGATTCTGCCGCTGATTGCGCTGGCCCTGGTTCTGCTGCGCCGCCTGGTTCCCCGGGTGTCCTGGCGGGTGGGTTCGCTCTCGGTGGATCAGTTCGCCTCGGTTGCCACGGTGATCGCCGCGGTCGGTTACGTCCTGTTTGTGTCGGCCTACACGGTGCTGACCGTCCCCGGGCAGATCAACTGGTCACTTCCGGTGGGCACCATCCTCGCCCTGGCGACCCTGTTCACCTCGACCTTCGCGCCGTTCCTGCCGATCTTCAAGTCCGAGTTCGATGAGCGCGAGGAGGTTCCGGCGGCTCCGGCCGCCCGCGCACCCCGCGTGATCACTCCGACGCCGCGTCCGCGTGCCACGCAGCCCACCCCGGGTGCCGCCGGCTTTGGTGTGTCCGCGGGCGCACCGGCTGAGCCGGTGCGGACCGCACCGTTCTGGGTCTACAGCTACACCCCGCGTCCGGTGCACAGCGTGGATGGCCAGTCCGTGCTGTTCGAGATGGGACCGGGTGCCTGGGTACTCGCGGTTGAGGATCGGGGTACCGCGCTGGTGCTGCGCACCGACGACGGTCGAATCGGAATTCTGCACGATCTGAGTAACCTCACCCGCGGATAACCTTCGCGATATATAACGGGCCGGGAATGTGCGAAAGCGCGTCCCGGCTCGTTTGGATTAACCCTGGACGGGTGTGCACCGGATTCTCGGGGGATACCCGGCCCGTCTCGCCGCGGAGATACCCGAAAACCCGCTAAACTGGGCGTCGACATGATTCAGACGATTGATCTTCGCGAGCTCCGCCCCGGCCGTGCCGAGCTCACCGCCCTCCTGCCGCGTCCCACCGTGGACATCTCCGTCGCGATGACAGCCGCGAGCACCCTCATCGATGAGGTGCGCACCGGTGGCGAGGCGGCGCTGCGCGAGCATGCCCGTCGCTTCGACGGGGGCGAGCCCACCAGCATTCGGGTGTCGGCCGAGGCCATTGCCGCCGCCGTGGAGGCGCTGGATCCCGCCGTGCGCGCGGCGCTGGAGACCGCGATCGAGCGGGTGCGTCGCGCATCCGCCGCTCAGGTACCCGCATCCCAGGTGACCGAGCTCACCGATGACTCGCGCATCGTGCAGCGCTGGCAGCCGGTGGACCGGGTGGGTCTCTACGTCCCCGGCGGCAAGGCCGTGTACCCGTCGAGTGTGATCATGAACGTGGTCCCGGCACAGGTTGCCGGCGTGGGGTCGCTTGCGCTGGCTTCGCCGGCACAGCGCGACTTCGATGGCAACGTGCACCCGGTGGTGCTGGGTGCCGCCGGCCTGCTGGGGATTACCGAGGTGTATGCGATCGGTGGTGCCAGCGCTATTGGTGCGCTGGCTTACGGTGTGCCGGACATCGGCCTGGAGCCGGTGGATATCGTGACCGGACCGGGCAACATCTATGTGGCCGCCGCCAAGCGCCTGGTCAAGGGCCAGGTGGGTATCGACTCCGAGGCTGGTACCACCGAGATCCTGGTGATCGCCGATGAGCACGCCAACGCCGCCTATGTGGCCGCCGACCTGATCAGCCAGGCCGAGCACGATGAGGCGGCCGCCTCGCTGCTGGTCACCGATTCGGCCGAGTTTGCCGAACGGGTGCGTGACGAGCTAGCCCGCCAGACGGCCGAGACCACCCACTCCGCCCGCGTGGCCCAGGCCCTGGCCGGTCCGCAGTCGGCGATCGTGCTGGTTGCCGACCTGGCGGCCGCCGCCGAGTTCAGCAACGCCTACGGCCCCGAGCACCTGGAGATTCAGACCGCGCACAACACCGAGGTGCTGGGAAACATCACCAGCGCCGGCGCGATCTTCGTGGGGGAGCACTCCCCGGTCAGCCTGGGCGACTACCTCGCCGGATCCAACCACGTGCTGCCCACCGGCGGTCAGAGCCGCTTCTCGGCGGGCCTCGGTGCCGCCACCTTCCTGCGTCCGCAGCAGATCATCGAGTACGGCCCGGTGGGGCTGAACGAGGTTGCCGCGGGCATTCGCGCGCTCTCGGATGCCGAGGCGCTGCCCGCGCACGGTGATGCCGTCGCGATCCGTTTTCTTCCGTCCGCTCAGTAGTCTGGTACCCCGATGCACTGTCCTTTTTGCCGCAACCCCGACTCTCGGGTGATCGATTCGCGCACCAGCGATGACGGCCTCTCCATTCGCCGACGCCGGCAGTGTCCCAAGTGCGGCGGTCGATTCAGCACCTCGGAGACCGCGAGCCTGAACGTGATCAAGCGCTCGGGCGTGGTGGAACCCTTCAGCCGCGACAAGGTCGTGGCGGGTGTGCGTAAGGCGTGCCAGGGACGCCCGGTCACCGATCCGGATCTGGCGATGCTCGCGCAGACCGTGGAGGAGACCATCCGGCAGACCGGCACCAGCCAGATCAACGCCAACGAGATCGGCCTGTCCATCCTGCAGCCGCTGCGCGAACTGGATGAGGTGGCCTACCTGCGTTTTGCCAGCGTGTACCAGGCGTTTGAATCGCTCGAGGACTTCGAGTCGGCGATCGCCGCGCTGCGTGCCGGCACCGCCTAACCAGACTCCCCTTATTTCCCGTTCGCCCACGCCCAGCTTGGACCCCGCATGTACCCGTTCCTGTTCAAAACCGTTCTGACCCGCTTCTCGCCCGAGCAGGCACACCACCTCGCGGCCACCGCGATCCGGGCCATTCCTCGGGTGGGACTCGGCCGGGCCGCGCGAAAGTTCACAGCCGGGGGAGCGGATCTCTCGGTGCGTACCCTGGGGATCACCTTCCCGACCCCGTTTGGGATCGCCGCCGGCTTCGATAAGGACGCCACGATGATCGAGGGCCTCGGAGTGCTCGGCTTCGGCCACATCGAGGTGGGCACGATCACCGCCCACGCGCAGCCGGGCAACCCCCAGCCTCGCCTTTACCGCCTGCCCGCCGACCGTGCGCTGATCAACCGGATGGGCTTTAACAACCACGGCGCCGCCGAGCGCATTCGAGCCCTGCGCGCCAGCGGCAAGGCGCTGCCGGTGATCGGGATCAACATCGGCAAGAGCCGCGTGGTGGATGTGGACAACGCGGTCGAGGACTACCTGGAGAGCGCCCGCCTCCTGGCACCGGTCGCCGACTACCTGGTCATCAACGTGAGCTCACCCAACACCCCGGGCCTACGCGGCCTGCAGGAGTTGGACCGCCTGGAGCCCCTGCTTACCGCGGTGAAGGCCGCCGCCGGCCGTACCCCGCTGCTGCTGAAGATCGCCCCGGACCTTGAGGACGACCAGGTGGCTAAGATCGCCGAGCTGGTGGTCTCCACCGGGCTGGACGGCATCATCGCGACCAACACCACGATCAGTCGTGACGGTCTGGACACCCCTGCCGAGAAGGTTGCGGGCATGGGTGCCGGTGGTCTCTCCGGTGCGCCGCTCAAGGCTCGCTCGCTCGAGGTGCTGCGTCTGATTCGTGCGGCCGTCCCCGCCGAGCTGTGTGTGATCTCCGCCGGCGGCGTGGAGACCGCCGAGGAGCTGAGCGAACGCCTTGAGGCCGGTGCCACGCTGGTGCAGGGCTATTCGGCCTTCATCTACCGCGGCCCGCTGTGGGGCCGCGAGCTCAACCGTGGCCTGGCCGGGATCCGCGCCGCGCGCCGGGTCTAGCCTGCCGCGCAAACACGCGCATAACAAAACACCCGCCGAGAAGATCTCGGCGGGTGTTTTGTGTGGTCTGGGACCGGTTACTGCGGGTACTGACGGCGACGCACCTGCGGCTTGGGCAGACGCAGGAAGCGCATCTGCAGGGCCCGCATTGCCGCATACCAGCGCACACCCTTTTCGGCATAGCCGTACTTGGCGGTGAGCTTGCGACGCAGACGCAGGCCGAGGAAGACGCAGTCGAGGATTGCGATCAGCAGCAGACCCCACACCACAAACAGGGAGTAGGCGGCCACGCGGGTGTCCTGAATGAAGGAGGCGATGACCACGAGCAGCAGCAGCGGCATCAGCCACTCGCCGGCGCTGAAGCGGGCATCCACGAAGTCGCGGACGAACTTCTTCTGCGGTCCGCGGTCGCGGATGGGGAGGTAGCGCTCTTCGCCGTTGGCGAGGCCCACACGGGCCTTTTCGCGCTCGACCGACATCTGGGCGCGAGCCTGCTTGGCCGCTTCCTTGCGGTCGTTCGGAACGAGGGGACGCTTATTAGCCGCCTCGCGCTCCTTGCGGGTGGGGGTGGGGCGTCCCTTACCAGCGGACGCGTTCAGCCGCGCCTCGGTCTGTTCGAGGGATTCCATGCCCGGCTCTGCCGGCGTGCCGTTAGTCTGCTTAGTCACTTATTGATCCTTGGGTTGGCGTTACGCTCTAAGATTACCCGTATGAACGCCTCGAACCACACCATCCCGCAAAACCTGCACGATCCGATTGAGCTGAGCCTGCGCGAGACCGTGCAGAATCAGCTGCCGCGCACCCTCGCCGATCTGGGCGATCTGGTGCGGATTCCCAGCGTGGCCTGGGACGGCTTCGACCACGATCACGTCCGCAAGAGCGCCGAGGCCATCGCCGAACTCGCCCGTGACACCGGCGTTTTTGACGACGTGGTGATCTCGCAGGCACCGCTTGAGGGCTCGACCGAGCTGGGTCAGCCCGCCATTCTGGCGACCCGCAAGGCACGGGCCGGAGCCCCCACCGTTGTGCTCTACGCGCACCACGATGTCCAGCCGCCCGGGGTCGACGCCGAGTGGAACACCCCCGTCTATGAGCCCACCGTGGTGGGGGACCGCCTTTATGGGCGTGGTTCGGCCGACGATAAGGCCGGTGTGATGTCGCATATCGGTGCCATTCGTGCGCTGCGCGAGGTCGCCGGTACCGACTTCAGCCTGGGGATTACCCTGTTCATCGAGGGGGAGGAGGAGTTTGGATCTCGTTCGTTTGCTAACTTCCTCGCTCAGCACCGTACCGAACTCGCCGGTGACGCGATCGTGGTGGCCGATTCGGCCAACTGGGACACCGAGACCCCCGCGCTGACCGTGGGTCTGCGTGGCAACGTCACCTTCCGCCTCACCGTGCGCACGCTGGATCACGCGTCCCACTCGGGCATGTTCGGGGGAGCGGTCCCGGATGCGATGCTGGCAACCTTCCGCCTGCTCAACACGCTGTGGGATGACGAGGGTTCGGTGGCCGTGCCAGGCCTGATTGTGCGTGAGGCCGAGACCCCCGCCTACGATGAGGCTCAGCTGCGCCTGGAAACCGGACTCACCGAGGGTGTGTCTCCGATTGGAACCGGATCGATTCTGGGCCGGATGTGGGACAAGCCCTCGATCACCGTGACCGGCATCGACGCGCCGAGCATGCAGAACGCCTCGAACACGCTGATCCCCGCGGTCACCGTGCGGGTGAGCGTGCGCATCGCTCCGGGGCAGGACCCGCAGCAGGCGGTCGAGTCCATCACCGCGCACCTGCGCGCGAACGCCCCGTTTGGCGCGCAGCTCTCGATTGATGACATCGACACCGGCAGTCCGTTCCTGGTGGACACCAGCCACCCCATCGTCACCACGGCCAAGCAGGCCATGGCCGACGCCTGGGAGGTTGCCCCGGTTGAGCTCGGGATCGGCGGCTCGATTCCGTTTGTGGCCGACCTTGTCCGCGAGTTCCCCGAGGCGGCGATCCTGATCACCGGCGTCGAAGACCCGCACTCACGCGCCCACAGCCCGAACGAGTCCCTGCACCTGGGTGTGTTCCACCGCGCCACGCTGACCGAGGCGCTGCTGCTGGCGCGTCTGAACAACCAGACGAAATAATTTTCTGAATTCCGGGAATCCCCGATCGATGATCGCGGTTATCCTGGTTGAAGACCGTGTCCACCGCGGCACCCGTCACGAAGGAGAAACATGAGCGACGCAACAACCCTGACCGAGGCCCCCGCCCACGGTGTGGCGCTGACCGATACCGCGGCCGACAAGGTTCGTAGCCTGCTGAACCAGGAGGGTCGCGACGACCTGCGCCTGCGCGTAGCCGTGCAGCCCGGTGGCTGCTCGGGCCTGATCTACCAGCTGTACTTCGATGAGCGCTTCCTCGATGGTGACGTCACCGTCGACTTCGACGGCGTTGAGGTCATCGTGGATGGCATGAGTGTTCCCTACCTCGATGGTGCCACCATCGACTTCGAGGACACCATCCAGAAGCAGGGCTTCACGATCGACAACCCCAACGCGGGCAGCTCCTGCGCGTGTGGAGACTCGTTCGCCTAAATCGAGATAACTTCGACACTCCGACCGAATGGGGCCCATTTTGGGCCCCATTCGGCGTTTTTTCAGTCTTTCTTGGGAAAATGAACGTACGTATGTAGAGCTTTGGGCCTGAATGGTCCCGAACGTGCCCCACATTCGGGATACACTGGACGCTGAACCAATAGTGTCTTTGCGAAAGGTCCCAGGTGCGCTCGAAACGTAGACTCCGCTGGGCTTCACTCCCGTTAGCCGCCGCGCTTGTCGCGGTGCTAGCCGGTTGTACCCAGGCCGAGCTTCACGGCTATCTCCCCGGCTTCAATAACGAGGGTGAGACCCCCGTAACCAACCACACCGAGAGGGTTGCTGCCCTCTGGACTCACTCGTGGATTGTCCTGCTCGTCGTCGGTGTTCTGACGTGGGCTCTGATCATTTGGGCAATTGTTGTCTACCGTCGCCGGAAGGGCCAGACCGGCCTGCCCGTGCAGATGCGGTACAACATGCCCATCGAGATCCTTTACACGGTGATTCCGCTGATCCTGGTGGTGGGCTTCTTTGCCTTCACCGCACGCGATCAGGCGGCTATCGAAACCCAGTACGATCACCCCGACGTGGAGATTCAGGTCTTTGCGAAGCAGTGGTCCTGGGACTTCGTGTACCCCAAGTCGGTAGACGGACAGGATGTCTGGACCGCCGGTGTTCAGGCCCGTCAGCTCGAGGGCGGCAAGCCCGGCGAGCTCGACCCCAAGAGCATTCCGGAGCTTTACCTCCCCGTAGGTAAGACCGTGAAGATTGCCCTGGAGTCGCGTGACGTCATCCACTCCTTCTGGGTAGTGGACTTCCTTTACAAGAAGGACATGTACCCGGGTAAGACCAACTACATGTCGTTCATCCCGCAGCGCGAAGGCGAGTTCGTGGGTAAGTGTGCGGAGCTGTGTGGTCAGGACCACTCGATGATGCTCTTCAACGTGAAGGTAGTCTCCCAGGCTGAGTACGACCAGCACCTCGCCGACCTCAAGGCCGCCGGTAACGTCGGAAACTTCGGTAGCGAGTTCAACCGTAACCAGAACCTTCCCGGCATCGACAAGCCTGCCGAGGCTGAAAAGGGAGAGGGTCACTAAACGATGTCTACTACTTTGAACATCCCGGCCGGTCAGGCCAGTGTCCTCAACCGTTCGAAGGTTGAGAGCAAGGGAAACATCCTGGTCAAGTGGATCACCTCCACCGACCACAAGACCATCGGGTACATGTACCTGATCGCGTCGTTCATCTTCTTCTGCATCGGTGGCGTCATGGCGCTGCTGATCCGTGCACAGCTCTTCGAGCCCGGTCTCACCGTGATCGAGACCAAGGAACAGTACAACCAGCTGTTCACCATGCACGGCACGATCATGCTGCTGATGTTTGCAACCCCGCTGTTCTCGGGTTTCGCAAACGCCCTGATGCCGCTTCAGATCGGTGCTCCCGACGTGGCCTTCCCGCGTCTGAACGCCTTCGCCCTGTGGCTGTACGTCTTTGGTAGCCTCATCGCCGTGGGTGGATTCCTCACCCCGCAGGGTGCCGCCTCGTTCGGTTGGTTCGCTTATGCGCCACTGTCGAGTCAGACATACTCACCGGGTATCGGTGGAAACCTCTGGGTTCTGGGACTGGCGATGTCCGGTTTCGGTACCATCCTCGGTGCCGTGAACTTCATCACCACGATCATCACGATGCGTGCCCCGGGTATGACGATGTGGCGTATGCCCATCTTCACCTGGAACACCCTGGTGACCTCGCTGCTGGTTCTGATGGCCTTCCCGGTCCTCGCCGCCGCACTGTTTGCGCTGGCCGCCGACCGAGTATTTGGTGCCCATATCTTCGACGCCGAAAACGGCGGAGTGATGCTGTGGCAGCACATGTTCTGGTTCTTCGGTCACCCCGAGGTGTACATCATCGCCCTGCCGTTCTTCGGTATCGTGTCCGAGATCTTCCCGGTGTTCAGCCGCAAGCCGATCTTCGGTTACAAGACCCTGGTCTACGCAACCATCGCGATCGCCGCCCTGTCGGTGACCGTGTGGGCACACCACATGTACGTGACCGGTTCGGTCCTGCTGCCATTCTTCGCGCTGATGACCATGCTCATCGCCGTGCCGACCGGTGTGAAGATCTTCAACTGGATCGGTACCATGTGGCGCGGTTCGGTCACCTTCGAGACCCCGATGATCTGGTCGCTCGGCTTCCTGATTACCTTCGTCTTCGGTGGTCTGACCGGTGTGATCCTGGCATCGCCGCCGCTTGACTTCCACGTCTCCGACACCTACTTCGTGATCGCACACTTCCACTACGTGGTGTTCGGTACCGTGGTGTTCGCGATGTTCGCCGGATTCTACTTCTGGTGGCCCAAGTGGACCGGCAAGATGCTCAACGAGAAGCTGGGTTACTGGCACTTCTGGCTGCTGTTCATCGGTTTCCACACCACCTTCCTGATCCAGCACTGGATCGGTGTGATGGGCTTCCCGCGTCGTTACTACACGTACTCGCCCGCGGACAACATCACCTGGATGAACCAGCTGTCCACCATCGGATCCTTCATCCTCGCGGTCTCGCTGATCCCGTTCTTCCTGAACGTGTACATCACCGCCCGCAAGGCACCGAAGGTCACCGTGAACGACCCCTGGGGTTACGGTGGATCGCTTGAGTGGGCCACCTCGTGCCCGCCGCCGCGTCACAACTTCACGTCGATCCCGCGGATCCGCTCCGAGCGTCCCGCGTTCGACCTGAACCACCCGGAGGCAGCCGAGTTCACCGGCCGCGACACCCCGGCAATTACGACCGTTGAAGAAGGAGGAGCGAAGTAATGAAGTCCAACATTTCGATCCTCTGGATCCTCGCCGTCTTCTGCCTGATTCTGGCGGGTGTCTACACCTTCTGGAACGTCGCCGACCCGGCCCACGGCCGTGTCGAGTGGGTGGGTACCGTGGCGCTGCTGCTCTCGGCCATCCTCTCCGGTTTCATCGCCTTCTACCTGCGTCTGGTCTACCGGGCTCAGGGTGGCGAGCTGCCCGAGGACAACGTGGCCGCGAACATCGACGACGCCGACCCGGAGCTGGGACACTTTGCTCCGTGGAGCTGGTGGCCGTTCGTTCTGGTTGGCGGTGCCTCGGTGGTCATCATCGGCATCTCGGTTGCCCAGGAGGGTAACTTCTGGCTGGCATGGTTCGGTGCCCCGATCGTCCTGGTCGCCCTGGTCGGCTGGGTATACGAGTTCTACCGCGGTCGTTTCGCACACTAAGGTTCAGTAACACAGGAGCGGGTCCGCTTCCCTTCGGGGAGGCGGACCCGCTTTGTTGTACCCGGAAGTTTGGGAATCCGCGCGGCTATCGCGATGGGGAGTAGCCCGTGAGACGCCCGTCGGCTCCCGGAGCCCGGTGCCAGGTGCCCGACGGCGGCAAGGGTTGGGTTAGCGCTGCTGCGTGAGGCGTCTGAGCGCGCGCAGATAGCCGTGGGAGGCATAGGACTGCCCGAGGAGCGTCAGCGGATAGATCGGACTCCAGCGGGGCGCACGCGGCCGCCAGAAGCCGCGCAGGCGGAACCAGACGGTGTCATCGGGCTCATGGGTGATCAGGAAGTGCTCCTGCCCCTCCTCGCGGTGCCGGGGGTCTGCCTCATATCCGAAGCCGCGGGCGATCGACCCGGGCAGCAGATCAAGCCCCGGTCCTTCGGGCGCTTCGCCGGCCCAGAGGATGGCGCAGTGCACGGTGGTGATGGTGATCGGGACCGTACGCCGCAGCGGGCGGTAGCGCATCCGAATGGTTTCGCCCACGATCTCCGATGCCGTCCCGTTCGCACTGACCAGCAGCCCGGACTCGTGGTGTAGCCGCCAGGAATCGACGTCTGCCATTACCTCGGCGTGCAGCGCCGCGCCCGAGCCGACACACAGGTCGAATCGGATTTCACGAAATCCCACGGGGGTGGCCGCGCCGCCGTAGTTCACCGGGGAAGCGGAGGCGGATGCTGCATCTGACGGGGACACGGTGTCTCGATTCGAGGCTGGGAAGGATCCGGGGGAGGTTTCGGGAAGGTGCTGGGGTGGCTCCGGTGATGTTTCGGGGTGCCTTCAGGGGCGTGCCGTGGCCGCTGAAGGCGTGTTCTGGAGCGTCTGAACCTCAGAATACCCGCCGGTCGTTATCGTAGCCCTCGGTGGCCGAGAAACTCCGGTAGGTGCGGACGTTCGGTGGGGGAGGGGAGCGCGCTATCCCAGAGCCGGCCCTACCGGCAGCTGAGGAGCGGTGGGTGCGCCTGGCAGGCGGTAGTGCGCGCCGGAGGGGTCTCGGTCCAGGATCCCCTGATCGACCAGGTGGCGGCGCAGCAGGGCCACATCCGCACTCCAGGCCCCGAGCCGTTCGTTCACCTCGGGCTCGGTCAGGTCGATGTCCGCGGTAAACGTGCGCGCGGCCACCAGCTCCAGGAGCTCTCGGCGCTCGGCCGGTCGCGTGGGCATGCTGAGAATACGGCCTTCGCTCAAAAATCGTTCGATACCCACCGGGGTACCGGGTGTTGCGCGGGAGAGCGCGGCCGCGAAGACCTCGGGATGCTGCGTCCACGGCTGGGTAGACCGGTCCAGCAGCCCCGCCCGCTCCAGTGCGGCTAGCGAGCGCTCGGCCTTCTGCGGCGGAATCGGGGACGTGCTCAGCGCCTCCTGCCCACCCACAATCAGGTGGGCCCACACCTCTCGGGTGGTGTCGTTGGCAAGCAGCGCGAGTAGCGGGCGCCAGTCGGCGTTGTCGGTCATGTTTCCCCCTGAAGGATCCGAGCCAGCCTAGCGCAGGTCCGGTTAAACACCGAGTGCCGGATCCTCCAGTGGAGGATCCGGCACTCTTCTGTGACGTGCTGTGTGGGGGAGCGCCTAGTGGTGCTCGTCGTCCCCGTGCGACTGGTCCAGCTCGTTCTGGGTGACCGGAGCGATCCGGTCCTCGAAGAACCAGCGGGACATCGCTGCGCGCAGGCGCATCGAGCCGGTGATCTTGCCCTGAGCGTTCGGGCGGAGCATCACCGGAGCGTTGTCCTTGTAGCTCACGAGCTCCCAGCGCTCATAGTCGGACACCTGCTCGTGAACCTCGATGTACTCGCCACCGGGGAGGCGGACAATGCGTCCGGTCTCGTAACCGTGCAGCGCGATCTCGCGGTCCTTCTTCTGCAGACCCAGGCAGATGCGCTTCGTGACGAAGTACGCAATTACCGGTCCGAGGAAGAGCAGGGCCTGCAGGGTGTGAATCACACCCTCCATGGTCACCCGGAAGTGGGTGGCGATGAGGTCCGAGCTCGCGGCGGCCCACATGACCGCGTAGAAGGTCACACCGGCAGCACCGATAGCGGTACGGGTCGGGGCGTTACGCGGGCGGTCCAGCAGGTGGTGCTCACGCTTGTCGCCGCTGACCCACGCCTCGATGAAGGGGTAGATCAGGACGGTCACGATGAACAGACCCAGGATGATAACCGGCAGCAGGATTCCGAAGCTCCAGGTACGGTCCAGCCACACAAACTCGAGGTGCGGCGGGGCCAGGCGGAGCATACCGTCGGCGAATCCGATGTACCAGTCAGGCTGGGTACCCGCGGACACGGGCGAGGGGTCATACGGTCCGTAGTTCCAGATCGGGTTGATCTGGAAGAACGTCGCGCAGGCCATGATCACACCGAACACGATGAAGAAGAATCCACCGGCCTTGGCTGCGTACACGGGGAGGATCGGGAAGCCGACCACGTTCTCCTCGGTACGGCCCGGCCCGGGGTACTGAGTGTGCTTGTGCACAATCAGGAACATCAGGTGCAGGGCGATGAACACGATGACCAGCGCGGGCAGGATCATGATGTGCAGCGAGTAGAGACGACCCACGATGTCCTCACCCGGGAACTCTCCACCAAACAGGAGGAAGGAGATCCAGGTGCCGACCAGCGGGAAGGACTTGATCATGCCGTCGATGATGCGCAGACCGTTACCGGAGAGCAGGTCATCGGGGAGCGAGTAGCCGGTGAAACCCTCGGCCATGGCGAGCACGAAGAGGACAAAACCGATCACCCAGTTGATCTCGCGCGGCTTGCGGAATGCGCCGGTGAAGAACACGCGGAGCATGTGCAGGCCGATCGAGGCCACGAACAGCAGGGCGGCCCAGTGGTGGACCTGGCGCATGAGCAGACCACCGCGGATATCGAAGGAGATATCCAGGGTCGAAGCCATAGCGGCCGACATGTGCACACCGTTCATGGGGGCGTAGGAGCCCTCATAGGTGGTGTGGGTCATGGCTGCGTCGAAGAAGAAGGTCAGGAAGGTTCCCGACAGCAGGATCACAACGAAGCTGTAAAGCGCAACCTCACCGAGGAGGAAGGACCAGTGATCCGGGAAGATCTTGCGACCGAACTCCTTGACGGCGCCCGAGATGCTCGTGCGCTCGTCGAGGTAGTTGGCAGCCTTGCCGGTGAAACCACCGGACTGCTTAGCGGGGGCCGTCGGTGCGGCCGTTGCGGTACTCAATGACGCTCCCAGAAGCTCGGTCCGACAGGCTCGTGGAAGTCACTCTGAGCGACGAGGTAGCCCTCATCGTCCACGGTGATCGGGAGCTGCGGAAGGGGACGGGCGGCCGGACCAAAGATCACGGTCGCGTGGTTTGCCACGTCGAACTGCGACTGGTGGCAGGGGCACAGCAGGTGGTGGGTCTGCTGCTCGTACAGAGCAACCGGGCAACCCACGTGGGTGCACACCTTCGAGTAAGCAACGATGCCGTTGTACGACCAGTTCTTACGCTCGGGGAGCTCGTTCAGGTCCTCGGGCTTCAGACGCATGAGCAGAACGATGGCCTTGGCCTTTTCGTTCAGCACGTCCTTGGCGTCGTTGAGATCCTCGGGGATGACGTGGAACGCCGAACCCAGGGTCACATCGGAGGCCTTGATCGGTGCACCGGAGGGGTCACGCGCCAGGCGGGTGCCCTTCTTCCACATGGTGTGGTGCAGCAGCTCTACCGGGTCCTCGTCATACGGTGCCAGACCGCGGAACAGGGCCACGGCGGGCAGCGGGAAGACAACCAGGGCGCCAATCAGCGAGTTGCGGATGAGCGAGCGACGGCCAAAGCCGGACTCCTCATTCGCCTCCTCGAAGATCTCGATGGCGCGGGCGCGGGTCTCGTCGGTACCGCGCACGGGGTGGCGGTGGTCCACGGACTCGTGGTCGGCCATGAGGGCCTTGCCCCAGTGGACGGCTCCGATACCCAGGGCCATCAGGGCCAGGGTGGCACCGAGGCCGATGAAGAGGTTGTTTGACCGAACCAGTTCCATCTGACCGTCGATCGGGAACATCATGTAGGCGGCAACCGCCCACAGGCTTCCCACGGCGGAGAGGAAGAAGAGGATGAAGACAGTGCGCTCGGCCTGCTTTTCCTTCTTCGGGTTCAGGTCGGTGACGCGCTGACGGTGTTCCGGGTGACCCGGGTTCTCAACGGCGTCGGGGCTCACCACGCCTGTGCCGGTATCTTCCGGCAGCAGGTCATGGGAAGAGGAGTTCGCAGCGGCGAGATCCTTGCCGCTGTTATCGTCCTGTGCCATTGTGCTCCTTACGTGATTGCAGTGTCATGATCAAGGCCGTCCTAGTTGGACTTGGCCGTGATCCAGACCGTAAGCGCCACAACGGCGCCGAGGCCAAAAATCCAGATGAACAGACCCTCGGCCACCGGGCCGAGCGATCCGAGTCCGATACCACCGGGGTTACCGACCTTCTCCTGGTACTTCAGCGCGGTGATGATGTCGCGCTTGCCCTCGGGGGAGATGTTCATGTCGTTGAACACCGGCATGTTCTGCGGGCCGGTGATCATTGCCTCGTAGATGTGAGCCGGGGTGACCCCGACCAGGCTGGGGGCGAACTTACCCTCGGTCAGCGCACCACCGGCACCGGCCACGTTGTGGCACATGGCGCAGTTGATACGGAAGAGCTCCGCACCATGGGCGGCGTCGCCGTCTGCATCCAGGTACTTAGCGTCCGGGATGGAGGGGCCGGGAGCGGTGCTTCCGACGTACACGGCGAGCTGGTTGATCTGCTCCTGGGTGAACTGAACGGGCTTCTTCTGAGCCTGCGGTCCGTGGCCCTGCATGGGCATACGGCCGGTTCCGACCTGGAAGTCGACCGCGGCGGCACCCACACCGATCAGGCTGGGACCGTCGCTGGTGCCCTGTGCCTCGAGACCGTGGCAGGTAGCGCAGTTCGCCTGGAACAGCTTCTTGCCGTCCTCAACGTTGGACTGGCTGGCTGCGGCCGGCGCGGGCTGAGCGTTGGCGGTGGTTGCGCTCACCGCGGCGTAGGCGCCGCCGGTGAACAGCAGGCCGACAGCAATAAGCGCCGCGGCGGCAGCCGGGGAACGGCGACCGGTGCGGCGGCTCTTGCCGGCGGCTGGACGTGAAGTTTTGCGTGACATGGCTTTATTAGGCTCTCGGTTGTTATCTCAGGACGTACACGACGAGGAACAGAGCGATCCACACAACGTCAACGAAGTGCCAGTAGTAGGACACAACGATGGCGCTGGAGGCTTCCTTGTGACCAAAGTTCTTCACGGCGTAGCCGCGACCAATGATCAGGAGGAAGGCGATCAGTCCGCCGATAACGTGAATGCCGTGGAATCCGGTGGTGATGTAGAACGCGGATCCGTAGGCGTCAGAGTTCAGCGCGACTCCCTCGCTGACCAGGGTGGCGTACTCCCAGATCTGGCCGGCGACAAAGATTGCACCAAGGGCATAGGTGAGGAAGAACCACTCAACCATTCCCCACTGGCTCGGCTTAGGCCCGGTCGACCGCGGCTGGAGACGCTCGGCTGCAAACACGCCCGCCTGGCAGGCAAAGGAGGAAGATACGAGGATCAACGTGTTAATCAGCGCGAACGGCACGTTAAGTACGGACGTTCCGTGAGCCCAGATTTCGGGGGCTACGGAACGCAGGGTGAAGTAGATCGCGAACAGACCCGCGAAAAACATGACCTCTGAACCCAGCCACACAATGGTGCCCACGGCTACGTTATTGGGTCTGTTGATCTTCGGGGCTTTCGCCGCATAGTTCAAAGAAGTGCTCGTCACTCCTCCATTATGGCTGATTTGCGGGCGAGTATTGGCCATTTCCCGTCTCGCTCGACCTTCACAAGGGGTTAGGGCTACCTAAGTTTTCGCCGTGAATTCACCTTGAATGTCCGAGATTCCGCGGCTTTCCGGTCGTGGTGTCGGCAAAACGTCGGCATAAAGGTTTTTGCGGGTCGGAGCGTCGCGGATACCAATATGCTTGACCTATGTTGGATACCTTCACCTGGCCCTCCCTGTTCACCTCTCTTTTGTCCGGCGAGAACCTCAGTGTCGCCGAGGCGACCTGGGCGATGCAGCAGATTATGAGTGGAGCGGCCACTCCGGCGCAGATTGGCGCATTCCTGGTTGCGCTGCGCTCCAAGGGTGAGACCGTGGATGAGGTGGTGGGCTTCCGTGACGCGATTCTTGAGCACGCTCTTCCGCTGCCGTTGGATTCGATGGCGCTGGACATCGTGGGTACCGGCGGTGACCGCTTCGGGACCGTGAACGTCTCGACGATGGCGGCCATCGTCTCGGCCTCCACCGGAATCCCGGTCATCAAGCACGGCAACCGCGCCGCGAGTTCGGCCTCCGGTTCCAGTGATGTGCTGGCGGCTCTCGGCATTGACCTCTCGCTGGCCCCCTCGGCGGTGGCCGATGTTGCCCGTGAGACCGGGGTGACCTTTGCCTACGCCTCTGCCTTCCACCCCGGGTTTGCCCACGCCGGCCCGGTTCGCGCCCAGTTGGGTATCCCCACCGTTTTCAACTTCCTCGGCCCGCTGACCAATCCGGCCCGACCCGAAGCATCCGCCGTGGGTGTTGCCCAGGCCGATCGGGTACCGCTGATCACCGGCGTGTTCCGCACCCGTGGTGCCACCGCGCTGGTGTTCCGAGGGGACGACGGCCTGGACGAGCTCACCACCACCGGCCACTCCCACATCTGGGAGATCAGCCGTGGTCGGATCGCCGAGCACGACCTCGACCCCGGTGATCTGGGCATTGCCCGGGCGCGAATCGAGGATCTGGTGGGCGGGGATCCGGTGCGTAATGCCGAGATCGTTCGAGAAACCCTGGCCGGCCAGACCGGCGCCGTGCGCGATATCGTGCTGCTCAACGCGGCCGCGGGTATCGTGTCCTATCGCCTCGCCGAGGATCACACCCAGATGGAGCAGCCGATTCTGGCGCGCTTCCGGGACGCCCTGGAAGTTGCCGCCGAGGCTGTTGATTCCGGGGCCGCCCTCGCTAAGCTGGATCAGTGGGTCGCCGCAACGTCGCGACGATCCGAGCACACGGCATAGCCGCCGCACCGGGCCACAAGCCTCCGCGGCGAGAGTATTGGGAGATATCGGTGAAGAAGCTGATGAACGATCCACGCGCGGTGACCGAGCAGGCCGTGGCCGGTTTTGTGCGCGCTCATGGCGCGCGTTTGCGCCGCGTGGGCACCGGTTATGGGGTCGCGCGGGTTGACCCCCTGCTGCCTGGGACCGTGGCCGTGATCGGTGGCGGTGGAAGCGGCCACGAACCGCTGCACGTGGGATTCGTGGGTGCCGGCGCCCTGGCCGGCGCGGTGCCCGGCGAGATCTTCAGCGCGCCCACCCCCGAGTCCATCCTTGAGGTGGTGCAGGCCACCCATGCCGGTGCCGGGGTCCTGTTTGTGGTGGGAAACTACTCGGGCGACCGTTTCAACTTCGAGCTCGCCGCCGAGCGCTGCGCCGAGCTCGGCATTCCCGCCCGCCTGGTGGTGGTTTCCGATGACGTGGGTCTCGGCTCGCTGATCCCCGCCGATCGTCGCCGCGGAATCGCCGGCATGCTGGTCGCGCTCAAGATCCTCGGGGCCGCTGCCGAACGCGGTGACGACCTGGAGACTCTGGTCGCGATTGGTGATCGCCTGAACGCCGGGCTTGCCTCGATGGGTGTGGGTCTGCGCGCGGGCACCTCTCCGCTGGCCGATGTCGCGAGTTTTGATCTGGGCGAGGACGAGATGGAGGTCGGTATCGGCATCCACGGCGAGCTCGGCCGAGACCGTGTGCCCCGTGGCCGCGCCGACGAGATCGCCGAACTCCTGCTGACCGAAATTTTGGGTGAGCTGAGGGCGACTCCCGCGGACACGCTGCTGGTGTTTATCAATGGCATGGGAGGAACGCCGCCGGGTGAACTCGCGCTGTTCTTTGACAGTGTCGCGCGCGATCTGGAGGGCCGTGGCTTCGCGGTCGGCCGTGCGCTAGTGGGGGCGTATGTGACAGCGCTTGATATGCAGGGCGTCTCGGTGAGCATTGCGCGGCTGGATCCCGAGTTACTCTCGCTGTGGGATGCCCCGCTGGACACCCCGGTGCTGCGCGCCCCGTAAGACGTCCGTGTCGCCCGCACAAAAACAGTTTTGTCAGTGAAGGAGAAAAGATGACCCTGAATGCCGAATGGGCCGCACGGTGGCTGGTTGCCGCGGGTGACGTATGCGATCGCGACCGCGCCTACCTCAGTGAGCTTGACCGCCTCATCGGAGACGGCGATCATGGCGAGAACCTGGCGCGTGGTTTTGGTGCCGTGCGTGGACAGCTGCTCTCCAGCCCGGGTGGCGAGACCCCGGCCGAGCTGTTCCGCACCGCCGCCCACACGCTGATCTCCACCGTGGGTGGTGCCTCGGGCCCGCTCTACGGCACCGCCCTGATGCGCGCGGCCGATGCCCTTCAGGGCCACTCCGAACTCGACGCGCAGGGCGTGGTGGATCTGCTTGGTGCCGCGGTGGAGGGCATTGCCAGCCGTGGCGGTGCCGAGGCCGGAGACAAGACCATGCTGGATTCCTGGCTTGCCGCACAGGCCGAGGCACGCTCGGTCCAGGCCGCCGGTGGATCGGTGGAAGAGGTGATCGAGGCCGCCGCCCGCGGTGCCGCCGCCGGTGCCGAGGCCACCGAGCCGATGATTGCCAAGCGCGGTCGCGCCAGCTACCTGGGGGAGCGTTCCCGCGGTCACCGTGATCCCGGTGCGGCATCCAGCGCCCTGCTGCTGGAGGCGGCGGCCGCGGCGGTTCGCTCGTGACCCGAGGATGCTCGCGCCAGGATGTGAGTGACCGATGAGCGTGGAACAGACCCGGGTGGGCATCGTGGTGGTGTCCCACAGCGGTCGCATCGCCGAGGGTGTGCGGGAACTGGCCGGGCAGATGGCCCCGAGTATTACGATCCTGGACGCCGGTGGAGACGCCGAAGGCGGACTCGGCACCGACTTTGCGCGGGTGAGTGAGGCGCTGATCGGTGCCGATACCGGCGGGGGAGTCCTGGTGCTGGCCGATCTCGGCTCGGCGATCATGACGGCCGAGTCGGCCATCGAGTTCCTCGATGCCGAGCGCCGCTCACGCGCCCATGTGTCCCCGGCTCCGCTGGTCGAAGGTGCTGTGGCCGCCGCGGTGGCCGCCGAGCAGGGAGGAAACCTGGCGGCCGTTATCGCCGCCGCCCTGAGTGCCGGGGACGGCACCCCGGCCGTTGCGTCCGATGCCGCCGACGCGCTGGCGGCCGAGGAGCACAGCCCCGAGGTGGCGTCGCTCGGCTATGCGCGCAGCGTGGTGGTGGTGAACCCCGAGGGACTCCACGCGCGCCCGGCGGCCGAGTTTGCCAAGCTGGCCGCCACCTTCCCGGTGGCGGTGACGGTCAACGGACGCGACGGAAAGAGCCTGCTGCAGATCATGTCGCTGGGGCTGATGCCCGGTGCCGAGGCCGAGATCGCCTCCCCGGATCCCGACGGTCGCGTGGCCGTGGACGCTCTGGCTGATCTGATCGAGTCCGGGTTCAGCGATCGAGGCAACGCCGCGCCCGGGAAGTGAATTTTTCCCCAATTCGGGTGCGCGGGCGTGTCGTCGGACACGTCCGCGTACCCCGTTTTGGGGTCATCCCCAGCTGAGGAAATAACCTGCGGGGCGCGGCGGGCGTGCAGTACTGTCGGAGTCGGATCGAGCGTGTTATCTAGGGGGCTCGACCGTCTATCGAAAGGATTGCTATGGCTTCCAGCATCTGGGAAAACTTCTGGAACGTTTTGGCACTGCTGCTCTACATCGTGGTGTTTGTGAGCTATCTGTTTGCGCTGTTCGCGGTGATCTCGGACCTGTTCCGTGACCACAAGCTCGCCGGTGGGTGGAAGGCGCTGTGGATCGTGGGGCTCATCTTCATCCCGATCCTGACCCTGCTGGTCTACCTGATCGCTCGCGGCAGCGGCATGGCCCAGCGCTCCGCCGAGGCTCAGCGTTCGGCACAGAACGCCGCCGACGCCTACATTCGTGAGGCCGCCGGTAAGGCGACTCCGAGCGATGAGATCGCGACCGCGAAGGCACTCTTTGACGATGGTGCGATCAGCGAGGAAGAGTTCGCGCACCTCAAGGCCAAGGCTCTCGCCCGCGCCTAGCGCCCGGCATCACGGCCCTCGGTCTCCCCTCGGGGAGGAGCCGGGGGCCGTTTGGGTTTCCGGGGTGGATTATCCGACACGCCGATACACAAAAAAGCGGCCCTCGCACATCCTCCCAGTTGGGAGTTTCTGCGAGGGCCGTGGTGGTGCCGGTGGTGGGACTCGAACCCACACGTCCTTTCGAACAAAGCATTTTGAGTGCTCCGCGTCTGCCATTCCGCCACACCGGCTAACGTCGATATCTGAAACTGTATCGTACAATTGAACCGTGACTGAGCAAGAAGCAACCTCTACCCCCGCCCCGCGACGCGTTGTTGTCGCCGAGGACGAATCCCTCATCCGTATGGACATCGTGGAGATCCTCCGCGACAACGGATTCGAGGTGGTAGGCGAAGCCGGTGATGGCGAGACCGCCGTCGCCCTCGCAACCGAACTGCGTCCGGACCTGGTGGTCATGGACGTGAAGATGCCCCAGCTGGATGGCATCTCGGCAGCCGAGCGCCTGCACAAGAACAACATCGCCCCGGTGGTGCTGCTGACCGCGTTTAGCCAGAAGGAACTGGTGGAGCGCGCAAGCGAGGCCGGCGCGCTGGCCTACGTGGTCAAGCCGTTCACCCCGAACGACCTGCTGCCGGCCATCGAGATCGCCCTGAGCCGCCACCAGCAGATCCTCACCCTTGAGGCCGAGGTTGCCGACATGGTCGAGCGCTTCGAGACCCGCAAGCTGGTGGACCGCGCCAAGGGCCTGCTGAACGAGAAGATGGGCCTGACCGAGCCCGAGGCGTTCCGCTGGATCCAGAAGGCATCCATGGACCGCCGTCTGACCATGCACGATGTGGCCCAGGCCATCATCGAGCAGCTCAGCGCCAAGAGCTAACACACACGTTAAAAACCGCGGGCCCTCTCGAATGAGAGGGCCCGCGGTTTTGTGTTTAGCGACTCGGCTTGTCCTTGATCAGGTTGGTGATCCGGATGGTAGAGCAGCGGCGGCCGCGTTCGTCGGTCACCACGATCTCGTGCACGGTGAGGGTGCGACCGAGATGGATGGGGGTGCAGACGCCGGTGACGATGCCCGAGGTAGCCGAGCCGGTGTGGGTGGCGTTGATGTCCACACCCACGGCCACCCGGTCGGCTCCGGCATACAGGTTGGCGGCCATCGAGCCGAGTGATTCACCCAGCACCACATACGCGCCACCGTGCAGCAGCCCGATGGGCTGAGTGTTACCCGCGACGGGCATGGTGGCTACCGAGCGTTCCACCGAAAACTCGGTGAACTCGATGTTCATTTTTTCGGCCAGTGCTCCCATGCCGCGCTCAATCAGGTAGCGCATGCCGGGATCCTCGGTGGGGGTAGTGTCGCTCATGAACCCAGCCTAGGAGAGGATTCCGAGTGCCGCCAGGGTGCCCAGCAGGCTGCTGGCGACCAGCGCAAACGCGACGATGCCGGCGATCCAGGCGCGACGTCGCTTGGTGCGGGCGCGCTGGGCGAGTTCGGCGGGGGTGTAGTCGGCAACGTTCCAGTCGGTCATGATTCCTCGTTTCGGGGATGGGGATCGGCGTCCCCCGATACTCCCACACTCGCCCGGGTGGGAACGGCTGCCCGGGCGGCGTGGGGGATATCCCCGTGACGGTGGTCCCTTGTAGGCTGGGTGCGTGTCGGAAAACAAGAAGCCTACCCTCCTGATCATCGACGGCCACTCGCTGGCCTTCCGGGCCTTTTACGCGCTCCCGGTAGACAGCTTTAAGACCCGTGACGGGCAGCACACAAACGCCATCCACGGCTTTATCTCGATGCTGCTCAACCTGCTGAAGAACGAGGCTCCCACCCACGTCGCCGTGGCGTTTGATATCTCGCGATTCTCCTTCCGCACCCGGGAGTACCCCGAGTACAAGGGCACCCGTGGGGAGACCCCGAGTGAGTTCATCGGTCAGATCCCGCTGCTGCAGGAGACCCTGGCCGCGATGAACATCACCACCATCACCAAGGAAGATTTCGAGGCCGATGACATCCTGGCCACGCTCTCGGTGCGCGGCACCGAGGCCGGCTACCGGGTGCTCGTGGTCTCCGGTGACCGGGACGCGATCCAGCTGGTCAACGACAACGTGACCCTGCTCTACCCCTCGCGTCAGGGTGTGTCCGACCTCACCCGCTACGATCCCGCCAAGGTACAGGAGCGCTACGGCATCCGTCCCGAACAGTACCCCGATGTGGCGGCGCTGGTGGGGGAGACCTCCGACAACCTGATCGGCGTGCCCAAGGTTGGCGAGAAGACCGCGGTCAAGTGGCTGGGACTCTACGGGAGCCTGCAGGGCATCCTGGACAACGCGGACAACATCACCGGCAAGGTGGGCGAGAGCTTCCGCGAGCACAAGGAAAACGCGGTCCGTAACCGTCGCCTGAACCACCTGGTGCGCGATGTCGAGCTGCCGGTCACCGTCCAGGATCTTGAGCGCAAGCCGATCGACGCCGACGCCGTGCGCGATATGTTCGCCCGGCTGGAATTCCGCACCCTGCTGGACCGCGTGTTCAAGCTTGAGGGTGTCGTGGCCGATGCCCCGGCCGAGCCCGTGGCACCCGCCGCCGTGGCACCCGCGGTTCAGGAGCTGCTGGATGAGGAGCTGGGTGCCTGGCTGACCCGCAACTCCGCCGCGCACCCGGGCGGTCTGGCGCTGCACGTCGACGTGGTTGAGGGATTGCCGACCGCGATCGGTATCGCCTCCGAGACCGAGTCCACCGTGCTTGCCTGGCACGCCGGCAGCGCCGACTATGCGCCGTTTGAGGCGTGGTTGGCCGGTCCCGATCCCAAGATCCTGAACGATGCCAAGCCCGTTATTAAGGCGTTCACCCACGCGGGCCTGGCCTTCGAGGGCCTGCGCACCGACACCCTGGTTGCCGGCTGGCTGCTGCGTCCGGCCAGCCCGGATAAGACCCTGGGCGACCTGGTCACCCGCTACCTCGACGAGCACATGCCGGTGGATGACCCCAACCAGCTGGTTCCCGAGGACAACGCGGATAACCCGGCCCTCAAGGCCTGGTACGTAGCCCGCGTGGCCGCCGCACAGATCCTGGCACTGGATGAGGGCTCGGCCCGCGTGCTGCGCGACATCGAGACCCCCTCGACCCCGATCCTCGCCCGGATGGAGGAGTTCGGCGTGGCCGTGGACCACGACCTCCTGGCCGGACTCTCCGAGTCGCTCGGCGTGACCGCCGCCGACCTGGCTGCCCGCGCCTATGCGGAGATCGGTCGCGAGGTCAACCTAGGTTCCCCCAAGCAGCTGCAGGAGGTCCTCTTCGAC
The DNA here is from genome assembly GCF_024810155.1 of Mycetocola sp. BIGb0189. Taxonomy (NCBI): domain Bacteria; kingdom Bacillati; phylum Actinomycetota; class Actinomycetes; order Micrococcales; family Microbacteriaceae; genus Mycetocola; species Mycetocola sp. BIGb0189. Next base: position 124,849 of record NZ_JANUED010000006.1, read on the forward strand.
CAGCTGAACATGCCCAAGACCCGCGCCAATAAGACCGGCTACTCGACCGATGCCGACTCGCTGGCCGACCTCCAGGCCAAGGCACCCCACCCGTTCCTCGGGCTGCTGCTGGAGCACCGGGACGCCACCAAGCTGCGTCAGATCGTCGAAACCCTGGACAAGGCGATCGACGAGGAGGGCCGCATCCACACCTCCTATATCCAGACCGGCACCAGCACCGGTCGGCTCTCCTCGGCCGACCCGAACCTGCAGAACATTCCGGTGCGCTCCGAGGTGGGGCACCAGATCCGCTCGGCATTCACCGTGGGTGAGGGCTTCGACTCGCTGCTGACCGCCGACTACTCGCAGATCGAAATGCGGATCATGGCGCACCTCTCCGGTGATGCGGGCCTGATTGAGGCGTTCCGCAGCGGTGAAGACCTGCACCGCTTCGTGGGTGCCCGGATCTTCGGGGTCGAGCCGGCCGATGTGACCCCGCTGATGCGTACCAAGGTCAAGGCCATGTCCTACGGCCTCGCCTATGGACTCAGCGCGTTTGGTCTGTCCAAGCAGCTGCGCATCGACACCGCCGAGGCCAAGCAGCTGATGGGTGACTACTTCGCCCGCTTCGGTGCCGTGCGCGACTATCTGCGCGACGTGGTGGAGCAGGCAAAGATCGACGGCTACACCACCACGATCTTCGGTCGTCGTCGCCTCTTCCCGGATCTCGCCAGCGCCAACCGCGTGCTGCGCGACAACGCCGCCCGCGCGGCGCTGAACGCCCCGATCCAGGGCAGCGCCGCCGACATCATGAAGATCGCGATGATCAACATCGATGCCGACATGCGTGAGCAGGGCTTGGAGAGCCGGATGCTGCTGCAGGTTCATGACGAACTGATCTTCGAGGTCAAGGCTGCCGAGGCCGAAACCCTGGAGACCATCGTGCGCACCCGGATGGCCTCGGCCGCCGACCTCAGCGTGCCGCTCGAGGTCCAGGTGGGTCACGGTCAGAATTGGGACGCCGCCGCGCACTAGTTCGATCGACGGGTTTCGCGCGCACTGCCACCTCGGAGTTGGACGCTCCCGGGTGGCAGTGCCGTTTCCTGAAAACCCGACCTGAACACCCTGTGCCCGCTTCGGGAGCAGGCGCAAATCCGTTAGGGTCGCCCTGTGGACATTCAACTGGTGCGGTTCGATCCGCAGGCCGATGGGGAAGCGGTCGTAGGGTTTCTCGCCGGCAACCAATTCCCCATGCACGTTGTGCAGCGACCGTCGATTGAGGTCGCACGCGAGAGGTGGGATTCGGGAGATTTTGCGCTCCCCAACAACCTTGCGTACTGGATTACTCGCGCGGGTGAGCGGATCGGCTATCTCAACTTCCAGGAGATTTCCGATGGCACACCGATGCTTGATCTTCGACTCGCCGATCACGGCAGGGGTCTGGGATTTGGCACACGAGCGCTCGACATCGGTCTTGGTCTGATGTTCACCCTGTTCCCCGCGGTCAACCGGATCGAGGGTAACACCCGGATCGATAACACCCCGATGAGGCGTGTCTTTGAACACGTGGGGTTCGTCAAGGAAGCTCACTATCGTCAGGGATGGGCCGTCGAAGGCTCCGAACCCGTGGATTCCGTGGCCTATGCACTGCTGCGCGGAGACTGGGAAACCGGAACCACCACACCCGTGGTTTGGGAGTCCTGAGAGTTCGTCAGTATTCGCTGGGGGATCCGCTGCCACGATTCACGTCGCATTCTCCCTCGAGAGGGATCCACACCCGAGAATTACGCTCTGGGATAACTCCGCGCGGTTCTGTCGCCCGGCGGCGGGGGAGGGATACGCTGGAGCTATGACTGAGAAAGTTTCCCGACCCCAGACCCCGATTGATCGCATCGCCGAGGAGTGGGTTGACACCCTGGTATCCCTGAGCCCGACAACCGGTACGTACATTGGACGGACCGAGGCAAACGAATTTGTGGGCGACTTCTCGCCCGCGGGTCTTGCCGCCTACCGCGCCGCCGCCGCGGCCGTGATCGAGCAGCTCGACGCCGCCGAGGTGCAGGACAAGCAGGATCGTGTGACCCTGGCCGACCTGCGCGGCTCGCTGCAGCTCGACATCGACATTTACGACGCCGGCCTGCCGCTGCGCGACCTCAACGTGATCGCCTCCCCGCCGCAGGAGATCCGCGACGCCTTCGACCTGGTTCCCACCGAAACCGCCGAAGACTGGGCGATCATCTCGCGCCGCCTGGCCCGCGTTCCCGCGGCCCTCGCCGGCTACATCGAGACCCTGCGTCTCGGTGTGGAAAAGGGCATCACCCCGGCCAAGCGTCAGGTGATCGAGGTTGCCGACCAGTCCGACCGCAACGGTGCCGTGGACGGCTTCTTCCCGTCCTACATTGCCGCCGCCGGTGAGGCTGGAGCGGCCGTTCGTGCCGAGCTGGAGGCCGGCGCCGAGGCCGCCGCCACCGCATACCGCGAGCTGGCCAGCTTCCTGCGCGATGAGCTCGCCCCGGTCGCAACCGAGGTGGACGGTGTGGGCCGCGAGGCCTACTCGCTGTTCTCGCGTCGCTTCCTCGGTGCCGAGATTGACCTGGACGAGACCTATGAGTGGGGTATCCAGGAGCTCGCCCGCATGGTTGCCGAGCAGGAGGCCATTGCCGACCAGATCCTCCCCGGTGCCACCGTGCACGAGGCCATCGCGCACCTCGAGCAGGACCCGAACATGAAGCTGCACGGCGTGGACGCCCTGCAGAAGTGGATGCAGGAGACCAGCGACCGTGCGGTTGCCGAGCTCGGTGCCACCCAGTTCGACATCCCCGAGGAGATCCGCACCCTCGAGTGCATGATCGCCCCCACCCAGGAGGGTGGCATCTACTACACCGGTCCGACCGATGACTTCTCGCGTCCGGGCCGCATGTGGTGGTCAGTTCCCCAGGGTGTCACCGAGTTTGACACCTGGCGTGAGCTCACCACCGTGTACCACGAGGGTGTTCCCGGTCACCACCTGCAGATCGGTCAGGCCGTGTACAACCGCGACCAGCTGAACTCCTGGCGTCGACTGCTGGCCGGTACCTCCGGTCACGCCGAGGGCTGGGCCCTCTACGCCGAGCGTCTGATGGATGAGCTGGGCTACCTGAGCACCCCGGCCGACCGCCTGGGCATGCTCGACGGTCAGCGCATGCGTGCTGCCCGCGTGGTTCTCGACATCGGTGTGCACCTGGGCAAGCAGCGTCCCGACGGTCAGGGTGTCTGGACCGCCGAATACGCGTTTGAGTTCCTGGCACAGCACGTCAACATGAACGCCGGATTCGTGCGCTTCGAGGTCAACCGTTACCTCGGCTGGGCCGGTCAGGCACCGTCCTATAAGGTCGGTCAGCGCATCTGGGAGCAGCTGCGCGATGACTACCGTGCCCGTGCCGGGGAGTCCTTCGACATCCGCGACTTCCACCGCGAGGCCCTGGGCCTGGGTGGTGTGGGTCTCGACACCCTCCGCGACGCGCTGCGCGCAGAGTAGTACCGGGGGTCTGGGGTGAGTGCACCAAAGCACGTAGTACTGGCGGGGGTATCGGGCTTTATCGGTGCGCACCTCGACTCCTATTACCGGGGGCTCGGGGCCCGGGTGAGCCGTATTGGCCGCTCGGGTCCCGATGCCCGCTGGGGGGAGCGGGAGAAGATTGCCGCGCTGCTTGAGGGCGCGGACCTGCTGATCAATATGGCGGGGAAGAGCGTGAACTGCCGCTATCACGAGGCGAATCGCCGAGAAATCCTGCGTTCCCGGGTTGAGACCACCCGCGAGCTGCGCGAGATTGTGGCGAGCCTGAAGAATCCGCCGCCGGTCTGGATGAACGCCTCCACCGCGACCATCTACCGCGACGCCCGGGACCGTCCGATGACCGAGTCCACCGGCGAGATCGGCTCCGGGTTCTCGGTGTCGATCGCGACCGCTTGGGAGGCCGAGTTTTTCGCCGGCGACCTGCCCGGTGTGCGCCGCGTGGCGCTGCGGATGGCGATCGTCCTCGGAGACGGCAGCGCGCTGGTGCCGCTGACCCGCCTGGCCCGGCTGGGTATCGGCGGTCCGCAGATGGATGGACGCTGGCCCGCGAGCCGCGCCCGCCTGGCCGCCGGCACCTACCATCGCTTCGGCGGGGGAGGCGGCACCCAGAAAATGAGCTGGGTGCACATCGACGATGTAATCTCCGCGATCGAGTTCATTCGCGACCACGAGGAGCTGGACGGGGCCATCAACGTGTCCTCGCCGGGTACCGTGACCAACGCCGAGTTCATGCGCGAGCTGCGCCGAAGCGTGGGGGTGCCGGTTGAGATGCCCGCGTTCCGCTGGATGATCGAACCGGCGATGGCGGTCCTGCGTACCGAATCGGAGATGATCCTCAAGAGCCGCTGGGTGATCCCGGAAACGCTTGAAAACGCCGGATTCACGTTCGGATACCCGACCCTGGCCCCGGCACTGACCCAGATCGCGACATACCGCGCGATCCCGGCTTGAAGTCGGGCGAGTCGCCGGGATAAGATAGAGCGTCACGCTCGTGACAAATCTATCCGTTCTGCCGTGATGATCAACCCGTGTTACCAACCAGGTGACCCGGCCACCACGGCCCGAAACCCTGTCCATTCTGGAGCAACCACTACATGACAAGCGAAACGACCGCCAAGAACCTCAAGCAGGTCGCGATCAACGACATCGGCACTGCCGAGGACTTCCTGGCTGCGGTCGAGAAGACTCTGAAGTTCTTCAACGATGGTGACCTCATCGAGGGTACCGTTGTGAAGATCGACCGCGACGAGGTCCTCCTCGACGTCGGTTACAAGACCGAGGGTGTTATCCCCTCGCGTGAACTTTCCATCAAGCACGACGTAGACCCGAGCGAGGTCGTCAATGTCGGCGACTCGGTCGAGGCCCTCGTTCTCCAGAAGGAGGACAAGGAAGGTCGCCTGATCCTGTCGAAGAAGCGCGCACAGTACGAGCGCGCATGGGGCGATGTGGAGAAGATCAAGGACACCGATGGCGTCGTGACCGGTTCGGTCATCGAGGTTGTCAAGGGTGGTCTGATCGTAGACATCGGCCTGCGCGGCTTCCTGCCCGCATCGCTGATCGAGCTGCGTCGCGTCCGCGACCTGACCCCGTACCTGGGCCAGGAGATCGAGGCCAAGATCCTCGAGCTCGACAAGAACCGCAACAACGTTGTGCTTTCGCGTCGCGCCCTGCTGGAGCAGACTCAGTCCGAGTCGCGCACCACCTTCCTCAACAACCTCCAGAAGGGACAGGTCCGCAAGGGTGTTGTCTCCTCGATCGTCAACTTCGGTGCCTTCGTGGACCTGGGTGGCGTCGACGGTCTGGTGCACGTTTCCGAGCTGAGCTGGAAGCACATTGAGCACGCCTCCGAGGTAGTCGAGGTTGGCCAGGAAGTTACCGTTGAGATCCTCGAGGTTGACCTGGACCGTGAGCGCGTGTCGCTCTCGCTCAAGGCCACCCAGGAGGACCCGTGGCAGGTCTTCGCCCGCACCCACGCCATCGGCCAGGTTGCACCGGGTAAGGTCACCAAGCTGGTTCCGTTCGGTGCGTTCGTTCGCGTCGCCGACGGCATCGAGGGCCTCGTGCACATCTCCGAGCTGTCGGGCAAGCACGTTGAGCTCGCCGAGCAGGTTGTCTCGGTTGGCGAAGAGGTCTTCGTCAAGGTCATCGACATCGACCTGGAGCGTCGTCGCATCTCGCTGAGCCTCAAGCAGGCCAACGAGGGTGTCGACCCCGAGGGCACCGAGTTCGACCCGGCACTCTACGGCATGCTGACCGAGTACGACGAGCAGGGTAACTACAAGTACCCCGAGGGCTTCGACTCCGAGACCAACGAATGGCGCGAGGGCTTCGAGGCTCAGCGCGAGAAGTGGGAGCAGGACTACGCTGCCGCTCAGGCACGTTGGGAAGCTCACAAGAAGCAGGTCGCACAGGCCGCTATCGAAGAGGCAAACGCACCCGAGGCTCCGGCCGCCGGTTCGTCCTTCTCGAGCGAGTCGACCGGCGCCGGCACCCTTGCCGACGACGAGTCGCTGGCTGCACTGCGCGAGAAGCTCTCCAGCAACAACTAATTGGCAACAACTAATTGGCAACAACTAGCCTTTAGTCGTTCGCTGAGCGTTTCGCTTCGGTAAACAAACGGGCCGTTCTCCTTCGGGAGGGCGGCCCGTTTGTTGTTCCCCGAGTTGTTGAGCGGTGTTCGGTTCGCCCGGCCGCGTTCGGGGAGTAGGGTGGAGGAGAATCAACCGCGAAAGGGCACAGCGTGTATCTGATCGGCCTGACCGGGGGCATCGCCTCGGGCAAATCCACCATTGCCAAACGTCTCAAGAAACGCGGTGCCGTGCACCTGGACGCCGACCGCCTCGCCCGCGAGGTGGTGGAGCCAGGGGAACCCGCACTGGAGAAGATCCGTGCTCGCTTTGGTGAGGGTGTGATCGCCGCAGACGGTTCACTCAACCGTCCGGCCCTGGGTTCTATCGTGTTCAGTAACCCCGAGGCCCTGACGGATCTCAACGGCATCGTTCACCCCGCCGTGCAGGAGCGCACCCGTGCGCTGTTTGCCGCGGCCGAGGCCGAAAATCCGAACGCGGTGGTTGTCTACGACGTTCCGCTGCTGGTGGAGGCCAAGCTTCCCTATCCCTTTGACGCGGTTGTGGTTGCCGAAGCACCCGCCGACGTACGGATCGAGCGCATGGTGCGACTGCGTCAGATGGAGCGTGCCGAGGCCGAGCGTCGGATCGGCGCGCAGGCTACCGACGCCGAACGTCGCGCGGTGGCGACCCACATCATTAGTACCGGCGGGACCCTGGGTGAAACCCTCGACGCGGTCGACGTCTTCGCCGACGGGGTGCCGGGTCTGTCCCCGCGGCGCTAAGCAAATACCAAGGAGGCCGCCCGGATCATCCGGACGGCCTCCGCCACAGCACGAACTAGCGAGCCAGCGCCGCCTTCTCGTCCCTATTGATCAGCGCGAGGAACACCACGGTGAGCAGCGCGATCGCGATTAGGGCGATGAACGTGATGTTCCAGCCGAAGTTCTCCACCAGGAACCCCACCCCACTGGATGCCATGGTGGCACCGATAACGTAGCCAAACAGTCCGGTAAATCCGGCGGCCGTTCCGGCGACGTGGCGTGGGGAGAGATCGAGGGCCTGCAGGCCGATCAGCATGACCGGCCCATAAATCAGACCACCGATCAGGGTCACCGCGACCAGCGGCATCCAGATCGGGACGCCGGTGGGCAGCAGCCAGTAGACGGCGGTCATTCCGGCCACCGCGACCATGAAGGCAATTCCGGTCATCGACCGGTTACCGCGGAACACCTTATCCGAGAGAATGCCACACAGGATCGTGCCGCCGATACCCGCGAGTTCGAATAGCGAGAAACCAGCGATCCCACCGGTCACGCTGGCGCCGCGCACCTGGGTGAGATAGATCGGTGCCCAGACCAGCACGCCGTAGCGCAGGGCGTACACACAGACGTTCGCCAGGGCCAGCAGAACCATCGTGCGGTTCATCAGTACATGTTCCTTGATCAGGCTCCAGGCGCTGCGCGTGGAATCTTCGGACTCATCCGCCGCGACCTTGGCCGGATCGTTTCGGTATTCCTCGATCGGCGGCAGCCCCTGAGACTCGGGGGTATCTCGGATCAGCAGGAAGGCGGCCAGGGCGACCACCAGCGCAACCACCGCGGGGAGCCAGAACGCGGTGGTCCAGTCATTGGCGGTGAGCTGCAGGCCGAGTGCCACCAGGGCGCCGGCACCCACGCCACCCACGTTGTGGGCGACGTTCCAGATCGACGTCTTGATTCCGCGCTCACTGGTGGAGAACCAGTGTACGAGCACGCGACCGCTGGGAGGCCAGCCCATGCCCTGGAACCACCCGTTGATGAACATGACCGTCGCGAAGATCGCCAGCGACGCGGTGACCGCCGGGACGAACGCCACCGCGAGGTTCGCGACCGCCGAGAGAGCCAGGCCCAGCGGCAGGAAGTAGCGTGCATTCGAACGGTCGGACAGGATGGCCGAGAAGAACTTGGAGAATCCGTAGGCGATCAGCGTGGCATTGGCGACCAGGCCGATGCCGGCCTTGTTGATCTGCCCGTTTTCCTCGAGGATCGCCGCGACCAGCGGCAGGTTGTTGCGGATCAGATAAAATCCGGCGTACCCGATAAAGATCCCCACGAAGACCTGGAGCCGCAGGCGCGGATACCGTTTGGCGATGACCTCCGCCGAGAGGCGTGGTGCGGGAGGCGGGGCCGCAAGCAGTCCGCGTGGTCGTGTGGTTCGCGACATAGATTTTGTCCTTTGTTCGATGGCACGCCATCGCACTCGGGATTGGAGCGGGGCGGCATTGCCGTCGCCCACTCTAGGCAGAATCGCTGCACGAGCGAGGTGCTCGGTCGCACGCGGTACGGTTGTCTGTCTGACCAGATGGTTGTGGGCCGCCGCACGCCCGTAACTCCGGCCGTTTGACGGCGATCCACGAGGAAACACGGAGGCATGATTCAGCCGGACACAGCGGACAAGATCGTTCCGGTGTTTGGGATCTACGCGGGAGGCGCCGGTGCGTACCCGCCCGGGCACCTAGTGAACCGGGGCCTCCAGGAGCGCGACGCTCACGGAACCACCCTTGGTCGAGAGCGCCCCCACCTGCTCGAAGCCGAGGCGTGTGTGGAAGGCGAGGGACCCCGGGTTCGGCGGATCCGTGTTGACCTCGCAGGTCACCGTTCCCAGCCCGGCCGCGCGGGCCGCGGCAAAGACGGCCGCGTAGAGCACCGGGCCGAGACCGCGACTGCGAGCCTGCTCGGCCACCACGATCCGGTCCACGTAGAGGAAGTCGTGGCTGCGCGCCGAGAACCAGGCATAGTTCTCGCTGGCATAGGCGGCCCCCGGTGCAAAGGTGATGACGGCACCCAGTATGGTCTCCGGGTCGGCGGGATCCACCACGGCCACCGCGAGGTGTGCGGTCTCGACCAGGGTGCGCAGTTCATGTGTGTCCAGGTGATTCACCGCGGGAACCGCCGCATTATTGAGGGCGAGCAGGGCGGTAAGCTCGCTCGGGTCGTTGGGATCCAGGGGGCGAGTCACGGCGGTCATTCGCCTATTCTATCGGCGGGAATGGGGTCGCGGCGGCGGGTGTAGCCGTGCCGCGGCCCTCAGCCGGCGTGGTTTTGACGCATCGCGATTATCGCGACGACCCGTGCACGAGCGGTTCGAGGCCCGTCCGGGAAACGCTGAGATCCCAGATTTCGCGAGCCAGATCGCGGGTGCGTAGCTTTCTCGGCAGGCGCTCGCGAACCGGAGCCCCGCGGCTGGAGAGGAACCGTGGACCCCACATCTCGCCTCCGGTAACCCGAGCGTCCAGCGCCGCGCGCACCGCCGGCCAGGCACCGGCATCCTTGCCCTGGGAAAATAGGCGCGCCGGCACGGCTCGATAGCCAGGCCACGGGACATACGGCAGTGCGGGTCGGCGATCCGGGGCCAGCTGATCCATGGCCACGCCGGGGTGGGCAACCACCGAGACGGTTGATGACCCGGCCGCGCGCAGACGGCGGTCCAATTCGAAGGCCGTGAGCATCTGCGCATACTTCGAGGCCGTATAGAAGGGGAGCGAGCGGTAGGGGGCGTCCACATGGTCCACGTCACTCGGGTCGAGTTTGGCCAGGGTGTAGCCGAGACTTCCCATCGTCACCAGACGCGAACCGGGGGTGCGTTCCAGCACCGGGAGGGTGCGCGCGATCAGCGCGAAGTTGCCCAGCTGGTTCGTGCCAAAGACCAGTTCGTCCCCGGCCGTGGTGGTCTGGTGTGCGGTTTGTGGCTTGAGCCCGGCGTTGAGGATCAGGCCGTCCACTCGGGTGAGTGACGCGATCTCGGCCGACGCGGACTCGATGGAGGCCGCGTCGGCGAGGTCGAGGCGGATGAATCCCAGCCTCGCGTGCGGATCCCGCGCGGACAGGGTCTCCAGTGCCCGGCTCGCCCGCTCCTCGCTGCGGGCCGCAATAATGACCTCGGCACCCGTGGTGGCAAGCTGTTCGGCGATGAAGTACCCGATGCCGGCGCCGCCACCGGTCACCACAAACGTTTTGGCCTGCTGGCGGGGGAGATCGGTGGGCTTCCAGGTGCTCATGGGCTCACGTTAGCGGACATCCCGGGTGGCATGCGAGCATTGCGGATCAGCCCCGGGCGAACGGGAGGCCCGGTGTCGGTGGTGGTGCCTAGACTGGAGACATGGAACCCACCCGCTCCGTTCGTCCGTTTGAGGTCATCAGCCAGTACACCCCGAGTGGTGATCAGCCCACCGCGATCGCCGACCTAGCCGCGCGCATTAACGCCGGTGAGGCCGATGTGGTGCTGCTGGGAGCCACCGGTACCGGTAAATCGGCCACCACCGCGTGGCTGATCGAACAGGTCCAGCGCCCCACCCTGGTGATGGCGCACAATAAGACCCTGGCCGCGCAGCTGGCCAATGAGTTCCGCGATCTGCTCCCCAATAACGCGGTGGAGTACTTCGTGTCCTACTACGACTACTACCAGCCCGAGGCCTATGTCCCGCAGACCGATACCTTCATCGAGAAAGACTCCTCGGTCAACGCCGAGGTCGAGCGTCTGCGTCACTCCACCACCAACTCGCTGCTCAGCCGGCGCGATGTTGTGGTGGTCTCCACCGTGTCCTGCATCTACGGTCTGGGTGCGGCCGAGGAGTACTTAGACGCGATGGTGGCCCTGCAGGTGGGCGAGAACGTGGGGCGTGATCGCCTCATCCGCCGCTTTGTGGGCATGCAGTACAACCGTAACGACATCGACTTTTCCCGCGGCAACTTCCGTGTGCGCGGCGACACCATCGAGATCATCCCGGTGTATGAGGAGCTCGCGGTGCGAATCGAGCTGTTTGGCGACGAGATCGAGGCGATCTACTCGCTGCACCCGCTGACCGGAGAGATCGTCAAGCAGCTGGATGCCGTCTCGATCTTCCCGGCCACGCACTATGCGGCCAGTCCCGAGACGATGCAGCGCGCGATGAAAACCATCGAGGAGGAGCTGGAGATCCGCCTGGCCGAGCTTGAGGGTCAGGGCAAGCTGCTGGAGGCGCAGCGGCTGCGCATGCGCACCACCTTCGACCTGGAGATGATGCAGCAGATCGGGTTCTGCTCGGGCATCGAGAACTACTCCCGCCATATCGACCAGCGTCAGGCGGGGGAGGCCCCCAACTGTCTGCTCGACTATTTCCCCGACGACTTCCTCACCGTGATCGATGAGTCCCACGTGACCGTCCCACAGATCGGTGCAATGTTCGAGGGCGACGCCTCGCGTAAGCGCACCCTGGTGGATCACGGCTTCCGGCTGCCCAGCGCGATGGATAACCGTCCACTCACCTTCTCCGAGTTCAAGAACCGGGTGGGCCAGACCGTCTACCTCTCCGCCACCCCGGGCAAGTATGAGATGGGGATCGCCGACGGCGTGGTGGAGCAGATCATCCGCCCGACCGGCCTGGTCGACCCCGAGATCGTGATCAAGCCCAGCGAGGGTCAGATCGACGACCTGCTTGAGGAGATCACCGCCCGCGCCGAGCGTGATGAGCGCGTGCTGGTGACCACCCTGACCAAGAAGATGGCCGAGGAGCTCACCGACTTCCTCACCGAGGCCGGGGTGCGGGTGCGCTACCTGCACTCGGATGTGGACACCCTGCGCCGGGTTGAGCTGCTGACCGAGCTGCGCCAGGGTGTGTACGACGTCCTGGTGGGTATCAATCTGCTGCGTGAGGGCCTCGACCTCCCCGAGGTGTCGCTGGTCGCGATCCTCGATGCGGATAAGGAGGGCTTCCTGCGTTCGGCGACCTCGCTGATTCAGACCATCGGTCGTGCGGCGCGTAACGTCTCCGGTCAGGTGCACATGTACGCCGATAAGATCACGCCCTCGATGCGCCTGGCCATCGATGAGACCGATCGCCGCCGTGAGAAGCAGGTCGCGTACAACCTTGAACACGGCATCGATCCTCAGCCGCTGCGCAAGAAGATTGCCGACATCACCGATCAGCTGCTGCGTGAGGGTGCCGATACGGCCGAGCTGCTCGCGGGTAAGCAGGGGGACAAGAAGAAGTCGCCGACCCCGCGCCTACGCCGGGAGGGCATCGCCGCCGAGGGTGCGGCCGAGCTGGAAACGCTCATCGCCGACCTCACCGAGCAGATGCTCGCCGCCGCCTCCGAACTCAAGTTTGAGCTCGCCGGACGTCTGCGTGATGAGGTTCAGGACCTCAAAAAGGAGCTCCGGCAGATGGAAAAGGCCGGGCACATCTAGCGTTCGGCGAGGTCCCCGGGCCCCACATTTTCCCGAAATGTGGGGCCTCGTGTTTCCCCGGATTACGGGAAGCTGTGGGGTTAATTAGTATTGCGTGTCACCCGTTCGGGTGTCGGTCGGGGTGGGCGTAGTATGGCCCCATGTTGTCCGACTTCGATGCCGCAAAACCCTCGCGGCGCGCATCCGCAGATTCACACCCCGCCGATCGGGACGGTGATCCCGGTCTGATCGTGAGCCTCGACGCACACCCCGGACGACGCCGGTCAAAGCCGAGTCGGGCCGTGCGTCGCAACCGTGCGATCTTCGCACTCCTGGCGGGGATGATTCCGGTGGCGCTGATCGCCCTGCTCGCGATTCCCGGAGATGACGGGGTACTCGGGTTTGTGGGGACCGATGCTCACAACCTCGAGCTCTCGGTTGCCGGTGCGTTCGAGGCGAAATCCGCAGCCTCGGCGTCAACCAACCCAAAGGTCTATGTTCTCGGAGACTCCTATTCGCGCAGCAGCGGGGCCAGTGATCCTCAGCATGACAACATGCACCTGCTTGCCGCCCACTATGGGTGGACGGTAGACAACCTCTCCGAGGGGGGCGTGGGGTATGGAACCTCGATTGAGGGAGACAGCAGTCAGAGCGAGTGCGGCCAAGACCGCTGCGCCTCGTATCTGGAGCAGATCGCCTCAATTCCCGCTTCGGCTCAGCGCATCCTGGTCAACGGCGGCAAGAATGAGGTCAATGTGGATGAGACCGATTCGGACTCGCATATTGATACGTTCTTTGCGATGCTTCGTGCGGCGCACCCCACCGCCGATATCGTGGCCACCAGCCCGATCTGGCAGAACACCGATGAGCCCGACTCTATGGTCGCAATGCGTGAACGGGTGCAGCACGACGTGCAGACCATCGGTGGACACTACCTCGATATCGGACAGCCGTTGGTCTCTGCGCCGGACCTGCTCTATGAAGACGGGGAGCATCCCAATGATGCGGGCCATGTGGCCGTCGCCAACGCGATGATTGCCGGGTTTACCAAGCTGGGGGACAAGGCGTGGACCAGCGCCAAGGGCACGCCCGCGGCCACCGCGACGGCACGCCCATAACGCATTGCGCCGCTGGCGGAATGCAATGTCGGTGGTCGCGCGTAGACTAATCGGGTGTCGATCCAACTGCCTGATTCCCTGAATTCGCTGAGTGTCCGTGGTGCCCGTGTGCACAACCTGCGCGACGTCAACCTGGAAATTCCTCGTAACTCGCTCGTGGTGTTTACCGGCCTTTCGGGGTCGGGAAAATCCTCGCTCGCGTTCGATACCATCTTCGCCGAGGGGCAGCGTCGCTATGTCGAGTCGCTCTCGGCCTATGCGCGCCAGTTCCTGGGCCAGGTGGATCGCCCCGACGTCGATTTCATCGAGGGCCTGAGCCCCGCGGTGTCGATCGATCAGAAGTCGACTAACCGCAACCCCCGCTCGACCGTGGGTACCATCACCGAGGTGTGGGACTACATGCGTCTGCTGTGGGCGCGTATCGGTATCGCGCACTGCCCCGAGTGTCATGAGCCCATCCAGAAGCAGACCGTGCAGCAGATCGCCGATCAGCTGATGGAGCTTGAGACGGGTACCCGCTACCTGATCATGAGCCCGGTGGTGGTGCAGAAAAAGGGTGAGTTTGTTGACCTGTTTGCCGAGCTGGTCGCCGCCGGATTCTCCCGCGCGCTGGTGGACGGCGAGCAGATCCAGCTGAGCAGCCCGCCCACCCTGAAGAAGAGCTATAAGCACGACATCTCGGTGGTGGTGGACCGCCTGGTCGCCGGCCCCGAACTGCTGGGCCGCCTGACCGACTCGCTGGAGACCGCGCTGCGCCTCACCGACGGAATCGTCCAGGTGAGCTTCGTGGATCGCGAGGGGGATGACGCCCTCCGCAGCTACAGCGAGAAGCTGTCCTGCCCGAACAACCACCCGATCTCGCTCACCGAGATCGAGCCGCGCACCTTCTCCTTCAACGCCCCGTTTGGTGCCTGCCCCGAGTGCTCGGGCCTGGGCACCCGGATGAGTGTGGACGAGGAACTCCTGGTGGGAGACCCGGAGGCGAGCATCAACGAGGGTGCGATCGTCCCCTGGTCCACCCAGGGCAAGGGCCTCTACCAGTACTACGAAAAGCTGCTGGTGGGCCTCGCCGACGACCTAGACTTCTCGCTCAATACCCCGTGGAATCAGCTGCCCAAGAAGATCCAGGAGGCCGTCCTCCGCGGCAACAACTTCTCGGTTAAGGTGCGCTATAAGAACCGCTTCGGGCGCGAGATGACCTACTCCTCGGGCTTCGAGGGTGTGATGCCGTATATCGAGCGTCAGTACCTGCAGGCCGAGACTGATACCCAGCGTCAGCGCTGGACCGAGTACCTGCGTGAGGTGCCCTGCCCGGTATGTGCGGGTAAGCGGCTCAAGCCCGAGGTGCTCGCGGTGCTGATCAACGGCGAGAACATCTCCGATGTGGCCGAGCTCAGCCTGAGCGATGCCCGTGCCTTCATGGAGACCCTGACCCTCACCGAGCGTGAGGCGAAGATTGGTGCGCAGGTGCTGCGCGAGATCAAGGTGCGTCTTGACTTCCTGATCCAGGTGGGTCTGAACTACCTCAACCTGGCCCGCTCGGCCGGTTCGCTCTCCGGTGGTGAGGCGCAGCGTATCCGCCTGGCTACCCAGATCGGGTCGGGCCTGACCGGCGTGCTGTACGTGCTGGATGAGCCGAGCATCGGCCTGCACCAGCGCGACAATCGCCGCCTGATCGAAACCCTGGTGGCCCTGCGCGACCTCGGCAACACCCTGATCGTGGTGGAGCACGATGAGGACACCATCCGCACCGCCGACTGGATCGTTGATATCGGACCCGGTGCCGGCGTTAACGGCGGCCGTGTGGTCCACTCCGGTGGCTACAAGGAGCTGCTGGCAAACACCGAGTCGGTGACCGGAGACTACCTCTCCGGACGCCGCGCCATCGCACCGCCGAGTGTGCGCCGCCCGATCGACAAGCAGCGGATGCTGCACGTGGTGGGTGCCACCGAGAACAACCTGAAGAACGTCAGCGCGGACTTCCCGCTGGGTGCCTTTGTTGCGGTGACCGGTGTGTCCGGCTCGGGCAAGTCCACCCTGGTCAACGACATCCTGTACCGGGTGCTGGCCAATAAGCTCAACGGCGCCCGTCGGGTCGCCGGTAAGCACACCCGAATCACCGGCCTGGAGCACCTGGACAAGGTCATCCACGTCGACCAGGCGCCGATCGGCCGCACCCCGCGCTCGAACCCGGCCACCTACACCGGTGTGTTTGACAAGATCCGCAACCTCTTCGCCGAAACGCAGGAGGCCAAGGTTCGTGGCTACCTGGCCGGACGCTTCTCGTTCAACGTCAAGGGTGGGCGCTGCGAGGCGTGTGCCGGTGATGGAACGATCAAGATCGAGATGAACTTCCTGCCCGACGTCTACGTGGCCTGTGAGGTGTGTCAGGGTGCACGCTACAACCGCGACACCCTGGCGGTGCACTACAAGGGCAAGAACATCTCCGAGGTGCTGGACATGCCCATCGCCGAGGCCGCCGACTTCTTCGAGCCCATCTCGGCCATCCACCGCTACCTGAAGACCCTCGTGGAGGTGGGGCTGGGCTACGTCCGACTGGGACAGAGCGCCACCACACTTTCCGGTGGTGAGGCACAGCGTGTGAAGCTCGCGACCGAGCTGCAGAAGCGCACCAACGGACGTTCGGTCTACGTACTGGATGAGCCGACCACGGGTCTGCACTTCGAGGACGTGCGCAAGCTCCTGCTGGTGCTGGACGGCCTGGTAGACAAGGGCAACACGGTGATTACGATCGAGCACAACCTCGACGTGATCAAGTCCGCCGACTGGATCATCGACATGGGACCCGAGGGTGGTGCCGGCGGTGGAACCATCATCGCCACCGGAACCCCCGAGCGGGTGGCCGAGAACCCCGAGAGCTTTACCGGAATGTTCCTCAAGGAGATCTTTGAGCTGAACCCCGAGCGCTATGAGCGGGTGCTGCCCACCCCGATCGTGGTGGCCCCGGCCAAGGGTGCCACCAAGAAGGCCACCGGGAAGCCGGCGGCCAAGACCGCGGCCGCCAAGAAGGCAGCGGCGGCCTCGGCCGATGCTGCCGCCCCGGTCAAGCCCAAGCGGTCGCGCTCCTCCAAGGTTGTGACCACGCGGGTCGCCCCCACCAAGACCCGGAAGACGGGTTCCGATAACTAAATGAGCGACGTCCTCAGCTATCGACCAAAGGCGGGGGAGATTCCCACCAGCCCCGGCGTGTATCGGTTCTCCGACGCGTCGGGGCGGGTTCTCTATGTGGGCAAGGCCAAAAACCTGCGCCAGCGCCTGAGCAACTATTTTGCGCCGCTGCGCAGCCTGCATGAGCGCACCCGGCGGATGGTCACCAGCGCCGCCAAGGTGGACTGGACCGTGGTGGGCAGCGACATCGAGGCGCTGCAGCTGGAGTACACGTGGATCAAGGAGTTTGATCCGCCCTTCAACGTCAAATTCCGCGATGACAAGACATACCCGTACCTGTGCGTGACCCTGGGGGAGGAGTCGCCCCGGGTCATGGTGACCCGCAACCATAAGATTCGTGGGGCCCGTTATTTCGGTCCGTATCCGAAGATCTGGGCCGTGCACGAGACGATGGATCTGATGGTCAAGGCCTTCCCGATCCGCACGTGCAACGACACAAACTATAAGCGCGCCATGCAGACCGGGAAGCCCTGTTTTGCCGGGCAGATCGGCAAGTGTGGTGGGCCGTGTTCGGGCCGGGTGACCATCGCCGAGCATCGTGAACGGGTGAACGACTTTGTCTCGTTCCTGGCCGGGGGAGACCGCCGGTTTGTGACCGAGTTCACCGCCAAGATGAAGCAGGCCTCGGCCGAGCTCGACTTCGAAAATGCCGCGCGCTACCGCGATACCCTGCTCTCCCTGGAGGCCGTGCTGGAAAAGAGCGCGATGGTGCTGCGGGACTCCCTGGACGCCGACGTATTCGGTGTGGTCCACGATGAGCTCTCGGCCGCGGTGCACCAGTTCATGGTGCGCGGCGGGCGTATTCGCGGTGTGATGAGCTGGACCGTGGACAAGGAGCTGGAGCTCTCGACCGGGGAGCTGGTGGACGGGTTGTTGCAGCGTGTCTACGCGAGCGCCGATCGGGTGGATATCCCGCGCGAGATCATCGTGCCCGAGCTGCCCGAGGATGTCAGCGAGATGGAGTCCGTGCTGGCCGAGCGGCGCGGTGCCAAGGTGCGAATCAAGACCCCGCAGCGCGGGGAGAAGGCCGCGCTGATGCAGACCGCGCAGATCAACGCGGCCGGCACACTCAAGCTCTATAAGACCCGACGGACGGCCGACTTTGCCGCCCGCTCGCAGGCCCTGGCCGATATCCAGGAGGCCATCGGAATGGACCAGGCCCCGCTGCGCATCGAGTGTTATGACGCCTCGCACCTACAGGGCACCAACATCGTGGCGTCGATGGTGGTGTTCGAGGATGGTCTGCCGCGCAAGGACCAGTACCGTCGCTTTAACGTCGCCGAATCCACCGATGACACCGACTCGCTCTATCAGGTGCTCTCGCGTCGCCTGGCATACCTGAACGAGCCCGAGGAGCCGGTGTTGGAGGCGGCCCTGGCCGCAGGGTTGGACGAGTCCACCGGCGCGGGTACCGACGCCGAGGCGCTGGCGCTGGCCTCGGAGATCGTGGCCAAGCCCAAGAAGTTTGCCTATCCGCCGCAGCTGTTGATCGTGGACGGCGGACAGCCCCAGGTGGCCGCCGCCAAGCGGGCGCTGGAGGACTCGGGACAGACCGGAATCCAGCTCGCCGGGATTGCTAAGCGCCTCGAGGAGCTGTGGCTGCCCGATAGCGATTACCCGGTGATTCTGCCCCGCAACAGCGAGGCACTGTTCCTGATTCAGCGTCTGCGTGACGAGGCTCACCGCTTCGCGATTACCCATCAACGCTCCCGGCGCAAACGCGATATCACCACCATTCTGGGTGAGATTCCCGGGCTGGGACCCGCCCGAATTTCGGCGCTGCTGAAGCATTTCGGATCGGTGACGCGGCTGCGGGAGGCCGATGCCGTGGCCATTTCCGAGGTGCCCGGTGTGGGGGAGACGCTGGCCGAAACCATCGTTTCCACGCTGGCGGCGCCGCGCGAAACATAAATTTTGGAGGCAAATCCCTGGGAGTTTCCCCACGGTTTTTCCACTTTTGAGGGCCCGTATCGATCCGATGCGGGCCCTCGTCGCGTGTGTCGTTGGCGTCCCGCGGCCGCATCTGGTGGGCCCTAACCGATGGTCAGGGATGATACATTGCATCAGATATCCTGGGGTTTTTCCGGATGCGTGCCGCGTGGGCGACCGGGCCTTCCCTTCCCGGGTGGTCCGGGATAAGCTCGACGCCACGCCCGACGCACACTTCCCCGGAAATCCGGGGCGACACGCCGTAGCCATGCTCGGGCGCGTCCTGCCCCTCGAACGGGGCACGTGGGATCCCACGGAAGTGCGCCGCGCCGGATATGCTAGACGATGCCCACGAACCAAGACGGGGCAGAAAGGGCAGGTCATGAACGTCCAAGCCGAAGGAACACCCCAGCAAGAGGTGCTCATCGTTACCGGCATGTCCGGTGCGGGGCGATCGACCGTGGCCAATGCCCTCGAAGACCTCTCCTGGTACGTGGTGGACAATCTTCCGCCGCAGATGCTGCGACCCCTGATCGACCTCGCCGAACGGGCCGAGGGGGCGATCCCCAAGATCGCCGTGATCGTCGACGTACGTGGCCGAGACTTCTTTGGCGACCTCCAGTCGATGATCCAGAGCCTGCGCGAGGGCACGCTGTTGCGTGTTTTGTTCCTCGACGCGTCGGATGCGGTGCTGGTTCGTCGCTTCGAAGCGGTCCGCCGGCCGCATCCGCTGCAGGGTGGCGGCACCACGTTGGACGGAATTGCATCCGAACGTGCACGTTTGGCCACAATTCGTGAATCCAGTGACCTGGTGATCGATACCTCGGAGCTGAATGTCCACCAATTGGGCGGTAAGGTTCGCGACTATTTCGCGGCCGAAGGCACCCCCGGCGTCACGCTCACGGTAATGAGTTTTGGTTTCAAATATGGATTACCGCCGGACGCCGATATGGTTGCAGATGCACGTTTTATTCCGAACCCCTTCTGGGTGCCGGAGCTACGCCCCCTTACCGGGCAGGATGCTGCGGTCAGCGAATACGTGCTCTCCCAGCCTGGAGTCGAGGAATTCGTCTCCGGCTACCTGAACGTGCTGGAGCCGGTACTTGCCGGCTACCAGCGTGAAAACAAGCGGCACGCCATGCTCGCGATCGGCTGTACGGGTGGTAAACACCGTTCCGTCGCCATCGCGACCAAGATTGCCGCTGCCCTGGCCGCGTCTCCGGGCGTCGCAGTGAGCCTGTCTCACCGCGACCTGGGGCGCGAGTAGTACCGGGCAGAACTTACCCTTTCAGAGATTCAACGATTGGAACACGCGTGGCATTGACCGACGAGGTCAAGAAAGAACTCACCTCGGTTGTCTCACCCAAGACAACCGTGCGCGCTGCGGAGCTCACCAGCATCCTGCGCTTTAGTGGCGGACTTCACCTGATTAACCAGCGACTGGCCATTGAGGCCGAGGTTGACACCCCCGAGCTCGTACGCCGGGTTCGTAAGGACCTGGCCGAGCTCTTCGGCATCCGCAGCGAGGCCGGCCGGATGGCCCCCTCGGGATCGCGCCGGAATGAGTTCTTCCTCATCCGCGTGCTGGACGGCGAGACCCTCGCCCGTCAGACCGGACTCATGGACCAGCGTCGCCGTCCCGTACGCGGACTGCCCAACCGGCTGACCACCGGTGGCCGCGAGGAGCTCGCCGCCATCTGGCGCGGTGCCTTCCTCGCCCGAGGAACCCTCACCGACCCGGGTCGCAGCGCGGCCCTGGAGATCACCTGCCCGACCGGCGAGTCCGCGATGGCCCTGGTGGGTGCCGCGGGTCGCCTCGGCATTCCCGCCAAGGCCCGCGAGGTGCGCGGCATTAACCGCGTGGTCATCCGCGACGGCGAGGCCATCGGCGCCATGCTGATCGCGATGGGTGCCGCGGGAACCGTGGCCGAGTGGGAGGCTCTGCGTCAGCGCCGCGAGGTGCGTGCCACCGCCAACCGCCTGGTGAACTTCGATGACGCTAACCTGCGCCGTTCGGCCCAGGCCGCCGTGGCCGCCTGTGCCCGCGTGGAGCGCGCAATCGAGATCCTCGGGGACGAGATCCCCGATCACCTCAAGTACGCCGGCCAGCTGCGTCTGAGCCACCGCGAGGCCAGCCTCGACGAGCTGGGTCAGCACGCCGAGCCGCCGATGACCAAGGACGCGATTGCCGGACGTATTCGACGCCTGCTGGCCATGGCCGACAAGCGTGCCTCGGACAAGGGCATCCCCGGTACCGAGGCCAACCTTCCGGTCGACATCGACGCGTAGTTTCGGCTTTTTTCTCGATATCGAGAAATATTCGGGGGCAACCGGCGGTTGCCCCCGATAGGCTGAGTTATGTGACTCAGTGGTTCGTCACACTGAGCACGAACCCCACACAAGAGGAGATAGGTTTATGGCTATTTACACCCTTCCCGACCTGGGCTACGACTACGGCGCTCTGGAGCCCGCCATCAGCGGTGCCATCATGGAGCTCCACCACTCGAAGCACCACCAGGCGTATGTAACCGGCGCCAACACCGCCCTGGAGCAGCTCGCCGAAGCGCGTGACTCCGGCAACCTCGCGAACGTCAACAAGCTGCAGAAGGACCTCGCGTTCAACCTCGGCGGACACATCAACCACTCGATCTTCTGGACCAACCTGTCCAAGGATGGTGGCGACAAGCCCGTCGGCGAGCTGGAGAGTGCAATCAACGACTTCTTCGGATCGTTTGACAAGTTCCAGGCTCACTTCACCGCCGCCGCACTGGGTGTCCAGGGCTCCGGCTGGGCCGTTCTGGCCTGGGATGCAGTGGGTCAGCAGCTGATCGTTCAGCAGTTCTTCGACCAGCAGGCTAACTTCCCGGCCGGGATCATTCCGATCCTGATGCTCGACGTCTGGGAGCACGCTTACTACCTGGACTACCGCAACGTCCGCGCCGACTACGTGAAGGCGTTCTGGACCATCGTGGACTGGGAAAACGTGCAGCTGCGCTTCGAAAACGCACGCTCGAACGCAAACGGACTCCTGGTACTGTCTTAAGGGACAGAGAAGTCCCGGATAGCACTCGCTGTCCGGGGCTTTTTCGTTTGCGCACTGTTCACCACAGAAAAATAGCAGCGCTTCGGCGCTCCAGCGACAGGAGAAATCCTTTGACCGTCAAGATCGGTATCAACGGCTTTGGCCGTATTGGCCGTAACTACTTCCGCGCCGCCCTCGCAAAGGGCAGCAACATCGAGATCGTCGCCGTGAACGACCTGACCGACAACAAGACCCTCGCGCACCTCCTGAAGTACGACTCCATCACCGGTCGCCTCGACGCCGAGGTCACCTACAACGAGAACGAAATCGTTGTCAACGGCAAGGCCATCAAGTCCTTCGCCGAGCGCGACCCCGCCAACCTGCCCTGGGGCGAGCTGGGCGTGGACATCGTGATCGAGTCCACCGGCTTCTTCACCAAGGCTGAGCTGGCTCAGAAGCACATCGACGCCGGTGCCAAGAAGGTTCTGATCTCGGCTCCCGCCTCGGGCGACGCCGCGACCTTCGTGATGGGTGTCAACGAGCACGAGTACAACCCGGAGACCGACCACATCATCTCCAACGCGTCCTGCACCACCAACTGCCTGGCTCCGCTGGCGAAGGTCTTCAACGACAACTTCGGCATCGAGACCGGTCTGATGACCACCGTGCACGCGTACACCGCCGACCAGAACCTCCAGGACGGCCCGCACGGCGACCTGCGTCGCGCCCGCGCCGCAGCCGTCAACATCGTGCCGACCTCGACCGGTGCCGCCAAGGCTATCGGCCTGGTTCTGCCCGAGCTCAAGGGCAAGCTGGATGGCTTCGCTCTGCGCGTTCCGGTACCCACCGGTTCGATCACCGACCTGACCGTGACCACCTCGCGTGAGCTCACCATCGACGAGATCAAGGCCGCCTACAAGGCTGCTGCCGAGTCGGGTCCGCTCAAGGGCATCCTGAAGTACACCGAGGACGAGATCGTGTCCAGCGACATCGTGACCGACCCGCACTCCTCGATCTTCGACGCCGGTCTGCTGCGCGTCCAGGGCAAGCAGGTCAAGCTGTCGTCCTGGTACGACAACGAGTGGGGCTACTCCAACCGTCTGGTAGACCTCACGGTCTTCGTCGCGGATAAGCTCTAACCACCACCTAGCAGCAAAGGAACCCCGCGAGCATGACGCTTCGTACTCTGGAATCCCTGGGAGATCTCGCCGGTAAGCGCGTGATCGTCCGCTGTGATCTGAACGTCCCCCTGTCGGAGGGCAAGATCACCGATGACGGCCGCATCCGTGCGTCCCTGCCCACGCTCAACACGCTCATCGAGCGTGGTGCGCGGGTTGTGATTGTTTCCCACCTCGGCCGCCCCAAGGGCGAGCCGGAGGACCGCTTTAGCCTCGCGCCGGTGGCCGCTCGTTTGAGTGAGCTGCTGGGCCGTGAGGTGGCCTTCGCGTCGGACACCATCGGTGCTTCCGCCGCAGAGGCCGTCGCGGGCCTCGAGAACGGATCCGTTGCGCTGCTGGAAAACCTGCGCTTCAACGCCGGTGAGACCGCGAAGGACGACGCCGAGCGCGCCGCCTTCGCGGCCTCGCTGGCGCAGCTCGGAGACGCCTTTGTCTCCGATGGCTTCGGTGTTGTGCACCGTAAGCAGGCGAGCGTGTATGAGCTCGCCGGTCTGCTGCCCAGCGCGGCCGGCCTACTGATTGCCGCCGAGCTGGATGTGCTGGATCGCCTCACCGAAACCCCCGAGCGCCCCTACGCGGTGGTGCTGGGTGGTTCGAAGGTCTCCGACAAGCTCGGCGTGATCGGCCACCTGCTTCCGCGGGTCAACCGTCTGCTGATCGGTGGCGGCATGCTCTTCACCTTCCTGGCCGCTCGCGGCTACAAGGTCGGTTCGAGCCTGCTTGAGGCCGACCAGATCGACACCGTGCTGGGCTACCTGGCCGAGGCCGAGAAGCTCGGCGTGGAGATTGTGCTGCCCACCGATGTGATCGTCGCCGAGAAGTTCGCCGCCGACGCCGCACATGAGGTTCGCCCGGTCGAGTCCATCGAGGACACCGCCTTTGGTGCCGCCGGCATCGGACTGGACATCGGTCCGGACACCGCCGCCGCATTCGCCCAGGCAATCGCCGGTTCCAAGACCGTGTTCTGGAACGGCCCGATGGGCGTCTTTGAATTTGATGCGTTCGCCGGGGGAACCCGTGCGGTCGCCGAGGCCCTCACCCAGGTGGACGGCCTCAGCGTGGTGGGTGGTGGCGACTCCGCCGCCGCCGTACGCGCACTCGGCTTTGCTGACGATCAGTTTGGCCACATTTCAACCGGCGGTGGCGCGAGCCTCGAATTCCTCGAGGGAAAGCGCCTGCCTGGACTGGAGGTCCTCGGATGGTAGCCACCCGTACCCCGCTCATTGCGGGTAACTGGAAGATGAACCTGGATCACCTCCAGGCCATCGCGTTTGTTCAGAAGCTCGCCTGGGCCCTGGATGACGCCAAGCACAACGGGGCCGACGCCGAGGTTGCGGTATTCCCGCCCTTCACCGACCTGCGTAGTGTCCAGACCCTGATCGCCGCCGACAAGCTGAAGATCAACTTCGGTGCGCAGGACGTATCGACCCAGGAGTCCGGAGCGTACACCGGCGAGATCTCGGCCGCCTTCCTGGCCAAGCTCGACGCACAGTACGTGATCATCGGTCACTCCGAGCGTCGTACCCTGCACAACGAGGGTGACGACGTGGTGGCGGCCAAGACCGCCGCCGCCCTCAAACACAACCTGGTTCCCGTGATCTGCGTCGGTGAGACCGCCGAGGACCTCGAAAAGCACGGCCCGAGCGCCGTTCCGGTTGCTCAGCTGGAGGAGGCCCTGGCCTCCGTCTCGGCCGACTCGGACATCGTGGTGGCCTATGAGCCCGTCTGGGCCATCGGCTCGGGCAAGGCCGCGACCCCGGAGCAGGCCGAGCAGGTCTGTGCCGCGCTGCGCGAGAGCCTGCGCGCTCGCCTGGGTGACGCGATCGCCGACCGCACCCGGATCCTCTACGGTGGTTCGGTCAAGGCCGCAAACATCGCCGGGTTCATGCGTGAGCCCAACGTGGATGGTGCCCTGGTTGGTGGCGCCAGCCTCGACGTGGACGAGTTTGCCGGTATCGTGCGCTTCCGCCAGCACGTCGGCAGCTAGTTCACCCACGAATTTTCGGTCCCGGCAGAAATGCCGGGACCGATTCGTATGTGAAGCGCGTCGCCTGGTCCCGAAAGGGCTCCGGAAGCGATAAGCTGATTCCGTACGACCGCGAACCTGGTTTGCGGTCACGTTATACTTGACCGGTTCGCGTGGATGCGCGTTCGGCACATGAAAGGTCCTTCGTGGAGATTCTTCAGATCGTACTGCAGGTGCTGCTGGGCATTACCAGCCTCCTGCTCACCTTCCTCATCCTGCTGCACAAGGGTCGCGGAGGCGGTCTTTCCGACATGTTCGGTGGCGGTGTTTCGTCGAACCTCGGTGCATCCGGTGTGGCCGAGCGTAACCTGAACCGGATCACCGTGATCCTGGGTCTGGTCTGGTTCGTGTCGATCGTGGCCCTGGGCCTGATCACGAAGTTCCAGTCGGTTATCTAGCTTTCCGCACTCTGCATTTCTAAGTCTGAGCGGTACAAGGAGTAAACATGGCTACCGGAGGTAGTGCAATTCGGGGTTCTCGCGTTGGTGCGGGCCCCATGGGTGAACAGGACCACGGCTTCCACGCCGACCGCGTGGCGGTGTCCTACTGGGACGCACTGGGCAACCAGACGGTTCGGTACTTCGCGGCAAACCTGCCCGACGAGGAGATCCCCGAGACCATCGACAGCCCCACCAGCGGTCTGCCCGCCGGCCGGGACAAGGAAAACCCGCCGGCTCTGGCGAAGCTTGAGCCCTATAAGACCCACCTCGCGTACGTGAAGGAGCGTCGCACCGAGGAGGAAGCCGCCTCGCTGCTCGAGGACGCGCTGACCGCCCTGCGGGAGCGTCGCGGTACCGCGGCCCCTAAGAAGTAGTTTTATCGCCAGAAGCGCCCCGGGAGGAAACTCCCGGGGCGCTTTTGCATGCCCACAAACGAGGGTCACGAAGCTGAGGGCACGAACGATAGCATGGCGGCATCCACCCATTTTTGTGAAAAAGGAACACATGGAACTCTTGCCGCGCCTTGCCGCCCTCGCCGAAAAGGTGCGGGATCAGCACCAGCAGATTGCGACCGAGGAAGCCACGAAGAACGCGTTCATTATGCCGTTCATCGCGACCGTTCTTGGTTATGACGTCTTCAATCCACTCGAGGTGATTCCCGAGTTCACGGCGGATGTGGGGATCAAAAAGGGCGAGAAGATCGACTACGCGATCATGCAGGATGGGGAGATCCAGATGCTGATCGAGTGCAAGAAGGCCGGTGCGCCACTCAACCTGGAAAACGCCTCGCAGCTCTTCCGCTATTTCGCGGTGACCAGTGCCCGGATCGCGGTGCTCACGAACGGGGTTACCTACAACTTCTACTCCGACATCGACGCCCCGAACCGGATGGACGAGAAGCCGTTCCTGGTCCTGGACCTGTTGGACATCGACGAGAGCATCGTGGGGGAGCTGCAGAAGCTCACCAAAACCGATTTTGACCTCGATTCGATCATCAGCGCCGCCGGGGAGTTGAAGTACATCGGCCAGATCAAGCGGGTGATCGGTCGACAGTTCCGTGAGCCCGATGACGAGTGGGTGCGCTTCCTCACCAGCCGCGTATACGACGGCGTGATCACCCAGAAGGTGCGTGAGCAGTTCCGCGGGCTGGTCACCAAGGCCGCCGGGCAGTACCTCAACGATCAGGTGAACGAGCGCCTGAAATCGGCTCTGGGGAGCGCACGGCCGTTGCCGATCACCCGGATCGAAGACGAGGATCCCGAACCCACTAACGAGGTATCCGAGGCGGGCGGGGGAGAGGCCGAGGATGACGGCATCGTCACCACGCTGGAGGAGCTTGAGGGGTACCACATCGTGCGCGCGATCGTGTGCTCGGATGTGGACGTGGACCGGGTGGTATACCGGGACGCCAAGTCGTACTTCGCGATCCTGTTCGATGACAACAACCGCAAGCCGATCGCCCGCCTGCACTTCAACCGCGCCCAGAAGTACCTGGGCCTGATTGACGCGGACAAGAACGAGACCCGCATCCCGATCGAACACCCCACCGAGATCTATACTCACGCCGATGCGCTGCGCGAGACCGTGCGCCGCTACCACGAGGCCTAGCAGCATAATAAAAACACCGCGGCCCCCGTTCCCAAAAGGAACGGGGGCCGCGGTGTTGAGGGACCCTAGTAGGACTGAGCGATCAGGTCTTCGGGAACCTCCGAGGCAGCAGCCTCATCCACGAAGAAGACGGTGCGACGACGGCCCTTGACACCCGCGATCGGCACATCCGCATAGGATGCACCGGCCAGGGCGAGACCCAGCGGCGACGCCTTCTCCGCACCGGCCAGCTCCACCCACACGCGGCGGGAGGTGTTGATCGCGGTACGGGTCAGGGTCAGTCGCTCGCTCGGCGGCTTCGGCGAGTTGCGTACCGGCAGGACCGTGTGGTCCTTGTCCAGTACCTCGGTGAAACCGGGGAACAGCGAGGCGGTGTGACCGTCGGGCCCGACACCCAGGAAGGTGATGTCGAAGCGGGGCAGGTTCGAGTCGCCATCGGCGAAACGAGCCAGCTCCTCGGCATACGCGACCGCGGCGGCATCCAGGTCGAGTCCGGCATCCGATGCGGGCATCGGGTGAATGTTCTCGGCCGGGATGGTCAGGTGATCCAGCAGAGCCGAATACGCCTTCACATCGTTGCGGTCCTCGTGGCCGGCGGGCACAAAGCGCTCGTCGCTCCACCAGAAGTGAACACGAGACCAGTCAACGCTGTCGCGCGCGGCGGAAGCATTGATGGATTCGAGCACCGCGATCCCCACACGGCCACCCTCCAGCACAACGTTTACACGATCGTATTCGTCGAGCAGGTCGAGGGTCTTGGTGAGGAAGCGTGCGGCCAGGGAGGCCGTCAGCGCTTCTGCATCCTTATGAATGAGGACGCGGCGTTCGTTGGTCATCGTTGATCCCTTACTTTACTTCGTGGTGGACTCGGCCAGCAGTTCGGCCAGTCCGGTGGTGATTACATCGCCGTACAGTGCGTCCGGGTCGAGCCGGCGCAGTTCCTCGGCGAGGCAGTCGCGCAGGCTGCGGCGGGGCAGAGCAATTTCGTGCTCGGGCTGACCCGGCAGCTTCAGCGTAGCCGACGTGCTGGTGAACGGACGAACGATCGACACCTCACCGCTGTCGCGCACGAGGGTCACCGAGTGAATTCCGGTGTCGTGCGAACCGCGCTCGGTCTCGACCTGCTCCACCGGAGCCTGCAGCGCACGGCGCAGCCAGGCGGCCAGCAGGATGGTCGAGGGGGAGTCGGAGGCACCCGAGACGATCACCTTGGTGACCGGCTCATACGGCGGCTGGTCCAGCGCCGCGGCGAGCTGAGCACGCCACAGGGTCAGACGGGTCCACGCGAAGTCGGTGTCACCGGCGGTGTAGGTGGTGGCACGCGTGTTCAGCGTGGCCAGCACGTCCTCACCGATCGAGGCGTCGGTGATCCGGCGCTGCGCCATGCGACCCAGCGCGGTGTGCGCCACGTCGGCCGGAGCCTTGCCGGGCCACCAGGCCACAACCGGAGCGTCCGGCAGCAGCAGGCCGGTGATCAGCGATTCCTCGCTGGTCGCGACCGCGCCGAAGACGCTGAGGATGATGACCTCGCTGGCACCGGCGTCGCCACCGACGCGGATCTCCGCGTCCAGACGATCCACGGTACCGGGGGTGACCTCGTTGGAGA
This sequence comes from Mycetocola sp. BIGb0189, assembly GCF_024810155.1. NCBI lineage: Bacteria > Bacillati > Actinomycetota > Actinomycetes > Micrococcales > Microbacteriaceae > Mycetocola > Mycetocola sp. BIGb0189. The sequence continues at coordinate 153,253 of NZ_JANUED010000006.1, forward strand.
CCACGATCACACGCATCGGGTGCTCACGCGATGCCTCATTGGCGGCGTGAATTGCATCCTCTTCCTGACCGTGCTCGGAGCTGATCACCAGGGTCAGCACGCGACCCAGGGCGACGGCTCCGCCGTCTTCGCGCAGGGTTACCAGGCGCTTAGCCACCGCACTGACGGTGGTGTCGGGCAGTTCGACGATCATGGGCGTCTCCAATTCCGGCCGTCACGCTGCAGGAGTTCGTCGGCCGAAGCCGGTCCCCAGGATCCGGGCTGATACTGATCAAGCGGGCCACCCTCTGCGGCCCAGAACTCCTCGATCGGGTCGAGGATCTTCCAGGAGAGCTCAACCTCCTCGTGGCGCGGGAACAGGGGCGGGTCGCCCAGGAGAACGTCGAGAATCAGACGCTCGTAGGCCTCGGGGCTCGCCTCGGTGAACGCGTGACCGTAACCGAAGTCCATAGTCACATCGCGCACCTGAGTGCTGGCGCCGGGAACCTTCGAACCGAAACGGATCGTGACACCCTCGTCCGGCTGGACGCGGATCACGAGGGCGTTCTGGCCGAGCTCGGCGGTCTGGCTCTCCTCGAACAGGTACTGCGGTGCACGCTTGAAGACAACGGCAATCTCGGTCACACGACGACCCAGACGCTTACCCGCACGCAGGTAGAAGGGCACACCGGCCCAGCGACGGGTGTTGATGTCCAGGCGCATCGCGGCGTAGGTCTCGGTGATCGACTCGGGGTTCATGCCGTCCTCATCGAGGAAGCCGGGAACCTGTTCGCCACCCTGCCATCCGCCGGCGTACTGGCCGCGGGCGGTAGCGGTTGCCAGGTCTGCGGGCAGACGCACGGCGGAGAGGACCTTCTCCTTCTCGGCACGCAGGTCTGCGGCGTCAAACGAGTTGGGCTCTTCCATCGCGGTCAGCGCGAGCAGCTGGAGCAGGTGGTTCTGGATCACGTCGCGGGCGGCACCAATACCGTCGTAGTATCCGGCACGACCACCCACGCCGATGTCCTCGGCCATGGTGATCTGTACGTGGTCTACGTGGTTGGCGTTCCACAGCGGCTCGAACATCTGGTTGGCGAAACGCAGCGCCAGGATGTTCTGAACGGTTTCCTTACCGAGGTAGTGGTCGATGCGGAAGACCGAGTCGGCGGGGAACACGGACTCGACCACGGCGTTGAGCTCGCGGGCGGTCTTCAGGTCCGAACCAAACGGCTTCTCGATGACCACACGACGCCAGGAGCCTTCCTTCTGGTCGGCCAGGCCCGAGCGGCGCAGCTGCTCGGTCACAACCGGGAAGGCCTTCGGCGGGATCGACAGGTAGAACGCGTAGTTACCCATGGTGCCGCGTTCACGGTCCAGGGTCTCCACGGTCTGCTTGAGGCGGTCAAATGCCTCGTTGTCATCGAACTCTCCGGGAACGAAGCGGATACCCTGCGCAAGCTGGTCCCACACCTCTTCCCGGAACTCGGTCCGGGAGTGCTCCCGGACCGAGTCGTGCACTACCTGCATGAAGTCCTGGTCTTCCCAATCACGGCGGGCGAACCCGACCAGGGAGAAGCCCGGGGGCAACAGCCCACGGTTCGCCAGGTCGTAAACGGCCGGCATGAGTTTCTTACGTGACAGGTCTCCGGTAACACCAAAGATGACCAGTCCGCTCGGGCCGGCGATTCGGTTCAATCGCCGGTCCGAGCTCAGCCGGAGCGGATTAAACTCCGGCGTAATATCCACGGGGGACATGGGACTCCTAGAAGGTTTTGCGAGGGGTTGTTAGCGCGCGATGGCGGCGAACAGGGTTTCGATGGTGCTGGCCGGGTCGGTCAGGGTGAGGGTTACGACGGGACGACCGTGGTCGGCCAGTACGCTTGCGTCACCCTGCGCCTGAGCGGCAATCAGCTCACCGAAGGTGAACGGACGCTCCGGGATCTCGAGGTCCGCGGGGGCGGTCTCGGTGATCTGCAGGAACACGCCCACGGCCGGTCCGCCCTTGTGGAACTGACCGGTCGAGTGCAGGAAGCGCGGGCCCCAACCGAAGGTGACCGGACGACCGGTTACCGCGGCGAACTGGTCGCGGACACCCTGCAGCTGCGGGTTGGCGACACGGTCTACGTAGGCCTGCACGGAGAAGTAGCCATCCTCGGGCAGGGTGCCGATGAGGGCATCCAGAACCTCGCGGACGGTGGTGGCGGAGCCGATGATCTCGGCCGGGCCGCGCACCTCGATACCGGCGTCCACAAATGCGGGCGCGGTGGGCTCGGGGCGGGAGTCCAGCAGACCGCGGGTAGCGATCTTAGCGGACTCCACGTCGGGCTGGTCGAAGGGGTTGATCCCCAGCAGGCGACCGGCCACAACCACCGCGTACTCCCACACCAGCAGCTGAGCGCCGAGGCTGCCGCTGACGAGGATTTCACCCTCGCGTGCGTGGTTGTCGAAGTGGGTGTGGGCGTTGTCCACCAGGCGCACGATCTGGGTGTCCGCGTAGTCCGCGGTTACCTCGGTCGAGAGCGGCTCGAGCACAACCGGCAGGACGCCGGTGCCGAGCTTTCCGGTGGACTCGGCGATCAGCTGCTCCACCCAGTCGCCGAAACCGACGATGTGGCTGCCGTCGGTGACGATGCCCAGCTTGCTGCGGAATGCGATGGCCGCACCGAGCACCAGGCCCGGGTTGGTCTCGTTGTCCACGGCGAGCTCAACCGAGATGGCCTCGGCCTCGTTGAGCAGCTCGTCGATGTCCGCACCGGCGAGACCGGCGGGGACCAGACCGAAGGCGGTCAGGGCCGAGTAGCGGCCACCCACGTTGGGGTCCGCGTTGAAGACGGTGTAACCGGCCTCACGTGCGGACTTGTCCAGCGGGGAACCCGGGTCGGTGACCACGATGATGCGCTCGGTCGGGTCGATGCCCACCGCGGTGAACGCAGCCTCGTAGGCGCGACGCTGGCTGTCGGTCTCCACGGTCGAACCCGACTTGGAGGACACCACGAGGGCGCTGGTCTCCAGGCGGTCGTTCAGCGCGGCCAGGATCTGACCGGGAGCGGTCGAGTCCAGGATGGTCAGCGGAGCGTCCAGCGTGTTGGTGATGACCTCGGGGGCCAGCGAGGACCCGCCCATGCCACCCAGCACGATGTGGTTCACGCCGGCTGCGCGCAGCTTGTCGCGCAGCTCGATGATCGGGGCCACCAGCGGACGCGAGACCGAAACGGCCTCGGTCCAGCCCAGACGGATGGAGGACTCGGCCTCGGCGTCCGCGCCCCACAGGGTGGGGTTCTGGGCGGTGATACCCGAGGCGACCAGGTCGGCCACCAGGGTGGGAACGGCTTCTACTACGGCTACCTTGACGGTGCCGGAGAGGTGGATTTCGAAGCTCACTTCGAAGCCTCCAGAGCTGCGTTCACGGTGTCCAGCAGTTCGTTCCAGGAGACGATGAACTTCTCAACGCCTTCCTTCTCGAGCTGAGCGGTGGCCTCGTCGTAGGACACGCCTGCGGCGGCTACGGCGTCCATGATCTCGTGAGCGGCGGCGTAGGCCACGGTCACGGTGTCACCGGTGATGACGCCGTGGTCGGCGGTAGCCTCGAGGGTCTTCTCCGGCATGGTGTTGACAACACCGGCGGCAACCAGCTCGGTCACGTACAGGGTGTCGGGCAGAGCGGCATCCTTGACACCGGTCGAAGCCCACAGCGGACGCTGCTTGTTTGCACCGGCGGCCAGCAGACCGGCGGCACGCTCGGAGGCGAACTCCTGCTCGAAGGCCTCGTAGGCCAGCTGAGCGTTGGCAACGCCGGCCTTCGACTTCAGGGCCACGGCCTCGGGGGTGCCCACGGCGTCCAGGCGAGCGTTGATCTCGCTGTCCACGCGCGACACGAAGAACGAGGCAACCGAGTGGATGCCCGAGATGTCGATGCCCTTGGCCTTGGCCTGCTCGAGACCGGCCAGGTAGGCGTTGACCACGGCGCGGTAGCGTTCGAGCGAGAAGATCAGGGTCACGTTGACGCTGATGCCCTCGGCGATCACGGCGGTGATGGCCTCGAGGCCCTCAACGGTCGCGGGGATCTTGATCATGGCGTTGGGGCGGTTGACCTTGGCCCACAGCTCCTTGGCCTGCGCGATGGTCGCGGCGGCGTCGTGAGCGAAGCCCGGCTCGACCTCGATCGAGACGCGGCCATCGAAGCCCTTGGAGGAGGCGTAGATGTCGGCGAAGATGTCGCTTGCGGCGGCAACGTCGTCGGTGGTGATCTCGAAGACAGCCTTCGATGCGTCAACACCGGCAGCCTTGAGCTCGGCAACCTGCTCGGCATAGCTCTCACCGTTGCTCAGGGCACCGGCGAAGATGGTCGGGTTGGTGGTCACGCCGACAACGTTCTTCTCGGCGATCAGGGCCTGCAGGCTGCCGGACTGGATGCGTCCGCGGGACAGGTCGTCAAGCCAGATGCTGACGCCGGCCTCGGACAGGGCGGCGGTACGTTCGTTAGTCATTGAATCTTCTTCTTTCCTGTTCAACGCCTACGCGTTGAGCGAGTCCTTGGCCGCGGCCACAACGGCCTCGGTCGTGATACCAAACTTGGTGTACAGGGTCTTCTCATCTGCCGAAGCACCGAAGTGCTCCAGGGAGATGGAACGTCCACGGTCGCCAACAATTCCCCGCCAGGTGAGGGCGATACCGGCCTCAACCGAAACGCGAGCGGTGATAGCTGCCGGGAGTACCGACTCCTGGTAGGCGGCGTCCTGCTCGGCGAACCACTCAAGCGAGGGGACCGAGACGACGCGGGCCTGGATGCCCTCGGCTGCCAGTGCGGTGCGAGCCTCAACGGCCAGCTGCACCTCGGAACCGGTGGCGATCAGCAGTACCTCGGGGGTGCCGTTCGGAGCCTCCAGCAGGGTGTAGGCGCCGCGAGCGGTCAGCGATGCCGATGCGAAGGTCTCGCCTTCGGCAGCACCCTCGCCACGTGCGTACACGGGGAGGTTCTGACGCGACAGGGCGATACCCTGCGGTGCGGTGTGACGCTTGAGCATCTCGAACCACGCGTGAGCGGTCTCGTTGGCGTCGGCCGGACGGATGATGTCCAGGTTCGGGATGGCGCGGAGCGCTGCGAGGTGCTCAACCGGCTGGTGGGTCGGACCGTCTTCGCCGAGGGCGATCGAGTCGTGGGTCCAGACGAAGATCGGAGCGATGTTCATCAGGGCGGCCAGACGGACGGCGGGACGCATGTAGTCGGCGAACTGCAGGAAGGTTCCACCGAAGACGCGGGTCTTACCGTGCAGGGCGATACCGTTCATGATTGCGCCCATGGCGTGCTCACGGATACCGAAGTGCAGGACGCGACCGTAGTCGTTACCGGTCCACGCGTTGGTGGAGTGCTCGGCGGGCACGAACGAGGGGGCACCCTCGATGGTGGTGTTGTTCGAACCGGCGAGGTCGGCGGAGCCACCCCACAGCTCGGGCAGCACCGAGGCGAGGCCGTTGATGACCTTACCCGAGGCAACACGGGTCGAAACCGACGAGCCACCCTCGAAGACCGGCAGAGCGGACTCGATGTCGGCGGGCAGTTCGCCAGCCTCGAGGCGAGCCAGCAGCTCGGCGCGCTCGGGGTTTGCGGCGGCCCAGGCGTCAAAGCGAACCTGCCATGCTGCGTGCAGCTCGGCACCGCGTGCCACGGCACCGCGGGTGTGCTCGATGACGTCCTCGTCCACCTGGAAGCTCTGCTCCGGGTCGAAGCCCACAACGGTCTTCAGCGCGGCGAGCTCCTCGGCACCCAGCTTGGAGCCGTGGATGCCACCGGAGTTCTGCTTCTTGGGGGAGGGGTAACCAATGATGGTCTTGAGGATGATCAGCGAGGGCTTCTTGGTCTCAGCCTTGGCAGCCTCGATGGTGTCGTTCAGTTCCTGAACGTCCTCGACGTACTCGCCGTTCTTCTTCCAGTCGACGATGCGCACATCCCAGCCGTAGGCCTCGTAGCGCTTGGCGACGTCCTCGGTGAAGGCGATGTTGGTGTCGTCCTCGATCGAGATCTGGTTGGAGTCGTAAATGGCAATCAGGTTGCCGAGCTCCTGGTGACCGGCCAGCGAGGAAGCCTCGCTGGTCACGCCCTCCTGCAGGTCACCGTCTCCGGCAACGACGTACACGAAGTGGTCGAAGGGGCTGGTGCCGGCCTCGGCCTCGGGGTCAAACAGGCCACGCTCGTAGCGGGCGGCGTAGGCGAAGCCCACGGCCGAGGCGAGACCCTGGCCCAGCGGACCGGTGGTGATCTCAACGTGGTCGGTGTGACCAAATTCGGGGTGACCCGGGGTCTTCGAGCCCCAGGTGCGCAGTGCCTCGATGTCGGCCTTTTCCAGGCCGAATCCGCCGAGGTACAGCTGGACGTACTGAGTGAGGGAGGAGTGGCCGACCGACAGCACGAAGCGGTCGCGTCCCAGCCAATCCTGGTCGCTCGGGTCCTTGTGCATGACCTTCTGGAAGAGGAGGTAGGCGACCGGTGCGAGGCTCATTGCCGTTCCGGGGTGGCCGTTACCGACCTTTTCTACGGCATCCGCCGCGAGAACGCGAGCGGTGTTAACCGCCTTGTTGTCGATGGGATCCCACTTCAGAGCTGCCAAGATTATTGACCTTTCCTAATCGAACCCGGCGGCCTGGGTTGGCCACCGTGGCTGAGCGAACTGCGTGTCGCGCACGGCGCCGCACCCGGCGGCGGGCACTACAACGAAGTGCGGGACCGGGGGAAAGGCGTCGCGTTATTGCGAGCGTCTACCAGTATAGGGAGTTCCGCTCCCGATAGCGGGGGAGTTCGGGCGCGCGTGCACGGTTGGTCGCCCGAAACCGATCCCGTAGGATGGGCGAGTCGAGTGAAGAGGTATATAGAACTAATGGACGTCGCAGAGTTGACCCCCGTCGCCACCGAGAAGATCGGTGCCAAGCGCAAGGTGCGTGCATACATCGCGCTCACAAAACCCCGTGTTATGGAGCTTCTGCTGGTGACCACGGTCCCGGTAATGATCCTCGCTCAGGGTGGTCTGCCGACCCTCGGACTGGTCCTCGCCACGGTCATTGGTGGTGCGCTGAGTGCGGGTTCCGCCGGCGCGTTCAACTGCTATTTCGACCGCGATATCGACCGCGTGATGAACCGAACTCAGGGTCGACCGCTTGTGACCGGAGAGGTCAGCCCGCGCGAGGCGCTCGTGTTTTCCTGGGTTCTGGCGGTGGTTTCCACGGTGTGGCTGGCCCTCACCACCAACCTACTGGCCGCCGCACTCTCGGTCGCGGCCATCGCCTTCTACGTGCTGATCTACACGCTGTGGCTCAAGCGTCGCACCGCTCAGAACATCATCTGGGGCGGAATTGCGGGCTGTTTCCCGGTGCTGATCGGCTGGTCGGCGGTTACCGGTTCGCTCTCCTGGGAGCCCTTCATTCTCTTCGGTGTGGTGTTCCTCTGGACCCCGCCGCACTACTGGCCGCTGTCGATGAAGTACCGCGAGGACTACCGCTCGGTGGGTGTCCCGATGCTCGCCGTGGTGCGCGGTCGGGCCCAGGTGGGCCTGCAGGTCATCCTCTACGCATGGGCCACCGTGGCCTGCTCGCTGCTGCTGATTCCGGTGGGCAACATGGGCATCGTATATAGCGTGGTTGCGGTACTGGCCGGCGGCTGGTTCATCTACGAGACACACCGTCTGTACAACCTCGCTATCCGCGGTGCGGCGGCGAGTCCGATGCGTGTGTTCCACGGTTCGATCTCGTATCTCACCCTGGTGTTCCTCGCGGTGGGGATTGACCCGCTGCTGCACTTCTAGGGCGAATCTGCACGTTCGTGCAGCACGTTTCGCGCTTTGGGTATCGGGCGGGTCGATTTAGCTGCACATACGTTCAGCGCTCGTGAACCAACGTGAGCCCGAATCGGGACCGTGGGTACCCAGACAAAAGGGCGGTGGCCCCCTCCGAAGAGGGAGCCACCGCCCCTTATTGTTGCCGGGTTAGGCGCGTGCCGCCTGCGGCTCGGCCGACACCTGCTCGGGCTCGGGGATCGAGGAGCGGGTGTCCAGCATGACCCGGGTGGCCAGGGCGATCACAACGCCGGCCAGGACCATGTGGGTACCCACCATGATCTCCGGCAGTCCCAGGCGGGACTGGGCGATGCCCAGGACGATCTGGGCGATCTGTCCCACCAGCAGCCAGATGACCGGCTTCACCGGGTAGCGCAGGCGCAGTCCGATGATCAGGATCAGGACGGTCGAGGCAAACATCAGGTAGCCGGGCCAGGAGTGCAGGTGCTGCATGAACTCGGGGTCCAGGCCGTTGCGGGGCACGTTGGCGTCGCCGGCGTGCGGACCCGATCCGGTGGTCAGGATGCCCATGACCGCGGCCAGGGCAACCAGGAAGGTCATGATGTGGGTGAGGATCCGGTACGGCGCCGCGCTGCGCTTGGGGCCGGCGGCTCCGCGGTACACGCGGTAGACCAGCGCGGTGGTCAGGCCCACCAGCACCAGGGAGATCACAAAGTGGGCACCCACCAGGTAGGAGTTCAGGCCGGTCAGCACCACGATGCCGCCGAGCACCGCCTGCAGCGGGATGCTCATGCCCTGGGCGAAGGTCAGCCAGAACAGGTCGCGGCGCCGCTTACGCAGGTTCCAGACCGAGAGGAAGGCGCCGATGGCGATGATCACCAGCACGAAGGTGAGCGTGCGGTTACCAAACTCGATGATCCCGTGGATCCCCATCTCCGGGGTCGAGGTCAGCGATTCGGGGGTGCACTTGGGCCAGGTGGGGCACCCGAGGCCCGACCCGGTTAGGCGCACGGCGCCGCCGGTGCCGATCAGCACCGTCTGGAAGATCAGCGAGAGCCAGGCAAAAACACGAACCGGTCGGTTCACGCTCTGCGGCAGCCAGTTTGTGATCCGCTGATAGAGGCTTGGTGTCGGCCGGGAGGTCGTGGTCACGGGAATCGGTCCCCATCCTTAGTTAACGGTGCGGCTCGCGGTAATCACCCATGCGGAAATATGCCGGAACCTATAGAATACGAAGAGTTCGAGTAGTTGTCTGCGTTTGGCACGTTGCATGCCAGCCGCGGGCCAGGTACTGAAACCCCCTTGAACTAATTGTAGAGACGCCGGAGAGCGTCTCGCGCCACCCCCCTCTCATGCCCGCGCCTGATAGCGCATCACCGTGAGGGAATGCCAGGTACGGAAATTCTGTTACCGGCAGGTAGAAAAGAGGTAGAGACATGTCAGACGTGCTCATTGACCGTCCCGAATTGGACTCCCTGGGAGTTTACGAATTCGGATGGTCCGACTCGGATGCGGCGGGTCAATCCGCCAAACGAGGAATCTCCAAAGAGGTCGTTGCCAACATCTCGAACCTCAAGAACGAGCAGGACTGGATGCTGCAGCGACGCCTGAAGGCCCTGCAGATCTTCGAACGCAAGCCGATGCCCGCCTGGGGTGCCGACCTCTCGGCCATCGACTTCGACAACATCAAGTACTTCGTCCGCTCGACCGAGAAGCAGGCCCAGACCTGGGAAGACCTGCCCGAGGACATCAAGAACACCTACGAGAAGCTGGGTATCCCCGAGGCCGAGCGTCAGCGCCTGGTCGCCGGTGTGGCCGCCCAGTACGAGTCCGAGGTGGTGTATCACCAGATCCGCGAGGACCTCGAGCAGCAGGGTGTCATCTTCCTGGACACCGACACCGCGCTCCGTGAGCACCCCGAGTTCTTCGAGGAGTACTTCGGTACCGTGATCCCCTCGGGTGACAACAAGTTTGCCGCGCTGAACACCGCCGTGTGGTCGGGTGGCTCGTTTGTGTATGTCCCCAAGGGTGTCCACGTGGAGATCCCGCTGCAGGCCTACTTCCGGATCAACACCGAGAACATGGGTCAGTTCGAGCGCACGCTGATCATCGCCGACGAGGGCTCCTACGTCCACTACATCGAGGGCTGCACCGCCCCGATCTACAAGTCGGACTCGCTGCACTCGGCCGTGGTGGAGATCATCGTGAAGAAGAACGCCCGCGTTCGCTACACGACCATCCAGAACTGGTCGACCAACGTGTACAACCTGGTCACCAAGCGCGCCATCGCCGAAGAGGGCGCCACCATGGAGTGGATCGATGGCAACATCGGCTCCAAGGTCACCATGAAGTACCCGTCGATCTACCTCACCGGTGAGCACGCCAAGGGTGAGACCCTGTCGGTGGCCTTCGCCGGCCCCGGTCAGCACCAGGACACCGGTGCCAAGATGATCCACATGGCCCCGCACACTCAGTCGACCATCCTGTCGAAGTCCATCGCCCGCGGTGGCGGCCGCGCCGGATACCGCGGTGAGGTTCGGGTGGACGCCAACGCGCACCACTCGAAGAACACCGTGGCCTGTGACGCCCTGCTGGTGGACCGCATCTCCCGCTCGGACACCTACCCGGCGATCGACATTCGTGTGGATGACGCCGAGCTGGGTCACGAGGCAACGGTCACCAAGGTCTCCGAGGAGCAGCTGTTCTACCTGATGAGCCGCGGCCTCGAGCAGGATGAGGCCATGGCCATGATCGTGCGCGGCTTTATCGAGCCGATCGCCCGTGAGCTCCCGATGGAATACGCACTCGAACTCAACAAGCTCATCGAAATGGGCATGGAAGGATCCGTCGGCTAAATGACGACCACATCCCCTGCAACCAGCAGCACCGAAACCGAACAGCACGGGTTCAAGGCGCACAGCGACGGCGGCGACGCCTTCGTGCCGGTCCAGACCCGTTCCGAGCGCTTCGCCTCGACCGATGTGGCCGCCTTCCCGGCGGTCACCGGTCGCGAGCCCGCCTGGAAGTACACCCCGGTCGCGCAGCTTGCCGACCTGATTGATGGCGAGCTGGACGGATCCGAGTATCCGTTTGAGGCACCCGCCGTCGACGGCGTCGCCGTGGCCTGGGTGGGTCGCGACGATAAGCGGATTGGCACCGCCGGTACCCCCGAGAACAAGGCCGCCGCCAACGCGTGGACCGCGTTTGAGAAGGCCCTGGTAATCTCGGTCACCGGCGAGGAGGAGAAGACCTTCCGCCTGCACCGCAGCGCACTGGGGAACACCGCCCGCGCCGCGCACACCGTGATCGAGGCCGCACCGCACTCGCGCGCCCTGGTCATCCTGGAAAACGCCGGCCAGGCCGCGCTGACTGAGAACATCGAGATCATCGTCGGCGATGGCGCCCAGCTCACCGTGGTGAGCGTTCAGGAGTGGGCGGAGGATGCCCGCCACCTGGCCGAGCACTTCGCCGAGATCGGTCGCGACGCCAAGCTTAAGCACGTGGCCGTGACTCTGGGTGGCAAGATCGTCCGGGTCAACCCCTCGACCCACCTGGGTAGCCAGGGTGCCGACATCGAGTCGCTCGGTGTGTACTTCGCCGACGCTCACCAGCACCTCGAGCAGCACGTGTACGTCGACCACGACGCCGAGAACACCCGCTCCCGCGTGAGCTACAAGGGTGCACTCCAGGGTGAGGGTGCGCACACCGTGTGGATCGGCGACGTGCTGATCCGCCAGACCGGTACCGCGACCGACTCCTATGAGGAGAACCGCAACCTCGTGCTCAGCGAGGGTACTCGCGCCGACTCGGTGCCGAACCTGGAGATCGAGACCGGTGACATCGCCGGTGCCGGTCACGCCAGCGCCACCGGTCGATTCGACGACGAGCAGCTCTTCTACCTCATGGCACGCGGCATCGCCGAGGCCGACGCCCGTCGCCTCGTGGTGCACGGCTTCCTGGTGGAGATCATCCAGCGCATCGGCGACGCCGAGCTGGGCGAGCGCATCGAGGCCGCCATCGAGCGTGAGCTTGCGGCGGGTGACCTCCAGTCGTGAGTACCCGCGTTGCTGCCTTTGCCGATCTGACCCTCAACCAGGCCCTGCGCGTGGTGGTCGACGGCACTCCGATCGCACTCGTGTTGGACGCGCAGGGTGAGGTCCACGCAATCGGAGACACCTGCACCCACGGCGATATTTCCCTCGCCGAGGGGTTTGTTGAGGGGGAGACCCTCGAGTGCTGGGCCCACGGGTCCGCATTCTCGCTGAAAACCGGCAAGCCCCTGACCCTTCCCGCCTATGAGCCCGTCCCGGTATACGCCGTGGAGCTGCGCGATGGCGACATTTTTATCGACCCGACCGTAACGAAAGAGATCTAGCGCCATGTCAGTACTTGAGATTCGCGACCTGCACGTCAGCGTGGAAACCGACCAGGGCACCAAGCCGATCCTGCGCGGTGTAGACCTGACCCTCAACTCCAACGAGACCCACGCCATCATGGGCCCCAATGGTTCGGGCAAGTCGACCCTGGCGTACACCATCGCCGGTCACCCGAAGTACACCGTGGACTCCGGTTCGATCACCCTGGACGGCGAAGACGTCCTGGAGATGAGCGTGGACGAGCGTGCCCGCGCCGGCCTGTTCCTCGCCATGCAGTACCCGGTGGAGATCCCCGGTGTGACCGTGTCGAACTTCCTGCGCACCGCCAAGACCGCCATCGATGGTGAGGCCCCCGCGATCCGCACCTGGATCAAGGAGGTGCGCACCGCCATGGACAACCTGCGCATGGACAAGGTGTTCGCCGAGCGTAACGTCAACGAGGGCTTCTCCGGTGGAGAGAAGAAGCGTCACGAGATCCTTCAGCTTGAGCTGCTCAAGCCGAAGTTCGCCGTGCTCGACGAGACCGACTCGGGCCTCGACGTTGACGCGCTGAAGATCGTCTCCGAGGGTGTCAACCGCGCCCAGGAGAACACCGACCTCGGCGTGCTGCTGATCACCCACTACACCCGCATCCTGCGCTACATCAAGCCGGACCACGTCCACGTGTTCGTGAACGGTAAGGTTGCCGAGCAGGGTGGCCCCGAGCTGGCCGACCGTCTGGAAGACGAGGGTTACGACCGCTACCTCCAGACCGCCGACCAGGCGTAGGCTAGACCCATGTCTACCACCCTGAGCCCGGCCCGTTACGACGAGGTCACCGAGGCGCTCAAGGACGTTATGGACCCCGAGCTCGGGGTGAACGTTGTTGACCTCGGCCTGATCTACGACCTCGGATGGGACGATGAGAACAACGCTCTCATCATCCACATGACCCTCACCTCGGCCGGCTGCCCGCTGACCGATGTGCTCGAAGAGCAGACCGGTGAGGCACTCGATGGCGTCGTGGAGGCGTTCCGGATCAACTGGGTCTGGATGCCGCCGTGGGGCCCTGAAAGAATCACCGATGACGGCCGCGACATGATGCGAGCCCTCGGCTTCGCGATGTAGTTTGCCCTCTCAGAACCCCGCTCACCATTTGGTGGGCGGGGTTTTGTGCGCTCCTATGCCGGTAAGCTGGCAGCATGACTTCCCGTACCGGCCGCGAACAGCTGCACGACTCCATCCGCGACTATGAGGCCGGCGATTTTCCGGTAGACCGCATCATCGACTGCGTCTGTACCTGCGGCAACGAGGTCTTCGCCCTCGGCTATGACGATGAGCAGGGCGTGGCCGTGCGGCTGTGCTCGAAGTGCGACACCGAGGTCGCGCTGCTCGACTCGGCCGACCTGCTGGACCGCGCCGATTCCGATATCGAACTCGACGCCGCCGAGTGCACCTGCGACGGCACCGACTTCACCGTGGCCGTGGGCTTTGCGATCGAGGGCGAGGATGTGCGCTGGGTCAGCGTGGGCCTGCGCTGCGAGGACTGCGCCATCGCCGGCGTCTACACCGACTGGGCGATCGACTACAGCCCGAGCCTGCACCTGCTTGAGCGAGTCTAAGCGCTCATATCGTCGCCACAACACGGCAACGGCGTCGGTAGTGTTCGGGGTGATCCCGGACGCAGCCGACGCCGTTGCTATTGCGGTTGCCGTGACTAGGCAGCAGTACGCACCCAGTACACCTCGGTGATCATGGTGTGTGAGACCTGACCGTCCTCGGTGTTCGCGGCGATGGCGGCATCCAGTGCGGCCTCAAACGTGTCGCCCGCGGCGGCCAGCGCGGCCTGCATCTTGCTGGAGGACAGCGCGCGGCCGCGGGTGTCCTCGGGGGAGCGGGTCAGGGTCCACTCGGCCTGATACACGCCGTGATCCGAATCCGCCGGGGCGAAGGCCTCGGCCAGCTCCTGCGCGTAGGGGAAATCGCGGTAGGTGCGGGTGTAGCCGGGGGAGTAGGCCTCGGCCAGCTCCTCCCACGCCTGGGCGAACCCGCCGCGGGTGTAGTCGCGGTTATGCTGGATGATTGCCAGCACGCCGCCGGGCCGCAGCGCCTGGATGGCCGCCGCGTAGAACCGCGGGCGATCAAACCAGTGTGCGGCCTGACCCACGGTGATCAGGGCGAGGTCACGGCGCTGCTCCAGATCCGGCTCGACCGGGGAGTGAACCCAGGTGGCCTCGGGCAGGCGCTCGGCGCCGGTGGCGACCATGTCCGCGGAGATGTCCACCGCGGTGTAGTGGGCCAGTGGACCGAAGGTGGGCAGCAGGTCTTCGAGGACCACGCCGGGCCCCGAGCCCGCATCCAGAATGTTGAGCGGCGGCGTCGGATCCACCAGCTGCTCCAGCAGCGCGTACACGGCGCGGGGGTAGCGGGGCCGCTGCTGATTGTAGATGGTAGCCAGACCGTCAAATACCTCGGACATGGTCGTTTCCTTCCGATAGGGGATCTGTGGCCAGTTTAGGTTTGCGGGTGCGCGCCGCTCGGGGGCTCTCCCCAAATTCCCAGACACTCACTCTCCATCTGGGCGGCGGATATTGCGGCGCGGGGCGGCTCAGATAGGTCACGGTGGCTAAACCGCGTAGACTGGGTGACTTACCTCGACTTTTATGGCGCTATTTGTGGTGCCTGGTTAGCAAAGGACACCCGCAGTGGCTCTCTCCGTTCAGGATCTCGAAATCCGTGTTGGCGCACGGCTACTCATGGAAAACGTGAGTTTCCAGGTCGCCGCGGGCGACAAGATCGGTCTGGTGGGACGTAACGGTGCCGGCAAGACCACCCTCACCAAGACCCTGGCCGGCGAGATTCCCGCCGCGGCCGGCGCGATCAACAACCGCGGCGAGCTGGGATATCTGCCCCAGGACCCGCGCACCGGAAACCCCGAAGACCTCGCGCGCACCCGCATCCTGGATGCCCGTGGACTCGGTCAGATCGCGCTGAGCATGGCCAAGGCCACCCAGGACATGGCGAGCACCGACCCGGCCGTGGCCGAGGCCGCCATGAAGAAGTACGGCAACCTCACCG
This sequence comes from Mycetocola sp. BIGb0189, assembly GCF_024810155.1. Taxonomy (NCBI): domain Bacteria; kingdom Bacillati; phylum Actinomycetota; class Actinomycetes; order Micrococcales; family Microbacteriaceae; genus Mycetocola; species Mycetocola sp. BIGb0189. Next base: position 168,449 of record NZ_JANUED010000006.1, read on the forward strand.
ACCGCTTCAACGCGCTGGGTGGCTACGCCGCCGAGGCCGAGGCAGCCTCGATCGCCAGCAACCTCAACCTGCCGGATCGCATCCTCGACCAGCCGCTCTCCACCCTCTCGGGTGGTCAGCGTCGCCGCATCGAACTCGCGCGCATCCTGTTCTCCGACGCGCAGACGATGATCCTCGATGAGCCCACCAACCACCTCGACGCCGACTCGGTGGTGTGGCTGCGCGAGTTCCTGAAGAACTACCGCGGTGGCTTCATCGTGATCACCCACGACATCGAGCTCGTGGGCGAAACCGTGAACCGCGTGTTCTACCTCGACGCCAACCGCCAGGTCATCGACATCTACAACATGAACTGGAAGAACTACCTGCGTCAGCGCGAGGCCGACGAGGAGCGCCGTAAGAAGGAGCGCGCCAACGCCGAGAAGAAGGCCACGACCCTGCAGCTGCAGGCGGCCCGCTTCGGTGCCAAGGCGTCCAAGGCCGCGGCCGCCCACCAGATGGTCGCGCGCGCCGAGAAGCTGCTTGCCGGCCTCGACGAGGTACGTCAGGTCGAGCGGGTGGCCAAGCTGCGCTTCCCCGATCCCGCGCCCTGTGGCAAGACCCCGATCATGGCGAAGAACCTCTCCAAGAGCTACGGTTCGCTGGAGATCTTCACCTCGGTCGACCTGGCGATCGACCGCGGTTCCAAGGTGGTGGTGCTGGGCCTCAACGGTGCCGGAAAGACCACGCTGCTGCGCATGCTCGCCGGGGTGGACAAGCCCGACACCGGCGAGATCATCCCCGGTCACGGCCTTAAGGTGGGCTACTACGCGCAGGAGCACGAGAACCTGGACGTGAAGCGCACGGTGCTGGAGAACATGCTCTCCGCCTCCCCGAACATCGGCGAGACCGAGGCGCGTAAGGTGCTGGGTTCGTTCCTGTTCACCGGTGACGATGGTCACAAGCCCGCCGGTGTGCTCTCCGGTGGTGAGAAGACGCGTCTGTCGCTGGCGATGCTGGTGGTGTCCTCGGCCAACGTGCTGCTGCTCGATGAGCCCACCAACAACCTCGACCCCGCCAGCCGCCTGGAAATCCTGGATGCCCTGGCACACTTCACCGGTGCCGTGGTGCTGGTGTCCCACGACTCGGGTGCCGTGGAGGCGCTGAACCCCGAGCGCGTGCTCATTCTGCCCGACGGTGTGGAAGACCACTGGAACAAGGACTACAACGACCTGATCGAGCTCGCCTAGCCGGCACGTGATTCACGGCCCCGGATACCTTTTTGGTGTCCGGGGCCGCGGCGTTTTCAGGTCCGGCACACACCGCTGGATACACTGAATTCATGACTTCCGATCCCCGGCATCCCGAGAGTGCGCCCGCGCAGAAGGCCGAGTTCCACACCTGGTTTGTGGACGCGTTTGCCGGGTTCTGGCAGGGCGGCGGCGGTACCCGGATCGGCGGGCGAATTGCCGGCTACCTGCTGCTGAGTGAAGCCGACGGGGTCAGCGCCGATGAGCTCGCCCGCGAACTCGATATCAGCCGCGGTTCGGTGTCCTCGCACGTGCGCAAGCTTGAGCAGGGCGGCTTTGTGCACCGGGTACGCCGCCCGGGCGCGCGCACGCACTACTTTGCGATGGATGCCGATGTGTGGGGCGGATTCCTCAAGCAGGAGCAGACCTACCTCGCCAACCAGCGCGCGCTCGCCGAACGGGCCCTGGAGCATGTGGCCGCCGGGGGCCTCGCCCACGAGCGCGTGCGCAACATGCGAGACTACATGGGGTGGATGGTTGATAACCGCGCGCTGGACACCGAGTGGGCGCGCTTCAAGGCCGAGCGGGACGCCCAGGGCTAGCGGCACCCTGGCGGTGGCTGGACGGTAATGCGCCGAGCTAGCCGCGCGCGAGCGGCACGATCAGCGGGGAACCGCTCTGTGGGTCGGTGGTGATCTCGGCGGGCAGCGCAAACACCTCGCGCACCAGCTCGGCGCTGAGCACCTCCGCGGGGGCACCCTCGGCCACGATCGCGCCCTCATGCATGACGATCAGGTGGTCGGCATAGCGGGCCGCCTGGTTGAGGTCGTGGAGCACGGCGATCACGGTTTTCCCGGCTGCGCGCATGTCCTGGCAGCGGTGTAGCAGATCGATCTGGTGGGCAATGTCGAGGAACGAGGTCGGCTCATCCAACAGCACGTACTCGGTGTCCTGGGCCAGCACCAGCGCAACCCAGGCACGCTGCCGCTGGCCACCGGAGAGCTCGGACACGAAACGATCGGCAAGGTGCGCAACCCCGGTCTGTTCGAGCGCGCGGTCCACGGCTTCGGTGTCGCCCGGTGCCCACTGCCGCAGCACCGAGTGATACGGGTGGCGGCCGCGGGCCACCAGGTCGCGCACCCGGATGGTGTCCGGGGCGATCGGATCCTGGGGGAGCAGGGCCAGGCGGCGTGCGATGGCCTTGGGTCGCATCCGGGCCAGATCGGTTCCGTCGAGGGTGACCGTGCCCGCGCGCGGGGTCATCGCCCGGCCCAGACTCTTCAGCAGGGTGGATTTGCCGCAGCCGTTGGGGCCGATAATCGCGGTGAATGCGCCGGTGGGTGGGGCCACCGAGAGGTCACCCAGGATCTCGCGTGAGCCGTAGCCCACGCGCAGGTGTCGGGCGATCAGGCCGGGGGTGATGGGGGTCATAGTTTGCCTTTCCGCCATTCGCGAATCAGGAGTGCGCCCAGGTAGATGCCGCCGACCCCGGCGGTGAGGATCCCCACCGGGAGCCCACGCGCAAACGGTGCCTGCTGGGCCAGCAGGTCCGCGATCACCAGGATCAGCGCCCCGAGCAGGGCCGAGAGTCCGAGGGAGAGTGCGGGGGAGCGGGTGAGGCGCTGGGCGATCTGCGGCGCGGTGAGGGCCACAAACGAGATCGGTCCGGCCACGGTGACCGCCCCGGCCGCCGCGACCACGGCCACGACAATCGCCGCCGTGCGGGTCGCGGTGATCCGGATGCCCAGCGAGTGCGCCAGCGCATCCCCGAGTCCGATCTGGTTGAGTGAGGGGGCCAGGACCCAGGCGGCGGGAAGGGTGATCGCCAGGGTGATCGCGATGATCCCCACCGCGCCCCAGCCCACCGAGTTGATCGATCCGGCGAGATAGCCGGCGAGCTGACTGGCCTCATCGCGCAGCTTGACGCTGACCACGTACTGGGTCACCGCGTGGGCCATCGCCGAGACGCCGATGCCGGCGATGATGATGCGCGCCGGGGCGGCAAATCCGCGTCCGGTGGAGAAATACACCAGGGTGATGGCCAGGGCCGCGCCGATCAGCGCGCCCACCGGGGTGGGCAGGACGCCGGGCCAGAGCAGCGCGCAGATCGCCACTCCCGCCCCGGCTCCGGCACCCAGGCCGATGACGTCGGGGCTGCCGAGCGGATTGCGGGTCACGGCCTGGAACAGCGCGCCGGAGATGCCCAGCGCCGCGCCCACGCCGATCGCGACCAGCAGGCGCGGTCCGCGCAGCGTGGTTAGCGTAAACCCGGCGGCTCCCCGCGGCGGGTCAAACAGGGCCGCCGGGAGCGCCTGGGGCGCGATTCCCAGCTTTCCCATGCTCAGGGTTAGTACGGCCGCGATCAGGAGCAGAACGAGGGCGATGCCCGACCAGGCCAGCGCCCGGGGGTGGATGGGCAGGGCAACCCATGAACCGATCCGGAACAGACGCGGCGGCCGGGCCGTGGTGGGGGATGATTCTCGCGGGGTATTCAGGCGGGGATACCGGGACCCTCGAGCCAGCCGGGTCATCCGCGCACCGCCCGTCCGGCCCGCACGGCAATCAGTAGGAACGGGGCACCCACAAACGCGGTCACCACCCCCACCATCAGCTCGCCGGGGCGCGCGATGACTCGGCCCACAATATCGGCGGCGATCAGGACCGAGGCCCCCAGCAGAATCGCCGCGGGCATCTGCCAGCGATGATCGGTTCCCACCAGTGCCCGCACCAGGTGTGGCACGGCGAGGCCCAGGAACGCAATCGGCCCTACCAGCGCGGTGGCCCCGGCGCACAGCAGGGCGGCAGCCAGCAGGGCCCCGGCGCGTACCCGGGGAACCGAGACTCCGAGCGAGTGGGCGAGGTCGTCGCCGAGGGCGAGGGCGTTGAGTCCCGAGGCGAGGATCAGCGCGAGCACCAGGCCCAGGATCAGCGCGGGGGCGACCTCGGCGAGGGTGTCCAGACGGCGTCCGGCGAGGGAGCCGATGACCCAGAAGCGGAACGAGTCGAACACGGCCGGGCGGGTGAGAATCATCGCCTGGATGTATGTGCCCAGCACCGCCGAGACCACGGCACCGGCCAGGAGCAGCGGGACGATGCCGCCGCCGGTGGGGCGTCCGGCCACCAGGACCACCAGGATCACCGTGACCAGGGCACCAACCAGCGCGACCCAGACGGTCCCCGCGCCGATTGCGGTCCCGGTGATCGCCGTCGCGGTCACCACGGCCGCGGAGGCTCCAACACTCACGCCCAGCAGTCCCGGATCACCCAGCGGATTGCGCGTTACCCCCTGCACGATGACCCCGGAGACCGCGAGGCTTGCCCCCACCACGGCGCCGATGATTGTCCTCGGAATGCGTTCGGTGACCACGAGCTGTAGGTGTGGATCGCCGGCGCCGGTGAGTGCCTGCACAACCTCGGCGATCCCGGTGACCCGACTGCCGGCAAACAGCGACAGCACCGAGAGTGCGGCCAGGAGTAGGGCTAACCCCACGAGGATCAGCAGGTTGATCGGTGCCGAGCGAACGCCCAAGCGGCCGCGCCGGGAATCCCGGGCGGCCGCAGGCGTGGTGGAGACGGACGTCACTTACCGGCGTGCGCGAGCGCGGCGTCGATCAGCGGCACGTAGCGCTCGAGTGCCCAGGGCACGGTGAGCGGGTTGATCATCGAGGATCCGGTGACGAAGGGCTGGTCGGTCGGTGCCACCACGGCCCCCTTGGCAACCGCCGGAATTGCCGCGTAGAGCGGCTGCGCCTCGATCTCGGCGCGGGTCTCCTCATCGGAGTAGAAGGTGAAGATCAGGTCCGAGCCGGCGAGCTTATCGGCGTTTTCCAGGCCGATCAGCGCCGAGTCGGTACCCTCGGTTTCCTCGAACGAGTTGACCACGGGGTCCACGGTGAGGCCGAGCGCCGAGGCCATGGCCACCCGCTGCTCGCCGGGGAAGAACACGCCCAGGGTGCCGGGGCCGGTGGTGTACACGTAGGAGAAGGTCACGCCCGCATACTCGGGACGCTTGGCGTTTTCCAACTGGGTCTTGATGTCGCTCACCAGGTCGGCGGCCTCGGTGGACTTGCCCATTGCCTTGCCGATGGTGGTGATCTGGTCGTCCCATGTGATGGTCCACGGCTGCTTGGGATAGGCGATGGTCGGGGCGATCTTGGAGAGCACGTCGTACTGCTCCTGGGTCACGCCCGACCAGGGTGCGAGGATCAGGTCCGGGTCGAGGTCAGCGATGGTTTCCACATCGAGCTCGGTGTTCCCGGTGAAGGTCTTGGGCAGCTTCCCGCCCTCCTTGGTCACTGCCTCGTGGACCCAGGGGAGGTAGCCGGTGTCATCGCTACCCCAGGGGTATTCCTCCATGCCCACCGGGATGGTGCCGAGCGCGATGGCGGTTTCGGCGGATCCCTGCCCGAGGGTCACGATGCGTTTGGGGGTGCCGGTGATCTCGGCGGTCCCCAGCGCGTGAGTGATCGTGACGGTGTCGGCGGAGCCGGCGGCATCGCCGGTGGTTCCCTGGGCGGAGCAGCCCGCGAGAACCAGGGTGGCCGCGGCGAGGGCGGCGGCAAAGAGCGTGCGGCGGGGCCGCTGGACGGGGCGTCGCATGTGGAGCCTTTCGGTGGGGGAGGGTGCACCTGATCGGTGACTCGGGGATCGACGCGCGCCTCTGTCGGCGCGGATGGTGCATCTGCGGACCGGGGCATCGAACCGTGTGGTTAGTCTAGCCTTACCTCACCTGAACTTTCAAATATTTTGACACTTTGGATGTGCGGGCAGCAAAAAACCGCGGACCCCGGCTTGGGGATCCGCGGTTTCTCGGGATAGATCTTTAGCGTTCGGCGTGGATGCGCACGTCCTCCACCTCGGCGTCCTCGACGTCGGCATCGGTAAGCTTCGAGGCGCGCTTCGCGGCCCGCTTGGCGGCGCGCACCTTCTCGGCCGGATCGTCCGAGTTCACCCGGCGATACTCCTCCCGCACGGCCCACCCCAGGAAGGTGAAGCCCATCAGCGCAAACAGGATCCACTGGAACGCATAGGACAGGTGCGGTCCCTCATCGGGGTCCGGCTTCTTCACGGCGGCAGGACGCTGCTCGCTGGGGGCGGGGTCCTCGGTATCCAGCAGGCCATAGGCACCGGTGTAGATGCGCTCCTTGAGGATCGCCTCGGCCTCGGGCAGGTTGACCGTCGCCAGCTGCCCGGTGGGGGCTCCGCGTCCACGAATGGTGTCCTCGCTGGCCTTCAGCCGTGCCACCACCGTGACCTCGCCGCTCGGCGGGGCGGGCACGTGATCGGGACGCTCGGCGTTGTTGCCCTGCGGAACCCAGCCGCGGTTGACCAGGAACACCTTGCCGTTATCCAGGCGCAGCGGGGTGAGAATCTCATACCCCGGCGAGCCATCGTAGGGACGGTTACGCACCAGGATCTGCTTATCCTCCTCATAGCGACCGTGCATGGTCACCGGAAGCCAGCGATCGTTGATGTTGAACGCGCTCTCCGAGGGGAGTGCCTGATCGATCTGCACCGGGGTGGCGTCGAAGTTCTTGGCCACGCGGGCAATCTCATCCTCGCGCTCGCCGCGGCGATCCAGTTGCCAGTTGGAGAGCAGCACGCAGGCGATGGCAAACACGATCGCCACGCCCAGGTAGGCAAACCAGCGCTTTTCAAACACAAACCGCCAGCGGTTCACGGGGTCTCCTCGGGGATAAAGGGGGCCACCTCAACCGGGAACCCCCGGGAGGTCAAAAACTCGGTCAGAAACCCATCGTGCTCGGCGCAGGCCAGCCACACCTTGCTGCGGGTTTCATCGTGAATCTTGGGGTTGCGCCAGGTGATCTTCACGGTGGCCTCGGCGCGGCAGCCGGCGCGGGAGCACTCGTGAATCGCGGGCTCACCAAACAGTCCGCCTAGCATGCGGCCTGCGCGTTCAACGGGGAGGAGGTCATGCGGTCTCCGGTTTGGGGGTCGGGGCGTCGGCGGGGTGCTCATAGATGACCCAGCTGTCGGGCGTGCCGGGCTCGGCATCGGCGGGGGTCTCGGCGGCAGACTCCTCGGTAAAGCTCGGCTGCGGGGCAGGCTCGGGAATGCGCACGGTCTCGGGCATCGAGGCCGTGGGGATCAGCCCGCCGGGGGATTCCCGGTGTCCCTCAACCGCCGGCCCGGGCATATTGGCCACCAGCACCGCGAAGTAGGGGATGAACACCGCGCCCAGGATGGGTACCAGCATCCACCAGCCGTGCACAAACATCAGGCTCACCAAACACACCATCCGGATAGCCATCGCGATGAAGTATTGGCGCATGCGCCGGCGACGGTCTTCCTCGGGTGATCGCGGCAGTGTGGTGATCGAGGAGTCGTTCATGTCGGTCCTAAGCCTACGCTCTTTCCCGGGACACCCTAAGCTGGAACCAGCGCGCGGCCACCGGGTGGCCCCGCAGACACGAACATTCCCTCGAATTCGCGCCGGATGCCCACGCGCCGGCGCGGCCGAGGCCCAGGTTTCAGGAGAAAACATGACCGAACCTCGTACCGTCCTTGTCACCGGTGGAAACCGCGGAATCGGCTTTGCCATCGCCGAGGAATTCCTCGCTCAGGGCCACCGCGTCGCCGTGACCGCACGCTCGGGTGAGGGCCCCGCCGGTTCGCTGACCGTGCGTGCCGATGTCACCGACGCCGCCTCGGTGGACGCCGCCTTCACCGAGATCGAGGCCGCCTACGGTCCGGTCGAGGTCCTGGTCGCCAATGCCGGCATCACCCGCGACACGCTGCTGATGCGCATGTCCGAGGAGGACTTCGACACCGTGATCGACACCAACCTGGGTGGATCCTTCCGCGTGGTCAAGCGCGCCTCGAAGGGGATGCTCAAGGCGCGCTACGGCCGCATCGTGCTGATCTCCAGTGTCGTGGGCCTCTACGGTGGTCCCGGCCAGGTCAACTACTCCGCCTCCAAGGCTGCCCTGGTGGGCATGGCCCGCTCGATCACCCGCGAGCTGGGTGCCCGCGGCATCACTGCCAACGTGGTGGCCCCCGGGTTCATCGAGACCGACATGACCGCGGCACTGCCCGAGGACACCCAGAAGCAGTACAAGGCCAGCATCCCCGCCGCACGCTTCGCCTCGCCCTCCGAGGTGGCCAAGGTTGTGGCGTGGATCGGTGGCGAGGACGCCGGGTACATCTCCGGTGCCGTGATCCCCGTCGACGGCGGCCTGGGCATGGGCCACTAGTCTCACACGAAAAAACGCGGGGCACCTCGATTCCGAGGTGCCCCGCGTTTTTCTGTGCCTAGCCGCGCAGGCCCAGTAGCGGCAGAATGTCCGAAAGGTTGCGGCTGCCCACGGCGACGCTCGCCTGGGCGCGCACGGCGGGCTTGGCGTCATAGGCCACCGAGAGCCCGGCGATCGCCATCATCTTCAGGTCGTTGGCGCCGTCACCCACGGCGATGGTGCGTTCAAGGGGCACCCCGAACTCGCCCGCCCACTCGCGCAGCGCCACGGCCTTGGCCTCGGCGTCGATGATGTCACCCAGCACCTTGCCGGTCAGTGCGCCATCAATCACCTCGAGGCGGTTGGCACGCCAGCGGTCAAGCCCCAGCGACTCCGCCAGAGGATCCAGCAGCTCGTGGAAACCACCGGACACCACGGCCACCCGGCCACCGGCACCATGGACCCCGGCGATCAGATCGCGCGCGCCATCGCTCAGCTCGATCTTTGCGCGCACCGCGTCGATCTCGGAAACACTCAGGTCTTTCAGGGTTGCGACACGCTCACGCAGACTCGCGGCAAAATCCAGCTCCCCGCGCATCGCCCGCTCGGTCACCGCGGCCACGTGCTCCAGGCTCCCGGCGCGCTCGGCAATCAGCTCAATCGCCTCATTTTTGATCAGGGTGGAATCCACATCCAGGATCACCAGGAAACGGGCGGGGGAGTCGCTCATGGTCTTCTGCTCTCTGTCGCAAAACGGCTATCGCCTCATTCTGGCATCAACTCGGCGACGGATGTGTCACGCACTCCGGGTGGGGAGCGATAGGCTTAGAACATGGCGAAGGTTCTGCACGTAGAAGACGTATCGGTGCTGCGAGATGGCAGCCCCATCCTGGATTCGGCGACCTGGACGGTCGGTTCCGATGAGCGCTGGGTCATCCTCGGACCCAACGGTGCCGGGAAAACCACCCTGCTGCAGCTTGCAGCCACCCAGCTCTACCCGACCCTCGGTGCCGTGGACATCCTCGGTGACCGCCTGGGTCGCACCGATGTTTTCGAGCTGCGCCCGCGGATCGGATTCGCCTCCAGCGCACTCTTCAAGCGTCTGCCGCAGGGCGAGACCGTGCTCAACGTCGTGATGACCGCCGCCTACTCGGTGACCGGTCGCTGGACCGAGGAGTACGAAAACATCGACGAGAAGCGCGCCCACCGCGTGCTGAACGAGTGGAAGCTTGACCACCTCGCCGACCGCGCGTTTGGCACCCTGAGCGATGGCGAGCAGAAGCGCGTACAGATTGCCCGTGCGGTCATGACCGACCCCGAGCTGCTGCTGCTAGATGAGCCCGCCTCGAGCCTCGACCTCGGTGCCCGCGAGGAGCTCGTCGCACTGCTCGGCGGTTTTGCCCGCTCAAGCGAGGCTCCGGCCATCGTCATGGTCACCCACCACGTGGAGGAAATCCCCGTGGGCTTCACCCACGCACTGCTCATCCGCGAGGGTCGCATCGTGGCACAGGGTCCGCTCGCGGACACCGTGACCTCGGACAACCTCTCCACCACGTTTGGTCTGCCGATCAACGTGACCGAAACCGGCGGGCGTTACAACGCCCGCGCGGTCTAGGCCCAAGACCCGCCGGGGCGTGCGCGCACACCCCGGTATGAAGTCTGCTAAAGTTAGTAGCTGACTTAGCTGCGCAGGTTTCGCGCCGCGCGGCCAAATCCCAAGACGTTTATCGTTACCACCATCCACTATCAAGGAAGTCCTCATGAAGACCGACATCCACCCCACCTACGAAGCAGTTGTGTTCCGCGACCTCGCATCGGGTGAAACCTTCCTGACCCGTACCACGGTCACCAGCGACAAGACCATCGAGCTCGACGGTGTGACCTACCCGGTCATCGACGTCGAAATCTCCTCGGCTTCGCACCCCTTCTACACCGGCAAGCAGCGCATCATGGACTCCGCCGGCCGCGTGGAGAAGTTCAACCAGCGCTTCGCAGGTTTCGGCGCGTAACCCGCACCCAAACCTCAACCGGGTTCCTCCTTCGGGAGGGGCCCGGTTTTGTTTTGGCGCGCCATTGCCGAACCGGGCCCCGCGAGGCAGGATAAAACTATGGAAACTGCCGACCTGCTCGATGTGATTCTCGCGGCCCGCCCGCCGCTCGCGAGTGGTGAGGCCGTGCCCGCGGTTGGCGATCAGGATCCCGCGGCGACACGCCTGAGTATCGAGGACCCCGAAACTCCCGCCGACCTGCTCAGCAGCGTTGCCGCCGCAACCTTCGCGGCCGCCCAGATCGCCGCCGCCGACCTCATCGCCCCCGCCGCGCACACACCCGTCACCGTCTCCCGGATGGGCGCATCCGCCTGGTTCCATGGCACCCTGCGCCCACTGGGGTGGCTCCCCGGCAACCCCTGGAGCCCGCTCTCGGGTGGGATCCAGACCGCCGACGGATGGATCCGCACCCACGCCAACGCCCCCACACACCGAATCGCGATGCTGGATGCCCTGGGCCTCGCTCACGACACCACCCGCGCGCGTCTGGAGGCCCGCCTGGCGCAGCTGGACTCGATCGAAGCCGAGGATCGCATCGTCGGCTTCGGGGGAGCGGCCGCCCGGTTACAGACCCGCACGGAGTGGGAGCATTCCGCCCCCGGGCAGGCGATTGCGGCCGAACCACTCATCGCCTGGGGCCCCACCGGCTTTCCCGCCCGCCGACAGGGTGCCCCGGACCCCGAGCAGCCCCTGCGCGGGGTCCGGGTACTCGATCTGACCCGCGTCATCGCGGGCCCGGTCGCGACCCGCACCCTGGCACTGCTGGGTGCCGACGTGCTCCGCATCGACCCACCGGACTGGTCCGAACCCGCCCTGGAATCCGAGATGCTGTGGGGCAAGCGCACGGCCCGGCTCGATCTGCGCCACCGGGTGGACCGGGAACGTTTTCTCAACCTCCTGGCCGAGGCCGACATCCTGGTGCACGGCTACCGCGCCGACGCCCTCGAACGTCTGGGCTTTGGTGAGTGGGAGCGCGCCCGAATCCGCCCGGGACTCACCGAGGTCGCGTTGAATGCCTACGGGTGGAGCGGCCCCTGGCGAGGCCGCCGCGGGTTCGACTCAATCGTGCAGTTTAGTACCGGCGTCGCGGCCGTCCCCGCGGGAGAAACGGTGCCGGTCTCGCTGCCCGTGCAGGCCCTCGATCACGCAACCGGGATGCTCGCGGCCACCGCCGCCCTGCGCGCCTGGGCGCAGTCCGTGCATCACGGCGAGGGGGTGCGGGCGCGCCTGTCGCTGGCCAAGACCGCGAGCCTGCTGGATTCGCGCATCGGCACCGATCCACTCACCATCGTCACGCAGTCGCCGGCCCCCACCTCCCGGATTGAACACACGTCCTGGGGGCTTGCACAGCGCCTGGCCTGGCCCGCCTCCGCCGCGAGTATTCGGGTGGATTCGGAACATCCGGCGCGGGCGCTGGGTGCCGACGCTCCGCGCTGGGGACAGCGCTAACACGCAGGGGCGGCCCTAGCGGACCGGCCACTCCCCGGAGGCCACAAAGTTCGGGTTCTTGGAGCGGCGCATGTACTCCTGGAAGGAGGCAGCCTGCTCGGCGCACCACTCCACCTGCTTGGCGTGCAGCTCGGCGGCGCTCAGCCCCTCCAGCTTGTCGGCGTGGGCGCGGATCAGTGCCTGAGCCACATGGCCGGCGGCAATCGCGTCGGAGGCGGCGTCGTGCGCGTCCAGCAGTGAGACCCCGTAAAACTCGGCCGAGGCCTCCAGCGTGCGCTTTCCCTTGCGGAAGCGGTCTACCGCCTTGTCGATCACCAGCGGATCCACGATCGGGGACGGGTTCTCCAGCGGCGTGTATCCGTAGCGCAGCGCCTCGTGGTGCAGCAGACTGAGGTCATAGGGGGCGTTGTAGATGACCACCGGCACGTTGGCGGTGAGTAGCTCCCGCAGCGCCGAGATAATCTCCGCCACCACCAGGGCGGCGGGCTGACCCTCGGCGCGGGCGCGCTCGGTGGTGATGCCGTGCACCGCGGTGGCCTGCTCGGGAATCTCGACTCCGGGATCCGCGAGCCAGTCGTGGTTGCGGATCACCTCGCCTCGCGCATCAAGAATGCCCACATGCGCGCTCACAATGCGGCTCGTGGTGACGTCGATCCCGGTGGTTTCCAGGTCGAAGACGGCGATCGGCTGGGTCCAGATGCTCGTGGTGGTATTCACGTTTCTAAGCTTAGGCCGGACCACCGATACCGGTGTGGAACACGCGCCGCCCCGGGGAGAACCCGGGTCTTGGGGCGCGGGCGACATCCGACAGTTCGGCGTGCAGTGGGTGTCGTCTCCGCGCGCACCATCGAAGCCGAAGGATACGCTGACCGCCTGGTTAGGGCTTGGAGAACCGGCGATGAGTGGCCTGCTTTCCCGCCGCCGTGTGGCGGCGCAGGAGCGGGGCTGAACCGGGCCCGGATGGTGCTTCCGCGGAGAAAGGAACCTTATGGGGCGAACCGTATCGCTCGCTCAGGGATCGACGAGCCGGGCACGGCCCACGGTATCCGCGGCGCTCCAGGGTCATCGCAACTCACTCGGGATTATCCGACTCGTGCTTGCCGGGTCGGTGATCTTCTCCCATGCCTTTCCGCTGGGCGGCTGGGGTCAGGACCCCACCCTGCTGTGGACCAAAGAGGAAAACCTGGGTGGACTCGCCGTTTTGGGCTTCTTCGCGATCAGTGGATATCTGATCACCAAGAGCGGGATGAACGCCGATGCCGTACAGTTTTTCTGGCGTCGTAGCCTGCGTATTTTCCCCGCCTACTGGCTGGTGCTGATTGTCGCCGCCCTCGCGGTGGGGCCGCTAGTGTGGCACCTGATGGATCGTCCGCTGAGTGCGTACTTCGTTTCTCAGCCGGGGTGGTTTGGCTCGTACCTACGGGGCAACGCCATGCTGACCATCCAGCACTTTGGCATCCTGGACATCTTTCAATCCACCACACCGTACGGAAATCAGACCGGCGGATCGGTACTCAACGGTTCGATCTGGACGCTCGAGCGAGAGTGGGCCTGCTACCTCATCATCGGCGTGCTCGTGTTGATCGGGGCGATGAGATTCGCCCGATGGATGGTTCCTGTGCTCACCGGGGTGTTTTTCACGTTTGCCCTCATCCGTCACATCAATCCCGAGTTTCTGGCCGCGTATGCGCCCTTCCTCACCGACCGCTTCGCAATCCAGCTGCCGCTGGTGTTCCTGTGGGGCGCGATTCTCGCGGTCTATTCCACACGGATCCCGATGAGTAACGTCGCCGGTATCGCCTCGGGTGTGGTGTTCCTGATCGCCATCCAGTTCCAGCTGCTGGACACCCTCGGCTATCCGGCCCTGGCCTACTTCCTGTTCTGGGTGGCTGCCGCGCTGCCGCAGAGCTGGCAGTGGATCGGTGCCAAAAACGACTACTCCTACGGCCTGTACCTGTACGGGTTCCTCGTGCAGCAGTTCACCGCGTATCTCGGCTGGCATAACTGGGGATACCTGCCGTGGACCCTGGCCAGCCTGGTCATTTCGTTTGCGCTCGCCTGGCTCAGCTGGCACGTCGTGGAAAAGTGGGCGATGCGACTCAAGGACTGGGGGCCCGGGCGCGGGATCCGCTTCTGGTGGAATCGGCTGGTTTCACCGCTCCTCTCGGGCGGCACGAAGCGGCCCGCGCCGCGTCATGCGGCAGCCCGCCCGGCAAAACACCGCGGTTAGCGCCGTCCACGCAGCAAAAACGCCTCGCGCTCCGGGGAGCGCGAGGCGTTTTCGGATGGGGTACTAGGCGCTGGGCCGGCTCACGTGCAGCCAGTAGAAGCTCTGCGAGCCCATGGTGAGGTTCAGCGTGCCATCTTCGCCGAAGGAGGGGAAGGTCGCCCCACCAAACAGGTCACGCACCCGATGTCCGGCCAGGGACGGGTCGGTGATCGTCACCGGGGTAGGGTGGTGCGCGAAGCTAAACACACACAGGACGTCCTCGGCCGGCTCGTTCTGCGGTCCCACCTTGCCCTCGTAGCTGCGCCGGAAGGCGAGCACCGAGCCGTGGTTGGTGTCGACCACCTCGAGGGTTCCGAGTCCAAACACCGGGTGGGACTTGCGGATGTGGATCACGTTGCGGATCCAGTGCAGCAGAGACGCCGACTGGGCCAGCTGGGACTCGACGTTGACGCTCTGGAAGTTGTACACCAGGGACTGCACCACGGGCAGATACAGCTTGCCGGGGTCGGCGGCCGAGAAGCCCGCGTTGCGGTCCGGTGTCCACTGCATCGGGGTCCGGGAGGAGTCCCGATCATCCAGCCAGACGTTATCGCCCATGCCGATCTCATCCCCGTAATAGAGGAACGGGCTGCCACCCAGCGAGAAGAGTAGCGCGTGGGCGAGCTCCAACTCGGCACGGGAGTTGTCCAGCAGCGGTGCGAGGCGTCGCCGGATGCCCACGTTGACCCGCATCCGCGGATCGTAGGCGTACCAGCCGTACATGGCCTGGCGGTAATCCTCGCTTACCATCTCCAGGGTGAGCTCGTCGTGGTTGCGCAGGAACACGCCCCAGCCCGCCCAGTCGGGGATGTGGGTGACCTCGCGCAGAACCCGCTCCAGCTCCTCGGACTGCTGCGAACGCAGCGCATAGAAGATGCGCGGCATGACCGGGAAGTCGAAGGCCATGTGGCACTCGGGGGCGTCGTCCGTCCCGAAAAACGCGGCGGTTTCCTTGGGCCACTGGTTCGCCTCGGCGAGCATGATCCGACCCGGATACTCCTCATCCAGCATCGCGCGCAACTTCACCAGGAACTCGTGGGTTTCCGGTTCGCCCTCACCGTTGCCCTCATCGGACTCATAGAGGTAGGGGACCGCGTCCAGACGGAAGCCATCCACCCCGAGGTCCAGCCAGAACCGCACCACGTCAAAGATGGCCTCGTGAACCGCGGGCTCGCCGTAGTTCAGGTCCGGCTGGTGGGAGAAGAAGCGGTGGAAGTAGTACTGCTTGCGCACCGGATCAAACGCCCAGTTGGACTCCTCGGTGTCGGTGAAGATGATCCGAATATTCGGGAACTTCTCGTTGTCATCACTCCAGACATAGAAGTTGCCGTAGGGTCCCTCGGGATCCTCGCGGGAGGCCTGGAACCAGGCGTGCTGATCCGAGGTGTGGTTCAGCGGAATGTCGATGATGACGCGCATATTGCGCTCATGCGCACGGGTCACCAGCTCGCGGAACTCCTCGATCGTGCCAAACTCCGGCAGGATGGACCGGTAGTCGGCCACATCGTAGCCGCCATCGCGCAGGGGCGAGGTGAAAAACGGGGGAAGCCACAGCGCATCGATTCCCAGCCACTGCAGGTAGTCGAGCTTGCTGATCAGACCCTTCATGTCGCCGGTTCCATCGGCGTTACTATCCACGAAGGAGCGGACCATCACCTCATAGAACACCGCGCGGCGATACCAGAGCGGTTCGCGTGCGAGGCCGGGAAGCTGGATGGGCGCAGTAAAGGTCACACTGTTCCAATCTGTGGTGCACGGGCACGATCCACGAGGTGGATCGAACTGTCTTCCGAACGAGTCTAGGGGCAGCGGGCGGGAATGTGTTGTGCACAACACCTAAACTGAGGATGTGACTGCACCGATCTCCCCGTACCAGCCCCGTCTCGACCAGATTGCGACCCGCCGCGGCGAGGTGACCCTGGAGGGTGCACGCACCGCGTACTGGGAATATGGTGACCCGGATGCCGCGGTGACGATGGTGTTTGTGCACGGATTCCGCGGTGATCACCACGGGCTGGAGCCGATTGTGGCCCAGTTCCCCGACGCGCATATCATCGCCCCCGACCTGCCCGGGTTTGGTGAGTCCGCGGCGTTTATCAGCGGCCGCCACGATATTGAGGGCTATGTGCGCTGGCTGCAAGGTTTCATTGCCGCGCTCGATCTGGCCGCACCGCCGGTGATCCTCGGCCACTCGTTCGGGTCGATTGTGGTGTCGGCCGCGGTGGCCGACGGACAGCCGGTCTCCACGCTGATCCTGGTCAACCCGATTGCCGCGCCGGCGCTGTCGGGACCGCGTGGAATCCTCACCCGACTCGCAGTCTTCTACTACTGGGCGGGTAAGTCCCTGCCCGAGGGAATGGGATTTGCGCTGCTGCGCTCGCGGATCATCACCCGGGTCTCCAGTATCGCGATGGCGAAGACCAAGGACCCCGAGCGTCGGGCCTGGATCCACGATCAGCATGATCGCTACTTCAGCGCTTTTGCCGACCGGGCCAGCGTGATGGACGCGTTTGACACCTCGGTGCGCTATGACGTGAGTCAGTATGCCGACAGGATTCCCGTGCGCACCCTGCTGATCGCCGCAGAGAACGATGACATCACCTCGGTGCCCAAGCAGCGCGAGCTCGCCGAAAAGCTTGCGGATGCCCGCCTGGAGATCATCCCCGAGGTGGGGCATCTGATTCACTATGAGACCCCCGAGCAGGCGGCCGCCCTCATCCGTGACGAACTGGGTCTGCCGGCCTAACCACCACACCCGCACCCGGAGAACCGGAATGCGGGTGCGATGTTTTGATGCCGGGGGTTAGCCCCAGGGGTTGAAGGAAATTCCCGCGGGCTTGCCGGCGTTCAGGCCGTAACCGAAGTTCTGGTCACCGATCTTGATGGTGGCCGAACCGAAGTTGGCGCTGAGCAGACGGTTACGGTAGTCCGAGGGGTAGCCGTTCCAGCCCACCAGGCGCGGGTAGACCCAGCCGCCGGTGACGTTTTCCACCCGGTCATCTGAGGCGTTGGCCAGGCGGAAGTAGTGGGTGAAGCCACCCTCCTTGTGGTAGACCACCTTGGCGTGGGTGCCGTCGAAGCGGACGTTGGAGGCGGGATCCACCTGCCATCCCGAGTGCACCGAGCGCGAGACGTACTTCACCTGGTTGTTCTGCACCCAGATGATCACGTGCTCCCAGTCGTGACGGTGGCCGTTGCTGCCGCCGGCGATCTCCCCGACGCCGTTGGAGGACTGGTCCTTCTCGAAGTAGCTGGCGTACATGATCGCGCACCAGCCGTTATTGCACTTCTCGCGGGAGTAGGTGTTGGCATTTTGCAGCTGCGGGGCATCGTGGCAGTGGCCGTTGACCGCGCCGCCGAGGCCGAGCCCCGAGTTGATCTGTCCGCTGGCGCTGATCGCGGCGGTGGCATAGCAGCCGTCGGTGTCGTAGTCGTAGGCCGGCGAGAAGGTCTGCTCCAGGCCGTCCGCGTTCTGCGGCAGCGGCTGGAAAACCTGGGCCTGTGCGCTGGGCGCGGCGCCCAGGGCGAGGATTGCTGCGCACGCCGCTCCCAGCAGGGCGAGCACAATCTTTCGGGCGACGCGGGCTGAGCGCGGCGCGGTGTTTTCGGCCGAAGCCGAGCCATCCAGGGTGATGGACATGGTTCTCCTTGAAAGGTCGCGATGGGTGTCAGCTCGAGACTCATGCCGTCGCGACCCGCGACATTTCCCCCAGAGCCGGGGAAGACTCTTCGTCCCCCCGAGGCTCAGTAAAGTGCACCCCCAAAACACGGGTCAAGAAGTACAAAAGTGATTGTTATCTCGGGCGTGGCTATGAGCCCTCTATGCCCCGTATTTACGCCAGCTATGCGTTTTCTCTGCGCAAAAAATTAACCCGGCGGACACATAACCGGCCGGTCAGGCGGGAGTTCGAAACCCCACCCGGCCGGCCGGTCGGAATGCGGCTAGTGGGCGAGCCGCTCATCCAGTGCGTGCAGGGCCGGTGCCACCGAGCCCTCCAGTACCAGCGTTGCGCGGGATGCGCCGCCGGTGGTGCCGCGGTTGATCGTGATGATGGGGGAGCCGTCGCGACGGGCCTGATCCAGCAGCCGGATTCCGGTGTTCACGGTGAGCGAGGACCCGAGCACCAGCAGCGCGTCGGCACGGTGCACGATCGAGCGGGCGCGGGCAAAGCGGGCCGAGGGGACGGTCTCCCCGAAGAAGACCACGTCGGGCTTGAGTGGGCCGCCACAGACCGTGCACACGGGCACGGTGAAGCCGTCCAGCTCGGGCACCTCGGCATCGCCGTCGGGGTTAAGCCGGTCGGCATCCTCGGGACCCAGCTGGGCCAGCCACGGGTTTTCCCGGGCGATCTGATCGGTGATTGCCTGCCGGGCGAACCCCTGCTCACAGGACAGACACACCACGCGATCCAGACCCCCGTGGAGCTCCACGAGCTTTCGGGTCCCCGCCTGACGGTGCAGCCCGTCCACGTTCTGGGTTGCGATCCCCAGGGCCCGTCCCGAACGCTCCCACGCGGCCAGCAGTCGATGGGTGGGGTTGGGTTTGGCCGCCCGCATGAGGCGTCCACCGAGGAAGGCTCCGGCCCAGTAGCGGCGACGGCGCTCGGCCGAGGCCCGAAACTCGGGCCCGGTCATCGGCCTGCGCACCGGGGCACCCGGGCCGCGATAGTCGGGGATTCCGGAGTCGGTGGAGACACCGGCACCGGTCAGAATCGCCAGGCTGCGGCCCCGCAGAATATCCGCCGCGCGGTCGAGGTCTGCCGAATCGGGAATGGGCACGTGACGCCTCCAGGGGCCGGGGATGGAATGATGGTCTAGCGGGGGATCGGATGATCCCCTCGTGGTGTTACATAACCACCGTAGTGAGTACAGGAGTATTTGGGTGCGCGTTATTCCCCTGGGGCCGGACGGGCTCGATGAACTGGCCGATTATGCACGGCTCACCGACGTGGCCCTGCGCCGGGTGACCGAGCCCGAGGGCGGGCTCTACATCGCCGAGTCGAGCAAGGTCATCACCCGCGCCATCGCCGCCGGTCACGTGCCCCGATCGGTTCTGCTTGCCGAGAAGTGGCTGGCCGAGATGGAACCCATCCTCGCCGACTTCCCCGATGTTCCGGTGTATGTGGGCGATGCGGCCACGCTGGAAAAACTCACCGGATTTCACATGCATCGGGGCGCGCTCGCCGCGATGCACCGGCCCGAGCTACCGGATATGGCCGAGCTGATTCGGGATGCCCGTCGCATCGTGATCCTGGAAGACATCGTGGACCACACCAATGTGGGTGCCATCTTCCGTGCGGTAGCCGGCCTGGGAGCCGACGCCGTGCTGGTCTCGCCGCGCTGCGCCGACCCCCTCTACCGCCGCAGTGTCCGGGTGAGTATGGGTACGGTGTTGCAGGTGCCGTGGACCCGGATGCCCGAGTGGGACGACGCGCGCGAGATCCTCAGTGCCGCGGGATTCCATGTGGCCGCGCTGGCTCTGGATGAGCGTGCGGTAACCCTGGATGAGTTCTCGGCGAACGCGCCCGAGAAGATCGCCCTGATGCTCGGCAGTGAGGGCGATGGCCTCAGCCGACAGGCCCTGCACCACGCCGACAGCACGGTGATCATTCCGATGCTGCACGGGGTGGACTCGCTCAATGTCGCCGCCGCGAGTGCGGTTGCGCTGTGGGAATTGCGGATTCGCGACTAGTTTCCGGCGGCGCGCACGAAACGCTCAGGGGATCGCACATAAACTGATTCGGTGACCCAATTCCCCCTTCGTCGAGACCGGCGATCCCGGGCCCGCAGCCGATCGCTGCTCCGCGCGCCCCTCGCGATCGCCATCGTATTAGCCGTTCTAGCCGCCTGCTATGGCGGGTATGCGCTGCTGCGCCCCCTGCCCGCCTCGGCCGCCACCCCTGCGGCCACGCTGGCCACCCCCGCCAGCGCGAAGGAGCCCATCGCCTGGCCCGCCAACGGCGTGGCCGCGATCGGTGAGGTGGGATACGACGGAATCCTGGCCAGCCACGGCTCGCAGGAGCGCACCTCGATCGCCAGCATGACCAAGACGATCACCGCCCTGGTGGTCCTGGAAAAGCTTCCGCTGGCCAAGGGGGAGTCCGGCCCCACCTATACGTTTACCGCGCAGGATCAGCAGATCTATCAGGACACCGTGGCCGAGGGTGGATCCCGTGCCCCGGTGGTGGTGGGCGCGCAGGTGACCGAGCGTCAGCTGCTTGAGGGCCTGATGCTTCCCAGCGGCAATAACTATGCGATCACCCTGGCGAACTGGGCCTACGGGTCGATGGAGAACTTCCTCCCGGCCGCACGCGCCTGGCTGGATAAGCACGGCCTGACCGACACCGTGTTGGCCGATGCCAGCGGAATCAACCCGGGCAGCCAGTCCTCCCCGCCGAACCTGGTGGAAATCGCCAAGCTGGTGCTGGCACACCCGGTCCTCAGCACCGTCGTCTCCGAGAAGACCGCCTCGATTCCCGCCCTGGGCGAGGCCGGCAACCTCAAAAACACCAATGAGCTGCTGGGAACCGGCGGTGTCATCGGGATCAAGACCGGCACCACGATTGTCGCCGGGGCCTGCCTGATGTTTGCCGCCGAGCGCGAGGTTGCGGGCAAAAAGGTCACCGTGGTGGGTGTGGTGATTGGTGCTCCGACCCATGAGGAGCTGTTCGCCTCGGTGAGCAAGCTGCTGGACAGCACGTATTCGGCCTTCGGCGAGGCCACCCTGATCAAAAAGGGTGACCCGGTGGGCTTCATCCAGACCCCGTGGGGAAGCCACGCCAACGTGGTTGCCACCGAGGATGCCCGCGCCGTGGTGTGGCGTGATTCCCCGGTGACCCGCAAGGCCAGCATCGATCCGCTGGCCTCGGGAAAGCAGGGTGATCCGGCCGGCAAGATCACGGTGACCGAGAACGGGGTGTCCACCGAGGTCCCGGTGGCCCTCGCGGATGACCTGGACGGGGCCTCGATCTGGTGGCGCCTGGCCAACCCGATGTAGCCACGCAGACCAAAACGCCCCGGACCGCGCCACATGCTGGCGCGGTCCGGGGCGTTTTTGTTCACATCCGGTGGGACGTTAGGGCTCCGGGAAGATGATCGGTGCAGCCTCGGGGCGCTTGGCGCTGACGTTATCGCCCGAGCTCTGGTGACGCAGCCGGCGAATCACCCAGGGCACCAGGTGCTCGCGCGCCCAGGCCAGATCCTCCGAGCGTGCCTGCCGCCAGGAGGACTCGGGCATTGCCTCGGGACGCAGCGGCTGGAGATCGTTGGGGACGTTCAGCGCGTCCAGCACCATCCGGGCCACGGTGTGGTGGCCGAGGGGGTTGAGGTGCAGGCGATCGGGGGCCCACATGCCGGGATCCTGGATCTCGGAGAGTGCCCACTGGTCGGCGACGATGCAGTCGTAGCGCTGGGCGACGGCGCGCACGTTTTCGTTGTAGATCGCGACCTTGCCACGCAGTGCCCGCATGACCGGGGAGAAACCGGTGTCCACCCCGGTGAACAGGACGATCGTCGCCCCGTCCCGGGAGAGGGTGCGCACGGCACCGTCGAGCTTCTCGGCGATCTCATCGGGGTCGGTGCCCGGGCGGATCACATCGTTGCCACCGGCGCACAGGGTGATCAGGTCGGGGTGCAGGCTGAGTGCGGGTTCGAGCTGGTCGTTGATGATCTGACCGATCAGCTTTCCTCGAACGGCCAGGTTAGCGTAGGCAAAATCCGGGCAGTCGCGGGCGAGTACCTCGGCCACACGGTCGGCCCAGCCGCGGTTTCCGCCGGGAGCACCGGGCTCGGGATCACCGATGCCCTCGGTGAAGGAGTCCCCGATGGAGACCATTCGTCGCCACGGGTGAAGCTGTGATTCGGTCGCGGGTTCGGGGGTGGTCACGGGGTTCCTTCCGGTCGCTAACGAGGGTCGCCTCTAATGTACCCGGCTCGCCCGGGAAATTTCGGAGGCGGGCGCAAACTCGCCATCGGCTCGGCAGTGTCGGAGGGTATCCGGTAGTGTCTAGTTCAGTGAGCGAAGAGTTGATGACACCGGATTCTGGTTCCGGTCCACGCATCGGAACCTCCGCCGCCGAACACCTCTCACCCTCCTTCCCGGAGCGTGCGGCGTGGGGTACGGTCAGCAAGTTGCGGGCCTGGCAGGCCGAGGCGATCGAGAAGTATTTTGAAACCGAGCCGCGCGATTTTCTCGCCGCGGCTACCCCGGGCGCGGGCAAAACCACCTTCGCCCTGCGTCTGGCCGCCGAGCTGTTGGCGCGGCGCACGGTTGAGCGGGTCACCGTGGTGGCCCCGACCGAGCACCTGAAAAAGCAGTGGGCCGATGCCGCCGCCCGGGCCGGCATCCGGCTTGATCCGAACTTCTCCAATGCCGAGCGCCGCTATGCCTCGCACTATCACGGGGCCGCGGTGACCTATGCTCAGGTGGCCGTACGGGCCTCCCTGCACCGCGAGATCACCGAGTCGCGCAAGACCCTGGTGATCCTGGACGAGGTCCATCACGGCGGCGACGCGCTCAGCTGGGGCGATGCGATCCGCGACGCCTTTGAGCCCGCGACCCGCCGACTCTCGCTCACCGGAACCCCGTTCCGTTCGGACACCGCGCCGATCCCCTTTGTGCTCTACGCCCCGGACAATAAGGGCATTCGCACCTCGGTCACCGACTACAACTACGGCTACGGCCGCGCGCTTCAGGACGGCGTGGTGCGTCCGGTGATGTTTATGGTTTATGCCGGACACATGCGCTGGCGCACCAAGGCCGGCGATGAGATGGAGGCGCGCCTCGGCGAGGGCAATACCAAGGACATCACCTCGCAGGCCTGGCGCACGGCGCTGGACCCCAAGGGGGAGTGGGTGCCGCAGGTGCTCGACTCGGCCAATAAGCGACTGACCGAGGTTCGGCACGCGATCCCCGATGCCGGTGGGCTGGTCATCGCGACCGATCACTACACCGCGCGCGCGTATGCGGCGCTGTTGAAGGAGATCACCGGCGAGGAGGTCACCGTGGTGCTCTCCGATGATGCCGGTGCCTCCGACCGGATCGATGAGTTCTCCCAGGGCACCAGCCGCTGGATGGTGGCCGTACGGATGGTATCCGAGGGGGTGGACGTGCCTCGCCTGGCGGTGGGGGTCTACGCAACCTCCTCGTCCACCCCGCTGTTTTTTGCGCAGGCGATTGGCCGCTTCGTGCGGGCACGCCGCCGCGGCGAGACCGCCTCGGTGTTCCTGCCGAACGTGCCGCCGCTGATGAATCTGGCCGCCGCGCTGGAGCTCGAGCGCGACCACGCGCTGGATCGTCCCACCAGCGACGAGGGCGACTTCTACAATCCCGAAGACGCCATGGTGGCCGCCGCCAATAAGGAGGATCGCGCCTCCGAGGAACTCGGTCAGGAGCTGTTCTCCTTCGAGGCGATGGGATCCTCGGCGAACTTCGATCGCGTCGTCTTTGACGGTCAGGAGTTCGGCGGCTACGCGGAACCCGGGACCGATGAGGAGCTCGATTTTATCGGGCTGCCCGGCATCCTCGAACCCGAGCAGGTGCACGAGCTGCTCACCCAGCGCCAGCAGCGTCAACAGCGCCGCCAGGATGATCGTGAGGCCGCGGGAATCGCGCCGCCGGAGACCACCCCCGAGCCGCTGTATCGAACCCTCAAGGAACAGCGCTCGCTGCTGAACTCACTGGTGGGGCTCTATGCCAAGCAGAGTGGCCAGCCGCACGGGTTGGTCCATGCCGAGCTACGCCGGGTGTGCGGCGGTCCCGCGGTGCCGCAGGCCAGTGTGACCCAGCTGCAGTCACGGATTCAGTATCTGCGTCGTCAGCTGGGGAGCCAGCGCTAGGTCCGCGACCGGAGGGGGGCGCGCCGCCCGCCCCGCTTCGCCTGACTGTTGGTTGCGGTGGCCCTTGTCGCGAATCCCTCGTCGTCAGCGTGCGACGATCATCGGGGTGCCGGAGTGCGGGTCGGTGATGACCGTGCAGGGCAGACCGAACACGCGTTCCACGTTGTCCGCGGTGACGACATCGGCGGGGGTGCCGGTGGCAACCACCTCGCCATCGCGCATCATCACGATGGTGTCGGCGAAGCGCGCCGCCTGGTTGAGGTCGTGCAGGACCGCGACGATCGTGCGTCCCTCGGCATTCAGCCGCGCAAACAGCTTGAGCAGGTCGTACTGGTGCGCGATGTCGAGGAACGTGGTTGGTTCATCGAGCAGCATGGTTGGGCTCTCCTGCGCGAGCAGCATCGCGACCCACACGCGCTGGCGCTGCCCGCCGGAGAGCTCGTCGACGAACCGGTTGCGCAGCGCGTCGGTGCCGGTGAGTTCCAGGGCGCTGTCCACCGCGGCGCGATCCTCTCGCGACCACTGTCGCAGCATGCTCTGGTGGGGATGCCGACCGCGCGCGACCAGATCGATCACGCGGATGCCGTCGGGAGCGATCGAGGTCTGCGGCAGCAGCCCGAGCTTCCGGGCAACCTCCTTCGGTGACTGCTGAGCAATCGCCGTGCCGTCGAGTAGGATCTGCCCGGCCGTCGGCTTCAGCAGGCGCGCCATCGCACGCAGTAGCGTCGACTTACCGCAGGCATTGGGACCGACGATCACGGTGAACGATCCGGGGGTGATCTCGACATCCAGGCGTTCGTCGATCACCCGCTGGTCATACGCGAGGCGCACGCCGTGTGCCGCGATGCGGGCGGGCCCTCGCCCGTCTGCCTCGGAAGCCGGGGTGGTCAGGGAAGTCTGTGCGGTCATCGTCGTCTCCTTGCTTCGTGAATCAGCAACCACACCAGGTATCCGCCGCCGAGCACGACGGTGACCAGGCCCACGGGGAGCTGGGTGGGTGCGAACAGTCGCTGTGCGATGAGGTCACTCGTCGCGAGCAGCAGCGCGCCGAATGCGGCGGCACCGGATAGTGTCACGCCGGCGCTGCGGGCCACGCGCCGGGCGATCTGAGGGGCGGCGAGTGCGATGAAGGCGATCGGGCCCGCCAGGGTGATCACGACGGCGCTGAATCCGACACCGGCCACCAGCAGCAGCGCCCGCACGCGTCCGGTGCGGACGCCGAGTGCGGCGGCGGTGTCATCACCCATCTCAAGCAGGTGCATGCGATCCGCCATCACAGCGCACAGGACGCCGAGCGGGACGAGGCACGCGACGGCGGGAAAAATCCGGTCCCAGCCGGCCCCGTTCAGCGTTCCCATGCCCCAGGACGCCGCCATCATCGACACCCGCAGGTCCGAGTTCAGGATCAGCCAGGACGTCACCGAGGCGAGCATCGAGCCCACCGCGATGCCAACGATGATCAGGCGGAACCCCTGGAAACCGCGCCGGAAGGCGAGCAGGTAGACGGCGAGTGCCGCGACCAGGCCGCCGCCGAACGCGCCGAGAGCGATGGTGAGGTACCCGAACGTTCCCGAGGTGATCACGATGAGCGCGCCGGTGTAGGCACCGGCGTCGAAGCCGATGATGTCGGGGCTGCCGAGCGGATTGCGTGTCATCGACTGGAAGATCGCACCGGCGGCACCGAGCGCCGCCCCGAGCATGAGGGCGAGCAGCGCCCGCGGCAGACGCCACTCGACCACGACCAGCGTCTGCTTTGGCGTTCCCATGCCGAACAGCGTCGCGATGACGTCTCCCGGTGCGATGACAAAGTCTCCGAGGCTGAGCGCGAGGATCGAGACCAGCAGCGCCGCGGTGAGCGCGAGAATCACGGCGAGTGCGCCGCGCAGACTGATGCGTCGAGTGAAGGGGCCGCGCTCGATCTCCAGCATCCGCGGCGGGCGGGTATCGAGGGCGCTCACAGGCTACTGGCCTTTCGCGCGCGCACCAGCACGATGAGCACGGGCGCGCCGATGAACGCGGTGACCAGCGCGACCGGCAGCTCGCCCGACGGCAGAACCAGGCGTCCGACAACGTCCGACACCAGCAGGAGCAGGGGAGCGGCGAGCACGGTGCCGGCCATGATCCACACCTGGTGCGGGCCAACGAGCCAGCGCACGGCGTGCGGCACCATGAGGCCGATGAACCCGATTGGGCCCGCGGCGGCCGTTGCGGCACCGCACAGCAGAGCGACGGCGACGATCGACATCACGCGCGTGAGTCCCACCCGGGTGCCGAGGGCCGTGGCGAGGTCATCACCCAGCGCCAGGGCGTTCATCGACGGTGCGAGCCAGAAGGCGATGATCAGCCCGATGACGAGGAAGGGCAGCACGCCGAAGACGTCGCTGGTGAGCGATTGAAGGGAGCCGACGGTCCAGGTGCGGATCGTGTCAAACACGTCCGATCGCAGCAGCGCGATGCCGCCGGTGATCCCCGACAGTACCGCGCCGAGCGCGACGCCGGCGAGGGTCATGCGCAGCGGGTCCGCGTCTCCGCGTCCGGCGGCACCGATGAGAAAGACGAGCAGCGTCGCCGCGATCGCGCCGGCGAACGCGAACCAGATGTACTGGAACACGCCGCTGGCACCGAGAAACGCGACCGCGAAGACGACGCCGGCCGAGGCGCCGGCGTTGACACCGAGGATGCCGGGATCTGCGAGTGGATTGCGGCTGAACGCCTGGATCAGCGCGCCCGCCACGCCGAGGGCCGCGCCAACGGCGAGGGCGATCACCGTGCGCGGAATTCGCATCTCGCGCACGATCACGCCGGCCTCGGTGTCCGCGCCGAGCAGCCCGTGCCACACGTCGGTGAGCGGGAGTGACTGGGATCCGAAGATGATGCTCGCGATAATGGCGGCGATGAGGCCGCCCGCGAGCAGTGCGAGCGCGACGACGCGCCGCACGGGCGACGCTGATTCGGCGACGCGTGGTGCAGGGGTGGTGCTCATCGGGTCACAGGCCGAGCTTCTCGAGCTCCGCCTCGTAGGCGTCGGTGATGCTCTCCGCATCGGTACCCTCCTCGACGTCCCAGAGTGCGGACAGGCGCGCGCGATCCTCATCGGACAGCGCGTCGAAGCGGTCGCGCCACTCCTCGGCACCCTCGGTCCAGTAGCCGATCACCTTATAGGCCGATGCGGGCAGGCCGAGCGTGTGGCGCAGGTGCTTGCGTACCCCGCGGGTTGCGCGCGTCTCGCCGGCGACCCAGACGTATCCGGGGCCATCCGGAAGCTCGGCGGACGCGACGATCTCGGCGAGACGGGTCGGGCCGTGCCCGTTGCCGCCGTGCACCCAGTGCAGCTCGACGCCGGCGGGCAGGGTGAGGTGCTGCTCATCCTCCGCCGACGCGACCTCGAGGACGATGCGTGTGCGCACGCCCGCCGGAGCGGTCTCGGCGAGGCGTGCCGCCGCGGGAAGACCGGTCGCATCGGCCACGAGAAGCTGCCACCTGATGTCTTCGGGCGGCGCATACAGTCCGCGCGGGGTGTTGACGCCGACCACGTCGCCCGGCTGGGCATCCAGTGCCCATGCCGCGGCGATGCCCCCGTCGTGAACAACGAAGTCGATCGTCAGCTCGCGCGCGGCCTCGTCCCAGCCGCGCACCGTGTAGGTGCGCATCTCGGCCGGGGTGACGCCCTCGGGATAGTCCCAGTAGCCGTCATCGGTGGGGAAGGGGAGGACCGGCTCGTCGCGCTGCGAGGCGGGGAAGAACACGCGCAGGTATTCGTCGCCGATGCCGGAGGACACGAACCCGTCCAGTCCGTCGCCGCCAAACACGACGCGGACCATGCCGGTGGTCAGGCGCCGCACCCGCTGCACCACGATGCGGTGAATCAGGTGCACGGTTTTCTCGGTTGCCGTGGTCTCAGCTGCGGCGCTCATCCGAGGAGTGCCTTCTCGACGACCTCGAGGAACGCGGTCTGGCCGCTGGGGGAGCCGTAGGCCATCTCGTAGTCGTAGCCGTAGACGGTGTTGTTGGTCACGAAGGGCAGACGGTTCCAGATCGCGTTACTCTTGAGCGCCTCGTCGGTGGTGAGGAGGCCGGAGCCGTCCTCGTTGGTTCCGGCGAAGACGGCATCGATACCCTCGAGGCCACCGAGCTGCTCGAGGCTGAACGCGGTCGAGTCGCCCACGGGCAGGCCCTTCGCGTCGGCGTTGGCGAGCGGGGTGATGGTCAGGCCGAGGTCGCCGAACACGAGGCAGGGCACGCCGTAGCAGCCGACGCTCACCTGCCCGTCGCGGAAGGCCATATCGGCGACGACCGGATGGATGCCGCGCTCGTCCAGACGCTTGCGGACGTCGGCGACCTTTGCCTGATAGTCCGCGGTCCACTTGTTGTACTCGTCGGTGCGGCCGAGATCGGTGGCGAGCTGCTTGAATGGGTCGCGCCAGTCATTGCCGGCGAACGCGTTGTACGTGTACGTCGGGGCGATCTTCTGCAGCTTTGGATCGAGGTCGGTGTTACTGCCGATGCCGTTGAGGATGAAGTCGGGGTTGACCGCAAGCACACCTTCGAAGTTGTACTCCGGGAAGTTGACGAAGGTCTTCAGGCCCTTCAGCGGTTCCTGCGGGAAATACGCGGGGAAGGTCTTGAAGTCCTCGCGCACCGGCTGGGTGTCGGCGAGGTGGAAGCCCAGCGTCATGAGGATGTCGAGGTCGGTTGTGTAAAACCCGAGCGCGGCCTTGGGCTCCTTCGGCATCTCGATCGTGACGCCGGTGGGTGTCTTCAGCGAGACGGTCTCGGCGGCGGCCGCACCGCCCGAGGCTTGCGATGCGCAGGAGGTGAGCGCGAGGGCGGCGACGGCGGTTGCGGCGAGGAGGGCGAGGGCACGGGAGCGCATGGCGGAGTCCTTCGAATAAGAAGCGAGGGGGATTTTCAGGCAAGGCTTGCCTAACTAACCCAGTATTACTCGCCATCATATCGGCTGACTGCCACATGCTATCGCGCAGGAGCCGAACTCCTCGGGCGGCGGCTCAGGTTGTGCGTGCCCGCGCGCTCGCAAAGGCTCCGGGCGTATGGCCGATCTCGCGGCGGAACGCCTGCACAAACGCGCTCGCCGAGGCGTAGCCAACCTTGGCTGCGGCGGCCGAGACCGAGTGATCTGCCGCCAAGAGTTCGATCGCGCGCCGCATCCGTGCGCGCGTGCGCCAGGTCGTGAAGGTCAGTCCCGTCTCGGCCACAAACAGGCGCGACAGGTTTCGTGCGCTGGCACCGACGGCGAAACCCCAGTCCACGAGCTCCCGATCATCCGCCGGGTCTGCCAGGATGGCCTGGGCGATCCTCAGCGTGCGGTCATCAACCGGCAGCGGGAGATCCACGGTGGACACCTGCACGGGCTCCAGCAGCATCGGCACCAGCAGCTCCGCGTGTGTGCGCACCTCCTGTGACAGATACGGCGGCACCTGCAGGCGTGAGAGCAGGGCTCCGACGGTCTCGGGGATCGCGACGGCGGTGACGTCGTCGGCGGGGGAACCGATGTGCGGTTCCAGGTGTGTGCACCGGAACGACGTGTGCGCCGCCGCGACCACGCGGTGTTCCACGCCGCGGGGGATCCACAGCCCGACCGCATTGGGAACGGCGAACCAGCCGCGTTCGGTCTCCACGGTCAGCGTTCCGCGTGTCGCCCACAGCAGCTCGTTGAGGTTGTCATGACGGTGCGCGCCCCACTCGATCCCCTCGGCGACCGTGAAGTCATCCGTGTCGATCGCCCACACGGGGTCGGCGTCGATCTGGCCGTTCAGCGACATGTGGGGAATGGGTGTGGTGCGGTGGTCATCGTGAACGCGAGTCTAGGCGGTGCATGCGGGGCGTGCAATTCGGACGCCGGGTGCCCGGAAATCGGCTGGCCCGTTTTCCCGACCGCGACCGGGCGCGCTGCGCGCTAGGCTCGGAAGATGTCCGCGTCTTCCCCGTCTCCGTTGGAGCACGCACACCGTTCGTGGTGGCGTCGTGTGCTCTCGCAGCCGCTCATCTGGGCGGCACTGTGCCTGGCGCTCACGCTTCCCTGGACGCTGAATGAGCGCGGTATGGATGCGGCGCCGTTCATTCTGACGCTCATTGGTGGATGGCTTCTCGGGGTCGCGTTTGTGAACTTGACCCTGAGAATGCAGCCGGTGCGCCGCGGCGTGATCGTGCATGTCGGGGTGGCCGCGGTGGCCACCACCGCGATGATCGTCGGTGTGGAGGGTGGCGGTGCGTTCATTCGCGCTCTGCCCGAGGCGTTCCGTGGTCCCGTGTTCATGGGCCAGCTTGCACTGATTCCGGCGATCTGCTGGACGCTCCTGGGGCTGCTGAGTCGGGTGACGCTCCTCGCCCGGAGACCGGCGCGAAGCCCGCGCACGGCACCCGAGTGGGTCGAGGATCGCACCGGGGTAGCCGTCACGTTCCACGCCGTTCCTATGCGCCTGCGCGCGCTGTATGGCTGGGGGATCGCCCTCGCGGTGTTGGTTGCCGTGGTGATCTCGATTCCCATTGTGAACGATGCCGTGCCGCGCTGGGCAAACCAGTCGCCGATGGTTTTTCTCGCCGCAGCGGCCATCGTCGCACTTCCGCCGTATCTCGTGTTCCGTGCCGTGTGTGCCCATCGGACGCGTTCCGTTGTGCTGCGATTCACCCCGCGTGGGCTCACTCTCACGGAAGATGGCGTGAGCGTGCAGATTCCGTTGAGTCGCGTGACCCGGCTGGTGTGGTCGGTCTCGGGGGAGACCGCACGCGTCGAGATCCAGGCACCGGGCGCGAATCGATCGCTTCTGGTGAGCGTCGCCCGGCACGGCCGTGGCACGCTCGCTCAGCTTCCTCCGCTGCGGGCGCGCACTGCCAGCTGGCTCGCCGAGGCCGGGCTTGTCCCCGTGGAGCCCGCCGGATCCCGGGCGAAGCGCGCCCCCGCACGCGTATTCGAACGGGTGTTCGAATAGCCTGGTGCCCTAGGCGGCGGGTGCGATCGGGCCGGTTTCCGGGTGCGGGTTGTGCTCGGCGCGTTCGGCCTCGCGTTCCAGGCGGCGGTCCCGCCGAGAGGTCAGCTGCGCGATCAGTGCGATGAGGGCGCTCGCCGCCATGACGAGACCGTACAGGGTTGCGACGGTGGCGAGGCCCAGCACGGGTTCAAGCGCTCCGGCGATGAGGACGGGGACACCGAAGGATAGGTAGCTGACCACGTAGATCGCCGAGAGGAGCCCCGCGCGGTGCTGGGGTTCGGCCGTGGCGGTCAGCATGCGCAGGGGTGCCTGGAAACCCGCACCAAATCCGATGCCACCCACGATGCTGGCGATGATCAGGAGCGCGAAGGACTCAATATCCACCGCGATCACAACGAGTATCGAACCGGCGATGAGTCCCGCGAGCCCCGCCAGGAGGGCGTGTCGGGGATTCATTCCACGGGTGACGACCCCGGTGGCCGCCCCGATCAGGGTAAACAGGCCGATCAGGAGCCCGGGAAGCAGGTGATCGGTGAGGCCAAAGCGTGCGATCAGAATGGACGGCAGCATGGCGAGGAACAGGCCACCGAGGCCCCAGCTCGCGGCAAACGCGCCGGCCAGCGCCCCAAACAGCGAGCGGGAGGCGGCGGGGATCGCAAGGGTGGGGCGCAGCGACGCGAGGCCGCCCGGGCGGCGCGTGACGGTTTCGGGGACCCAGATCAGCGCTACGGCCAGTGCAATGAGCAGAATCGTGAAGCTCGCATAGACGGTGAATGCCGGGTTGGGGGCAAAGCGGGTGAGAACGCCGGACACGATGGCTCCAAACGCGAGCCCCACCGGCGGGACCGAGCCGTTCAGTGTGGCTGCCAGGGCGGTGTTGCCGCGGGGTGCGTTGTCGAGCATTGCCGCGCCGAGGGTGCCCATCATGAGGCCCACCGAGCCGCCCTGCACGATGCGGGCGAGGATGAGGGTGCCCGGCCCGTTCGCGAACATGAAGAACCCCATCGCAATCAGCAGTCCCGCCAGCCCGATCGCGATGAGGGGCTTGCGGCCGATGTAGTCCGAGAGCGCGCCGGCTGTCAGGAGCGTGATGAGCAGTCCTCCCACATACACCGCAAACACCGTGGTGGTCAGCAGCGGGGTGAGGTGCCACTCGGCGCTGTAGAGCGGATAGAGCGGCGAGGGCGCGGAGCCGGTGGCGATGGAGGTGAGCAGGATGCCGGCGAGGATCCAGATCCCGCCCCGTCGCGAAGAGGCCGAGGAATTCATCAGGTTTGCCTTCCAGGGATTCAAGTACGAGAATTGTCGTACTCGAAAAGAGTACTACCAAAGTCGTACTATGCGGCAAACGGGGTATGCTAAACGCCATGACCGTGCAGATTGAGTCGGCTCCGGGCCTGGATTCGCGCCTGGAGCAGCCCGCACCGAGTGAGATGCGGGCGGATGTGGTGTTTGCGGCGCTCTCGGATCCGATCCGAATCACCATCGTGCAGCGCCTGATGAGCGAGGGCGATGATGCCTTCCGCTCCTGCACGTGGGTGGGGATCGACCGCCCCAAATCCACCCTGACCCATCACTTCCGGGTGCTGCGCGAGGCCGGCGTGATCGAGCAGCGCCGATACGGCACCGAGCGGCGCAGCCGCGTACGCGTGGACGATCTGGCCGCTCGCTTCCCGGGCCTGCTGGACATCGTGCTCGCCGCACCACTGGACTAGCCTCGCGCAGAAAAATGGCCGACCCGAGTAATCGGGCCGGCCCTTTTTCTGGGGGTGCAGCTTAGTTTTAGCCTCTGGAGAGTTCGTATGAGTATCGTTTGAGGAAGAGCGTTTCGGCCTGGATGTAGAGCTGTTTAATGCGCGTCTGTTCTCCTGAAATGGTGAGGAATACTAGGTCAATACACTCCTCCGGCGTGAAGACGCTGAGTGGGAGGGTTTGAATCTGCATACGAGCCGCCATAATTTCTCGGGCTTCGGACTCGGAAATTCCGGCCTGGTCAATCCACTTAGTGAGGTGCTTTGGCAGTCCCGGAGCGATGGTGATAGTTGATGCGTCGTAGGGGAAAAAGTTTTCGGCGTAGATGGCCAGGAAATCCATGTTAAAACCGTTTGTGGAGCCGTTGACGTCTGAGAAAAACACTTCGGCTAGCATCGCAATAGCTTCGACGAATCGATTCTCCTCCGCGAGAAGGTAGGACAGTCTGAGCTTTGCGTTCCTGGCGAGACCGAAGTCTCTGCGCTGTGTGTGGTCGATTTGAGCCTGATGGACATAGTTCCAAAGCACCTGCCGATAGCTGCCGCCGTGCGCAGCGATCTGTTCGGTAAGTGAAAATATGTCGAGGTCTTCTATGCCGGCATTTTGGTGAATGTAGAGGATGTGTGGGCTGGCATCTATTGCAGCTTGGCCAAGTACTGTGCGGCCGAAATAGCGCTCAGGAAAATACTGGTTTAGCTCTTTCAGGGAGACTTCCTCGAGAATGCGAGCTACGAGCTTCGCCTTGCTACCGGTTGGGCTCAGGGACAGTTTGGTCAGCAGCGACTTCAGCATGGGGAGCGTTTGGGCAGATATCGAATGATCAATACCCGCGACTTCGAGAAACCCGCGGGATTCCAGGTTTCGCAAAATATCCATTGGGCTGGAGACGCCATATCTGTATTGCCAAAACTGTTGTTGTGGCGGTTTACCGGTGAGAATCTTGGGGGCATAGTTCAGGAGTAGAAGTTCGTGTGGA
The DNA here is from genome assembly GCF_024810155.1 of Mycetocola sp. BIGb0189. Classification (NCBI taxonomy): domain Bacteria; kingdom Bacillati; phylum Actinomycetota; class Actinomycetes; order Micrococcales; family Microbacteriaceae; genus Mycetocola; species Mycetocola sp. BIGb0189. Next base: position 202,149 of record NZ_JANUED010000006.1, read on the forward strand.
AAGAGACCAAACGAATCAGGCGACATAGTGCGGATTCGCGTCGCCACTGGTGGCGCAGCACTATGTGAAAGAACGCGTGGCGTTGAGTCTGGGTGAGGAGTCCTGATCATGGGTCTCGAGACGTCGCGTCCAGCCACAGGTGTGTCATCTTTTGCAACTTTCGTCTTCCGACTAAACCAACCCATGTGTTCACTCTCATCGTCCGACAAAACGTACTTGAAGCTCCAACGCTAGTGGATCGTGTGGATCTCAGGGCAACTTGTGCTCGGTCCTGTATCAGTGCGTTTGAAGGTAACGTCAGGAAACCCAGCCGTGGCATGCAAGACGAGCTTTTTGATCAGCGCTTCATTGATGATGACGCCCTCGATCTGGCCATATGAACCGTTCTGGGCGTGGCAATACTGTTTTTCATTGGGTCCCCGTATTTATGCAGAGGCTACGCTGATCTATTCCGCAAATCTAGAGCTATGGAATGTGCGTCGTTGAAAATGGCGGCAGAGGATAACGATTATTCGGCCATAGGCGTTCGAAATCGCTGGGAGACGAGGAAAGGCCCAGATCCGAAGATCTGAGCCTTTCAGTACTGTCTCAACACAGTGTGCGCGGAAGGGGACTTGAACCCCTACGCCCTAATACGGGCACTAGCACCTCAAGCTAGCGCGTCTGCCATTCCGCCACCCGCGCGGGTAACTTCCGATTTCTCGGCTTGATCACTTTCGTGACCGGCGTTTGTTGTCTGGGCCGTGGCCGTTCCAACAGATAGAACACTACCAGAGACCAAACTGTCGTTTTCGCGGGTTGCGACCGACCCATCGCGACCGTCGGTGTGCGTGAGGGTGAATTTCCGCGAAATTACCGGTGTTTTTCGGGGTTGCGCGATGGTGGAGGTGGGTGATCTGCTCCGCATTTTGTTGGCGTTTTAGCTGTACGCCGCGAGTGTCGCGGCCCCTTTTCTCGAATCAGCGGAGGCACTTTCGGCGCGCCCAAGGGTTGAGCGTGTATTCAAAATCGAGCATCCTGTCGCGTTCCCAAAAACGAGGAAAGGCCCAGATCCGGGGATCTGAGCCTTTCTGTACTGTCTCAGCACAGTGTGCTGCTGTAAATGGTGCTGTGGGAGGTGAGCCCCTCACAACGAGGAAAGGCCCAGATCCGAAGATCTGAGCCTTTCTGTACTGTCTCAACACAGTGTGCGCGGAAGGGGACTTGAACCCCTACGCCCTAATACGGGCACTAGCACCTCAAGCTAGCGCGTCTGCCATTCCGCCACCCGCGCGGGTAACTTCCGATTTCTCGGCTTGATCACTTTCGTGACCGGCGTTTGTTGTCTGGGCCGTGGCCATTCCAACAGGGAAAACTTTACCAGACGCCCCACCGGCGTTTTTACCAACCGACACAATTCCGGCATTCGGTTGGGATGCACGATAGCCTTGTGGTCATGACCGAGGCCCAGAATGACGCGGAATTTGCGCTCGATGAGACTGCAATAATCACGCGCGAACTTATCCAGATGAACACAACAAACTACGGCGACGGTGTGTCGAACGGGGAAACCGAGGCCGCCGAATATGTGGAGGCGAAGCTGCGGGCGCTCGGACTTGAGCCGCAGATGTTTGACGCCGCGCCGGGGCGTACGAGCGTGGTCGCGCGTGTCCCCGGGCGCAACCGGGACAAGGGTGCGCTCGTGGTGCACGGGCACCTCGACGTGGTGCCCGCCGAGCCCGAGAACTGGTCGGTGGATCCGTTTGGTGGCGTGATTAAGGACGGCATGATCTGGGGCCGCGGTGCCGTGGATATGAAAAACATGGACGCGATGATCCTGACCTCCCTCGCCGATGTGCTTGAGCAGGGTGGTCCCGAGCGCGACCTGGTCATCGCCTTCTTTTCCGATGAGGAAAACGGTGGCATTTTCGGATCCCACTACCTGGTGGACAACCACCCGCACCTCTTTGCCGGCGCCACCGAGGCCATCAGTGAGGTCGGTGGATACTCCGTCACCGTGAACGATAAGCGGGCCTACCTGCTGCAGACGGGGGAGAAGGCGCTGGTCTGGGCCAAGCTTGTGGCCACCGGCACCGCCGCCCACGGTTCCCGGGTGCTTGAGGATAACGCGGTGACCAAGCTGGCCCGTGCGGTGGCCGCGATCGGGTCGATTCAGTGGCCCGTGCGCCTGACCGATACCACCGAGGCGCTGATTGCCTCGCTCGCGGGCATGCTCGGTGTGGATCCGCAGCGGGTGGGGCCGGAAGAGATTGCGCTGGCTACCGGTCCGGCGGGTGCCTTCATTCATGCCTCGCTGCGTACCACCAGCAACCCGACCATGCTCTCCGCGGGATATAAGCACAACGTGATTCCCGACCGGGCCGAGGCGCGGATCGATATTCGCTGCTTCCCCGGAGAGGAGGCCGAGGTCGTGGCGCAGCTGCAGGCGCTGATCGGCGACGAGGTTCAGATTGAGATTTCTCACCAGGACGTGGGTATCGAAAACCCGGTCACCGGAACGCTGGTGGATGCGGTCACCGCGGCACTGGGGAAGCATGATCCGGGCGCGCCGGTGCTCCCATATTTGCTCGCCGCGGGCACCGACAACAAGGCTCTGTCTAAACTTGACATTGCCGGCTACGGTTTTGCCCCGTTGAAGCTGCCGGCCGATCTTGATTTCCCGGCGATGTTCCACGGTGTCGACGAGCGCGTTCCTCTGGACGCCCTCGTGTTTGGCCGCGCGGTTCTCACCGATCTGCTTCTTGACTACTAATCCCCACAGAAGAAAGTACCCCTCGCGTGGAATTTATTAACGCCATAATTTTGGGCCTGGTGCAGGGCCTGACGGAGTTCCTTCCGGTCTCCTCAAGCGCCCACATTCGCATCGTGGGTGCCTTCCTCGGCACCGGCGAGGATCCCGGTGCCCGGTTTACCGCAATCATCCAGATTGGTACCGAGCTTGCGGTGATCCTGTACTTCTGGAAGGACATCGTTCGCATCATCGGTGCGTGGTGTAAGGGCCTAGTGGGGAAGGTGCCGCGGACCGACCCCGACGTGAAGATGGGCTGGCTGATCATCCTCGGCTCGATCCCGATCGTGGTGCTTGGACTGCTGTTCAAGGATGACATCGAGACCACCTTCCGCTCGCTGTGGTTCACCGCCACGACCCTGATCGTGTTCGGTATCATCCTGGGTGTTGCCGACTGGCTGGGACGCAAGCGCCTCGAGGTCAAGGACCTCACCTACGGTCACGGCATCATCTATGGTCTGGCTCAGTCGCTCGCGCTGATCCCGGGTGTCTCGCGTTCGGGTGGCACGATCACCGCAGGCCTCGCCCTCGGATACACCCGGGCCGCGGCCGCGCGCTATGCATTCCTGCTGGCAATCCCCGCCGTGATGGGTGCCGGTTTCTACCAGGTCTACAAGGCTTTCACCGACACCTCGGGCGGCCATGAGCCCTTTGGTGTGGCCGCGACCATCGTGGCGACCATCGTCGCCTTCGTGGTGGGCCTCGTGGTGATCGTGTTCTTCATGAACTACATCTCCAAGCGCAGCTACCTGCCGTTCGTGATCTACCGGATCGCGCTCGGACTGGTGCTGTTTGTGCTGCTGGGAACCGGGGTGCTGTCGGCATATGGCAACTAGCCTCGGGACGATCCCCTCGTGGACCGCTCCGCGGGTCCCGGCGCTGCCCGGGACCGGTGGTGCGCCGCGCATCCTGAACACCGCAACCGGTTCCTCCGCCCTGGCCAACACCGACGGTGTCGCGGGACTGTATGTGTGCGGCATCACCCCGTATGACGCGACCCACCTGGGCCATGCCTCGACCTATCTGGCCTTTGACACGCTGCAGCGCGTCTGGCTGGATGCCGGCTACGAGGTGCACTATGTCCAGAACGTGACCGACGTGGATGACCCGCTGCTGGAGCGTGCCACGGCCACCGGCGTGGATTGGCGCGCGCTCGCCGCCGACCAGATCGAACTGTTCCGCACGGACATGGCGGCCCTGAACATCCTGCCTCCGCGTGAGTATGTGCCGGTGACCGACACCATCGATGCGGTGGCCGCTGCCGTGGCCGAGCTTCTGGAGGCGGGCCTCGCCTACCGGGTTGAAACCACCGATGCCGAGGGTGAGGACATCTACTTTGATGTCGCGGCCGCCGCTTCCCAGGGGCCCTGGACCCTGGGATCGGTGAGCGGGTACACCCGTGAGCTGATGTTGACCCTCTCCGCCGAGCGGGGTGGTGATCCCGAGCGTCCGGGCAAGCGTGACGCCCTAGACCCGCTGCTGTGGCGCGCCGAGCGGCCGAACGATCCGTCCTGGCCGGCGGCAATCGGAGCGGGCCGTCCGGGCTGGCATATCGAGTGCAGCGTGATCGCGACCGGCCTGCTGGGGGAGAACTTCACCGTGCAGGCCGGCGGGGGAGACCTGCCGTTCCCGCACCACGAGTTCAGCGCCGCCCACGCGTCGGCCCTGACCGGGGAGCCGCTGGCTCGCATCTACAGCCACGCGGGCCTGGTGGCCTTCGAGGGCGAGAAGATGTCGAAGTCGCTGGGCAACCTGGTGCTGGTCTCCAAGCTGCGCGCCGCCGGCACCGAGCCCGCGGCGATTCGCCTTGCGGTGCTCGCCCACCACTACCGCAGCGACTGGGAGTGGTTTGACGCCGACCTGAGCGGCGCCGAACGCCGCCTGGCTTCCTGGCGTACCGCTGGCACGGCCCCGGTAGCCGGATCGACCCTGGCGCTGTTGGAGCGCGTGCGTGGCGCCCTGCAGGACGACCTGGACACACCGGCCGCCCTCGCGGAGATCGATGCGGCCCTGGTCGAGATCGATGACACCGAGCTGTTCGCCGATCTGGTGTCGGCGCTGCTGGGAATCACGCTCTAGCCCGATTCGCGCACAGACAAAACGCCGCCCGCAGTCCGCGGGCGGCGTTTTTGTGTGGATGGCTAGGCGGTGGGGGAATCTGGCAGGTCGGGGTCGCCGGCGCCCTCCGTGCCGTCTTCCGTGTCGCCTTCCGCGGCGTCCGTTTTGCCCTCGTCGGTGTCGGGTCCGGGCTCGCTTCCGGTTTCGGCCTCCGGCGCGCTGTCCAGGAACCGGCGGAACTCGCGCGCGATCGCCTCGCCGGAGGCTTCGGGATCCTCGACCGTGTCGCGAGCCTGCTCCAGCTGGGTGATGTAGTTCACCATGTCGGGGTCCTCGGCGGTCAGCGCGGACACGGTCTGCTCCCACTCGGCGGCTTCGGCAAGCAGGTTGCCACGCGGAATCACCACACCCACGAGCTCCTCGATCCGATCGATTAGGGCCAGAATCGCCTTGGGCGAGGGGGTGTTGTGGACGTAGTGGGGAACCGAAGCCCACACCGACAGGGTGGGAATTCCCACGGCCTCGGCGGCCACGCACAACACGTTGAGGATGCCCACCGGGCCCTCGTACTGGCTACGCTCCAGCTCAAGCTCCCCACGAATGTCGGCGTTGTCGCTGGAACACTCGATCTGGATCGGGCGGGTGTGTGGGGCGTCGGCCAGGACCGAACCCATCACGATGATGCGGCCGATGTCGTGCACCAGCGCGGTGTCCAGCACCTCGGAGACAAAGGCCTGCCAGCTCCTACTCGGCTCGGTGCCCAGCAGGAGATAGACCTGCGATTCGTTGCTGGTACTGGCGTGTGCCCCCAGCGATTCGGGGATGAAGGCGGGCTGCGCCTCGATGCTTTCGGCATCGTGTGTGGTCTCGCCCGGGGCATAAAAAACGGTTTCGGGCCAGCGCAGCGCGCGGCGTCCCGACTCGTCGAAATAGATCGTCGGGCGGGTGAATTGGAAATCGTAATAGGGTTCGGGATCGATGCGTTTCACCGGGGTTGCCGCCAGGTGTTCGCGCAGCACCTTGGCCGCGCCGGATGCCGCCTCGCCGGCGTCATTCCACCCCTCGAAGGCCACCACTAGAATTCGCTCAGTCACCAGATTCTCTCCTGCATGCTCGTGCCCGTGATCGCGTCCGAGGGACGCGCGGGCGTGATTACACCCTACTGCCCGGGCCGGACCAGGTAACATGGGACCCCGTGACCACTCAGCTTCCCGCCGCAGTCCTCTGGGACATGGACGGCACCCTCGTAGACACCGAACCGTACTGGATTGCCACCGAACGGGAGCTTGTGGGCTCCTATGGCGGCACATGGACCGAGGAGGACGCCCTGCAGATGGTGGGCTCGGGCCTCTGGGAGTGTGCCGCGGTCCTGCAGAGCAAGGGCGTGGCCCTGGAGCTGGATGAGATCGTGGCCACCATGACCGGTCGCGTGATCGCCAAGATCGAGGAGCACGGTGTGCCCTTCCGCCCCGGCGCGCTGGAGCTGCTGCGCGAGCTGCGGGAAAACAACGTTCCCACCGCGCTGGTCACCATGTCGATTCGAACGATGGCCGAAAAGGTCATCGACATGATCGATTTCCCCGCCTTTGATGCGCTGGTCACCGGAGACTCGGTCACCCACGCCAAGCCCCACCCCGAGCCCTATCTGCTGGGTGCCGAGGCGCTGGGCGTGGATATCCGCGCGTGCGTGGCCCTGGAAGATTCCCTCCCGGGCATCACCTCGGCGGCCGCCGCCGGCACCACCGCGATCGTGGTTCCCCATGCCACACAGGTCGCCGAAAACCCCGACTTTACCGTTTGGCCCACCCTGGAAGGGGTGACGCTGGATGATCTGAGCGCGCTTGTTTGGCGTCGCACCACCCTCAATAACACCCAGGAGATTTCTTCGTGAGCATTGTCCCCGGCACCGAGCGGGCCCTCAACTCCGGCCCCTTCCGCCTTGGCGACCGCGTCCAGCTGACCGGCCCCAAGGGCCGCAAGAACACCTTTGCGCTGGAGGAGGGTGGCGAGTTCCACTCCCACCGCGGCGTGATTCAGCACAGCGCGATCATCGGCCTGCCCGACGGTTCGGTTGTGGTGAACTCCGCCGAGGAGGAGTACCTGGCGCTGCGCCCGCTGCTGATCGACTTCGTGATGTCGATGCCGCGTGGTGCCGCAATCATCTACCCCAAGGATGCCGCCGCCATCGTCGGTGACGCCGACATCTTCCCCGGTGCCACCGTGGTGGAGGCCGGTGTGGGATCGGGTGCGCTCTCGCTCTGGCTGCTGCGCGCGATCGGTCCGCAGGGCACCCTGAAGTCCTATGAGCGTCGCGAGGAGTTTGCCGACGTTGCCCGGGCAAACGTGACCACCTTCTTCGGCTACACCCCGGAGAACTGGTCGATCACCGCCGGTGACCTGGCCGAGACCCTCCCGCAGACCACCGAGCCCGGAACCGTGGACCGCATCGTCCTGGACATGCTGGCCCCCTGGGAGTGCATCGACGCCTGCCTGGACGCCCTCGTGCCCGGCGGCGTGCTGCTGTGCTACGTGGCCACCGTGACCCAGCTGTCCCGCGTGGCCGAGGCCATGCGCGCCACCGGCCGGGTAACCAACCCCAGCTCGAGCGAGAGCATGGTGCGTGGATGGCACGTCGAGGGCCTGGCCGTGCGTCCGGATCACCGGATGATCGCCCACACCGGCTTCCTGATCACCGCCCGCAAGCTTGCCGACGGCACGATCATGCCCGAGCTCAAGCGTCGAGCCTCCAAGACCGAGTTCAGCGCCGAGGACGTCGAGGCGTGGACCCCCGGATCGCTGGGTGTGCGTGAAGCCAGCGACAAGTCGCTGCGCAAGCGTGTGCGTGAGGCTCAGGCCGCGGCCGAATCCTCGCTGAGCCGCGATTTTGATGCGGATGCCGCTCAGGACTAGTCCCTCCGGGTGCACGCGGCGGCGACTCGCCGCGTGCACCCTTTCCCGTTCGCGTTCAATCCACAGCATCCGGTCACCTAGACTGGTCTGACGATCGCGTTGACTTTTCGACCGCTTCCTATTCCTGACCCAAAGTGAGGTACCGTGCGCACCACCCCCGCACTCATCGTCGCCGCAGCGCTGCTGGTTGGCGGCGGCTTGACCGCGTGTTCCACCGTCGCCCCGTCGGCTGCCGACTGCAAGCCCTCGATGTCGTCGGGGAAGGCCTCGGAAGACATCAAGACCAGCGGGAAGGCCGGTTCGGTCGCCAAGGTCGAGATTCCGACCCCGCTGTACGTGGGCAAGGGTGCCGGTCAGCGCACGGTTGTGCGTGAGGGCACCGGAATCCCGATCACCGGCAACCAGGTGATCACCATGAACTTCTCGCTCTACAACGGTGAGAACGGCGAACTGCTGCAGTCCAGCGAGCAGACCGGACCGCAGCCCTACCTGGTAGACAGCCTGCCCGAGCAGTTCCGCCCCGCCCTCGAGTGCGCTCAGGCCGGATCACGCATCGTCTCGGCCGTGGGCTCGCAGCAGTCCGAGGGCAACTCGCCCGCCGTCGTGTTTGTGGCCGACATCACCTCGGTGCTGCCCGACCGCGCCTATGGACGGGATGTCCCGGTTGTCGGTTCGGGTTTCCCGAGCGTTGTCAGCGCACCGGATGGCACCCCGGGTCTGACCATCCCCAAGAGCAAGTCCCCGGACGAGCTCAAGGTGGCCACCCTGATCAAGGGTGACGGTAAGGAGCTCGGCGCGAAGGACACCTTCGCGATGAACTCGACCGTGGCCAGCTGGAACGAGCGCTCGATCATCTCGACCACCTGGACCTCGAAGACCCCGCAGGTGGCGCAGCTGGATAAGCTGGGCAAGGGCCTGTCCGAGGCACTGAAGGGCCAGACCATCGGATCGCGCGTGCTGGTGGTTGTGCCGCCGAAGCTGCAGGATCCCGCCGAGCAGGGCAACGGAAGCGCCATCATCTACGTGGTGGACATTCTGGGTACCGTCTCGGTCTAGTCAGTTCTCCAAATACGCCGCATCCCTCAACGGGGTGCGGCGTATTTTTGTCTCCGGCACCCGGCCATGCGCCGCGCCCGACACGAATCAACCACCGGCCGTCACAACACGCTAAACTGAATACGTGTTCGAATCTACTCGCGCCACCCCGCCCCGTGTTCCCGTTGAGGAACGGCTCTTCAGTCTTGTCCTTGCGCTGCTCGCAAGTGAACAGGGGCTGACCAAAGCCGAAATTCTCTCCACCGTGCAGGGATATCGCCAGCGCTTTGTGCGTGGTGGGGACAACACCTCGCTCGAACGTCAGTTCGAACGCGATAAGGATGACGTGCGTGAGCTGGGTATTCCACTGGAGACCGTGGAGCCTCCGGGGGAGAGCGGCAACAACCAGCTGCTGCGCTATCGCATCCCCAAGGGTGAATACGATCTGCCCGCCGAGGTCACCTTCTCGCCGGCCGAGATTGGGGTGCTCTCGCTGGCCGGAACCGTGTGGCGCGAGGGCTCGCTCTCGGATGAATCGCAGCGTGCGCTGCATAAGCTGCGTGCGCTGGGGGTCGAGTCCTCGGACCCGCTGATCGGCTACGCGCCGCGACTGCGCACCCGGGAGAGCGCGTTTGCGCCGCTCAACACGGCGATGGATCGCAGGCTTGAGGTCACCTTCGACTACCTCAAGCCCGGTGACGAACACGCGCGCCGCCGCCGTGTGGCCCCGCTGGCCCTGGTGCAGCATGAGGGTCGCTGGCATGTGCACGGTATCGATCGAGATGCCGAGGGGCCGCGTACCTTCCTGCTTTCGCGCATCCTGGGGGCGGTGACCACAACCCGTCGTTCGTTCACCGAAGACAACGCGGGTAGCGCCGATCGCGCCCTGGCGGACCTGCGCGCGCTTTATGAGAGTCAGTGTGCGCTGCTGGATGTGCGCCCGGACACCGAGGCTGCCCGTCGCCTGCTCACCCGTGCGCTGGATCGCGATGATGCCCCGCTGCGGGTCCACTACACCGATGTCAATGTATTTGCCGATGAGCTCGCGGGCTATGGTCCCGAAGTGTTGGTGCGGGAACCCGCGGCATTGCGGGACGCGGTGATTGAACGTCTGCGGCGAACGCTGCGCAACCACACGGCGCAGGCCGTATCCGATCGATCCGAGGGGGAGTCTCGATGACCAAGTCCACCGCCCGCGCCGGTGCCGGGCTTCAGGGGCGCGACCGCCTGGCGTTCCTGCTGGTGTTGGTGCCCTATCTGATCGAGCATGAGCAGGTCAGTGTGGCCACCGCCGCCGAGCACTTCGGGGTGAGTGAGGCGCTGATTCGTGAGTCCGTGGCGCTGATTGCGGTCTCCGGTGTTCCTGGGGAGACCAGCGCCTATCAGCATGAAGACCTGTTCGATATCGACTGGGATCTGTTTGAGCAGCGCGACCAGATCGTGCTCACCCGGCTCGTGGTCATCGACGATTCCCCGCGCTTCTCGGCGCGGGAGGCGGCCGCGTTGATCGCCGGGCTGCAGTATCTCTCGGCGCTGCCGGGTTCGGCCGATGACGAGGTGATCGGCTCGCTTATGTCCAAGCTGGCGATCGGTTCCTCCGGTCGCCCGACCGAGGTGGCCGTGGCCGCGAGCCCCGCCACCGCCGCTCTGGTGCCCGTGCGGGATGCCCTCGCACAGCGTCGCGAGCTGAGCTTTGACTACCTCTCGGCCGACGGCCGGACCGAGCATCGGACCGTGGACCCGCTGCGGGTGGAGTCCCTGGACCGCGACTGGTACCTGCGTGGCTGGTGTCACCTGCGCCAGGCCGTGCGTACCTTCCGCATCGATCGAATGAGCGGGGTCGAGATCGGCGAGAATCAGGCCCAGCACGGTGCCGACGACCTCAGCGTGCCCTCCGATTTCTTCCAGCCCTCGGCAACCGATCTCACGGTCACCATCAACATTGAGACCGCGGCGCTTCCGATGATCGCCGAGTTCTTTACCGCCGACTCTCAGGTGCGCGAGGTGGGCAATCGCTCGCTGGTCAACCTGCGGCTTGGTCATGTGCACGGTTTCAAGCGCGTGGTGGCGGGGCTGGGAGGCCTGGCCGAGGTGACCGATCCGGGAACCGCCCGCGAGGAGGTCGCCGCCTGGTCGCGTGAGGCGCTGGCCGGATACGGGCTGTAATCGACCTCACTGCGCTTCGCTCGGATTCGCGATAGACTCGATGTGTACGTACGTGTACACCAACCAGAGGATTTCCCATGCAAAACCTGCTCGCCGGATGGCACCTGCCCGTCCTGCTGTTCATCATTCTGCTGATCTGGGGCGCGCCGAAGCTTCCCGGCCTGGCTCGCAGCCTGGGGCAGTCGATGAACATCTTTAAGAGCGAAATCCGTGCCGGCAAGAAGCCCGAGGGTGACTCCACCCCGGCTGAGCCGACCGCGGACGACGCTCCGACCAAGAACTAAGCCCGTCGTGGCGGTTAGCGCCAAGCCGGTGAAAAACCGGGAGGGACGCATGTCCCTCGGCGCGCACCTCAGAGAGTTCCGCAAGCGTCTCTTCATCAGCGCCCTCGGCATCGTCCTGGCGATGATTGTTGGGTTCATCTTCTCCCGGCAGGCGATTGCGGCAATCTCCCAACCGATCAAGCAGCTCAGCACCACCGGCACGGCGCTGCTGAACTTTGATACGGTCACCTCACCATTTGACCTGCAGATGAAGGTGGCACTCACGATCGGTGTGGTGCTGTCCTCTCCGGTGTGGCTCTCGCAGATCTGGGCGTTTTTTATGCCCGCGCTGACCCGCAAGGAAAAGCTCTACGCGGCCGGCTTTGTGGGCGCGGCAATTCCGCTGTTTCTTGCCGGCTGTGTTGCCGGGTGGCTGGTGTTTCCGCACATCGTCGAGGTGATGGCGTGGTTTACCCCCGAGGGTGCCGCGAACATCTATCAGGCGGGTTACTACTACGACTTCGTGCTGCGGCTCATCCTGGCCGTGGGTATCGCCTTCGTGCTGCCGGTGCTGCTGGTGCTGCTGAACTTTGTGGGGGTTCTGAGTGCGAAGGGCATCATCGGGGGATGGCGTTGGGCCATCCTGATCATCGCGCTGTTCTGCGCGGCGGCCACTCCGGCCGCGGATATCGCCTCGATGTTCCTGCTCGCGATCCCGATGGTTGTGCTGTACTTTGGCGCCTGGGCAGTTGCCTGGATGCATGATCGGCGGGTGGCCAAGCGTGATGCGGCCGCCGCCCTGGACCCGGAAGGCGCAAAATGACCACCTCGCCCCCTGAGCCCGCAGCAACTCCGATTACCGATCAGGTGTTTGATGCCGGGCTCTCGGCCGAGGTAGCTCCGGTGGTGGCCCCCGAACGTCCCGATGTGGTGGGACCGGTGGCGACCGCCTTTATGCAGGGTCAGAAGTTTGCGCTGGATCCGTTCCAGCGTGCCGCGGCAATCAGCGTCGAGGCGGGTAACGGTGTTCTGGTTGCCGCCCCCACCGGTGCCGGTAAAACCGTGGTGGCCGAGTTCGCGATCTTCGCGGCGATGCAGACCGAGAAGCAGAAGGTGTTTTACACCGCGCCGATGAAGGCGCTGAGCAATCAGAAGTATTCCGAGCTGGTGGAAACCTACGGAGCCGATCAGGTGGGTCTGCTCACCGGAGATGCAAACATTAACTCCGGTGCCCGCATCGTGGTGATGACCACCGAGGTGCTGCGCAACATGCTGTATGCGGGCTCGTCGCTGCTGAATAATCTGGCCTATGTGGTCATGGATGAGGTGCACTACCTGGCCGACCGCTTCCGCGGGGCGGTGTGGGAGGAGGTCATCATCCACCTGCCGCGCTCGGTGCGACTGATTGCGCTGTCGGCCACGGTGTCCAACGCCGAGGAGTTTGGCGACTGGCTGCAGGCCGTGCGTGGCAACACCGAGGTCATCGTCTCCGAGGCGCGCCCGGTTCCGCTGGACCAGCACGTGCTGGTGCGCGGCAAGCTCGTGGACATGTTCGAAACCGAGTTCCGTGGCGATACCCGCACCGTTAATCCCGAGTTTATTCGGATGGCGCACGGCGGCTTCCAGGGGTCCTCCCGCGGCCGTGGCCGTCGGGAACGCGACCGCCGTCCGCGCCGCCCCCTGCCCGGTAGCGGCCAGCTGGATCGCGCGGGTCTGGTGGAGCTGCTGGGTGAAAACGACCTGCTGCCGGCCATCTTCTTTGTGTTCAGCCGCAACGGCTGCGATCAGGCGGTGCGCCAGGTGCTGCGCACCGGTGTCCGGCTGACCACGGCCGAGGAGCGTCGAGAGATCCGCTCGATCGTCAACGACCGCACCCGGACGCTGCGTGACGAGGACCTCGCGGTGCTCGACTTTTGGCGCTGGCGCGACGGGCTGGAGCGCGGCGTCGCCGCCCACCACGCGGGTCTGTTGCCGGCCTTCAAGGAGGTCGTGGAAGAACTCTTCCGCCGCAAGCTGGTCAAGGTCGTTTTTGCGACCGAGACGCTGGCGCTGGGCATCAACATGCCCGCGCGTACCGTGGTGCTGGAAAAGCTGGAGAAGTTCAACGGTGAGGCCCGCGTGCCAATCACACCGGGGGAGTACACCCAGCTGACCGGTCGTGCCGGGCGTCGCGGGATCGATGTTGAGGGCCACGCGGTGATCCACTGGCGAGAGGAGCTCAACGCCGAGGCCGTGGCCTCGCTGGCCTCCAAGCGGACGTATCCGCTGCGCTCAAGCTTCCGGCCGACCTACAACATGGCCGTCAATCTGATCGATCAGTTTGGTCGCAACCGGACCCGCAACATTCTGGAGTCCTCGTTCGCGCAGTTCCAGGCCGATCGTGCGGTCCTGGGTCTCGCCCGTCAGGTTCAGGAGCAGCGTGCCTCGCTCGCGGGCTACGCCGAGTCGATGACCTGCCACCTGGGTGATTTTGCCGAATACTCGCGTATTCGCCGTGAGCTGACCGATATCGAACGCAAGTCCAATGAGCACGGCTCCAAGGCCACCCAGCGCCGTCGTCAGGACCGTCTGACCGAGCTGCGCGGGCAGATGCGCGAGCACCCGTGTCACCGCTGTCCCGAACGGGAACAGCATGCACGCTGGGCCGAGCGCTGGTGGAAGCTGAAGCGCTCCACGGACTCGCTGACCCGGCAGATCAACGAGCGCACCGGTGCGGTGGCCCGGGTCTTTGACCGGGTGACCGACGTGCTCAAGGACCGCGAGTATCTGGTCAAGGATGATAACGGGGCCCTGGTGCTCAGCGAGAGCGGTCGGATCCTCAAGCGCATCTATGGTGAACGGGACCTGCTGGTTGCCGAATCCCTGCGCCGTGGACTCTGGCGCGAGCTGGATGCTCCTCAGCTGGCCGCGATGGCCTGCGCGCTGGTTTATGAACCGCGCCGGGATGAGGGCAACCTTGATGAGCGCGATCTCCCCGGTGGCGCGTTCCGCGATGCGCTGCGCGCAACCGAGGAACTGTGGTCGACGCTGGATGATACCGAGCGAGCCCACCAGCTTCCCGGCAGCGAGCCGCTTGCTACCGGACTCTCGCACGCGATGTTTGAGTGGGTGCGGGGACGCGACCTGGATCAGGTGCTGCGCGAGGCCGATATGGCCGCCGGCGACTTTGTGCGCTGGTCCAAGCAAACCATCGATCTGCTGGATCAGCTGGCCAATGTCGCGGACCCCGAGGTTGCGACCGTTGCCCGTCGTGCGCTGAACGGTGTGCGTCGCGGCATCGTTGCATACAGCTCGGTCTGATAGAAGTTGAGGGACCCGCGCACCGCGCGGGCAGGAAGATGCGTGAATGACACAGCGGTTTATCCCCGATTTTTCCGGCGCGAGCGTGCTCGCCGACGGCCGCTGGCGGCGCTTCCTGCGTCCCGCTCCGCTGCCGGGTGAGACCTCTCGGCTGAGCGCGGAGACCCCCTGGGTGCGCTGGCCGCTGGCTCTCCTGCTGGCGCTGGGAACCGGTCCGGTGCTCGCCTCGGCGTTTCCCGCGCTGGGCTGGTGGCCGCTGACCTTTGTGGGCGTAATCATGATTGTGCTCGCGGTCATCGGCCGCGGGTTCTGGATGGCCACCGGGCTCGGGATCCTCGCCGGTGTTGGATTCTATCTGACGCTGGTGTCCTGGACCGCGCTGTATCTGGGCCCGGTACCGTGGCTTGCGCTCTCGGTGTTGGAGGGCATCATCTTTGGCCTGGGTGCCGGGTGCATCGCCGTGGTAGCCCGACGCATTCCGCGGATCTTTTCGCCGCGAGTCGCCTGGGCCGTGACGCCGATGGCCATCGCGACCGTGTGGATCACCCGCGAGGAGATCGCCGGAAACTGGCCCTATGGCGGGTTTGCCTGGGGTCGACTGATTCTCGCCCATGCCGAGAGCCCGTTTGGGACGCTGGTGAGCTGGGTGGGCTTTACCGGAGCCTCGTTTGTCCTGGCGCTGCTGCCGGTGGTGTTCCTCTACTTCTGGCGTTCGGGAATCGCTCACCGTCCGGCGCGTGCGCTGCTGCCCGCGTTGATCGTGGCCGCGCTGCTTGCGGTTCCGCTCGCACAGACCGAGCAGATCGGTACCAGCCGGATCGCCGCGGTCCAGGGCAATGGTCCCGCCGGATATTTCGATAAGCGTGAGCCGGGAGATGTGTTGCAGAGTCAGCTCAAGGCATCCCTGCCGCTGCTGGATAAGCGACCGGATATGGTGGTCTGGCCCGAGAACGGATCGGATCTGAACCCGATGCTGGATCCGCGTGCCTCGCAGGCGCTCAATTCGCTGGGTCAGCTGCTGGATGCCCCGATCATCACCGGCACCATCACCCAGCGGGACGGTAACTACTACAACACCTCGCTGATGTGGGAAGCGGGCCAGGGGCCGCTGGACGGCTATGACAAGGTGCGCCCGATTCCCTTTGGCGAGTATGTGCCCGACCGCTCCTTCTGGGAACCGCTGGCCCCGGACCTGATCGGGCTGATCGGGCGAGACTACACCCCGGGTACTCGGGACAACGTATTCGACGTGCGGGGGACCATCGCGGCCATTTCGATCTGCTTCGACATCGTGGATGACAACCTGCTGCGCGAGGGTGTGGAGCGCGGCGCCCAGGTGATTCTGGCCCAGACCAATAACGCGGACTTCGGCAAGACCGCCGAGAACGAGCAGCAGCTGGCCATCGCAAGACTGCGCGCGCTGGAAACCGGCCGGGCCCTGGTGAACATCTCCACCGTGGGGACCAGCCAGACCGTGGATGCCAACGGGAACACGCTGGCCGAGATTGCCCCGTATCAGCCCGGATACATGATCGCCGACGTGCCGCTGTACCGGGGGATCACCCCGGGTGTTACCTGGGGGCAGACCCTGCAGATCATCCTGGGCTGGAGCGGTGCGATGATGATCGCCGGCGCGCTGATCTTCGGCACCCGGCGGCGCACCCGCCCGAGCGCGACACGCGTACCCCCACTCGATTAGGAATGCGCCCGGGCCATCAGATAAAGTATTGATGTGCCCGGGAACGGGTTCACAACTCAAAAGGGCGATTGGCGCAGTTGGTAGCGCGCTTCCTTCACACGGAAGAGGTCATCGGTTCGAGTCCGGTATCGCCCACAAAATTACCCCGCATCCAATGGTGCGGGGTTTTGTGTTTTCCGGGAGGGAGCCGGCGGAGTGTGTGCGGTTCGGGGCTCTTGTCTCGTCTTGTGATGGTGCGTATGCTGGCCCCGTGAGCCGTCGATATCCACCTCGCGCCTATCGCTTTGCCGATCAGGAGTCCTGGCCGTGTGAGACGGACCCCGATTCCGGCCTGGAAATCGTGGTGCCACCGTTCGCGACGATGCAGCAGGCGCGTCGGCGGAGGAACCTGGAAGATGCGGGGCAGCTTCGAGAAATTCGCCTGTCTCCCGGCTGGGGGAGCGAGTGGCCGCTCTGGGAATCCATCGATGGGCCGCGGTCTCCTCGCGAACTCGGTCTCAGTGACACGCTTGCGGCCAGGCTCAAACCGTGGACAGATTTTTGGCGGACGGTCGCCGACCTCTCGCTGAATCAGGATTCATCTAGCGGACCACAACTCCCTCCGCAGTGGTTTGAGGCGGGAGAAATCCTGGTTCACGCGATAGCGGTAGAGCTCTGGCCGGTCGCGAATGTGTTCCCGCAGTTCCGTAATTATCACCGGCCCCTGTGACGCGAGACTGTGCCCTCGATAGCCGGTTTCCGACAGTGTGACGTAGTGTCGCAGCGAGCGTGCGGATTGCGACAGGTTTTCTTTTTTCGAGGCACCGGCTGGATATTGTTCTTGTGTTCTAGGGCGCGGTGAGTATGTTTCATCACGGCGCAATACGGGGAGACGGTGAGGCGCAGGCCCGCCGCACGAAAGGGAAACCATGTCGGTTCATGCCGCACGCATCAGCACATCGATCATCGATCAAGCCATCGGGTGGGTGATGGACAATTGGATTCTGCTGGCGATCATCGTGGGCGTGATCGTACTGATTTTTGTGGTGCTTGCGCTGCTGCCGGCGGGAAAGGCCCATCAGAGCGATGATTTCCCCGCCGACTCCCGTGAAGCCAACGATCTGGCCCTCGGATTTATCCAGTTGCAAAACCCCATGATCGACTGGAACGATCCCACCGCCACCGAGATCGCGTCCTCAAAGAGCTTGCAGAAGGCCCTGGCCAAGCAGTGGGGGTTGAACACACGCGATGACTGGGCGGAGAACGTGCAGCGCCTCATCGGGAATCGCCGCCGCCGCACCCTGTGGCAGGAGCTGCTCGGGATTCGTGCGGGTCTGGCCGCTCGCCTCGGTCGGGTACCCACGAGTAAGGAATGGCTGACGGCCATCAGGGAGGCCGGCGGTAGCGGTAAGGGAGACGAACGTAAATTTGTCACCGGCCTGATGCACTACGAAAACAAGGCACGCAAGAGCGCGAAGAAGGGTGGCCTGTTTGAGGCTGGAGACCTGGTGACCAGCCTGGACGGCTATGCGCTCGGACAGGCCGTGGCCGTGTGCGTCTGGAGTGTGGGCATGGGGCTGATTACCCGCGAGGAGTCGGCCCAGGCCATCCGTGAGATCAATGCCATCGCCCGGGCCGAATTCGACTCCTGGGCCGCGTTTGGGCGCAGCTATGTCCTCGGACGCACCATGCACTGGTCCGACGCCGAGGTTGAGGACGAGTTCGAAACCAAGCAGACCTTTGAGATGGTTGCCTTTGCCCGCGCGATGAACGGGGACCGTAACGGCCCGTGGGGAAACCTGGCGTGGAAGGAATAGGCCACCCGGGCGATTCCCTGGATGCGCCGATTCGGCTGCGGGACTTTACCCGACTGGGGAAATTCGCACAGGTGCCGTGGTGGGGCAGGCTCACCGCGGTAAGTATCTTTTCGCTGCTGGGGCTCCTGGCCGTCTTCGCGATTGCCGCGGTGTTGATCGTTTTGTTAGAGGATGCGCCGCCGTGGATCCCGCTGGCGATCGTCTCCGCCTGGGGCCTGATCCTGATCGTCAGCTACGTGCACTGGCTGCTGGGGGCGGCTCACCGCACCCGACTGGCACGCTTTGCGCTGCTGAACGGGCTGGAGTACCGCGACCGTGTGATCACGCGTGGACGTCCGGGGCTCGGCTTCCCGCTCCGGGCCAAAAACGTGGAGCGTGGCATGATCCGTAACGAGTGGCTTGATATCGGCACCAATTATCCGACCAATTCGGAGCGGAACGATCGGGTCAACATCACCCGTCCCTTTGTGTTTGCGGAGATTATTTTGCCGCGAGACCTGCCGCATATGATCCTGAAGAATCCGAAGTCACGAATTCTGTCCCTCGCCGGGATGGGCCTGGGGAACCGCGTCAAGCTCGATCTCGAGGGCGACTTTCACCGCCACTTCACGCTGTATTGCCCGGCCGGATATGAACGTGACGCGCTGTACATCTTCACCCCTGACGTGATGGCTGCGGTATTGGATGTGGCGCAAAACGCCGAGGTTGAGGTGATCGAGGATCGCCTGTACCTCTACATGCGGCACACCACCCGAATCTGGCGAGCCGAGGTCATGAATTCCCTGCTGGGCTCGATCGCGCTGCTTAACGAACGGTTCGCTCGCCAGGCCAGCGTGTACCGAGATGATGATTCCGGGCAGGGCGATGGCGGCGTATCGTTTGGGCTGGCCGGTCATCGGATGACCGGAAACTCCGGAGTTTCCGCCACCGGAATCCTCGCGAGTACCGCGGTGATTTCGGTGAGCGTCCTGATCGCACTCTTCACGTTTGTGATCGCGCCGATGCTGGGCGGATAGACCAGCGGCAGGCCCGAGCCGAGGTGCGCAACCTCGGGCCTGCCGCTCCTTTTCCGGCGTGCGAAACGCCGAGGGGGGAGGGGGATTTGCATCGAATCGCCTGATGCGGATAAAGTAATGACGTACCCGGGAACGGGGACAAAAACAAAATATGCGGATGTGGCGCAGTGGTAGCGCATAACCTTGCCAAGGTTAGGGTCGCGAGTTCGAATCTCGTCATCCGCTCAGATCAAACACCGGATCGGTCAGCAGACCGATCCGGTGTTTTTGTGTGTTCGGGCATTTTTGTGGCGTGCGGGGATCTGGGTCTGCGGCGCCAGACAGGCAGACGCGCGCGAAACGCCGAAAATCGCCCTCGATTTGCAACCCCGCTCGGGGCTTCGGTAATGTCTAAGACGTAGCCGGAAACGGTAAACAAAATGCGGATGTGGCGCAGTGGTAGCGCATAACCTTGCCAAGGTTAGGGTCGCGAGTTCGAATCTCGTCATCCGCTCGGAATAAGCCTTCGGGCTGGTCTCGTACCGGCAGAGCTTTTCTCCCTATACCCTCGGGTGTAGAATAGTTTCACATTTGAGCGATTGGCGCAGCGGTAGCGCGCTTCCCTGACACGGAAGAGGTCGCTGGTTCGATCCCAGTATCGCTCACAAAAGAAAACCCCGGATGAAGTCCTCGTGACTTCTCCGGGGTTTTTGCTGTTGCGGGTTCGCGTCGATGGATGCCATTCCCGTTGCGCGACTGTCGGGGGATGAGTGACGGGGACGAGGGGCGGGGGAGTGTGGCACCGCGCCCCGAGTGTAGCCGACGGCTTCACTCTGACTTCGTCCGTGTGAGGGAAGCGCCGCGCCAGGGGACACGCCCGATGCCGTCGTTGTGTGACGGGTCGAAAATCCGCGCCATTCCGGGGATCGTGAGGGTATGCGGCGGGCGAATATTAGAAAAACACCGGTGTAATTCGCTTCGTCCCCATCGTTTCCTGTATTCTATTGATGTAGCCGGAAACGGTAAACAAAATGCGGATGTGGCGCAGTGGTAGCGCATAACCTTGCCAAGGTTAGGGTCGCGAGTTCGAATCTCGTCATCCGCTCGAGTGTTGGGAAGCGATCGAAAGATCGGTTACGGCACGCGGGTTTTACCCGCATGCGGTGGCGTGGCCGAGAGGCGAGGCAGCGGCCTGCAAAGCCGTCCACACGGGTTCGAATCCCGTCGCCACCTCCACTCAATAATTTAATACCTGAGCGATTGGCGCAGCGGTAGCGCGCTTCCCTGACACGGAAGAGGTCGCTGGTTCGATCCCAGTATCGCTCACCACAGAAAAACCCGGCAGACACAGCGTCTGCCGGGTTTTTCGCTTTTTGCGGGACACCGCTCCCCAGGGTGCGAGCGCCGCGGAGAACCGTGCTCCGCGGCGGCGCGCGCCTCGTGCGCTAGCGTTCGGGATCCACCACGCAGGAGCTGCTCATGGTCAGGCTGAGCTCGGCCCCGGAGCTTGCCTGCCCCGAATTGGCAGAACCTCGGGAGAGATCAGTTATTTGGGCCCTTCCGCTCCGGATCGCCTCAGATGCCGGGCTGAGCTGAGCATCGTGCAGCTGACCGGGCTCATCAACAATGGCGTGTAGGGATGGCTCAGTCTCATCGGGGATCAGTATCCGGAATCCCTGCTCACCCCAGTACGCCTCAAGCGGTGCCCAGTACGTGACCGGAATCGTTGTGTATCGTCGCGGCTCCGCGGTGGTCGTCTCCGTGGCACCCGCGTTGGTGGTATCCGCGTCTGTGGCCCCCTCATCCGTGGGGAGCTCGGGGAGGTGCACCGTCGCGCTCACCGATACCCATGTCCCCGCCTGAAGGTTGGACAGGGTGCAGGTCCGCTCTCCGGGCTCCGGGCCAATCGTCGTCTCGACGAGCCCCGCGGGGTCGATACCCAGCGTACGCAACCCGCCCTCCAGCAGTGTGGTCATATCCGAGGCAACATCCTGAACGTCCCACTGCTCCCGAGTGGTGGGAGGGGCGGAGCGAATTTGCGCCTGCCTGGCCTCGCTCTCCCAGGCGCTGAGCGCCGCGGGTGCCGTGGCGCTCGCACCCAGTGCGGCGATGATGATTCCGGTGATGGCGATGGCGAATGAACCACCCGAGGCCATCCGAAACGTGGTGTCGGTAGGGGGATTGCGATGGATGCGAAAGATGTCTCGTACCGCAAACGCTGCCGGTAACAGCCCGATGATCAGTGCCGCGAAAAAATTGAAAATCATGAACGTATTCAGATCCGCACTGTACGACGTGGCAACGGAAGAGGACACCTGCCCAAGGAGTAGCGCCACGAAGATGAAGGGGAATGCGATGGCTCCAAATATGAGGAGGTTCCGTGCCGACCGCGTGGGGGCTTTCGTCCCAGTAGAAACTGTGGAGGGGTGGGCTGCTTCGGTTTCCATGTTTTCAGACTACGTGGCCGCATGTGTCGATCCAGGTATCCGGACATCGCAGGGCGTCTGAGCCGTCGATTCGTGCGGTAGAGCGTCGCCCCCATTCGGGGCAAAACCTATGGCGCTGGGCGGTCGTGGAAGTACGCTGCCAGCATGACCGTCACCGCACCCAGCCTGCTCAATCGCTCGCTCCTACCCGCCCCCTGGACGCTCTCACTCCGCGTTGTGGGCATCGGCATCGTGGGCGGACTGCTGTATGGCCTGCTGGGCATTTTCAGCTACACGCTGCCGCACAGCGACGACGTGACCATTCGTCCGGCCATCGCCGTGCTCGTTTTCCTCGGCATTCGGTTCGGTCCCATTGCCGGTGGCCTGGTGGGTCTCATCGGAAACCCCATCGTCGACCTTCTCCAGGGCTCGTCCGTCTGGACATACTGGGACTGGCACCTGGCCAACGCCCTCGTGGGTGTCATCGCCGGTCTTGCCGCGTTCTACCTGAAGCCCTCGACGAGTACCCGCGGTGGCATCGTCCGGCTGAGCATCATTTCGATCGTGGCCCTGGTCTTTGGGTTCGCCCTCACCTTCTTCGACCTGCTGCGCGGTGAGGGTGGCAACTCCTGGTGGGCTGGATCCTACCTGCCCACGGTCGGCTGGAGCCTCGTGGTGTGCCTGCCGCTGGTCCCCATCCTGGAGAGTGGATGGCGGCCCGTGCTGCCGTTCGACCGCGAGACACGAAACGGTGCTGCCCCCGTGCCGGACGAGCGCTAGGCCAGATCCCGAGCGAGGGACGCGCGCTCCGGTTCCCGAGGCCCGTGCACGGTCTCAATCACCGGGCGTCCGGGAGCGCCCACCACTCCCACCGGGCGGGAGGCATCCCACTCGGGCCAGCCGGGGGTCTCACCGCGGATAAACGCCACCCAGGCACCGTGCATGGCCGTGGCTACGTCCTGCGACGGCCGCGCACCGGTGTAGGGGAGTGCGGCGGGGTCATCCAGCCGGTCAAACACAAACGGGATTTCCAGGGCGTGCCCCGCGCGAATGTCGTGTACGGGGGTGGGCCAGGCAAACTCACACACGTGGGTGCTAGCCCCGTGGCTCAGCCGCGCATCGGCTGCCGCATACGCGGGCACGCGCAGCATCAGATCGGTGGTCACCTCGCCCAGCGTCTCGCCGGGCCTGCTCTCCGGACGTGCGCGCCGGAACACGCGGATCGTGCGGGCACTCACGCCAAACCGCAGGCGTGCGGCGGTGATGTGCCAGCGCCGAATTCGATTCACCAGTCCATCCGGTACAAACCACAGCCGGTACTCGTCTCGACACGTGCTGAGGAGGAGGGGAATGTCGGCGGCGACGCCGGCGGCCAGCGCCGCATCGGGGGAGACCGGGATCAGCTCCGGGTCGGTGCTGATCTGAAAGGCCGCGCCCCCGGTGAGTGGCGAGGAGGATGCCTCCACCCGATTCTGTACGGCCAGGAGTTCGGCGAGAGAGAGTTCGGCAAACGCCTCCCTGGTGGCGGGAATGCGCAGCGTGCGCGCGATCGCACGGGCGAACCGCGCACCCTTGTGCGCCGAGTCCGTGTGCAGCGGCCCGGACTGGACGATCACCCGATGGATGAGTCCGCGTGTTTCCGGCGACACCATGAGGGCCGCGGCCGAGGCACCACCGGCAGATTCGCCACACACGGTGACCCGCTCGGGATCGCCACCGAAGTGGGCGATATTCTCCGCCACCCAGCGCAGGGCCGCCACCTGGTCATGAATCCCCAGGTTCAGCGGTGCGCCGTCCAACACCGAGAACCCCTCGGCACCCAGCCGGTAGTTGACCGAGACCACAACGATGCCGTCGCGGGCAAACGCGGTGCCGTCATACAGGGGAACCGCATTGGACCCGCGGGTCAGCGAGCCGCCGTGGATCCACACCAGCACCGGTGCGGGGGCGGCGGGCGCGTGTGGTGCCCAGATTGAGACCGTCAGGAAATCGGGTCCCTCAATGATCGGATTGGGAAGCAGCTCGTGCAGCGCCCCGAGGTACGGGGCCTGCGGCGAGGTTGCACCGGGAAGGGTCGCATCGCGCTCACCCGTCCAGGGCGACACCGGTGCCGGAGGGGCAAAGCGGTTCTCGCCCACCGGCGGTGCGGCATAGGGCACCCCGAGAAAACGGGCGATCCCGCCGCGTACGCTCCCGCGCAAAACCCCCGTCGCAAGGTTCACCCGCACGAGAGAATCGGATGGAACGGGGGAATCTACGGTCACGGGGTGCTCCTTCTCGGGGCGGGTGTGAACCCGGCGGTATTCCTGCGAGTGTATCGAGGTGCACCGGCAATGGCACACACCGCGCGTGGGGTCCGCAGGGCAACACACAAACCGATAGATCGGATGCACCGTCAGCAGAAGTCTCTGCCGGTCGCGGCACCGCTGGCTACGGTGTCGGCTGGGCGGTTTCGGGGGCCCGCACACATACGCTGCCGAAATTCACCTTTACCTCGGGTATGCCGATGTCCAGGCTGAGCCACCCGCCATCAACAAATTCGTTTTTCGAACCGGCAGCTGCCGAAAACCTTGTGATCTCTATCGAGGAATCCTTGCCCTGTCCGGATATTTGTGCGTCTACACCCTGGTCTATCCAGGAACTCAGGATGGGGGCATAAAACAGTTCGGCATACCTCTCGTAGGGGTCGCCTAACTTACGAGCTTCCTGCCACAATCCTTCGTCATCAACGACATACGGTGCCGTCGCCGTGAACCATACTTCAACGCCGTCATCGAGATTGCCGAGTGAACAGGATGAAGAAGAATCAACCTCGATGTTTGACATGCTCGTCGGGTCGATTCCCACCGAGGCGAGAGAGCGTTCGGCGAAGTCGCGGAGGTGTTCCGTCACCTGTTCGACGGAGGCGGATTCTCGGTCGGTGAGGGGCAGGCTCGTCCGGTAGGCGTGTTCGATCTCATTCTCGAGCCCGCGGTGTGCATAGTCGCTGGTCACCGCGCCCGAGGCTACGGCGAGAAAAACACCAAATATGATGACCCACACCGAGGCTGCCGACTCTACCCGTGCGTTCGAATTCTGCCGCCGAATGCTCCGCGCGCGGCGTACACCCACCACGCCGAGGATCGCCGGAACGATTCCGGAGAGTACGGCCAGAACAAAGATGGTCATGAGTGTGTAGTTGTAGCTGGTGTTGCCAAGCCCACCGCCCGCTCCGATGCCGCTGAGTACCTGCCAGAGCCACAAGACCGGTATTGCCAGAAAACCCAGCACGATCAAGGTGAAGGGCAATCTGGTCGCGGGTTGGCGGAGTTCACGATCATTCATGCCGCAATGCTACGGGGGTACCGCGGAAGTTTCGTACCGTCGTGACCTCGGATGCACGGCGCGTGACGGTCGGCGGCGCAGGCCCGGAACCGATAGAATGGGCGAATCTATTTACAAGAGGAGCACAACAGGTGTCTGACGGATTCGAACGATTCCCCGACCGCAACGTTGTCGCCATGCGCGTCAACGGTGAACTGAAGGACCTCGCCACCACTCTGGAGACTACCGACGTGGCCGAGCCGGTCACGATCGATTCCGAGGACGGCCTCAACATCCTTCGCCATTCGGCCGCCCACGTGCTGGCCCAGGCGGTTCAGAAGGTCAACCCCGACGCCAAGCTCGGCATCGGTCCGCCCGTCACCGACGGTTTCTACTACGACTTCGACGTGGCCGAATCCTTCACCCCCGAGGACCTCAAGGCCCTCCAGAAGGAGATGGAACGCATCATCAAGCAGGGCCAGCGCTTCGTGCGCCGCGTCGTGACCGATGAGGAGGCTCAGGCCGAGCTCGCGAACGAGCCCTACAAGATCGAGCTGATCGGTCTCAAGGGTGGTGCCGAAAACGGTGGCGACAACGAGTCCGTTGAGGTGGGGGCCGGCGAGCTGACCATCTACGACAACGTCGACCCCAAGACCGGCGAGACCGTCTGGAAGGACCTCTGCCGCGGCCCGCACCTGCCCTCGACCCGTCTGATCGGCAACGGCTTCGCCCTCATGCGCGTGGCCGCCGCCTACTGGCGTGGATCCGAGAAGAACAAGCAGCTGCAGCGCATCTACGGCACCGCCTGGCCCACCAAGGACGAGCTGCGCGCCTACCAGACCCGCCTGGAGGAGGCCGCCAAGCGCGACCACCGCAAGCTCGGTGCCGAGATGGACCTCTTCAGCTTCCCCGACGAGATCGGCTCCGGCCTGCCGGTGTTCCACCCCAAGGGCGGCATCATCCGCCAGGAGATGGAAAACTACTCGCGCAAGCGCCACACCGAGTCCGGCTACTCGTTTGTGAACACCCCGCACATCACCAAGGGTGACCTCTTCATGACCTCCGGTCACCTGCAGTGGTACGCGGATGGCATGTTCCCCCCGATGCACCTCGACGAGGTGTGCGATGAGCACGGTCACGTGACCCGTCAGGGCGCCGACTACTACCTCAAGCCGATGAACTGCCCGTTCCACAACCTGATCTTCCGCTCGCGTGGACGCTCCTACCGTGAGCTCCCGCTGCGCCTGTTCGAGTTCGGTTCGGTGTACCGCTACGAGAAGTCCGGCACCCTGCAGGGCCTCACCCGCGTGCGCGGTATGACCCAGGACGACGCCCACATCTACGCCACCCCGGACCAGGTGAAGTCCGAGCTGACCTCCACCCTGGAGTTTGTGCTCGGTCTGCTCAAGGACTACGGCCTCGACGACTTCTACCTGGAGCTGTCGACCCGCGATCCCGAGAGCGAAAAGTTCGTGGGCAGCCCCGAGATGTGGGATGACGCCACCGAGACCCTACGCCAGGTGGCCGTGGAGTCCGGCCTGGAACTCGTTCCCGACCCGGGCGGGGCCGCGTTCTACGGCCCGAAGATCTCGGTTCAGGCACGCGACGCGATCGGCCGTACCTGGCAGATGTCGACCATCCAGCTCGACTTCAACCTGCCCGAGCGCTTTGACCTCGAGTACACCGCGGCCGATGGCACCAAGCAGCGTCCGGTGATGATTCACCGCGCCCTGTTCGGGTCGATCGAGCGCTTCTTCGGTGTGCTGCTGGAGCACTACGCCGGTGCGTTCCCCGTGTGGCTGGCCCCCGAGCAGGTTGTGGGCATCCCGGTTGCCGAGGAGTACGCCGAGTACCTCGAGGAGATCTTCGACCGCCTGCGTGCCCGCGGTGTCCGTGCCTACGTGGATCACAGCGATGACCGCATGCCCAAGAAGATCCGTACCCACACCAAGGCGAAGATCCCGTTCCAGCTGATCGCCGGTGAGGACGACCGCGTGGCCGGTGCCGTGAGCTTCCGGTTCCGTGACGGCAGCCAGCTCAACGGTGTTCCGGTGGACGAGGCGATCGCCAAGATCGTGGACGCCATCGAAACCCACGCCCAGGTCAACACCGCATGGCAGGACTAGTTCCCGAGAATCCGGCGGCGGAGCCCGGCATGGGCTTCGTCGCCGAACCGGACGGCAACGTGCTAGCCGGTGTTCCCGACGAGTTCCAGCGGCTGTGGACCCCGCACCGGATGGTCTACATCCAGAACGGGCAGCAGCCCGCCAAGGATGACTGCCCGTTCTGCGTGGCCCCCTCGATGAGCGATGAGGACGGCCTGATCGTGGCCCGGGGAAAGTATGCCTATGTGCTGCTGAACCTGTTCCCGTACAACAGCGGTCACCTGCTGGTGTGCCCGTACCGTCACATCTCGACCTACGATCTGGCCACGGCCGAGGAGGTCGCCGAGATCGGTGCGCTGACCCAGACCGCGATGCGCGTGATCAAGGAGGTCTCCCACAACGACGGCTTCAACCTGGGGATGAACCAGGGTGAGGTTGCCGGGGCCGGGATCGCCGCCCACCTGCACCAGCACATCGTGCCGCGCTGGCGTTCGGATGCGAACTTCTTCCCGATCATCGCCAAGACCAAGGCACTGCCACAGTTGCTCGGCGAGGTTCGCGCCTCGATCGCCGAAGCCTGGCCGAAGGCCTAGTCCACACACCGAACCGCCCGCTTCCCCGGAAGCGGGCGGTTTTGTGTTTCTGCGCTGAGCTTTCAGCTGGTTTTCGAATCAGGAAGGCAGCACTGTGTCAAGAGAACGATGTGCATGTACGCAACGCAGTCTCGTTATGCTCTGAGAATTCACAAGTGCACCAGGTTTCGCGGGCATCATGCGCCTATCGTCGTGGAATCATCAGCTATTTCAGCGACATCGAAGGAATCGTGAGATTATGAATTCTCGAGCACCGCAGTTCATTGATTTTCCGGTGGGATCAGTCCTCCATGCAGAAGAGGATTCGGCCGATCACCTGAGTGAGCTCCGGCACCGGTTGCTCTCGGAATCGAGCGAAATCGACTATGCACTTTCCGCGTTGACTCAGGATGGGAATGCCCTACTTTCGGCCGAATCGTGGCAAACCCTGCAGGATTTTCGTAGAGATTCCAACGAATCCGGTGCTGTGCTCATTCGAAACGTGCCGATACCTGATTTCCTCATCCCGACCCCCGCGAACGGCTATGGCCCAGAATGGCCGATATCGGCTGAATTTGACCTGCCACTTTTGCTCATCGCGCGAACGCTGGGCGATCTCGTTTCATACGAGGATGAAAAGGCCGGAAGAATTGTGCAGGATATTGCCCCGATAGCGGGGAGACGTACCGAACAAGAAAACAGCGGGTCGGTGTGGCTAGAGTTCCACACCGAAAATGGTTTTCACCCGTTTCCGCCCGATTTTGTCTGCTTATTTGCGCTTCGAAGCGATCATGATCGGAAAGCTGTCACGGCGGCCGCGTCTATTACCCGTGCGTTGCCTTTTCTGTCTAAAGAGGACATGGCAACGCTGCGCCAACCACTTTTCCGGACTCATGCATCGGCGTCGTTTACTCGAGGGCTTGACAGTCGGTTAGTCTCGCCAGCACATAGCGTTATCGCCGGTGCCGCGGAGGTGCCTGACCTGGCAGTAGATTTTCATGCCACGGTCGCCATCACTGACGGTGCCGCCGCTGCGTTAGCCTCGCTGCGCACCGCGTTGGAGAGTGTTGTTGTGGGTTCTGTCCTGGAAGCCGGTGATGTGCTGATTATTGACAATCGGCGTGCGGTCCATGCCCGTTCGGGTTTTTTGCCACGCTTTGACGGAAATGACAGATGGCTGCGTCGTTGCAGCGTGGTTGCCGACATTCGTCGGAGTAGGGCGGTTCGAGAGAATTCGAGTCATTTGATCACCAATCTTCCCGAGCTTTTGAAGAGTAACGGCGGGTCCGCATGATTTCATTGGACGTAGACGTGCTGTCCACTCTTGATGAGTTGAGGTTGCGCGGAGAACCGATGCTCGTTCTTTACTCGGGGGGAGTTGATGGTAGCTACTTTCTCGATTGGGCTGCCGAAGAGGGATTGCAAGTTCACGCACTGCATATAGACCTTTTCGATCATGACGTAAGTGGCGTCGTACAGCGTGCAGAGGCATTGCGCACACCGATAATCGTGCGCCATCTCGGAGAAAATTTTGCGGATACGTTTATCGCCCCAGCGATAAGGTCTCGCTGTTGGTTCAACGGCCTATATCCCATTAGTTCGAGTCTAAGCCGACCGTTGCTCGCCCAAGCCGCGGTGAATGTTGCTCATGACCTTGGAATTCGGTCGATCGTACACACAAGCACGTTTATGCAGAATTCGCTTTACCGCTTGAGTAACTCACTTTTGACTCTGGATCCCGGTCTCACTATCGGAATTCCCTTCGCTCAATCAACGATCACGCGTGAACATAAGCTGGATGCGTTGACCCAATCTGGTGTGAGTTTCGATGCCGGGGGTCGCTACAGCGTGGATGCAACGCCCTGGGCACGCGTGATTGAAAACGGTGCCCTTGAAGACTCAAGAAACCCACTCCCCGATGGAGGTGTCTTTGCCTGGACACAGAATATTAGCCAGGTAGTTCGAGGACCCGTGGATTTGGTTATTTCGTTCAAGGCTGGCCTCCCGATTGCGATCAATGGTGAGGCGCTGTCACTATTTAGGATTGTTATGAGGCTGAATGAGCAGGCCGGACAACGAGGAATCGGTCGTTTCTCTGGGTTGGAGCCCCTGCACGATGGATTAAAGAATCATGAAATTCGTGAGGCACCCGCCGCCGCGGTACTCACACTGGCTCATCACCATCTAGAAACCGCGACTCTCACTGCGGCCGAACTCTCGTTCAAGTCCGGAGTGGATGAAGCGCTTACGTCATCTGCCGTGGCTGGTGACTGGTTTGGGATCTTGCCCAGGTCTGCACGAAACGCTTCAATCGAGCTAAGCCAGCCAATAACCGGTGACGTTAGGGTTCGGCTAGACCACGGCACAATTACCGTCCTGAGTGTATCGTCTCGTTTCAGCCTGGGATATGCATCATATGGGCAGCAGTTTGCGAGGCAGACGGAGGGACATGCGGCGCGGAGCGCTCTTGCCTTTTCGTCCTTCGCGTCGCGCTTGCGAAATACCCGCGATCGGTGACGCCGTGCATCCTGCAACTCAGAATGATGCAATTTTTGTGATGAGCACGAATCAGTTGAAGCCGTGATGATGAGAGCATTCAGCGGGTGGGGGCGCTCAACCCTTCCGGTGGCTGCGCTCCTCGTCGTTGTCCTGTTGTGGGGCTCGAGCTATGTCACGATAGGCGCTTTTTCGGTATCAAGTATGCCTGTGCCAACGTTGATCTTTATTCGATTCACAATTGGTGGTCTCTGCCTCCTGATCGCTGTGTGTGCAACTCGCGGTGGGAGCACTCGGACAGAATTGACGTCGGGGATTATTTTCGGAGGCGTCCTTGCGGTGGTTATTGGACTGGAAACCTGGGGCGTCTTCGGGACAACCGTCAGTAACGCCGGTGTCCTTGTGTCGGTCACCATCCTCGCGGTCCCATTTGTTGAACGTGCATTCGGATCTCAACGAATACCCAGGGCTTCGTTCCTTCGTGCTGGGCTGGCCTCGGGCGCGATTTTGCTCCTCGCCGGCGGTGCAATAACGGGGTTTACGACGGGCGATGTGCTGATCGTGCTCTCGGCTCTGGTGCGTGCGGTCCAGCTTGTTTTGTTTTCGAAGGTGGGAAACACCCAGGGCACGTCTTCGTTGCATATCTCCGCGATTCAAATGCTGACGGTTGCAGCAGTCGCGGGGGTGTTTGGGGGTGCATATAACCTCCCCTCAACGCTTGAGAAACTTGAGCCAGGCGACTGGGCACGGCTCACCTATCTTGGCGTTGGTGCCACCGCCATTGCTTTCGGGCTTCAACTGTGGGCTTCGCGCCAGATTGCGCCGTCCAGCGTCGCGCTCTTGCTTGCGGGAGAACCTCTTGTGGCATCGTTATTCGCCGCGGCATCGGGCCAACCATTTGAGGGCGTTCAATATATTGGCGCGGCTATGCTTTTTGCCACTGTGATTTGGGGGACCGCGGCGTCATTCTCGGGTGAGAGAATCGGTCCAAAACCTGATATATCACCCAAGAACTCTGCCAAACAGCCACCTGATTAATATTGGACTGCAATCTTCACGGGTATTGGACTGGTTAATGTCATAACGTAGGCGCATGACCTCAGAAAACCCCACCCAGACCACCGCCACCACCCGCGTCAAGCGCGGCCTCGCCGACATGCTGAAGGGCGGGGTGATCATGGACGTGGTAACCCCCGAGCAGGCCCGCATCGCCGAGGACGCCGGCGCCGTTGCCGTGATGGCGCTCGAGCGGGTTCCCGCCGACATTCGCGCCCAGGGTGGCGTGGCTCGGATGAGCGACCCCGACCTGATCGACGCGATCCGTGCCGAGGTGTCCATCCCGGTCATGGCCAAGGCCCGCATCGGCCACTTCGTCGAGGCCCAGGTGCTCGGCGCGCTCGAGGTGGACTTCATCGACGAGTCCGAGGTGCTGAGCCCCGCAGACTATGTCAACCACATCAACAAGTGGGACTTCGAGGTGCCTTTCGTCTGTGGTGCCACCAACCTGGGTGAGGCTCTGCGCCGCATCACCGAGGGGGCGGCCATGATCCGCTCCAAGGGTGAGGCCGGAACCGGCGACGTCTCCGAGGCCACCAAGCACATCCGCACCATCAAGTCGCAGATCCGTGCGCTGTCGGCGCTCAATGAGGACGAACTGTACGTGGCCGCCAAGGACCTGCAGGCGCCGTTTGACCTGGTGGTTGAGGTCGCTCGCACCGGCACCCTGCCGGTTGTCCTGTTCACCGCCGGGGGAGTGGCCACCCCGGCCGATGCCGCGATGATGATGCAGCTCGGCGCCGACGGCGTGTTTGTCGGCTCGGGTATCTTCAAGTCCGGCAACCCCGAGGCTCGCGCCGCCGCCGTGGTCAAGGCCACCGCCGCGTTCAACGACCCGGCCGTGATCGCGCAGGCCTCACGCGGACTCGGCGAGGCCATGGTGGGCATCAATGTGGCCGACCTGGCCGCTCCCCACCGCCTGGCCGAGCGCGGCTGGTAGGTTCCCGCATCGTCAGGCCGACCGGGACAGGTAAGTCTCCGCACCGCCTAGCCGAGCGCGGTTGGTAGGTTTCCGCATCGTCAGGCCGACCGGGACAGGTAAGTCTCCGCACCGCCTGGCCGACCGCGGCTGGTAAATCGATCCCCGGTTCGCGTGTGTGCCCCCCTGGGTACACACGCGAACCCGTTTTTGAAGGAGTGTTGACCATGACAGCACGCATCGGAGTGCTCGCGCTCCAGGGTGGCGTCTCCGAACATCTGGAGGCGCTGAGCCGGGTGGGTGCGGAAACCGTGCCCGTGCGCACACCCGCAGACCTGAGCGGGCTGGACGGAATCGTCCTGCCCGGCGGTGAATCCTCGGTGCTGGATAAGCTGATGCGTCTGTTCGAGGTGCGTGATCCGCTGATCGCCCTGCTGCGCGCCGGCCTGCCCGCGTATGGGACGTGTGCCGGCCTGATCCTCCTCGCCGATACCGTGCTGGATGCGGCTCCCGGCCAGCAGAACCTCGGTGGTCTGCCGGTGACGGTGCGACGCAACGCGTTTGGTTCCCAGGCCCACTCCTTCGATACCACCCTGGAGTTTGCGGGGATTGATCATCCGGTGGCCGCAACCTTCATTCGCGCCCCGCTGATTGTCGCGGTGTCGACCGAGACCGCGGTTTTGGCGAGCCTGGAGGACGGATCGATCGTCGCCGCCCGCCACGGAAACCTCCTCGGCACCTCGTTCCATCCCGAGCTGACCGGGGACGATTCGGTGCATCGGTACTTCCTGGAGATGGTGCTCGCGGCCAAAAACGCCTGAGCACGCCAGCCCGGATGCGAGAAGATCCCGGTCGGACCCGTAGAATAGAGGGGATATACGACGAAACGGGAGCATATGTCCGGACACTCCAAGTGGGCAACAACCAAGCACAAGAAGGCGATCATCGATCAGCGCCGTGCGAAGTCGTTTGCCAAACTGATTAAGAACATCGAGGTTGCTGCGAAGATCGGTGGTGCCGATCTGTCCGGAAACCCCACCCTGGTTGACGCGGTTCAGAAGGCAAAGAAGACCTCCGTTCCCAACGACAACATCGACCGCGCGATCAAGCGTGGCGCGGGTCTGACCGGTGAGGTCATCAACTACACCACGATCATCTATGAGGGCTACGCGCAGAATGGCGTCGCGCTCATGATCGAGTGTCTGACCGACAACAAGAACCGTGCGGCCGCCGACGTGCGTGCGGCGATGACCCGCAACGGCGGCACCATGGCCGACCCCGGTAGCGTGGCCTACAACTTCAACCGCAAGGGTCTGATCGTTGTCTCGGCGGAGAACACCACCGAGGACGACGTCATGGAGGCCGTGCTTGAGGCCGGTGCCGAAGAGGTTCTCAACGAGGGTGACACCTTCGAGATCATCACCGACGTGAGCGACCTGGTCACCGTGCGTAAGGCGCTGCAGGAGGCCGGTATCGACTACGAGTCCGCCGATGTTGCGATGATCCCGAACCTCAAGGTAGACGTGGACGCCGAGACCGCCCGCAAGGTGTTCCGCCTGATCGATGCGCTGGAAGAGTCCGACGACGTCCAGAACATCTACGGCAACTACGGCCTGAGCGCCGAGGTGCAGGCCGAGCTCGAGCAGGACTAGGCATCGTGAGCACTCGGGTACTGGGTGTTGACCCGGGGCTCACCCGGTGCGGCATCGGCATTGTCGATGTCGCACCGAACCGTCGGGCCACCCTCGTGCACTACGGGGTGATCCGCACCAGCCCAGACATGTCCATCGACGCGCGACTCCTGGCCATCGCCGAGGGGATCGACGCGGCGATCGTGGAACACGCGCCCACCGCGATGGCGGTTGAGCGTGTGTTCGCCCAGCAAAACCTCAGCACGGTGATGGGGACCGCGCAGGCCAGCGGCCTGGCGCTGTACTCCGCCGCCAAACACGGCATCCCGATTGGGATGCACACCCCGTCCGAGGTCAAGGCTTCGGTGACCGGGTACGGCAACGCCGAGAAGAAGCAGGTGCAGCAGATGGTTGCCCGCATCCTCGGCCTGGCCGAACTGCCTCAGCCCGCGGACGCCGCGGACGCCCTGGCCCTGGCTCTCTGCCACGCCTGGGGAGGCCTGGTTCCGGTGGGCGCCCGCCCGCACGGATCCCGCACCCCGGTGAGTGCCCCCACCTCGGGCAATCTGACGCCCGCCCAGCAGGCCTGGCGCAATGCCGAACAGGCCGGGGTCGCGTCCCCGCGCAATACCCGCACCGGCCGCTTCGGAAAGTAGCCGCCACCGTGATGCGGGGTGAGCGTGGGCGAGTGCCCGCCCGATATCGCCGCTTCCTGCGTAACATCGGGCGTGGCAGTGAGTCCGTGTCGCAGGCGGGGCATAGGCTAGGGGCGTGATTGTAAGTCTTCGCGGGACCGTGCTCAGCACCACCGCCGGCCGAGTGGCCATCGAGGTAGGCGGCGTTGGTTACGCCGTACAGATTACGCCCGAACACGCGGTACGCCTGCGTGTGGGCGCCGAAACGTTTGTGCACATTTCGCACATCATCCGTGAGGATGCCCAGCTCCTGTTTGGGTTTGAAACCACCGAACAGCTCGACGTCTTCGAGGTGCTCCTCGGCGTCAACGGCGTGGGTCCGAAGTCCGCGCTCGGTGTGCTCGCCTCGATGAGCCCGGATCAGATCGCCGATGCGGTGGCCGCCGAGGACGACTCCGCATTCCGCAAGGTCACCGGTATCGGCCCCAAGACCGCCAAGCTGATCATCGTCTCCCTGGCCGGCAAGCTCGTGGCCACCCGCCGGGTCAGCGCGAGTGCTACCGGCTCCGCCGCCGTCAAGGCCAGCGTGATCGAAGCCCTGCTGGGTCTGGGGTGGAACGAGCGTGTGGCTGTGCCCGCGGTGGAGGCGGCCCTCGCCGCGAGTGGTGACCCCGCCTCCGCTACCGTGCCCGCGCTGCTGCGCGCCACCCTGTCGGCCCTCGGACCCCAGCCGGGGAGCGGACGATGAGCGTCGAATTCGACGACGTCGCCGAAACCCTGAGCGCCACCGCGTCCGGGGACGCCGAGCTGGCCTTCGAGGGTGCGCTGCGCCCGAGTACGCTGAGCGAGTTTGTGGGACAGCAGAAGGTGCGCGGGCAGCTGGAGTTGCTGCTGCGCGCCGCGGCCCTGCAGGAACGCACCCCCGATCACATCCTGTTGGCCGGTCCTCCCGGGCTGGGAAAAACCACCCTGGCGATGATCGTGGCCCAGGAGAGCGAGCGTCCGCTGCGGATGTCCAGCGGCCCGGCGATCCAGCATGCGGGCGATCTGGCCGCGCTGCTCTCCAGCCTGGTGCCCGGCGAGGTCCTCTTCATCGACGAGATTCACCGGATGGCGCGCTCCGCCGAGGAGATGCTCTATCTGGCGATGGAGGACTTCCGAATCGACATCATGGTGGGCAAGGGCGCCGGTGCAACCTCGGTCCCGCTGGAACTGGCCCCGTTCACCCTGGTGGGCGCGACCACCCGCGCGGGCCTGCTACCCAACCCGCTGCGCGACCGATTTGGGTTCACCGCGCACCTGGAGTTTTACGCCGATAACGAACTCGAACAGGTGCTCGCTCGCGCCGCCGGACTCCTGGATCTGGACATCGATCGGGCGGCACTGGCCGAAATCGCCGGCCGCTGTCGAGGAACCCCGCGTATCGCCAACCGGCTCCTACGCCGCGTCCGTGACTATGCGCTGGTTCACAATTCCCGCGCGGACCTCACCGCCGTGAGTGCCGCCCTGGAGCTGTATGACGTGGATCCGCTGGGGCTAGACCGCCTGGACCGGGCCGTCATGGAGATCCTGCTCAAGCGCTTCGGCGGGGGACCGGTGGGGCTTAACACCCTGGCGGTATCCGTCGGAGAAGAGGCCGAAACCATCGAAAGTGTGGTGGAACCCTTCCTGGTGCGGATAGGTTTGATCATGCGCACCCCACGCGGTCGAATGGCGACCAATGAGGCCTACGCACACTTCGGGATTCAGCATCCCCACGCCCCGCAACAGGGCAATGACCTATAATTCAAGCGAACAACACACCCGAAACTTTGATCCCCGGCGCTCGCGCCGCGAAAGGCTCTGCGTAAAATCATGGACTTCATGACCGTCATCATGCTCGCCGTTATGGCACTGCTCATCTTCTTTATGTTCCGTAACGGTCAGAAGCGCAAGCGTGACCTCGCCGCCCTGCAGGAGCAGGTTGTTCCCGGTGCCGAGGTGATGACCAACGGTGGCATCTTCGGCACCATCATCTCGATTGATGACGAGAACAACAAGGTACTGCTGGAGACCAGCCCCGGTACCATCCTGACCGTTCACCGTCAGATCGTCTCGCGCGTGGTTCCCACCGAGGAGCCGGCCGCCGAGGACGAGGCCGCCGAGGCTCAGCTGAACGAGGACAACGCCACCTTCGTGGGCGAGCCCGAGTTCGGTGAGCGCGCCGAGACCGCCAAGCCCAAGACCGACGAGAAGTAACGCGCCTCTCCCATCGCACGCGTCGGGGTAGTTCTGGCGCGTCCCTCCATAGAAAGCTGAGTAGCCCATTGGCACAATCACGACAGGCTCCCGTCCGCCACGGTAGGCGGGCGCTCATCTGGTTGGCGGTGATCCTCATTGCCATGTTTGGCGGTCTTGCCGCGGGAACGATGTTTGGGGACGCCTCCTGGCAGCCCAAGCTCGCCCTCGACCTGGAGGGTGGAACGCAGATCATCCTCGAGCCCAAGCTTGAGGGCGGACAGCAGGTTTCCTCGGAGCAGCTGAACCAGGCCGTGTCGATCATCCGTCAGCGTGTGAACGCGACCGGTGTGACCGAGGCCGAGGTCAACACCCAGGGTGGACGCAACATCGTTGTGTCGATCCCGGGCAAGATCGATGAGGACACCCGGAAGCGGATCGAGTCCAGTGCTCAGCTGCAGTTCCGTTCGGTTCTGGTGGCGTCGGCTCCGACCACCACCACAACCGGCGAGGACGGCAAGGAGACGGCTAACCCCAAGCCGACCGATGACCTGTCCAAGACCCCGGCCACCAAGCCCACCGACGGCAGCGACCTGGCCTGGGTCACCCCGTACCTGAGCGCCGAGTTCCTGTCTACCGACTGCAAGACCCCGACCGGTGCCGAGAACGCACCCAAGGATCAGCCGGTGGTGGCCTGCTCGGACGACGGTACCGTGCGCTACCTGCTGGGTCCGGTTGAGCTCAACGGTGATTCGATCACCGACGCCTCCGCCGGCATCAAGACCACCTCCTCCGGTGCCAGCACCGGTGAGTGGGCCGTGAACATCACCCTCGCCGGTAAGGGCAAGGATGCGTTCACCGATGTGAGCAAGCGCCTGTTCAAGCTGTACTCGGCCAACCCCAACGACGCTCGCGCGGCCTTCGCGTTTGTGCTTGACGGAAAGGTGATCTCGGCTCCGGTCATGCAGGGTGTCATCACCGATGGCCGCCCGAGCATCTCCGGTAACTTCAACGAGCAGAGCGCCAAGGCCCTCGCCGACCAGCTGAAGTACGGTGCACTGCCGCTGTCCTTCGGTGTGCAGTCCAGCTCGGAGATCTCCGCGACCCTGGGTTCCGCTCAGCTCTCCGGCGGTATGCTCGCCGGTCTGATCGGTTTGATCCTCGTGGTCATCTACACGCTGTTCCAGTACCGTCTGCTGGGCTTTGTGACCATCTTCTCGCTCGTGGTGGCGGGAGCCCTCACCTACGCGGCCCTGGCGCTCCTCTCGTGGGGGCAGGGCTACCGACTGTCGTTGGCAGGTGTGGCGGGTATCATCGTCGCGATCGGATTCACGGCGGACTCGTTCATCGTGTACTTCGAACGTATTCGAGATGAGCTCCGTGATGGCCGTGGCCTGGAATCCGCCGTGGAGGCCGGATGGAAGCGCGCCAAGCGCACCATCTACGCATCCAAGGGTGTGAACCTGCTGGCAGCCGTGGTGCTCTACCTGCTGGCCGTGGGTAACGTGCAGGGCTTCGCGTTCACGCTGGGTCTGACCACCGTGATCGACGTCATCGTGGTGGTGCTCTTCACCCACCCGATGCTCCAGCTGCTTGCTCGTAACCGATTCTTTGCCAGTGGTCACCCGCTGACGGGTCTGGACCCCAACGCCCTCGGTGCGATCTACCGTGGACGCGCACAGTTCCGTACCCCCGAAATGACCGGTTCCAAGAAGGCCCTCGGGGCCAGCCGTGAGGCCCAGAAGCGTCAGACCATCGCCGAGCGTAAGCTCGCCGAGGCTCAGGCCGCCAACGGTTCGACCTCTTCGAAGGAGAGCTAATGCCCAGCCTCAACCTGACGTCGTTTGGTAACGACCTCTACACCGGGAAGCGTTCGATCAACTTCGTTGGTCGCCGCAAGCTGTGGTTCACCATCGCGATCCTGCTGGTGATCGGTTCGATCATGGTTCCCGTGGTGCGTGGCATCACGACCGGTGCACCGTTCAACTTCTCGATCGAGTTCACCGGTGGATCCGAGTTCACCGTGAGTGGCGTCACCGACGCCAACCAGACC
Source organism: Mycetocola sp. BIGb0189 (assembly GCF_024810155.1). NCBI lineage: Bacteria > Bacillati > Actinomycetota > Actinomycetes > Micrococcales > Microbacteriaceae > Mycetocola > Mycetocola sp. BIGb0189. The sequence continues at coordinate 240,572 of NZ_JANUED010000006.1, forward strand.
AAGGCGTCCGACGCCGTGTCCTCGGTGGTTCCCTCCGCCGTGTCGAAGGTCAGCGAGGTGGGCGACCACGCGATTCGTGTGCAGACCGACCAGATGACCTCGGATGAGTCCAGCCAGGTAGCCAAGGCGCTGGCCAGCACCTTCAAGGTCAACGAGAGCGAGGTGACCTCGTCCTTCATCGGCCCCTCCTGGGGTGCGGATGTGAGCCGGCAGGCGCTCACCGGTCTGGTGATCTTCCTGGTGCTGACCTTCATCATCATGGCCCTGTACTTCCGCACCTGGAAGATGTCGGCCGCGGCGATTATCGCCCTGGTGGACGTGCTGGTGATCACCCTGGGGGTTTATGCCCTCAGCGGATTCCAGATCAGCCCGGCCGCGGTGATTGGATTCCTGACGATCCTCGGCTACTCGCTGTATGACACGGTGGTGGTCTTCGACAAGATTCGAGAGAACACCACCGAAGCGGGGGAGCACTCGCCCCGCACGTTCGGTGAGTCGGTCAACCTGGCGGTCAACCAGACCCTGGTGCGTTCGATTAACACCTCGGTTGTGGCGGCCCTGCCGGTGGCCTCGATCCTGGTGATCGGTGACCTCTTCCTGGGTGCCGAGACCCTGCGTGACATCTCGCTGTCGCTGCTGGTGGGTATCCTCGTGGCCACCTACTCGACCATCTTCGTTGCGGCGCCGCTGTACTCGCTGCTGCGTGAGAAGGAGCCGGCGATTGCCAAGCACGACCGCAAGGTGCTCGCCGACCGCGAGCGTGCGGCCGTTCAGAGCTCGACCTCCGAGGCCTAAACGATCTAGCTTTACCTCGAACCGGGGCCCCGTCGCGATTGCGGCGGGGCCCCGGTTTTTTGGCGGTGGCGGTGGTCGCTGAGTGGTGTTCGCGGGGAGTGGTGGGTGTGTATGTGGTGGGCACAGTGTGGTGTTCGCGGATAGCGGTGGGCCGTGGTCTTTTTGGGGGCGGGGAGCGGGCATAATAGGGAGCAGAGACATGAGGTGGTGAATCGACGATGACCGATACAAATACGGCGAATGCGTCGCTGCGGCGGCTGGTTCCGCGCATTTTTTCTAAGGCTCAGCCGGCGGGTGCCGTGGACCGATTGGTTCGGACCGCCCGCACGCACCACCCGCGCGCCGACCTCTCGGTGATTGAGCGGGCCTATACCGTTGCCGAGCGCGCCCACCGTGGGCAGAAGCGCCAGAGTGGCGAGCCCTACATCACACACCCGGTGGCGGTCGCGCAGATCCTCGCCGATCTGGGCCTCGGCCCACGCACCCTCGCCGGTGCGCTGCTGCACGATACGGTGGAGGACACCGACTACACCCTGGACCAGCTGCGCGCCGATTTCGGTGATGAGATTGCGATGCTGGTGGACGGGGTTACCAAGCTGGACAAGGTCAAGTACGGGGACGCCGCGCAGGCCGAAACCGTGCGCAAGATGATCGTGGCGATGTCCAAGGACATCCGTGTGCTGATCATCAAGCTGGCTGACCGCCTCCACAACGCCCGCACCTGGGGCTTTGTGCCGCCGGAGAAGTCCACCCGCAAGGCCACCGAGACGCTGGAAATCTATGCGCCGCTGGCCCACCGCCTGGGTATTCAGACCATCAAGTGGGAGCTGGAAGACCTCTCCTTCGCGGTGCTGTATCCGAAGATCTATGCCGAGATTGAGTCGCTGGTTAAGGAGCGCACGCCCAAGCGTGAGGAGTTCGTCCAGCAGGTGATCCAGGAGGTCACCACGGATCTGCGCGCGGCGAAGATCCGCGGCAAGGTCATGGGCCGGCCCAAGCAGTACTACTCGATCTATCAGAAGATGATTCTGCGTGGGCGCGAGTTTGATGACATCTACGACCTGGTGGGCATCCGCGTGATCGTCAACTCGGTGCGCGACTGCTACGCGGTCCTCGGCGCGATCCATGCCCGCTGGACCCCGATCCCCGGGCGGTTCAAGGACTACATCGCGACCCCGAAGTTCAACCTGTACCAGTCGCTGCACACCACGGTGATCGGGCCCGGCGGTAAGTCGGTGGAGATCCAGATCCGTACCCAGGAGATGCACGAGCACGCCGAATACGGTGTGGCCGCGCACTGGGCGTATAAGGAGCGCAACGCGGGCAATAAGGTTGAGGTGTCGCGCTCGACCGGGACCGATATGGCCTGGCTCAAGCACATCTCCGACTGGCAGGCCGAGACCGCCGATCCGGGGGAGTTCCTGGACTCGCTGCGCTTTGAAATCGGCGCCAAGGAAGTGTACGTGTTCACCCCCAAGGGGCGCGTGGTGGGTCTGCCCGCCGGGGCGACCCCGGTGGACTTCGCCTATGCGGTGCACACCGAGGTGGGGCACCGCACGATGGGTTCCAAGGTCAACGGCCGCCTGGTGCCGCTGGAGACCGAACTGAACTCCGGGGACGTGGTGGAGGTCTTCACCTCAAAGAACCCCGACTCGGGCCCCAGCCAGGACTGGCTGGCGTTTGTGAAGAGCACCCGGGCGCGCAATAAGATTCGGCAGTGGTTCACCAAGGAGCGCCGCGACGAGGCCATCGAGCAGGGCAAGGACGCGATCGCCCGGGCGATGCGGAAGCAGAACCTGCCGCTGCAGAAGCTCATGGACCGCGACAGCTTCGCCGAGGTCGCCGCCCAGATGCGCTATGAGGACGTCTCGGCCCTCTACGCCGCCGTGGGTGAGGGACACGTCTCGACCCAGTCGGTCCTGGAGAAGGTGGTTTCGCTGCTCCAGGGCGATCAGGAGGCCGAGGAGCACGCGATCGAGTTCCCGATGCGTGGACGCGTCCGCCCGCAGGAACACAGCGACTCCGGTGTGCTGGTGCGCGGGGCCGCCGACATCCTGGTTAAGCTGGCCAAGTGCTGCACCCCGGTGCCGGGCGACGAGATCGTCGGCTTTGTGACCCGCGGGTCTGGTGTCTCGGTACACCGCGCCGACTGCCACAACGTCCAGGGCCTGATGCAGGAACCCGACCGAATGATCGAGGTGGCCTGGGCAGCGTCGTCGAAGAGCGTGTTTATGGTGCAGATCCAGGTGGAAGCACTGGATCGCGCGGGCCTGCTCAGCGATGTGACACGGGTGCTCAGCGAACACCACGTAAACATCCTCTCGGCGAATGTCTCGACCTCAAGCAACCGCTTGGCGATCTCCCGTTTTGTCTTCGAAATGGGGGACACCACCCACCTGGATCGTGTCCTGAACGCTGTGCGCCGCATCGATGCCGTTTATGACGTCTATCGGGTGACCGGCGGCTAGCCTCGACGCCGCTCTCACGCCCGCCCACTCAGTCCGAGTGGGCGGGCGTTGCTGATTCCGGCTCGGTGAGTTCGACCCAGAGTCCGGCGATCCGGGTGCGACGTTCTTCGGGGATGGCGCCGGGGAGAACGGTGGCGTCGAGGATGCTCCAGCGGTGTGTGCGATGACGCTGGGTTCCCTGGAAGGTGTGTCGGAGGGGACGGGGGACATCGAAGTCCCGGATCCAGCGCGCGGACGCACCCACCGCACACAGTCGGTGACTATCGGCGGGTTCGGGCAGCGCCAGGGCGAGCGCTCGGGCACGCAGCGCGGATGTCTCGGGAATGTCGATCGGGACAAAGCCTCGTTCCAGGGCGTACACCTCACCACGCAGCCGCGCGCCGATCAGCTGAGCCAGCGGCATATCCGCGGTGGTGAGCAGATCCGGAAGGTGGGCCCCCGGACCCGGGAAGAGGCGAGCCAGGTCTGCCGAGGTCATGTTCTCAGCCTGTCCCTCCCGGTGGGAAAAGTCTAGGTCGCGGACGCGCCGGACAACGCAGACGGCCACGGAACCCGAGGGTTCCGTGGCCGTCTGCGTGCAGACCGTGGTGTTAGCCGAGGACGTTGAGCCACGCCTTGCGTGCCTCAAGCGCCTCGCTGGCCTTGGCAATCTTCTTGGCATCCCCGGTGGCCTCGGCAGCCGCAAGCTCCTGCTCGAGCTTCTCGATGGCCGCGTTCAGCTGACCGGCCAGGCCCTCGGTGCGAGCCTTGGTCTCGGGGTTGTTCTTGCTCCAGTGCTCATCGTCCAGCGCACGGAGGTGGTTTTCCACGGCGCGCAGTCCGTCTTCAACCTCGCGGATCTTGTCGCGCGGAACCTTGCCGACCTCATCCCACTGACGCTGAACATTCAGCAGGGCCGAACGCAGCTTCTCGCGGTCGGTCTCCTGCAGCAGCGGGGTGGCCTGGTCGAGCAGCTCGCGCTTCTTCTCGTAGTTTGCCTGGAACTCGGCGTTGTCGATGGCGTCCAGCTCGGCCTTGGCCTGGTAGATCGCGTCACCGGCGGCCTTGAAGCGGGCCCACAGGTTGTCGTCCTGGCGCTTGCCGGCACGACCCGAGAGCTTCCACTCGTCCAGCAGACGGCGGTAGTCCGAGGTGGCCTCGGCACCGCGGGGGATCAGGGCCTCGGCGGCCTCGATCAGCTTCTGCTTGCGGGTGCGCGCTTCCTTGTGGACCGAATCCAGCTCGGCGAAGAACGCACGACGGTTGGCATCCACGGTGCCGCGGGCGGTACGGAACCGCTTCCACAGGTCGTTGGCGACACCCTTGGAAAGCTTGGGGCCCTCCTGCTGGTGCTTCTGCCAGGCCGCAAACAGCTCGGCCATCTGCTCGGTGGCCTGCTTCCACTGCGTCTTGGCGGGATCCTGACCGGCGACGGCCTCGGCCTGCTCGACGATGCGGGTGCGCTCGGCCACGGCCTCCTCGAGTTCGGCCTTGGCCGCCTCGGTCTGCTGCTCGGTGAGCTCACCCACGGTGGCGTCCAGGGCACCCACGCGGGAAACCAGCGAGGCAATGTCGCCCACGGCCTTGGCGTCGGTCAGTTCCTCGCGGAGCTTGGCGACGGCCTTGGAGATGTCGCTTGCGGGAGCGCCGCGCTTGGCGCGCTGCTCCAGCAGGGTGACCTGGCCGGCCAGATCGAGGTACTTGCGCTCGAAGTAGGCGAGTGCCTCTTCGGCGGTGCCGTCGGGGTACTGACCAACCTCACGCCACTGCTCGCCCTCGCGGACAAAAACGGTACCGGAGTCGTCGACGCGACCCCACGGTTGCTGTTCGGAAGTAGACACGTGCCTCACCTTGCTGATGTTTACGCTCGATGCTCTCGAGATCTCTCGATAAGCCTAGTATGGACGACGAATGCCGGGCAGCCCCAACATACGTCTTGATTCTATTTGACGGTAATGGAGTCCAGCTTAATGGGCTGCTGCGGCGTGGAGTTATCCGCACCGCCCACCGGGATCGTGGTCACCGACTCGTTGAGCTTATCCAGGCCACTCGTGATTTTGCCGAGTACGGTGTATCCGCCGGCGCTATCCGAGGGAATCTTGGTGTCGCCGAAGACGATGAAGAACTGGCTGCCGTTGGAATTTGCGTCGTTTCCGACGCGTGCCATGGCCAGGGTGCCCGCCGGGTAAATGTTGTCGGACGGAGCGTTTTCGATCGGTCCGAAGCTGTAGCCGGGACCGCCGGAGCCGTCACCCTTGGGGTCACCGCACTGCAGGATCTGGAATCCGGGCTCACCCGACGTTCCGGGAGTGTCCACCATGCGGTGGCAGGACAGGCCGTTGTAGAAGCCCTGCTGGGTCAGTGAGACAAATGAGGCGACGGCCTGTGGTGCCTTCTGGCCCTCAAGCTCGATACCCAGGTCGACGCCGTTGACGGTGATGTCCCCGGTCCAGGTACGATCCTCGGCGACCGAGGGGTCCGGCGCCTTGGCCGTGGGGGCGGGGGAGGAGGAGGCACTCGGCGAGGCGGAGGATCCGGCCTCGGGGGTGTTGCCCGCATTCTGGGCGATGACGCCCCAGGTGATCGCTCCGGCTACCAGGACGAATGCCACGCCGCCGGCAATCCAGGCGTTGCGGGTGCGCGTCTTACGCTTTTTCTCCCACGCCTCCTTGCGTGCCTCGTACTGCTGCAGGCGTGCACGTGCCTCGCGAGCGGCTTTTTCGTCCTTTTTCTGGGCTGCCACGGATGCGGTCCTTTCCAGGGAGTTCGGGTGTTCGAGACGATACTAGCGGCACGGCCGATGAATATGTGTGCGTATGGCGCGCGCCGACGGCGAATTCGCAGCCGGCGCCGGTGGTACCCGATAGCCTGGAGGCATGGTTTCCTCGTCCTCCGCCCTCCAGTCCGGGAGCGTTCCGCTCGCGGTACGCATGCGCCCGCGCACCCTCGACGAGGTCGCCGGACAGCGGCACCTGCTGCGCCCGGGTTCTCCGCTGGTGAGTCTGGCCACGGGAAAGTCCGGGGACCAGGGCACGGTCTCGGTCATTCTCTGGGGACCACCCGGTACCGGGAAGACCACGATCGCGCAGACCATCGCACACTCCTCGAATCGCCGGTTTGTGGAGCTTTCGGCGGTCACTGCCGGGGTGAAGGACGTGCGCGAGGTGATGGCGGAGGCCATGACCAGCCGCGATCTGTACGGTCTTTCCACCGTGTTGTTCCTCGACGAGATCCACCGCTTTACCAAGGCGCAGCAGGATGCACTGCTGCCCGGGGTCGAGAACGGCTGGGTCATTCTGGTGGCCGCGACCACCGAGAATCCCTCATTCTCGGTCATCTCGCCGCTGCTCTCGCGCTCCCTGCTACTCACGCTGGAACAGCTCTCCGACGACGATCTGGGGGTCCTGATCGATCGTGCGGTATCCGATCCGCGTGGTCTGGGAGATCGTTACCGCCTGGATCCCGAGGCCCGCGCGACCATTATTCGGCTGGCTTCGGGGGATGCCCGGCGCGCGCTCACCGCGCTTGAGGCGGCCGCGGTGTCCGCCGATTCGCTGGTCGCCGCGGCGCTGTCCGAGGACGGGGTGCTCGATTTTGGTGCCCCCGAGGGACAAGCGGGGGATCGGGACGAAGACGAAGACGAAGACGACGTTGATGCTGATGCTGATGCTGATGCAGATGCAGATGCAGATGCAGGCCTCGGGGACGGCGAAGCGAACAGTGACGGCGAAGCGAACAGTGACGGCGAAGCGAACCGTGGCGGTGAATCGGAGAGTGCTGACCCCGCCGACACCCGCCCGGTCATCACCAAGGAGATCGTCGCCGGTGCCGTGGATCGCGCGCTGCTGCGCTATGACCGCAACGGCGATGAGCACTACGACGTCATCAGCGCGTTCATTAAATCGATCCGCGGCTCGGACCCCGACGCCGCACTGCACTACCTGGCCCGGATGATCGAGGCGGGGGAGGACCCGCGCTTCATCGCCCGTCGAATCATCGTCTCCGCCTCGGAGGATATCGGCCTGGCCGACCCGCAGGCCCTGGTGATCGCGGTGGCCGCCGCCGATGCCGTCCAGATGATCGGTATGCCCGAGGGGCGCATCCCGCTGGCCGAGGCTGTGGTCTACCTGGCCACCGCCGCCAAGTCCAATGCCGCGTATCTGGGCATCAACGATGCGATTGCCGATGTGCGGGCGGGGGCGTTCGGGCGTGTCCCCAAGCACCTGCGCGACGCGCACTACGCCGGGGCCAAACGCCTGGGGCACGGTAAGGGCTACCGCTACCCGCACGACACCGAACTCGGCGTGGTGGAACAGCAGTACCTGCCGGATGAGCTGACCGGCCGCACCTACTATCGCCCCACCACCCACGGCAACGAGCGCGAGGTGGGCGGACGCCTGGCCAAGATCCTGCGCATCGTCCGCGGACGCTAGGGCGCACGACCTCTCCGTTCGTTTCGGAGAGTGAAATGTCGCTCATAAATCCCCGACAAAACGCCCCGCGCGCGGGTGCTTTCGGGGAGGGCGCATGCTAGGCTAGCGGGGACCTAGATCGAGTCTTGACGTACGGCTGCGCAGAGACTCATCGATCGACGGGATGGATTCTGTAGCCGAATCGCCCTGGTCACTCCCTCTAACTCCTTTCCACACCGCGTTTTGTGGTGCGGGAAATCTGTTTATGGAAACCATTTGAAAGGAAACCGTGTCTACTAAGTCACGTACCCGTAGCAAGACGCGCCTCTCGCGCGCACTCGGCATTGCCCTCACCCCGAAGGCTGCCAAGTACCTCGAGAAGCGTCCCTACGCTCCCGGTGAGCACGGCCGCACCAAGCGCAAGGCTGACTCCGACTATGCCGTTCGTCTGCGCGAGAAGCAGCGTCTTCGCGCCCAGTACGGCATTCGCGAGAAGCAGCTGAAGATTGCGTTCGAAGAGGCTCGTCGTACCTCCGGTCTGACCGGTGAGAACCTGGTTGAGCTCCTCGAGCTGCGTCTTGACGCACTCGTGGTTCGCGCCGGTTTTGCCCGCACCACCGCCCAGGCTCGTCAGCTGGTTGTGCACCGTCACATCCTCGTTGACGGTCAGCTGGTGGACCGCCCGTCCTTCCGCGTGAAGCCGGGTCAGACCATCCACGTCAAGGAGAAGTCCGAGGCTCTTGAGGTCTTCCAGGTTGCTGCCGCTGGCGGTCACCAGGATGTCCTGCCCAAGGTTCCGGCTTACCTGGACGTAGAGATCGACAAGCTGCAGGCTCGCCTGGAGCGTCGTCCGAAGCGTGCCGAGGTCCCCGTGACCTGTGAAGTACAGCTCGTTGTTGAGTACTACGCAGCCCGCTAACTAGTACCCATACACCTCTTGCGGGGTCACGGTTTTCCGTGGCCCCGCTTTTGGTACCCGGGTTTTTGGATCGCCACACGCAGGTGAAGCGTGCGACCTGCACCGCAAGATCCACCTTTTACCACCTCAGCGCACTAAGATTGTGGGGTGGTTGCCCACTCACCCTCATGATTTCGGAGACTCCAGTGAAAAACTTCCTCATTTTCCTCGCGGGTATTGCCGCGGGATTTGTTGTCGCCCACGAGGTGAACAAGACCACCCGCGGACGTCGGTTCTTCAGCGAACTCGACGGCCGCATGCGCGAGTTTGGTGACATCGTTGCCGACTCGTACAAGCTGCGCGAAGCCGAGCTTCGCGAGGATAGCGACATCAGTACCACCACCAAGTAAGTCGTCGGACTCTTCCCCTCCCCAACGACAGTAGAACGGACCCATGAAAACCGCCGAAATTCGCAAGCGCTGGCTCAACTTCTTCGCCGAGCGCGGCCACACCGTAGTCCCCTCCGCCTCGCTGATCAGCGACGATCCGACGCTGATGTTTACGGTGGCCGGCATGGTTCCGTTTGTGCCCTACTTCACCGGGCTGATTCCCGCCCCGTTCCACCGCGCGACCAGCGTGCAGAAGTGCATCCGCACCTCGGATATCGAAGAGGTGGGTAAGACCCCGCGTCACGGTACCTTCTTCCAGATGAACGGTAACTTCTCCTTCGGCGACTACTTCAAGAAGGACGCCATCACCTTCGCATGGGAGTTCCTGACCGGGAGCGAAGAGGACGGCAAGCTCGGGTTTGACCCGAAGGACCTCTGGGTCACCGTCTACAAGGACGACGACGAGGCCATCCAGTACTGGACCGAGGTCGCCGGCCTGCCCGCCGAGCGCATCCAGCGCCTGGACGCCGACACCAACTACTGGTCCACCGGTCAGCCCGGTCCCGCCGGCCCCTGCTCGGAGATCTTCTTCGACCGCGGTCCCGCCTACGGTATCGACGGCGGCCCGGCCACCGACGATGACCGCTACGTCGAGATCTGGAACCTGGTGTTCATGCAGTACCTGGTTTCGGACGTGAAGTCCAAGACCGAGTTCACCATCAAGGGTGAGCTGCCCAAGAAGAACATCGACACCGGTATGGGTCTGGAGCGCGTGGCGTTCATCAAGCAGGGTGTCGAGAACATGTACGAGATCGATGAGGTGCGCCCGGTCCTGGACCGCGCCGCCGAGCTCTCGGGCCGCGCCTACGGTGCCAACCACGAGGACGACGTCCGCCTGCGCGTGATCGCCGACCACGTGCGCTCCTCGCTGATGCTGATCACCGACGGTGTGACCCCGTCCAACGAGGGCCGTGGCTACATCCTGCGTCGCCTGCTGCGCCGCGTTGTGCGCGCGATGCGCCTGCTGGGTTACGAGGCCGCGAGCTTCCCCGAGCTGTTCGCCGTGTCTCGCGACGCGATGAAGGCGTCCTACCCCGAGGTGGAGGCCGACTGGTCGCGCGTCTCGCGGGTGGCCTTCGCCGAGGAGGAGACCTTCCTCCGCACCCTGGCCGGTGGTACCGAAATTCTTGACGCCGCCGTGGCCGAGACCAAGGCCGCGGGGAACTCGACCCTGAGCGGTAAGACCGCGTTCCTGCTGCACGACACCTTCGGTTTCCCGATCGATCTGACCCTGGAAATCGCCGAGGAGGCCGGTCTCCGCGTGGACCGCGCGGTCTTCGACCAGGCGATGAGCGAGCAGCGCTCGCGGGCCAAGGCCGACGCCAAGAACAAGAAGGGCCACCTGGCCGACCTCTCCGTCTACAGCGACTTCCGTGCGCTGGGCGAGACCGACTTCCGCGGCTATGACGAGCTGATCACCGGTTCGAAGGTCATCGGTGTGATCGTGAACGGCGCCTCGGTACCCGCCGCGAAGGCCGGCGAGACCGCCGAGCTGATCCTCGCCGAGACCACCCTGTACGCCGAGTCCGGTGGTCAGGATTCCGACCAGGGCCGCATCGTGGGATCGAGCTTCGAGGCCGAGGTGCTGGACGTCCAGCGTCCGGTCAAGGGCCTGGTGAGCCACACCGTGCTGATCGATCAGGGAACCGTCGCCGTCGGGGACGAGGCCACCACGATCGTGGACGCCGACTACCGCCAGAGTGCCGCCCGCGCGCACTCCAGCACCCACCTCGTGCACGCCGCGCTGCGCCAGACCCTCGGTCAGGACGCCCACCAGTCCGGTTCCTACAACAAGGCCGGCTACATGCGTCTTGACTTCTCCTGGAACCAGGCCCTCTCGGCCGAGACCAAGAGCGAGATCGAAGACATCGCCAACGATGCGATCCTCGGTAACCACGAGGTCATCACCCGCGTGCTCGGCCTCGATGAGGCGCGCGAGCTCGGTGCGATGGCGCTGTTTGGTGAGAAGTACGGTGACCGCGTGCGGATGGTGGACATCAACGGTGCCTGGTCGCGTGAGCTGTGTGCGGGAACGCACGTTCGCTCCTCGGCCGAGATCGGACTGGTCAGCCTGATTAGCGAGTCCTCGGTGGGTTCAACCAACCGTCGTGTCGAGGCCCTGGTGGGTCGCGAGGCGTTCCGCGAGCTGGCCGCCGAGCGCGCGCTGGTGCAGCAGATCACCGGCAGCCTGAAGACCCCGCGTGAGCAGCTGCCGGAGAAGATCCAGGAGCTCGTCACCGGTCTGAAGGCCGCCGAGAAGAAGATCGCCGGATTCGAGGCCAAAGCCCTCGCCGAGAAGATCCCCGCCCTGGTCGAGACCGCTCAGGTCGCCGGTCAGGTGCGCGTGATTGCCCAGAACCTCGGTTCGGTCGGCTCGGGCGACGACGTGCGTTCGCTGGTGACCGGTGTGCGTGAGCGCCTGGGTGCCGAGGCCGCCGTGGTGGCCCTGGCCGCCGAGGTCTCCGGTCGTCCGGTCATCATCGTGGGCACCAACCAGGCCGCTCGCGATGCCGGCGTGGCCGCCGGTGCGCTGGTGAAGCTTGCCAGTGGCGTGCTCGGCGGTGGCGGTGGCGGCAAGCCCGACCTCGCTCAGGGTGGCGGTCAGGATGTGACGGCGATTCCCGCCGCGCTGACCGCGATCACCGAGCAGATCGGGCGCGCGTGACCCACGAGGGTTTCCGCCGCGGTGTACGCATCGGTATCGACGTGGGCAAGGCCCGCATCGGGGTAGCTCGCAGCGACCGTGATGGTCTGCTGGCTACCCCGGTCGAAACCGTGGCGCGCGCCGAGGACGGCAGTGATCTGGCGGCAATTCGCCAGCACATTGCCGAGCTGGAACCGGTGGAAATTATTGTGGGGTTGCCGCTCTCGCTGAGCGGCGACCGCACCCCCTCAACCGAGGACGCCGTGGGATTTGCCGAGGCGATCGCTCGCCTCGGCACCCCGGTGCGCCTGGTTGATGAGCGCCTGTCCACCGTGACCGCCCACCAGGCGATGCGCGGCGTGGGACGCTCCCAGAAGAAGTCGCGCGGTGTGATCGATCAGGTCGCCGCGGTTATCATCCTCCAACACGCCCTGGACACCGAGCGCGGCCGGGGGATCGCGCCCGGTGAACCGGTGCTCACCGACGAAGGAGCCTGAGTGTGACCGACCCTCAGAACGGACGTTTCCCCGAACGCCTGACCCCCGGAGGTTCCTCCGGCCCCGTCGACCCTGCCGCCGCTGCGGGCCCCGCAGACGCGGCCGTCCCGCGGGATGCCGGCGTGCCAGAAGAGGCGATTGTGCGGGGGGAGGCATCCGGACCGGTCGGGTCGGCGCATCACGAGGAGGACGTCCTCAACCACGTATTCTCCGAGTTGACCGGGGAGCTTCCTCGGGACGTGGTCGAGGCTCATGAACGTGCCCTGCAGGAGCCCGATCCCGTGCTGCCCACGCCGACCAGTCGTCGTGAGGCCCGGGAACAGGCTCAGATTGCCGAAACCCGGGCGCAGCGCCGCGCCGAGGCCGAGGCCGCGCTGGCACAGCACACCGCCGCCGTGCGTGCAGCCCCGAAGCCCAAGAAGCGTCGGCGGCGAGGGTTTGTGGTCGCGGGCATCAGCGTGCTCGTGGTTGCGGCCCTGGTTGGGGTGGGGGCGTTGACGCTGGGGCCGGTCATCCCCAAGCTGATCGAACGGATTTCCTCGATGGATGTGAAGGATTTTGAGGGTGAGGGGACCGGTCAGGTCACCGTAACCATCGCCGACGGGGATGACGGCACGGCCGTTGCTCGTACCCTCTATAAGGACGGCGTGACCGCCTCGGTCGAGTCGTTCTATCAGCTCCTGGTGGCCAGCAGTACCGAACCGGTGTTCCACCCGGGCATGTACTCGCTGCGCAAGGAGATGAGTGCGCAGGCGGCACTGAACGCGCTGCTCAAGCCCGGCAACCGCCTCGAGGGTGGTCTGCTGATTCGTGAGGGTGACACCGGACGCACGATCCTGCCCGCGCTGGCCACGGCGATCGGGGTGCCCGAGGCCGATGTTCAGGCCGCCGCGGCGAACCCGGCAAGCTTTGGGCTGCCGGCCGATGCGGTCACGATGGAGGGCTGGCTCTTCCCGGCCACCTACACGTTCCCCAAGGGGACCACCGCTACCCAGGCCCTGCAGACGATGGTGGATCGCACCAAGCGTGCCCTGACCGATGCCGGTGTGCCCGCCGACCAGTATGAGCGCACCCTCAACGTGGCCTCGATCGTGCAGCGTGAGGCGCGGGCCACCGATGACTTCGCCAAGGTTTCGCGGGTAATCGAAAACCGTCTGGCCGCCGGCATGAAGCTCCAGATGGACTCGACCGCTCAGTACGGTAAGGGTCAGGCCGATGGTTCGGTATGGTCCTCGGCCGAGTCCCTCAAGGATAAAAACGACTGGAATACCTACGAGCGCACCGGCCTGCCGATCGGACCGATCAGTAACCCCGGCGACGACGCGATCAAGGCCGCGATCGCCCCGGCCGATGGCGACTGGCTGTTCTTTGTCACGGTCAACCTCACCACCGGTGAGACCGTGTTCACCAATAACAACACCGATCACGAGGCCGCGGTCAAGCAACTGCGCGACTGGTGCTCGGCGAACCCCGGTAAGGGCTGCTAGTGGCCACCACACACCTCGCGGTCTTCGGCTCGCCGATCGATCACTCTCGTTCCCCAGATCTGCACCGGGCCGCCTATGCGCGGCTCGGTCTGGGGGACTGGAACTATGATCGCCGCGAGGTGGGTGAGGCCGAACTGGCCGAGATCGTGGCCGGGCTGGATGAGTCCTGGCGTGGACTGTCTCTGACGATGCCACTCAAGGGGGAATCGTTCCGGATCGCCGGGGAGCGTGACGAGAACGCGACCCTGACCGGCGCCGTCAACACGCTGCTGTTGGTGCCGGGGGAGGCTCCCCGCGGATTCAACACCGATATTGCCGGGATTGCCGATGCCGTGCGCGGCTTGGTGGGGGAGGACCCGCTGCCACGCGGCGGCGTCGACATTCTGGGCGGAGGTGCAACAGCCGCCAGCGCGCTGGTGGCAGCCGCCCGCCTGGGCGCCCACGCCGTGCGGGTGTTTGCGCGCACCCCGGATCGTGCGGCGCACCTTGAACCCATCGCCGATGCCCTGGGAATTCCGCTGGAAATCCGCCGGTTTGATCAGTATGTGGTTGCCGCCGATACCGACCTGGTGATCTCGACCCTGCCCGGCGGGGCCTCCTCGGGTATCGTGTTCCCGGCGGATCTGCGGGCGCGCACGATCCTGTTTGACGTGGCCTATTCGCCCTGGCCCAGCGCGCTGGCGAGCGAGTGGGTTACCGAAGGCGGTATCGTGGTCAGTGGACTGGAGATGCTGGTCCGCCAGGCGCTCATCCAGGTGCGGATCTTTGTGGGGCACAACCCCGCTCTGCCTCTGCCCGATGAGCACGCGGTCCTCGCCGACATGTATGCGGCGGTGGGGCTGCAGCTGCCCGCAACACCCACCCCCAGTTAGCGGTTTTTCGCCGGATGCCCCGTGCACGCCGGCCTCAGATGTTCATGCGCGGGTCACCGCGACGAGGGAAAGATAGGTGCCATGCTTCGTTGGCTCACCGCCGGAGAATCTCACGGCCCGGAACTGATCGCAATCGTTGAGGGGCTGCCCTCGGGCGTCCCGGTGTCGATGGACGCCATCCGCGAGGACCTCGCCCGCCGCAAGCTCGGTTATGGTCGTGGATCGCGGATGAAGTTTGAGGCCGACGAGCTGCACATCTCCGGTGGCGTGCGTCACGGATTCACCCTGGGTGGTCCGGTTGCGCTGCGCGTGGGGAACACCGAGTGGCCCAAGTGGACCGAGGTCATGAGCCCGGAGCCGGTGGAGCTCTCGGACATGTCCCGTGGTCGCGGCGCGCCGCTGACCCGTCCGCGTCCCGGTCACGCCGACCTGGTGGGCATGCAGAAGTACAACTTTGACGAGGCTCGTCCGATTCTCGAGCGCGCCAGCGCCCGCGAGACCGCGGCCCGCGTGGCCCTCGGTGCGGTGGCCAAGTCGTTCCTGAACGAGCTGGGTGTTGAGCTGGTCTCGCACACCATCGCGATCGGACCGATCCGCGTTCCGGACGGCACCGCGCTCCCGTTGCCCGGCGACGTGGACGCGCTGGACGCCGATCCGCTGCGCTGCTTCGACGCCGACACCTCGGCCAAGATGGTGGCCGAGGTGGATGACACCAAAAAGAACGGCGACACCATCGGTGGCGTGGTTGAGGTGCTCGCCTACAACCTGCCGCCCGGACTCGGTTCGCACGTGCACTGGGACCGTCGCCTCGACGCCCAGCTGGCGCAGGCGATCATGGGTATCCAGGCGATCAAGGGTGTCGAGATCGGTGACGGTTTCGAGACCACCCGCCGTCGCGGTTCGGCCGCCCACGATGAGCTGTTCATCGAGGACGGCGTGATCGTGCGCTCAAGCGACCGCGCGGGCGGCATCGAGGGCGGCATGAGCACCGGAACCGTGCTGCGCGTGCGCGCCGGCATGAAGCCGATCGCCACCGTGCCGCACTCGCTGCGTACCGTGGACACCGCAACCGGCGAGGCCGCCGGTGCCCACCACCAGCGCTCGGATGTCTGTGCCGTTCCCGCCGCCGGCGTGGTCGCCGAGGCCATGGTTGCGCTCGTGCTGGCCAACTCGGTGCTGGAGAAGTTCGGGGGCGACTCGATCGTGGAGACCCGTCGCAACCTCGACGCCTACCGCGCCCACCTGGCAGCCAACCTGCACACCGCCGAGACCTCCAACCCGGAGCTCGCCGCCGGTGAGTAATCAGCAAGTCCCCAAGACGATCGCGATGGTCGGTCCGATGGGCTCGGGAAAAACGAAGATTGGTCGCCGGCTCGCCCGCGACCTGGATCGCCCGTTCATCGATACCGACCAGCGCATCGTCGCCGAGCACGGCGAGATCGCCGGGATCTTCGAGCGGGTGGGCGAGGCCGGTTTCCGCGCCATCGAACGCGAGGTGGTGGCCCAGGCCCTCACCGAACCCGCCGTGGTTTCGCTCGGTGGGGGATCGGTGCTGGATGCCGACACCCGCGCAACCCTGCGCGGATTGCCCACCATCTACCTGACCGTGTCGGAGCGGGTGGTGCGTGGACGCCTGCGCGGCGGCAAACGCCCGCTGGTGCAGAACGACCCCGACGCCTGGCTGCGCATCTTCACCGAGCGTCGCGCCCTGTACGAGGAGGTTGCCAGCGTTCGCTTTGACACCTCCGCCGGACACATCACCGCCCTCGGTGGCAAGATTGCCGCGTGGGCTAAGGAGAACTCATGAGTACCCCCGAACCCACCATCGTTCCCGTTTCCTCCCCGCAGGGTGACTATGAGGTCATCATCGGTCGAGACATCTATGGCGGGATCCCCGCCGTGCTCGGCGAGGGGGTGCAGAAGGTACTGATCGTGCACCCGCCGACCCTGGGTGCCCGCGCCGCCGCCCTGCGTGAGACCCTGGCCGAGCACTATCAGGTGCTCCTGGCCGAGGTGCCCGATGCCGAGGCCGCCAAGCGCGTGGAGGTCGCCGCCTTCTGCTGGCAGATCCTCGGCCAGGCCGACTTTGCCCGCACCGATGCGGTGATCGGTTTTGGTGGCGGTGCCATCACCGACCTCGCCGGCTTCGTGGCGGCCACCTGGCTGCGCGGGGTCAAGCTGATCTCGCTGCCCACCTCGGTGCTGGCTATGGTCGACGCCGCCGTGGGTGGCAAGACCGGCATCAACACCAACGAGGGCAAGAACCTGGTGGGTGTGTTCCACGCCCCCTCGGCCGTCTTCGCCGACCTCTCGGTGCTCGACACCCTGCCGCGCAACGAGATCCTCACCGGCTTCGCCGAGATCGTCAAGGCCGGGTTCATCTACTACCCGGAGATCCTCGACATCATCGAGGCCGATGTTGCCGTGGCCACCAACCCGGAAACCGATGAGTTCCGCCGGGTGATTGAACTCTCGATCGACATGAAGGCCCGGGTAGTGGGCGAGGACTTCCGCGAGGCGGGTCTGCGCGAAATCCTTAACTACGGGCACACCCTGGGACACGCGATCGAGCACGCCGAGCGCTACCAGTGGCGTCACGGTGCCGCGGTTGCGGTGGGCATGGTGTTTGCTGCCGAGCTTTCGCGCCTGGCGGGTCGCCTCTCCGATGAGGCCGTGGACCGCACCCGAGCGATCCTCGACTCGCTGGATCTGCCCACCAGCTACCCCGTGGGCCGCTGGAATACGCTGCTGGCCACCATGCAGCGCGATAAGAAGGTGCGCGCGGGCATGTTGCGCTTCATCGTGCTGGATGATATTGGCAAGCCCAGCGTGCTGACCGCCCCGGAAACCTCGCTCCTGTTTGCCGCATATCAGGAGATCGGGTCCTAGGATCCGGTAGTCTGCGATCATGACCCGCATTCTTGTCCTCAACGGCCCGAACCTCAACCGCCTGGGCACCCGTCAGCCCGAGGTGTACGGTTCGGGGACCCTCGACGACCTCGCGCGCATCCTCCAGGAGGATGCTCCCGAGGGTGTCGAGATCGACCTGCGCCAGAGCAACTATGAGGGGCAGTTGGTCGAGTGGATCCACGAGGCCGCCGATGCGGGCACCCCGGTGATCCTCAACGCGGGCGCGCTGACCCACTACAGCTATGCGCTGCGGGATGCCATCGCGCTGCTCCATGAGCCCGGGGTTCCGCTGATCGAGGTGCACATCTCCAACGTGCACGCCCGCGAGGAGTTCCGGCACACCAGCGTTATTTCTGCCGTTTCCACCGGGGTGATCGCCGGATTTGGATTCGATTCCTACCGCCTGGCGCTCGTTCAGCTGACCGGGTTTGCCGGCCGCTAGGCGGGCCCGCGCGCGCCGTTCTTTGAAGGTTCACGGCGCGTCTACTAAGATGGGTGGGTCGGTCGCACCCGATCGTACCTTTTTTAACTGAACGGAACCGCTTTTCATGGCATCTACCGCTGACATCAAGAACGGCGTTGTCCTCAAGATTGACGGACAGCTCTGGACCGTAATCGACTTCCAGCACGTCAAGCCGGGCAAGGGTGGCGCTTTTGTGCGCACCAAGATGAAGAACGTCGTCTCCGGTAAGACCGTAGACAAGACCTACAACGCCGGCACCAAGATCGAGCTGGAGAGCGTCGACCGCCGCGACTTCACCTACCTCTACGCCGATGGCGATGCCTATGTCTTCATGGACGCCACCGACTACGACCAGATCAACGTACCCGCCGCCGTCGTGGGCGACGCAGCAAACTTCCTGCTCGAGAACCAGGCCGTCACCATCGCCCTGAACAACGGCAACCCGCTGTACGTGGACCTGCCCGCCTCGGTGGTTATCACCATCACCCACACCGACCCGGGCCTGCAGGGCGACCGTTCCACCGGTGGCACCAAGCCGGCAACCATCGAGACCGGATACGAGATCCAGGTCCCGCTGTTTGTTGAGAGTGGCACCCGCGTCAAGGTAGACACCCGCACCGGTGACTACCTGGGCCGCGTGAACGACTAGTAGTGAGCGCCAGAACTAAAGCCCGCAAGCGGGCACTCGATATGCTGTACGGCGCGGACGTCCGCGATCAGCCGATCCACGTGATCCTGACCGCCGAGGCCGCGCGCGCCGCGCATGAACCCGCGCGTGAAGCATCGTGGCTCTACGCCCGGGAGATCGTGGACGGTGTGTTTGATCACGCCGCCGAGATCGACGAGCAGCTGGAAACCTACGCGCAGGGCTGGACCCTCGCCCGGATGCCCGTGGTGGATCGTGCGATCCTCCGCATCGGCGTCTGGGAGATGCTCTTCAACCCGCAGGTCCCGGTGGCCGTGGCCATCGACGAGGCCGTGGAGGCCGCCAAGCAGTTCTCGACGGATGACTCCGCCGGGTTTGTGAACGGCCTGCTGGGCAAGATCGCCCAGGCCAACGCGCTCGGTTAGTCTCCCGTACACACACGGCGGGTGGCATGGTTGACCATGCCACCCGCCGTGTGTTGTTAACCCGCTTCGCCCAGGCCGTAGAGGCTGCGCGCGCCGGTGAGCCCAAACTGGAGGAAGTCCACCCCGACCAACTGGTCGCCCACGGCATAGTATTGAACATCCGAACCCGGTACCGCGTGCTCCCAGAGTGTGCGTCCGGATGCCAGGTCCACCCCGAACAGTCGCGAGGGCCGTGAGCCCTCCCGAGCCTCAAACAGGTAGAGGGTGTCCGTCGAGCGTCCGGCCACCCTCCAGGTGGGGGTCGAATCCGTGGGTGCGGGCAGCGCAAACCGCTTGTTCCCGGTGGCGGTGTCCAGCACCAGTGGTGCCATGTTCTGGGTGGGATCCACGGTTACGGTGATCTCGCGATCGGCGAAGAGTGGTTCCCGCGTCTCATCTCGTGTTCCCTCGCGGAGGAGCTTGCCCGTGTGCGCGTCCAGATAGCTGATGTCGGAAGACGCCCGGGTAATTCGGACATAGCGGTCGTCGACATACTCGAGTCGGGTGGAATTGCCACCGAAGGTATGTGCCCAGACGGTTTTTCCGCTGTCGGCCCGAAGCAGTCGGACGGAGGTTTTTCCCTCGCCCGGAACTGTTTGTTCCACCAGCATTCCGGGGGCGGCGAGCGTATAGGTGGCGTCGCGTTGCAGAGTGTCGAATCTCCGCGACGATCCATCGGCGAGACTGACCAGGGCGTCGCCAACAAACACGTGTGAATCCGAGACCGCGAAGCGCGGTGTCTCGTCCGCTTCGCTGACCGGCGCGTCGGCAGAGGTCGCCGTCCACGACCAGCGCGGCTTATCCAGGCTGCGCGGATCGTAACGACGGATGGTGTCCGCGCTGTAGAGCACGACGCTGTCATCCAGTGAGGATGGCAGCGGCCCGGCCGCCGCGAATTGCTTCGGCCGCGCCGAGATCACGCCTCGGGTGTTTTCGTAGGGAAAGAATCGGCCATCGATGATCGCGGTGCCGAGCTCGGCACCGGTCTCCACATCAAACCCGTACAGTCCGGTGCGCTGGGTGTACTCGCCGGGATCCTCGTTACGCACCAGGACCACGGATTTTCCATCGCCCGAGAGCACGATGTTTCCGCAGTTCACACCCGGAACCTCCCACAGGGCCTCGCCCGTTTCCAGGTCCAGGCGCTGCATTGAAATGCCCGCCGACTCGGGGGTGCCCCAGCAGACGATGATGGTGCTCGCGCCCGTGGGGAGCATCGAGGTCATCGTATACTCGGCGGTTTCGCTGGGCAGCAGGGAGGTGAGGAGTTGCGGGTTGGTGAACGGCGCGCTGCGCGGGCCGGGCTGGGAACGGAGATCCACGGTGCGGGCGGAATCGCGCTCGGGCGGTTCCCCTCGTCCGTTTCCGGGCGTCGAGGTGGCCGGGGCGGCCGGCCAGTCGGAGGGGGCAGCGTCGGGGTCGCGGGCACCGGTGAAAAAGGATTGGATGATCACCCCGGTGGCCACAAGGCCCACCAGCACGGGCACCGCGATCCAGATCAGCACGCGCCGGCGAGAGCGGCGCGGAGCGGGACCGCGGCGTCCGGAATCCTCGGATTTCTCCGGGGTGCGGCGGGGGTCGTTCGCGTCTGACACGCAGGGCTCCGATCGTTGCATTCACGCGCGATGCATGAAACGTAGATCCGAGTCTAGGGTTTTCTGACGGGGGCTCAAATGCGACGAAGCTGCTGCACCCGGCCGTGGCGCATCGGGGTCCCACGGCTAGTCCGTGTGGAAAACCTCGGGCAGTGTGGCCCACCAGTTGGCGGGATCGCGCATGGGGAGCGGTGCCTGAAGCGGTTCGGTGAGGGCCCACCACTCACGGGTGGCGGGATCGGCCCCCATCGCCGCCATATCCGCCTCATAGGAGGTTCCCACGTACTCGAAATAGGAGAACAGGAGGTCGCCGTGACGGTAAATCGAGTAGTTACGAATGTTGCTGCGTGCGATTTGCTCAAGCACGCTCGGCCATACGGCCGCGTGTAGACGCTCGTATTCGGCGCGGTGTTCCGGGGGCAGGCCGATGACCGAGGCCACACGGCGGATGCTGTCACTCATGGGGATCCTTTCCAGGGGTGAGCGCATAGGCGCGCTCGGCCGTGCGGTGGCGCAGGGCCGCCCGCTGATCGAGGGTGAGGGTATCGGTGAGGGCCAGCAGCGCCCGCCAGGTTTCCGCGGGGCCTCCAAAGAGCTCATTGATGGGCCAGTCGGATCCGAGCATCAGGCGGTCGGCACCAAAGCACCGCAGCGCCCGGGTGAGCACCGGTTCCAGCTCGGCCACGGTCGCGGATGCTCGTCCCGCGGGATACAGCCCGGACACCTTGGCCCAGACGTTGGGGCGCGCGGCCGCGTCGGCCAGCGCGCCGTGCCAGTGAGCATCCAGGTCGCCGCCCACCGGTGGTGTGCCCAGGTGGTCCAGGATGATCCGCAGGTCGGGGAAGCGGTCGGCGATGACCGGGATGTGTTCCAGGTGCCGGGGGAGCGCGGCAACGATATCCAGGGGGAGCCCGCGTTCGGCCACCAGCGCGATGCCCGCCAGAACCTCGGGGCGCACCAGCCAGTCGGGATCGGCGCGATCATGGGTCAGGTTACGGATGCCCACGATCGCCGGCTCGGTGCTCAGCCGATCAAGCGCCGCGGCTGCCAGGTCCGGCTCGTGCAGGGGGACGTAGCCCACCACCCCGAGGATCCGGGAATCCGCGGCGGCCACCGCGAGCATATGCGCGGTGTCCTCGGGGTTATCCGCCGCCTGCACCAGGATTGCCCCGCTCACACCGGCCGCGGTGAGGGGCGCTTCGGCCAGGGGCATGTCCCGGTTGATCGGGGCATGGGAATCGTTCAGCCACTCATAGCGTGCCCGGGTACGATCCCATACGTGCAGGTGGGCGTCGATCAGCGCCGACATCAGCTAGCGCGCTCCCGGGACCGGGGCGTCGGCGCGCAGCAGACCGGCACCGACGAGATCGCTCCACAGTGCATCCGGGATTTCCACCTCGAACAGCGCCGCATTGCGGATGACCTGTTCGGCCGTGCGGGACCCCAGGCACACGGTGGCAACCGCGGGATGGGCGAGCGGGAACTGGGCGGCCGCCGCGGGGAGGGTGACGCCGTGCGCCTCACACACATCGGCGATGCGGTTGACCCGTGCGATGAGCTCGGCGCCCGCGGGTCCGTAATTGTAGGGGGCGTCCGCCGCGGGACGGTCCCGGGCCAGCAGGCCCGAGTTGAACACCGCGGCGGCCACGATGCTCACGTTTCGGTCGAGAGCCGCGGGCAGCAGATCATCCAGCGGTTCCTGCTCGAGCAGCGTGTACCGGTTGGCCTGCATGATCACGTCCAGGTCGGTCTCACGGACAAACCGGGCGAGCATGGCCGACTGATTCATCCCCGCACCGTAGGACGCGATGACACCCTCCCGGCGCAGCTCATCCAGCGCCGGGAACGCGCTCGCAAGGGCCTCGGCCTCATACTCGTCGGGATCGTGCACAAACACCACGTCGATCCGGTCGGTCCCCAGCCGAGTGAGGCTCGCCTCGATCGAACGCAGCACACCATCCCGGCTGTAATCGCGCACCCGTTCAAAGGCGCGGGGTACCGCGAAGCCCTCATCATCCACCTCGCCGTTTGCGGCCCGCGGTTTCAGCAGCCGACCAACCTTGGTGGAGAGGACGTATTCGTCCCGGGGGCGCGAGGCCAGGGCCTCGCCGAGGCGGCGCTCGGAGAGCCCGAGTCCATAGTGCGGGGCGCTGTCAAAGTAGCGCACTCCGGCGTCCCAGGCGGCATCCACCGCCGCGCGGGCGCTCGCATCATCCACCTCGCGGTAGAGGTTTGCGATCTGGGCGGCACCGAATGCGAAGGGGCCGGCACGGAGGCCGCCGCGGCCCAGGGCACGGGTGGGAAGGGTATCGAGGCTCATGGGGAAACTCCTACGGGTCGAGACAAAATCTATCGGATGCCGAGCGGGGTCTGGGCGTGTTCGGCCCGCCAGATCGGCCCATCGGGGAACGCAAATTCGCGCAGGGTGGTGTGCAGGATTTCGGTCCCGGCACCGGGGGTCAGCGGGGGGAGATAGCTCCCATCACGCAGGTGTACCGGCGTGACAAAGTGCTCGTGCAGGTGGTCAACAAACTCGATCATTCGGCCCTCCCGGGTGCCCGAGACCGCGATGAAGTCAAACATTGAGAGGTGCTGTACGGCCTCACACAGCCCCACCCCGCCCGCGTGTGGGCACACCCGGGCACCAAACTTGGCGGCGAGCAGCAGGATCGCCACGTTTTCATTGACCCCGGCCACCCGGGTAGCGTCGATCTGGATGACCTCGGCACCGTGCAGTTGGAGCAGCTGCTTAAAGAGGATGCGGTTGGCCATGTGCTCGCCGGTGGCCACCGGGATCGGGGCGATTGCCCTGGCGATGGCCGCGTGGGCGACCACATCGTCGGGGCTCGTGGGCTCCTCAACCCAGGCCACATCGAACGGGGCCAACGCGCGAATCCAGGTGATGGCCTGCTCCACATCCCAGCGCTGGTTGGCATCGATGGCGATGGGGAAGCCGGGCCCGCAGATCTCCCGGGCGATCCCCATCCGGCGGATATCGCTGTCCAGGTCGGCCCCCACCTTGAGCTTGATCTGGGTAAAGCCCGCGTCCAGGGCCTCGCGGCAGAGGCGCGCCAGCTTCTCATCCGAGTAGCCGAGCCAGCCCGGCGAGGTGGTGTAGCCGGGGAAGCCCTCGGCGAGCAGCGTGGCCTCGCGTGCCGTGCGTCCGGGCTCGGCGGCGCGCAGGATCTCCAGGGCCTCATCGCGGGTGAGGGCATCGGTCAGGTAGCGGAAATCGACCAGGTCCACGATCTCCTCGGGGCTCATCCGGGAAAGGAGCTGCCAGAGCGGCAGACCCGCGCGCTTGGCCTTGAGGTCCCAGAGCGCGTTGACGACCGCGCCGATGGCCATATGGCTGACGCCCTTTTCCGGGCCGAGCCAGCGAATCTGTGAGTCGTGGACTAGCTCCTGCCAGGTGCCTCCCATATCCGCGAGGAGTTCCTCGACGTCGCGGCCCTCGAGGCGGGCGGCCACCGAGGCGATCGCCGTGGTTTGAATCTCATTGCCGCGCCCGATCGTGAACACAAACCCGTGGCCGGCATCGCCCGCAGAGGTTTCCAGGGTCAGATAGGCGGCCGAATAGTCGGGATCCGCGTTCATCGCATCCGATCCGTCCAGGGACCGGGAGGTCGGAAAGCGG
Source organism: Mycetocola sp. BIGb0189 (assembly GCF_024810155.1). Taxonomy (NCBI): domain Bacteria; kingdom Bacillati; phylum Actinomycetota; class Actinomycetes; order Micrococcales; family Microbacteriaceae; genus Mycetocola; species Mycetocola sp. BIGb0189. The sequence goes on from NZ_JANUED010000006.1 coordinate 264,788, forward strand.
ACGTCGTGGGTGGTGATGGCGGTTAGATAACTCACAGGGACTCCTTTGTGCGCTGCGGATTGCTCGCTCGACTCACACACTATACATCCGATCTTTAGCGCGCAAGCGGCGAAGAAAAACCCGAAAAAAGAAATTTTCGGCAAAATAGGACGGATGTTCTCTCGGTGTCGTACGATATCGATATGCCGGTAACAGATGATGCGATGACGCGAATCCGAGACATGATCGTGAGTGGTCAGCTCGGCCCGGGGGAGCGCCTGCCCCCGGAACAGGAACTCAGCGACATGCTGGGGATCTCCCGCAGCTCGCTGCGCGAGGCCGTGAAGGCGCTCGATGTGATCGGCGTGCTGCGGGTGCGCCGCGGCGACGGCACCTATGTGACCGACCTCGAACCCGAAAACCTGATGGAGGCGCTGGCGTTTGTGGTGGAGATGCACCACGACGACTCCGTCCTGGAGCTCTTCGAGGTGCGCCGCATCCTGGAGCCCGCCGCGAGTGCGATGGCCACCGGGCGGATCACGCCCGAGGAGCTGGCTACCCTGCGCGAGGAGGCCGCCCGCGCGCATGAGGGCATGAGTGTCGAGGAACTGGTTGCGCACGATGTGGAATTCCATCGTCATCTGATCGATTCCAGCGGCAACAGCTACCTCTCCAGCCTCCTGCAGGCGCTCTCCAGTGCCACCGTGCGCGCGCGCATCTGGCGCGGGCTCACCCAGGAGAGCGCGGTTGAGCGTACCCTGGCCGAGCATGCAGCCATCGTGGATGCGCTGGAATCCCGCGATCCCGAGCTGGTTAAGGCGCGGGTGACCGCACACGTGCTCGGGGTTGAGGAGTGGCTGCGCTCCTCCATTAACGGCTAGCGCTCGCCGGCCCGGGTCCCGAGCCGGGATCCACGCCGAGATTTTTATACACACCTGTGGTCTGACCACACGAACGAAAATTCCCCCCGGGAAAGGACATCATGGTAGAACGACGCATTCCCCGCCCACGGGATCTGGCTCCGCTGATGCGCTTCAAAAAGCCCGAGTTCAACGCGCGTACGCGCCGGCTCGCCCAGGCTTCCACGATCGCCGACCTGCGGCTGATCGCCAAACGGGTCACCCCTACCGCCCCCTTCGATTACACCGACGGCGCGGCCGAGAGTGAGATCTCGCTGGCCCGGGCGCGACAGGCGTTTTCGGATATCGAGTTCCATCCGGCCGTCCTGCGTGATGTTTCCCGGGTGGACACCTCGCGCACGGTGCTCGGGGATCGGGTCGCGCTGCCCTTCGGAATCGCCCCCACCGGGTTTACCCGAATGATGCAGACCGAGGGGGAGCGGGCCGGTGCCGCCGCCGCGGCCGCCGCGGGCATCCCCTTTACCCTCTCGACGATGGGCACCACCTCGATCGAGGACGTGGCCGCGGCCGCACCGGGTGGCCGCAACTGGTTCCAGCTGTATATGTGGACCGAGCGGGAACGCTCGCTGGCCCTGGTGGAGCGGGCGGCCGCGGCGGGCTATGACACCCTCGTGGTCACCGTAGACACCCCCGTGGGTGGCGCGCGCCTCCGTGATGTACGCAACGGCATGACCATTCCGCCAAGCCTGACCCCGAAAACCATCGTGAATGCGATTCCGCGTCCGGCCTGGTGGATCAACTTCCTCACCACCGAGCCGCTGGCCTTCGCCTCGCTGGATCGCTGGTCGGGTACCGTGGCCGCGCTGATCGATACGATGTTTGACCCGACCCTCGGGCCCGAGGATCTGCGCTTCATTCGGGAGCAGTGGAAGGGCAAACTCGTGGTCAAGGGGGTGCAGTCCCTCGCCGATGCGAAGCTCGCGGTGGATCTGGGGGCCGACGGGATCGTGCTGTCCAACCACGGTGGACGCCAGCTTGATCGCGCCCCGATCCCGTTCCACCTGCTGCCGCGCGTGGTGAAGGAGGTGGGGGCCGACACCGAGATCCTGCTGGACACCGGGATCATGAACGGTGCCGACATCGTGGCCGCGGTCGCCCACGGCGCCCGCTTCACCCTGATCGGCCGCGCGTATCTCTACGGGCTGATGGCCGGTGGCCGCGAGGGTGTTGATCGGGCGATCCAGATCCTGCAGGGGGAGATTGTGCGCACCATGAAGCTGCTCGGGGTGGCGAGCCTGGACGAGCTCGAACCCGCACACGTCACACAACTTACCCGTCTGGTCCCGCTCACGCACTCCTAGCGGTTGGCGCGACCGTGCGCAAATACATCAGATGTTAAAAATCGGGCATCTTCACGTCATTTTGGCGAGAAGGTGCCCGATTCCCTGTATCTGCGCTATTTACCGCCAAAACTGAGCAAATTTTCAGATCGGGCAAGACTGAAAAATTCGCTTGACAGCTCCGATGTTTATGTGTTTGAGTAGCACTGCGCATCGAGGCGCCGGATCATCGGATGTCTGCGATCGCCATGACCAAGGAGGACTTGCAATGAAGCGTCGTCTGATGTTTGGGGTGGCAGTGGCCGCGGCTGCGGCTCTCACCCTCGCCGGATGCAGCGGTTCCGGCGACTCGAAGAAAGAGGCCGGCTCACTGACCTGGGCGATGTGGATCGCCGGCCAGGAAGACCAGAACGCCTGGCAGAAGGTGGCCGATCAGGTCACCACCGACAACCCCGGGGTGAAGGTCACCATCCAGGGTGCGCCCTGGAACGACTACTGGACCAAGATCAGCACCCAGCTGAGCTCCAACAACGCCCCGTGCATCGTCTCAATGCAGAGCCTGCGCGTCTCCAACTACACCGAGGGTCTGCTGCCGCTGGATGAGCTGGTGAAGAAGTCCGGTCTCAACCTCGATGAGTATGACCGTTCGGCCCTGGACGGCCTGACCGTGGACGGCAAACTCTACGCGCTGCCCTATGACACCGGCCCCATGCTGCTGTTCTACAACAAGGACATGTTCCGCGAAGCCGGTGTTGAGCTGCCCACCCCGGACTGGAGTGTTGACCAGTTCGAGGCCGCCGGAGAAAAGTTCAAGGCCAAGGGCAAGACCCTGTTCGCCTCGACCGTCGAAGACCTCTACCTTGAGTCCCAGATGCTCGCCTACAACGGCGGAAAGCTGCTCAAATCCGACGGATCCCTGGACATCGAAAACCCCGAGTTTGCGAAGGGTCTGGACTGGCTGAACTCGCTGGTAAAGAAGGGGTACGCGACCCAGGCCAGCGGTGCCGACAGCAGCGCCGATGACAATGCGTTTGTCAACGGAGACGCCGCAAGCTACATCGATGGTGCGTTCTCGCTGCTCGGCCAGAAGGCCAAGGTTAAGTTTGACCTGGGTGTGGCCACCCTGCCGGCCGGAACCACCCCGGCAACCTACTCGGCCGGATCCGGCTTTGGTATCTCCAAGCAGTGCGATCAGCCCGAGGACGCACTCAAGGCCATCACCACGATGACCGGAGAAAAGGTGCTCACCGAGCTCGCCAGTGCCGGTCGCGCGTTCCCCGCCCGCACCGCCGCACAGCCCGCATGGTTCGCCAACACGGGACTGGACGGTGTGGAGGAAACCTTCGCCGCCGCCCAGAAGTCCGCAATCCCGCTGCCGGGAAACCCGGCCTCCGAGCAGATCAACCAGCTGCTTGCCCAGTATGCGATCCAGGCGATCAACGGGCAGTCCACCGGGGCCGAAGTCCTCAAGCAGATTGCCGCACAGATTCCCAGTAAGTAGTTTTCCCGGGTGCCGCCGCGTGCGGCACCCGGTTTCCCCATTCGGCCACCATCAAAGGAGATCCCATGGCCATGTTCCAGGACAACCCCGTCCGTCCCGACAACTACGCACGCTTTGAGCGTCCCACCCCGGCCTGGTTCAGCGGCGCAAAACTGGGCATCTTTGTGCACTGGGGTCCGTACTCGGTGCCGGCCTGGGGCGAGCCGATCGGCGCGCTGGGCACGATCGAGAAGACCCACTGGTTTAAGCACAACCCGTATGCGGAGTGGTACTTCAACACCATCCGCATCGAGGGCAGCCCGGCGGCAGAACACCAGAAGACCGTATACGGTGGCGCACCCTATGACGACTTTATCGATGCCTGGAAGGCCGAGAACTTCGATGCGGATGCGGTCCTCGATCTGGTTCGTCGCACCGGTGCCCGCTACTTTGTCCCCACTACCAAGCACCATGACGGGGTGACCCTGTGGGATGCGCCGGGCACCAACGGCCGTAACACCGTGGCCCGAGGACCCCGGCGTGACCTGATCGGCGAGTTCGCCGACGCCACCCGTAAGGCCGGCCTCCGCTTTGGCGTGTACTACTCCGGCGGCCTGGACTGGCACTTCCGTCCCGAGATTCCGCCGATCGCCAACGAGGAGGAGGATCTGCGTCCCCTCGACGCGGGCTATGCCGAATACGCGTACCACCACGTGGATGACCTGCTTGATCGCTATGCCCCCGACGTGCTCTGGGGAGACATCGAGTGGCCCGATGCGGGCAAGCCCTCGGGCCCGTTCAGCATGGAGAACCTGTTTGAAAAGTTCTACACGCTGCGTCCCGACGGGGTCTCCAATGACCGCTGGGGCGAAACCCACTGGGACTACCGCACCAGCGAGTACGAGCACGGCCGCGGTGCCGAGGGGGACGGCCAGGCCTGGGAAAACTGCCGTGGCGTGGGCTACTCGTTCGGATTCAACCAGCTGGAGGATGCCTCCCACCTGCTGAGCGGCCCCGACGCCGCCGCAAACTTCATCGACATCGTCGCTCGCGGCGGCAACTTCCTGCTCAACATCGGACTGACCGCCTCCGGCGAGGTCCCCGAGGGCCAGCGCGAAACCCTCGAACACCTGGGTGCCTGGAACGACCTCAACGGCCACGCGGTCTTTGACTCCGAGCCCTATTCCGCCGGCGGCAATCGGGATGAGCCGTGGGTGCGCTGGACCCGCACCGGCAACACCGTGCACGCATTCATCGGGTCACCCGGTGAGGTGGTACTCGGTGGGCTGCCCGCGGAGATCGTCCTGAGCACCGCACGGGATGCCCACGGCACCCCGGTATCCGCCGAAGCCACCGCCGAGGGTGCCCGCATCCTGGTTCCGGTGCCCGAGGTTGCCGGTCCGGTGCTGGTGAGCTTTGATCTGAGCGCGGCATGAACCACCCGGCGGCCTCGATGAGGCGGCGCGTGGGTGCCGGCCGGGATCGGGGGACACCGTGACGCAGACCATCCGCTCGGCGAAAAAGGCCCCGCGCCCCGAGAGCGCCGACCAGCGCGGGCGACGCTCCTGGTGGGGTGCGGCCTTTGCCGCCCCGCACGCGCTGGGCCTGATCATCTTCACCCTGGTGCCGATCATCGCCTCCCTGGTGGTGAGCATGCACAACTGGCCGATGATCGGCGAGCAGAAATTCATCGGCCTCGACAACTATGCGGCCCTGCTCGGCGACCCGGTGTTCCTGGAGACCATCCGTAACACCCTGTTCTTCACGGTTCTCTACGTGCCGCTGAACCTCGCGGTTTCGCTGGCCCTCGCCGCCTGGCTCACCCCGCGGATCCGGCACCGCCACATCTTCCGGGTCATCTTCTTCATCCCCGTGGTGACCCCGATCGTGGCCAACGTGGTGGTGTGGAGGCTGATCTATCAGCCCGGCGGACTGATCGATGGGGCCACCCAGTCGATCTTCGGTTTCCCCGCCCCCAACTTCCTCGCCGATGCCAACTGGGCGATGATCGCGATCGTCGCGATGAGCGTCTGGCAGGGCTTTGGTTACAACATGCTGATCTTCTCGGCCGCCCTGGACTCGGTGCCCGAGAACCAGATCGAGGCCGCCCAGCTGGACGGTGCCAATGCCTGGACCGCGTTCTGGAGTGTGAAGTTCCCTCTGATCACGCCCTCGATCTTCTTTGCCACGATGATGACGCTGATCACCTCGTTCCAGGTGTTTGTGCAGCCGTTCATCCTAACCAAGGGCGGTCCCGGATCCTCCACGATGACGCTGGTGCAGTTCATCTACAACCAGGGGTTCCGCTATCAGCAGCTGGGCGTGGCCTCGGCGGCCGCCTGGATCCTCTTTGTCATCATCCTCGGCGTTACCGCCGTGCAGTTCATCGGTCAGCGAAAGTGGGTGCACTATGAGTAGCATCGCGGTGCGACGTCGGGTGCAGCTCACCCCGGCGAAACGAATCCGTCGGGTCATCGGCTATCTCCTGCTGTGCATCGTCGCGCTGGGGTTTATGGTCCCGCTGATCTATATGGTGGCGACCTCACTCAAGCCCGCCGATCAGGTGTTCACCACCCCGCCCACGCTGTGGGGTGACCAGCTGCGCTGGGAAAACTACGTCGAGGCCTTCACCTTCTTGCCGTTTGGGAAGTTCATGCTTAACGGCCTGTTTGTGGCGGTGGCCGGAACCACGATCAACATGGCCGTCGCGGTGCTCAGCGGCTATGCCTTCTCCCGCATTCGCTGGCGCGGGCGCAACCTGGTGTTTGTGCTGTTCCTGGCCACGCTGATGATTCCGCAGGACGTGCTGGTGGTTCCGATGTACGTGATGATGCAGCAGTTTGGCTGGGTGGACACCTTCCAGGCCCTGATCATCCCCTGGGCCTTCACCGCACTGGGTGCATTCCTGCTGCGGCAGTTCTTTATGACCGTGCCCTATGAGCTGGATGATGCGGCCCGGGTGGACGGTGCCGGAACCGTGCGCACCTTCCTGCTGATCATGCTGCCGCTCGCGCGCCCCTCGATGGCGGTGCTCGCGGTGTTCACCTTTATCGCCTACTGGAATTCGTTCCTCTGGCCGTTGATCGTGGTGAATGACATCAACGCCCTGGGGACGATCCCGCTGGGGCTCCAGTCCTTCTTCGGACAGCAGGGCAGCCAGTGGCACCTGGTGATGGCGGCGTCGGTGATCTCGATGGTGCCCACGGTGCTGCTACTGATCGTGCTGCAGAAGCACCTGGTGCGCGGCATCGTGACCAGCGGTATGGGCGGACGCTAGCGCTCGCCGGGGTGTCCTGCACGGCAGAGACGGGGGGGGGGGGGGGGGGCCCCCCCCCCCCCCCCCCCCCCGCGGGGGGGGGGGGGGGGGGCCCGCCCGCGCGGGGCCGCGCGCCGCACCGCGCCCACGCCGGCCCCCACACCCCCAAGAACGACGGCGGGCC
>NZ_JANUED010000007.1:0-269794 GCF_024810155.1 Mycetocola sp. BIGb0189
GCCTGCTGCCTGCTGCCTGCTGCCTGCTGCCTGCTGCCTGCTGCCTGCTGCCTGCTGCCTGCTGCCTGCTGCCTGCTGCCTGCTGCCTGCTGCCTGCTGCCTACTGCCAGAAGCAGTCAGCCTTGGGCGGCCGCAGCGCTTGTTAACGGTGGTGGTTCGCGCTGTGCGTGAGTGGGCAGGATCCGATGCTGCCGCGCGCACCGCCTGGATGATGTGTCATCGTCTGTCCTCACCTCCCCCTCGCACCGCCGCGTGCGTTGAGGCCCGATGCTGCCGTGTTGGTCTCTCATCTAGTTAGAGCTCGTTGCCGCGAGCTCTTCGCTTTGGGTGAAGCTCGAACCCGAGAGTGGTTCCCCCGAGGTGCGGATGCGGTTCCGCCACGCATGGCCGAACTATAGGTGTCGGGGCCGATTTGTTGGTGGGTTTATGCAGCCCGTGATTGTTGAACTACTGGCTTCCGCGTTCCTCTGAACGTGGTCGGACTCGCCTGTAGGACCTTGGTTCAAGATGGTTGCGAACTGGGTCAAGGAGCCCTAAAGTGGTGGCCCGATTTGGTACTGGTTGCGGTGACGCGCTTAGCGTTTCACGTGAAACATCCTGCGGCCGCGGCTGTGGGGTTGTGGGCTGTGGGGCCACGAGGCTATGCGGCTATGCGGGAGCACCGTCACTCTTCCATGGGGAAAAGATGGCGCGAGGGGGTGGCGCGGTTGCGGGCGTGAGATGGCGGGAGTTCGTGGCTCCCGGGCTGTCGGACCCAAGGCTGCGGGGAGCAGCAAGGTCCATGGAAATCCGCAGTCTGGTGTGGGTTGGTGTCTGCCGTGAGTTGAACGTCCTCGGCCTTGCGCGTCGCGTCTCGGCTGTGAGGTGCAGTGTGGGACTGCGGTTTGTGGACTACGGCTTGTGGTCCGAGGGCTAAGGGGCGGGGCCTCGATCGGACCTGGGCTTGGTGGAAAGACGGGATGACGGGAAGGGCAAGGAAACAAGGGAGCAAGGAAACAAGGGAGCAAGGAAACAAGGGAGCAAGGAAACAAGGGAGCGTAGGGACAAGGGAGCAAAGGGACAAGGGACAAGGGTCAAGGCAAAGCTCGGGTGCCGCGGCTCTGACAGGCCAGCCCATGGCGCCTGGACGAATGGCGCAGCGTTTCCGTTTGATTGGGAGCAGCGCCAATCGGCCGGAGTGGAGGAGGTACGAGACCGAGAGTTCGGGTGGGAGGGACCCTCACGATCCTCGGTGTCGCCTCGTGAGCAAGTCTCATCTATGCTCGTGATCCTGCCGAGGCCAGGCCGACCGGGCATCACACCGTCCAAGTGGCAGGGCGGGGCTTGGCTAGTCGTGGCTGGGCACTGCCTCTTGTCACAGACGCCGCGGAGGAGCGGAGGTTGTGCAGCTAGGCAATGATCCGTCGACGCCGTCGAGTGAGTAGGGTACACGAATAGGTGCGGGATGACGGGTCGTTGTGCCAGGCGCGGGCCGCGGTCGGTTCGGGATAAGTGGTTGTTGCGCCCCACAGGCCTGTCGGATCGATTTGTTATCGTCGGAAGCGTGCGTTCGTCGGGTAGGGTCACTCCCCCACCTGGATGTACCGCTAGCTGCGGATGGACATCATGTTTCACGTGAAACATAGCGGGATCACGTAGAGCGCGTCTGTCGCCGAATGTGCGTAAACCTCGGGCAAAATGTTTGCGCCGAAACTACGGGCCTTCTGTCGGGGGGGGGGGTGGGTGTGTCTCGGTTCGGAGTGAGCCCAGCAGGAGCACACGGCCCGACAGATCAACGCCGGACGCTCCCGCATACTCGTGTCGTATCGCTGTATCGCCGTATAGTGGGGCGATCGCGACGAACGCTCGCGCGTATCAATCGATGCCGGGTGCAGTGGGTGCCAGGTATCGGCACGCGTCAGCATGGGGCAGATGTTTCACGTGAAACCTTTCTTGTGACCAGTGTGGCTCGGCGGCACGACGGTACGGAAGTCTGCCCGAAGATGCCCGGTTGGCGTGCGCGATCCTATGAGTCAATGTGCGTCGGCACGCGGAAATCGACACCCCAAATGTCGGCCGGGCGCGATACGGTTAAGAGGACACAGATCGGAGCCCGTTTCACGTGAAACAATCACAGCCTGACCGCGAGGTCACCGGCGAAACCGCCACCCCAGACGCAGGAACGCCTCTCGCGCGCGAGATTGCGGATCTGAGTAAGCGTCGCCGTGTAATCGGCCAGTTCCCCGTGCCGCTCCCCCGCGAGACCCGAGTGCTTGCGGTATCCAACCAGAAGGGTGGGGTGGGAAAGACCACCACCACCGTCAACCTTGCCGCGGCACTCGCTAAGGCTGGGGCGCGAGTACTGGTTATCGATCTGGACCCGCAGGGCAATGCGTCCACCGCGCTCGGCGTTGAGCACACGGCCGAAACCCCCAGTATCTACGACGTTCTGATCGACGGGTTCGCCCTGAGTGATGTTGTGATGCCCAGCCCGGAGTTTCCCGAGAACCTCTTCTGTGCACCCTCAACGATCCACCTGGCCGGCGCGGAAATCGAACTGGTAACCCAGGACCGTCGCGAGCACCTGCTTCGCACAGCCGTGGACTCACTCCTAGAGGAGGCCGCGGGGCAGTACCACTATGTCTTCATTGACTGCCCGCCCTCCCTCGGCCTCCTGACCATCAACGCCTTTGTGGCCGCTCGCGAGGTCCTGATCCCGATTCAGTGCGAGTACTACGCGCTCGAGGGCCTCAGTCAGCTCCTGAGTAGCATCCAACTCATCGGTGAGCACCTCAATCCGGGCCTTCGGCTCTCGACCATTCTGTTGACGATGTTTGACGGGCGAACCAACCTGTCGAATCAGGTCGCCGAGGACGTTCGCACCCACTTCCCCGACCAGGTACTACACACGGTCATCCCACGTACCGTGCGTATTTCCGAGGCACCGAGCTTCGGGCAGACGGTCATCAGCTATGACCCGAGCTCCCTCGGCGCGGTTTCCTACCTCGAAGCGGCCGCGGAGATCGCCGTGTGGGGTCGCAAGTTTGAACAGCGTCAGTCGACCATCCGAAAGGACGCCTAATAATGGCAACAAAACGCACGGGGCTTGGCCGCGGAATCGGCGCGCTGATTCCGACCAGCGATAACCCCACAGCTTCCCGACCGGTCGACGTCTTCTTCCCCGCCACCGAGCAGCCGGCGGGCAAAAACTCGGGCGCAAAAGCCGCCACCGATGCCGAACCGCAGCTGGTCTCGGTACCAGGGGCGCGTCTTATCGACATCAATCCCGCCGATGTCATCCCCAACGCGGTCCAGCCGCGCACCTACTTCGAGCCGGAGGCCCTGGCCGAACTCGTCGTCAGTATTCGCGAGGTGGGAGTGCTTCAGCCCATCGTGGTACGCACGCATCCCACCCAGGCTGGCAAGTACGAGCTGATTATGGGTGAGCGGCGGCTGCGGGCAAGCCGCGAGGTGGGCCTTGAGCGCATCCCCGCGGTGGTCAAGGAGACCGCCGATGAGGACATGCTGCGCGATGCCCTGCTGGAAAACCTGCACCGCTCGCAGCTGAACCCGCTGGAAGAGGCATCCGCCTATCAGCAGCTCCTCAGCGACTTCGGTATCACCCAGGAGCAGCTGGCCGAACGAATCGGACGCTCACGCCCGCAGATCAGTAATACCCTGCGTCTGCTGAAGCTCCCCGCCTCAGTGCAGAAGAAGGTTGCCGCCGGTGTCCTGAGTGCCGGACACGCACGTGCGATCCTCTCGGTCAACGACCTGGAGAAAATGCATCACCTGGCGGACAAGATCATCAACGAGGACCTGTCCGTGCGCGCGGCAGAGTCCGCCGCTACCAAGTCCGCTCCCCCGCGCTCCAGCAAGCCCGTAGCAGGCAATAAGCGTGGATACCTGGACGAGGTAGCCGAAACCCTTGCCGACCGCCTCAACACCCGCGTGAAGGTCACTCTGGGGGCCCGTAAAGGCTCGGTCACCATCGACTTCGCCACCGTGGGTGACCTAAATCGGATCCTTCGAGAGCTCGGTCAGAGCATTGACCCCGCTTAGGTCCACACACCACGTACCGAGTTAAACACAAAAACCCCGGATAATCCGGGGTTTTTGTGTTTGTTCTTGGCCTAGAGGAACGCGGCCAGGTCTGCCTCGAGGGCTGCCTTGGGCTTGGCTCCGATGATGGTCTTTGCAACCTCACCGGCCTTGAAGACCTTCATCGCGGGGATCGAGGTGATCTGGAACTGCGCAGCCAGCTGCGGGTTCTCGTCCACGTTGACCTTGACGATGTCGAGCTTGTCGGTGTTTTCCGCGGCGATCTGGTCGAGGATCGGCGAGACCATGCGGCACGGGCCACACCACTCGGCCCAGAAATCAACCAGAACCGGCTTCTCGGAGTCGAGGACCTCGGCCTGGAACGTTGCTTCGGATACTGAACGTGCACTCATGATGTACTCCTTATGTTCTTAGTTAGCGGGTGCGAGATCGATGCCTGCGGGGTCCTGTACGCCGCTCTCCCGCGCTGCGAGATAGTGTTCGGCATCCAGGGCTGCCACGACACCGGAAGCAGCCGCAGTGGCCGCCTGACGGTAGGTGGGGTCAATCACATCACCCGCGGCGAAGACGCCGGCGACGTTGGTCTTGGACGAGCGACCCGAGACGGCGATGGTGCCCTCCTCGGTCAGATCCAGCTTGCCGTGCACCAGGTGGGTGCGCGGGTCGTTACCGATCGCGACAAACAGACCGTCCAGGGCGAGCTCGCGCTCCTCCCCCGTGACGGTGTCGGTCAGGGTGACACCACTCAGGGCGTTTTCACCGCTGATGCCGGTGACCTCGGCGTTCCAAATGAACTCGATCTTCTCGTTCGCGTGGGCGCGCTCCTGCATGATCTTCGAGGCACGCAGGGTGTCACGACGGTGGATCACGTAGACCTTGCTGGCGAACTTGGTCAGGAAGGTGGCCTCCTCCATGGCGGAGTCTCCACCACCCACAACGGCGATGGTCTTTTCCTTGAAGAAGAAGCCGTCGCAGGTTGCGCACCAGGAGATGCCGCGACCGGACAGGCGCTCCTCATCTGCCAGACCGATCTTGCGGTAGGCGCTACCGGTGGCGAAGATCACCGACTCGGCCTCAAACTCGCCCGAGTAGCCGGTGACCACACGCTTGATGTCGCCGGAAAGGTCCAGCTCGGTGACATCGTCCAGCAGGACCTCGGTGCCAAACTTCTCGGCCTGCTCCTGCATCTTGGCCATGAGCTCGGGACCCTGGATACCCTCCGGGAAACCGGGGAAGTTCTCGACCTCGGTGGTGTTCATGAGCTCGCCACCGGCCTGAACGCTCGAGGCGATCAGGAGCGGATTGAGGTTCGCACGCGCCGCGTAGATAGCGGCGGTGTAGCCGGCCGGGCCGGATCCGATGATGATGACGTTACGCAATTAGACTCCCTTGAGAATGTCCTGTTGGAGGGTAGAACACATTGTACGTGGCATGCATTCCCGAGGGAGATGGACGCCCAGAAAACGGCGAGCGAACGGCCTAGGACCGGCGCAGGCGGTTGAAGATCTTGGCAAACGGCGCGGTGATCGTCGCCAGTTCGCGGGCACGCAGCACCCAGAGGAACAGCAGATAAACACCGCCCGTGACACCGGTGGCCACGATCATCGAAATGATCGCGGTGATCGGGCTGCTAAAGGCCCAGCCACCGGTGTTCATGCCCCCCATCAGAAGCATGCTCACCACGCCGACGATGGTCGCCGGGATCGCCGAGAACGTGAAGATTGCCATGCTGTTGACGATCTGCTGGACATCGAGCCCACGCAGTCGACGACGCAGCAGGAAGAACGCCACAAACGCCTGGGCGGTTCCGGCGATGCTGGTGGCCAGCGCCACACCAAACCCGATCAGCGACTTATCCAGCAGCAAACATCCCGCCGCCAAAACGCTGAAGAGCACGGCCTGGAACACGGTAAAGAAGAACGGGGTTCGGGTGTCTCCCAGCGCGTAGAACGTGCGCTGCAGCACAAACAGGAAGCAGAACGGCACGAGACCAACCACAAACGCGATGATCACAAAACCGATGCCGATGGCCTGGCTCGGCGAACCCGTGAAGAGGAATCCGAAGGGGAAGGCTACGGTGAACAAAATGGCGGCCGACGCGACAATCATGAGGCTCACGTTGCGCAGCGCCGCCGACACATCGAGTTTGAGCTTGTCGTAGTCCAGGGCGCGAGCATGCTCGGCCATCCGGGTGAAGTACGCGGTGGTCAGCGAGACGGCCAGCACCGAGTGCGGCAGCATGAAGATCAGCCAGGCGTTCTGCAACGCAAAGATCGAGGGGTTATCCGGACCGGAAGCCGCCGAGACCACGCGGGACTGGACGATGCCTGCCGCGGTGGTCACCATGATCATCGCAAACGACCAGCCGGCGAGCTTGCCGGTCTCGGCCAGTCCCACCCCGCGCCAGGCGAAGTCGGGGCGGAAGCGCAGGCCGAGCACCTTCCAGTAACGGAACAGGATCAGGGCCTGGGCGGCAACGCCGAGGGTTGCACTTCCGGCGAGGACCGCAACCATCATCGGGGACCATTCGGAGGCCGTGCGCAGCCCCTGAGAGTCGGCACCAAACATGCCGATGAACACAAAGAGACCGGCGATCGCGACCACGTTGTTCAGCGCCGGCGACCAGGTGAACGGCCCAAAAATCTTGTGGGCGTTGAGAATCTCCCCAAGCATCGAGTACAGACCGTAGAAGAACAGCTGTGGCAGACACCACAGGGCAAACACGGTGGCCAGGGCAGCCTGTTCGGGACCGTAGCTTGAGGCCCAGAGTTTAATCAGCAACGGCGCCGCGGCCATCGCGACCAGGGTGGTCGCGGCGAGCACGCTGAGTGTGATCGTGAGCAGCTTGTTTATATAGGCGGCGCCGCGGTCGGCGTGCACCGTGGCCTTCACGATTTGCGGGACCAGGATGGCCGAGAGTACACCGCCGGCGATGATTGTAAAGATCGTGTTGGGCAGGATGTTCGCGGTTGCGAAGGCGTCACCGCTGACACCCACCTGGCCGATGGTGCGGGCGATCAGGATCGCCTTGATGAATCCCAGCACACGGGACACCATGGTGCCGGAAGCGAGGAAGGCGCTTGCGCGACCGATCCCCGCGATGGAAGCGGGTTTAGCCATGTGTGGGGGCCTTTTCGGGGAGTGAATCGGGGCCGGCATCCGGGTCGGCCTGAGTGTCTGAGCGTGTCGCAGCGTCTGGGTCGTCGCCCGCATTCGAGGCAGGCTCAGCATCCGAGGCAGCCTGGGCAGCAGGATCTGACTGCGCATCAGGATCTGACTGCGTATCCTGGGCCGAATCGCTGGTTTCGATCGTGGGTGCGGGGTCTCCCGCACCGCGGCGCCGCTTGCGAATGGTGCGGAACAGCCCACCGGCCAGCAGCAGGAACACCAGGCTCCCCAGCGCAACCGAGCCGATGATTTCCCAGTCGGCACGCACGTTGACGCGCACCGAGCTGGCCGCCCCCAGTTGTGTTCCGTCGGGTGCGTGCAGACTCAGCGAGAGGGTGCTCTGGCCGTTACCAATCCGCGCGCGCACCGGAACCGTGAACTTTTCGGTGGCAAACGGCTTGATTTCCCGGGTCACCGAGGAATCGATTGCCAGACGCAGGTTGTCGGATTCCACGTCCAGGGTGACCTTGACCGCATAGGGCAGATCATTGCGCACCGAGAATCCCAGGTTTGACTGCCAGCTCACCATGTTGAACTGCGTGGTGGGGGCCAGCGTGATGCCGCCCAGGGTCGCGGTGGTTTGCTCATCATGTTCGGTCACCGCACCATTCCAGGCGGATCCCTGGTCACGCCAGGCCACGGCAAATAGCGAGAGCAGCTGCGCCCGCTCGCGTCCGGTGAGCAGGGCCGGATCCTCAAGGGCACCGGCAAACCGGTTGAGGTCCTGTTCGCGCTGTAGGAGGAGTTTTGCGGCCTTTACTCGCTCGCCCGGGACCGAGTGTTCCACGAGGGTTCCCTCGACCGCGGGCTGGGCGCGGAGGGTGTCCAGGGAGACGATGTGGGTTTCGGGAATGGTCGAAAGCTGGGCGATCGCCGCGTCGAGATTGACGGCGGTATCCGCCCATCCGCGCGGAAGCGTCACCAGGTACGAGCGCTGATCGGCCCCGCGCTCGGTGGCCAGCGCGGCAAAGGCCGCGCGAATGTGAGTGAGATCGGCGCCGGGCTGACCGTCCAACCCAGGGTGAACCAGATCCTGAATCAGCTTGGTAAGCGTCGGCTCGGCCGCGAGTACGTCGTTGCCGTCCACCGTGCGATGCGCGCCGGGGGTCGAGTCCTTTTCCGGTTCGAGGGCCGAGCCATCGAGCAGCGTGGTGTGCCCATCGGAGGCGGAGATGACCTTCAGATCGGAGGCTTTGACCGAGTCTGATCCGGGCCACACGATCCCCTGTTCGGAGGCGGGCCACGCGGTGAGCTGGTCAAGGGTGGGAAGGTCGGGCGTCTCGGGCGTCGCACTCGAACCCTGTGTGGAGTCGTGTGGGGGTGGGAAATTAGCCGGGAGTAGTCCGTAGGACAGGGAGGTCGGTGCGAGCAGGGTGTCGGCTCCGGCCTGGGCCTGCAGGGCGGCGTCTGCATCGGCGTACTGCAGGACAAAACTGGGGTTCGAGGCGTTATGTAACCGGTTTAGCCAGTTAGTGGCGGACTCCGGGGCCGTGGTGCCCAGGCTGCGAATCGAGGCCAGAATCATCGGGTCAATAGCCAGGGTCACCGGACGATCAAGGGCGGCGTCCAATTCGCGGCTCAGGATGCCTCCCGGCGCCGTCCACTCGGTCAGTGATTCCACCGGAATCAGGCCCGCGCTACTGGGCGGCGCGGTGATCGGCACGGCAATGGCCAAGCCGCCCGTGGTGGCCCCGGTACCGGGGTCAAACAGGACGCTGGTGCGAGCCTCGGAAATCTCCGGGCCGGTCACGTAGTAGGCGCGAACGGCGTAATTTCCATAAACGGAATGTAGTTCCAACTGCTCCGCCGTCAGCGTGACGGGGTCGGTGGTGAAACTCTCTCCCGGTGCCAATGCGGGCACCGAAACCGAGGCCAGCGCGTAGGGCAAACGCACATCAATCGAGCGGTCAAACCAGCCGGTGAACTGTTCTAACGTGGACAGCGGAAGCGGCCCAGAGCTGAGCGTCGCCTTGCCCGCGGCCAGGGCAGAACCGGTGGAATTGGTGATCGTGGTGGTGAAGGTGATCGTTCCGTCCGGCGCGATCGTCGGAGAGGACTGGGTAAGCGAAACCGCGGCGCCCTCGGTGGGAGCCGCGGCGGGTTCCTGTCTCACGGTAATGCTTGTGGGGGGCGCGGCCGGGATCGTCACGGCCTGCGCGGCCAGCGGCGCACTCAGCACACCCATGGCCGTCAGTGCGGCGATGAGTGCGGTGCGCGTGCGCTTCAGGGGGCGAAATCGTGTCATAGGCAGTCTCAGGCGTGCCACAGGGCGCACGACATAACAATTGATTCTACGGGCTGAGGCTGAGCATCGGCGGTGCGCCGCACCGCCGGGAACCCGCGCATCTCCGGGGCATAGCGGGGTGCCGATACGCCGTGACCCGAGGACAAAATGCTCATGCGGCGTCGAGGCGGCCGAGCATGCTCCACACGGTACGGGCCAGTTCGGGGTGGATCAGGCCGATTTCACGCAGGATTTCACGCTCCACGCGGTCGGCATCCGCGGCGTGCAGTGCGGCCTCGGGGCGCGAGCTCGCTCCGGCCATGCGCGCAAGAATGTACTGGGCGGTGAGCCCACGATCGTCGATCTCGGAATTGCGCAGCTCGGTCACCACCAGCTCGTCGATGGACGGCAGGGTGGGGATAAAGTCGTGCGGGTCCTCGCCGGCGCGTGCGTGCGCCTCGATCAGCACCGCGCGCTCGAGAGTGGCGTCGCGGCGTAGCCTGATCAGGTCGTTGGCGGTGGTTCGCATGAGTGCTCCTTTTGCGGATGTCCCCGAACAAGGGTACGCAATGATCGGCCCGCGTGCGGCACGATAGCCTGATTAGATGGAACTCCCAGAAGTTTGTGTGTGTTATTTGATCCGTTCCACGCCACGCGGGGATGAGGTTCTGCTGGGGGAAAAGCGTCGCGGTCTCGGCCAGGGGCGGGTGGTTGCCCCCGGCGGAAAACTCGAGCCGGGCGAAACCCCGACCCGGGCGATTGTGCGCGAGGTGCTCGAGGAGGTGGGCCTGGTTGTGGCGCCGGAAGACCTCCGTGCTCATGGCTACATCGACTATCGCTTCCCGTCGCGAACCGAGTGGAGTCAGCGTTCCTGGGTGTTTAGCGCGCGCGATCATCGGGGCGAGCCGATCGCCACGGCCGAGCTGGATGCCCGATGGGTCCCGGTTGATGAGGTTCCCTTCGACCTCATGTGGGACGACGCACGATACTGGTTACCCGGGGTTTTGGCGGGTGAGTCGGTGGCCGTGGACTTTGATTTTGCACCCGATAACGCCACTGCGATCCTCGCCATGCGCTAACTTCTCAGTATGGTTACCGCGACTCCTGTGGTGACACCGCTCAAGCAGGTTAGTGTCCCGGTGGTTTCGTTCGCTGCCGGAAATGGCGTTGAATGGGTGGGTGACTCTCGAGCAAAATCCAGCATTCATCGACGCCCTGCGCGCCGACCTTCTCCGCGCCGACTACCGCACCGCGAGCCTGCTCGCGCTCTGGGGTGAGGATGCCGATGCCGCCCTCGTTCGCGGTAACACCCTGCCGATCCAGCGACTGCTGATCGCCCGCGACGACGACCCCAGCGACCCGACGTTTGCCCGTGTGATTTGCGCGCGACTGTTTGTGCTGGGTCAGTCCTGCACCGCCGCGGAGGTCGATAGCGCGTTCCCCGAAACCGGCGTGGCCGGCCTCGAAGCGCTCGCGCTGGTTGGGGTTGAGGCCGGGGTGGTGCGTGCCCAGCTTGAGCTGCGGCCCTATACCTTTACCGACGGCGCCGAGTCGGTTGACTGGTGGCTGGCCGCCGACCTGGGGGAACTCATCGTGGGTGGTGCGCTGCGTGCGGACCATGTGGTGGGCGTCGGCGGTGCGAGCCGCACCCTGGCCGGGTTGATCATCCCCGAGCCGATCTCGCTGGCTCTGGATCTCGGAACCGGATGCGGCATTCAGGCGCTGCACCTGGCCCGTCATGCCGAACGCGTCATCGCCACGGACATTTCCCAGCGCGCGCTCGATATCGCCCGTTTTAACGCCGACCTCAATCGGGCCCAGGGTATCGAATTCCGTCTGGGGAATATGTTTGAGCCGGTGGCCGAAGAGCGCTTTGACCGGATCGTGTCGAACCCGCCGTTTGTCATCACTCCGCGCGATGCCGGTGCCCCCGAGTACGAGTACCGTGATGGCGGCCGCGAGGGGGACGACATTGTCCGCGAGATGATCGAGACGGCGCCGCGCTTCCTCGTCCCCGGCGGGATTGTGCAGATGCTTGGTAACTGGGAGTATCGCGCCGATGAGGACGCGTTTGATCGGATTCGCGGGTGGTTGGACGCCGACGTGGATGCCTGGGTCCTCGAGCGTGAGCGTCAGGACCCGGTGCGCTACGCGGAAACCTGGATTCGAGACGGAGGCACCCGCCCCGGTGATCCCGAGTTTGAGCGCCTGTGTGGCGCCTGGTTGGATGACTTCGATCGCCGAGCCACCACCGGCATCGGCTTCGGCTATGTACTGCTGCGGCGCGGTGATCAGGGACTGGCTCCCTGGCGACGCTTCGAACGTGTGGCCAGCCGGGTCTCCGGCGCCCTGGGGGCACACATTGGTCAGGTGCTTGCGGCGCGTGACTGGCAGGCCGCTCGCGACGATGTGGCACTGGGTGCCGAGGCTCTCCGGGTGAGCGGGGACGTGACCGAGGAGCGACACTACTGGCCGGGGAATGAGGATCCGTCCGTCATGATCCTGCATCAGGGTGCCGGATTTGGTCGCACCGTGGACCTGGACACGGGCCTTGCGGCGATCGTGGGGGCGAGCGATGGAACCCTGGAGGTGGGTGTGCTCGTGTCGGCGATCGCCCAGCTCCTGGAGGTGGATGAGGCGGCCCTCGGGGCCGAGCTGCTCCCCCGTCTCCGCGAGCTGCTGGATGAGGGATTCCTGGTCCCGGAGGAATTCGCCGCGCCAGCCTCGGCCTAGAAAACAACAACGGGCCCGTAACCTCTGAGTGGGGTTACGGGCCCGCTGTGTTGATGCTAGGCGACGAGGGCCAGCGCGAAGGGCAGCACCGCGGTGGCACCGACCCGACGCAGCGCGAGGGCGCTGACCGTGAGGGTCCACCGACTGTCGACCCGATCATCCACCAGTAGGATCGGGCCGGGCCCAACCTGCGCGAGGTGTGCCATGAGGTCGGGTCCCACGGTGAAACCGTCCCAGACCCCGGCCAGGCGATAGCCGCTGTTGCCGCCGGCGCTGCCGCGCGGGCCGCCATTCACGAGCTCAAGCGAACCCAGATACGGCAGCTTGCCGGCACCCGCGAGGCCGCGCGCCACCGAGTCCACCAGCTGCGGATGCGAGCGCGAGGGGACCGACACCACGGCGACCGGTCGCTCGCTCCACCCCCAGGTGGCCAGCACACGAATCGCGGCGCCGAGCAGTGCCGGGCTGGCCGGCGCATCCGGGGTGCCCGGGGCGAAAATCTCGCGGAGGGTCCCGCCCCAGCCGAGGTCGGTGAGTCGGGCGATCGCGCGCCCGGGTTCGGCGCGCAGGGCCTCGGGAATCTTGCCACGCACCGCGGCCCCGGCCAGGGTGATGCCCAGGCGGTCGGCACCGGTGGGCCACTGACGGCGCGGCTCGATCTCAACCGACACCCGATCCAGGGAACCGGCGGCCTCGGTGGCCGCCTGCTCGCTGATCGAGGAGGGATACCAGGCGGTGGTGCAGCGGTCACAGCGACCGCAGGGCGCCGCGGTCGGATCATCCAGGTCGCGCTGCAGCGTCGCCATTCGGCACTCGGTGGTGCGCTGATACTCGATCATCGACGCCTCCTCGTCGAGGCGGGCTCGCGCGATTCGCGCATAGCGGTCGGCATCGTAGGTCCAGGGCTGGCCGGTCCCGACCCAGCCGCCGGTCACCCGGTGCACGGCGCCGTCCACATCCAGGACCTTGAGCAGCAGCTCCAGCGGAGTGCGTCGGATATTCACCCAGGCCTCCAGCGCGGGGGTGGAAATCGGATCGGAGCCGAGCGCCTCCAGGACCGCGCGGGCGCGCTCCTCATCGGGCATCGAGGCGGTCGCGAAGTAGCGCCAGATCTCGCGGTCCTCGGTTCCGGGCAGCAACAGCACGTCGGCGCGGTCCGTCCCGCGACCGGCACGACCCACCTGCTGGTAGTAGGCGACCGGGGAGGACGGGGCGCCGAGGTGCACCACAAATCCCAGGTCGGGCTTGTCGAAGCCCATCCCCAGCGCGCTGGTGGCCACCAGGGCCTTGAGCTCGTTGTTCTTGAGCATCAGCTCGGACTCGGCACGCTCATCGGTGTCGGTCCGGCCGGTGTAGGCGCGCACATTGTGCCCGGCATCGCGCAGCAGCCGGGCGGTATCCTCGGCCGCCGAGACGGTCAGCGCGTAGATGATGCCACTGCCCTGGAAATCACCCAGATGGCTGAGCAGCCATCCCAGGCGGGCACGTGAGTCCGGCAGTTCCAGCACGCCGAGGCGCAGCGAGGCGCGCGCCAGCGAACCGCGGATCGTGACTACGCCACCCGCATCCACGGCCAGCTGTTCCTCGATGTCGGTGACCACGCGGGCGTTGGCCGTGGCCGTGGTGGCCAAAACGGGCAGGTTGGCCGGGAGGGCACGAATCAGCTCGGCGATCCGGCGATAGTCGGGACGGAAGTCGTGACCCCAGTCGGAGATACAGTGGGCCTCGTCGATCACCAGCAGGCCGATCCTCCCCATCAGGGTGGGCAGCTGCTCGTCCCGGAAGCGCGGGTTGTTCAGCCGCTCGGGTGAGACCAGCAGCACGTCTACCTCGTCATTCGCCAGGGCCTGGCGCGCATCGTCCCACTCGTGGGCATTGGCCGAGTTGATCGCAACCGCGCGCACCCCGGCCCGGGCGGCCGCCGCCACCTGATCGCGCATCAGCGAGAGCAGCGGCGAAACCAGCAGGGTGGGTCCGGCGCCGCGGCGGCGCAGCAGCAGGGTGGCGATGAAGTACACGGCGGACTTGCCCCAACCGGTACGCTGCACCACCAGCGCGCGGCGCCGTGCATCGACCAGGGTGCTGATGGCCTCAAACTGGCCCTCGTGAAAGTGGGCATCCGGAACGCCGGTCAAATCGGCGAGGATGGCGCGGGCTTCGGCTTCGATCGGGCTCGTGGACATGCCCCCAGTCTTGCAGCAACCCCCGTCCCCGACGCAGAAACCGCGCCGGGGCACGAGGCTCGGCGCGGATTCTGCGTGGTGACTGCGGGTTATTTCGGGGCGCGCAGGCTGCGCACCAGCGAGGGCAGCGTGGCATCCGGGAGGAAGGCGCGACCGAGGCCCAGCCCGATCCGCGCCAGGTCACCCTCGTCGCGGTAGAGCAGGTAGACCGGCTCATAACGCGGGTTGAACTTCCGCTTGAACGCGTGCAGCGAGCGGAATCCGTAGAGCGGCTCGATGGCTTCTCCCAGCCCACTC
This sequence comes from Mycetocola sp. BIGb0189, assembly GCF_024810155.1. Taxonomy (NCBI): domain Bacteria; kingdom Bacillati; phylum Actinomycetota; class Actinomycetes; order Micrococcales; family Microbacteriaceae; genus Mycetocola; species Mycetocola sp. BIGb0189. The sequence goes on from NZ_JANUED010000007.1 coordinate 14,647, forward strand.
AGAAGGTTGTCGATGATGTTGCCGCCGCGCTGGCCCAGGTGGGCCAGCGGCGCACCGGAGAGGGAGGCGATCATCGCGCCCTCGGCGGAGAACTCCTGGGCCGAACGACCGATCAGGTACTCCATCACCGGACCAAAACCGCCCTCGCGGCGCCGCATCAGGTCCAGGGTCCAGCCGTGAATAGTGCCGTTTTCGCCGTACACCGGGAGCCAGCTCAGGAACCCATCGATCTCCCCCTCGGCGTTATACGCCAGGGCCAGGCGAACCGAGGGATCCAGCGCCTCATCGACTCCACCCAGGGTGAAGCCCATCTCGGGCAGACCCTTATCTCCGAGCCACGCTTCGGAGATCTGTCGCACCTGCTGCTGAACCTTGCGCGGCTCGGCCGACAGGTGCGTCAGGCGGAAGGTCACCCCCTCGCGGTCGGCCTTGTTGAGGGAGGTCCGCACCGAGTTCCAGCGCTTACCGGTAAAGGCCAGGCCGGGCAGGTCGATGATCGTGTCCTCGGCAACCTGAAGCGAACGCCAGGTGGGCAGCGATTCGGTGCGCAGGGCCTCACTGGCCACAAAGAAGCAGGGCACAAACCCGGCCTTCTCGGCCGAGGCGATGAACTGGCGGGCGGTCTCGGTGCGCTCGGCGACCGGTCCGATCGGGTCGGACAGCGCGATCGCGGTCTTGGCATGCACCTGATAGGTGACAAAGCCGCGGCCGGTCGGGCTGAAGTAGTGCCGGTTTCCGGGCCAGGTGGTCATCCAGGACAGGGTGCCGCCGCCGCTCTCGCGCAGAACCTCGCGGACGCTGCGCTCATTGCCGCCGCCACCACCGGGCAGGCGGCGACGGAACGGCACGGTGAAGGCGCCGTGGGCCACCAGAAGGTAGATGAAGAAGATCAGCCACAGCACGCCGTCGGCGATGGTCACGTTGGTGCTGCTCGCGTAGGCGCGGATCTCTTCGAGCTCGGGAATGCTGGTCTGCACGATCAGGAAGAAGGACAGGCCGGCCAGGATGTTGATCAGCGAGAGACCGAGGGCCAGGACCCATGCCAGGCGGCGGCCGGTGCGCAGTCCGTTGGCCAGCACCAGGATGATCAGCGCGTTCACGACCGCGTGGCCCCAGGAACCCTCAAGCAGCGAGGTGTCGCCGAAGGGCCCGTGGGTGCGCACCACGGTGAGGATCAGCTGGATCGCGCCAAGGCCCAGGATGGTGACAAACGTGGTGAAGCGACGCTCATGGATACTGGGGGCGCGCTTGCGGCGGCGGGTGCCCATCGCGAGCACAATAATGATCGCCGCGGCGTTGAGCAGCGCGGGCAGAATACCCAGGAACAGCACGCCGATCGCGGCCACATAGATGAGGATCATCCGGCCCCGGCTGCGCCAGGGATCGGGCAGGCTGTTGATGGTCGCGGTTAGCGCGGCAAAGAGTCCGGGCATCATGCCCACGGTCACCGTGGTGGCCAGATTATCGGCCCACTCCCAGCCCAAATCGGAGAAGATTGAGAGGAAGAGTGCGCTGGTAAGCACCGCCGCCAGCTGGCCAAAAATGAAGTACCCGGCGGCCACGCCGGAGCCTCGACGCAGCTCCAGGCGGATCAGCGAGAACGGCACCAGAATCAGGAACCACACGTACATTGCCGGGTGGGCTGCCCAGAACATTCCGGTGATCAGGGTCCACCAGTGTCCGGCATCGAATGCGGGCACACCGTAGGCCACCAGGTGGAACCAGTGGCGGTGACGCAAGGGATCCCAGAGGGCACCGGTGGTGGCACCCAGGAACAGCACGACGGCGATCAGACCGAAGCTGAAGGGCAGCCGGCGAACGGTCTCAAACCAGCGGCGCGGGTGCCACCGGGATGCCGGCGTCGCCGGGGCGGATTGTTCGACGGTCGTCATGAGACCCCTTCGCAAGACAACATAGGTCTCAAAACTCTACGGGTATTACCAGGGGAAACACCGTGAACAACACCCTCCTGTGCTGTATTAACACTCCACCACGTTCACGGCGAGGCCACCCAGCGAGGTCTCCTTATACTTGCTGCTCATGTCATTTCCGGTGTCACGCATGGTGAGAATCACCTGATCGAGGGATACCCGATGGGTGCCATCACCCCACAGTGCCATCTTCGCCGCGTTGACGGCCTTGGCGGCGCCGATCGCATTGCGTTCGATACACGGGATCTGCACCAGCCCGCCCACCGGGTCACAGGTGAGTCCGAGGTTGTGCTCCATCGCGATCTCCGCCGCGTTGGCGACCTGGGCGGGGGTACCGCCGAGGATTTCGGCGAGGGCGGCCGCGGCCATCGAGGAGGCCGAGCCCACCTCCCCCTGGCAGCCCAGCTCGGCGCCCGAGATCGCCGCCATCTCCTTATAGAGCACCCCGATCGCCGCCGCGGTGAGCAGGAAGCGCTCGGTGATGTCATCGCGCAGGGCCAGCAGCTCGGCGCTCGCCTCGGTGCCGCCGTCGGGGCTCATCAGCGCCCGCACGCTCGGGGCATAGTGGACCGCATAAAACAGCACGGCGGGGATGATGCCCGCGGCGCCGTTGGTCGGGGCGGTGACCACCCGTCCTCCCGAGGCGTTTTCCTCGTTGACCGCGAGGGCCACCAGGTTGACCCACTCCTGCCAGTACAGCGGATCGCGGTGCGGATCCAAGGCGCGTAAACGCTCATGCCAGGCGGGCGCTCGGCGCTTCACATCGAGTCCGCCCGGGAGCACCCCGGTGCGGGCGATCGCCGAGTCGGCGCACTGGTTCATCACGTCACGAATATGCAGCAGGCCCGAGCGCAGGCCCGCGGCATCGATGGTGGCGAGCTCGTTTTGGCGCATGACCTCGGAGATGTCGATGCCGAGTTCGGTGCAGTGCTCGAGCAGCCGGGCGGCGCTGGCAAAGGGCAGCGGCACCGGCCCGGTATCCAGCACGGTATCGGGAAGCGCACCGTCGCGGGTGATAAAGCCGCCGCCGATCGAATAGAAGGTTTCGGTGGCGAGTTCGACCCCGGCCGCATCCAGGGCGCTCAGCCGCATCGCGTTGGTGTGCCGAGGCAGCACGGTGAGCGGGTGGAGGATCATATCGTCCTCCCCCAGGGTGATCGCGCGCTCGCCGCCCAGGAGCAGCGGCGCCCCGGCGGCGATGCCGGCCAGGGTCTCGGTGACGGTGTCGGGTCCGATGGTTTCCGGATCAAACCCCGAGAGGCCCAACAGGATCGCGCCCTGGGTGCCGTGTCCGCGGCCGGTGGCCGCGAGCGAGCCGTACAGGTGAACGTTCAGCTCGGCGACGCTGCCCAGCAGATTGTGATCACGCAGTTCGGTGGCAAAAATATTTGCGGCCCGCATCGGGCCGACGGTGTGTGAACTCGAGGGTCCGATTCCGATCGAAAACAGATCAAAAACGCCAACACTCATGGGAACTCCTTTGATGTGGATGCGCCGGGCGTCGATGCCCGGTGATCCGTGATCCGTGGCCGCGCGGTGTCACCGGCGGCCACGGCATCGAATTACGGCGCGGTGACGCCGTTTGCAGCCGCGTACTCCTCGGGGCTCAGCAGCGGTCCCTCGGCGGTCACGGCGACGGTGAAGAGCCAGCCGGCACCGTACGGGTCGCCGTTGACCAGGGCGGGATCATCCAGCACCGCCTGGTTGATGGCGATGACCTCACCGGTGACCGGCGCGTACAGGTCGGACACGGACTTGGTGGACTCGACCTCGCCGCAGGTGGCGCCCGCGGTCACGGTGTCACCCACCTCGGGCAGGCTCACGTAGACGATGTCACCGAGGGCCTCGGCGGCGACCGCGGTGATGCCCACGGTTGCGGGATCGCCGGCGGCCAGCCACTCGTGCTCGGCGGAGTATTTCAGGTTGGGGGCAACGGTGCTCATGGGTGCCTTTCGATGGTGATGGGGTGTGTGGTGGTGCTGTGGGTGGTGGTGCTGTGGATTAGCGGGTACGGCGATAAAACGGGGTCTCAACCACGGTGAACGCCTCGGGCTTGCCGCGCAGGTCGGCCTGGACCGGGGTGCCGGGGGTCGCGAATTCGGGGTCGACGTAGGCAAATCCGATCGGATACCCGAGGGTCGGGCTCGGCTGGCCCGAGGTCACCGCGCCGATCACCTCGCCCTCGCAGAGGATCGGGTAGCCGGCCCGGGCGGCTCGGCGGCCCTCGCCGCGCAGACCCACCAGGACCCGGCGGCCCGTGCGGTTATCCCGGGCGGCTTCCAGTGCCGCGCGGCCCACGAAATTGTGGCCCTCGGTGAGGTTCACCACGCGGTCGAATCCCGCATCAAACGGGGTCAGTTCGCGGGTCAGCTCGTTGCCGTAGAGCGGCATGCCCGCCTCGAGACGCAGCGAGTCCCGGGCGGCCAGGCCGCAGGGAATCAGGCCGCGGGTGAGCCCGGCGGCCAGCAGGGTGTCCCAGAGTTCCGCGGCGCGAGAGTTGGGAATGAACAGCTCGAAGCCGTCCTCCCCGGTGTAGCCGGTGCGGGCGACCAGCGCCGGCTCGCCGTCCACGCTCAGCTCGATGGCCGCGTAGTAGCGCAGCGCGGCCAGGTCCTCATGGTCGGCCTCGGGCACCAGGGTGGCCAGGATCTCTGCGGCGCGCGGACCCTGCAGGGCGATCAGCGCGGTGTTCGCGCTGGCATCGGTGACGGTAGCGGTGAATCCGGCGGCGCGCACGGTCAGTTCCCCGGCCACCAGCTCGGCGTTGCCCGCGTTCGGGACCACCAGGAAGCGTTCGGGGGTGAGGCGGTAGACGATCAGGTCGTCGAGGATCCCGCCGTCCTCCGCCACGATCAGCGAGTACTTGGCGCGGCCCACGGCCAGGGTGTCGAAGGCCCCGACCAGTGCGAAGCTCAGCGCGGCGGCCGCATCCGGTCCCTGCACCCAGACCTCGCCCATGTGGGAGAGGTCAAACAGGCCCGCGGCGGTGCGCACCGCGGTGTGCTCGGCGAGCTCGGACCCGTAGCGCAGCGGCATCTGCCAGCCACCAAAATCGGTGAAGTGCGCGCCGAGGGCGGCGTGGGCGTCGTACAGGGCGGTGGTGCGCTCGGTCATCGGGTGGCCTCGGCTTCCTCGGTGTGGCCCTCCTCGGAGGACGTTTCCTCAAAGGCGGACAGGGGCGGGCAGGAGCAGATCAGGTTGCGGTCTCCGGCGGCCTGGTTGATCCGGCCCACCGGCGGGAAGTACTTGTCCTGACGCAGTCCGGGCACCGGGAAGGCCGCCTGCTCGCGACCGTAGGGGCGGTCCCAGGTGTCCGAGAGCAGCGCGGCGGCGGTGTGCGGGGCGCGGCGCAGCGGCGATTCGGCCACCGGGTACTCCCCCGCCTCGACCGCGGCAATCTCGGCGCGGATCACCCGCATCGCGGTCACGAAGCGCTCAAGCTCGGTGGTGTCCTCGGACTCGGTGGGCTCGACCATCAGGGTGCCGGGCACCGGGAAGGACAGCGTCGGGGCGTGGAACCCGAAGTCCATCAGGCGCTTGGCCACGTCCTCGGCGGTGACGCCGGTGGCGGCGGTGATCGGACGCAGGTCGAGGATGCACTCGTGTGCGACCAGGCCGTCGTTTCCGCGGTAGAGCACCGGGAAGTACTCATCCAGGCGTGCGGCCAGGTAGTTGGCGGAGAGCAGTGCGGTGCGGGTCGCGCGGGTCAGACCCTCGCCACCCATCAGGCGCACGTACGCCCAGCTGATCGGCAGGACCCCGGCCGAGCCGAAGCGGGCCGAGGAGATCGGGGTCGTGGAGTTCGGGTCCGTCGCATCCCCGGGCAGGAAGGGTGCCAGGTGGGCGCGCACGGCGACCGGTCCCACGCCGGGTCCGCCGCCCCCGTGCGGGATGCAGAAGGTCTTGTGTAGGTTCAGGTGCGAGACGTCGCCGCCAAACTCGCCGGGCTTGGCGAGCCCGACCAGCGCGTTGAGGTTGGCGCCGTCGATGTAGACCTGTCCGCCGGCCGCGTGCACCGCGTCACACACCTCACGCACATCGGCGTCGAAGACACCGTGGGTCGAGGGGTAGGTGATCATGATCGCGGCCAGCACGTCGCGGTGCTCGGCGATCTTGGCGTTCAGATCGGCGTGATCGATCGTGCCGTCGGCCGCGGTGGCCACCACTACGACCCGCATCCCGGCGAGCACCGCCGAGGCCGCGTTGGTGCCGTGCGCGCTCGCCGGAATCAGGCAGATGGTGCGCGCCTCATCCCCGCGGGAGCGGTGGTAGCCGCGGATCGCCAGCAGGCCCGCGAGTTCGCCCTGGGAACCGGCGTTGGGCTGAACCGAGACCCGGTCATAGCCGGTGATCTCGGCCAGATCTTCCTCGAGCTCGGTGATCAGGGTACGCCAGCCCACGGTCTGGTGATCGGGGGCGAAGGGGTGGATCGAGGCGAATTCGGGCCAGGAGATGGCCTCCATCTCGACCGCCGCGTTGAGCTTCATGGTGCAGGATCCCAGCGGGATCATGGTCCGGTCCAGGGCCAGATCGCGGTCCGAGAGGCGGCGAATGTAGCGCAGCAGCTGGGTTTCGGAGCGGTGCTGGTGGAACACCGGGTGGGTGAGGAAGGCGCTGGTGCGCACAATCTCGGCGGGGATCCGGTCGGCGTCGGCCGGAACGACCGGTGCGCCCTCGGTGCCGGTGATCGCGGCCAGTACGTGGTCGAGAATGCGCGCGGTGGTGACCTCGTTGACCGCCACTCCCACGTGGTCGGCATCGATCCGGCGCAGGTTGATTCCGCGGCCCTCGGCGGCAGCCAGCACCTCGGCGGCGCGTCCAGGAACGGCCACGGTCAGGGTGTCAAACGCGGTCTGATTGACCACGGTGATACCCGCGGATTCCAGCGCATCCCGCAGCCCGGTGGCCAGGCGGTGGATACGACGGGCGATGCTCGTGAGGCCCTCGGGACCGTGATACACCGCATAGAACGAGGCGACCACGGCCAGCAGGGCCTGCGCGGTACAGATGTTGGAGGTGGCCTTCTCGCGGCGGATGTGCTGCTCGCGAGTCTGCAGGGCCAGGCGGTAGGCGGGGCGTCCGGCATCATCCACCGAGACGCCGACCAGGCGACCGGGCAGCTGACGCTCAAGGCCCTTCTTCACCGCAATAAACGCCGCGTGCGGGCCACCGAAGAAGAGCGGAACACCCATTCGCTGGGCCGAACCCACCGCGATATCGGCACCCTGCTCGCCCGGGGAGGTCAGCAGGGTCAGGGCCAGCAGGTCGGTCGCGACGGTCACCAGGACACCACGCTCGTGGGCCGCGGCGATGACCGCCGAGTGATCCACGATCGCACCGGAAACGCCGGGCTGCTGCACAATTACGCCGCCCAGCGGACCCTCGGGCAGGTCGGTGGGCAGGCCCCGGGAGAGGTCGGCGACGATGATCTCGAACCCGAGCGCCTCGGCCCGGCCACGCAGCAGGGCGATGGTCTGCGGGAAGGCGTCGGCATCGATGACCGTGGGCGCATCATCCGGCAGGCCGCGGGTCGCGCGGCGCATGAGCAGCGCGGCCTCGACCACCGCGGTGCCCTCATCCAGCAGCGAGGCACCGGCGACATCGAGCCTGGTGAGGTCCTGGACCATGGTCTGGAAGTTCAGCAGCGCCTCCAGGCGTCCCTGCGAAATCTCGGGCTGATACGGGGTGTAGGCGGTGTACCAGGCGGGGCTTTCCAGCACGTTCCGGCGGATGACCGCGGGGGTGATGGTGTCGGAGTAGCCCTGCCCGATCAGCTGCACGGCGGTGGTATTCTGTGTGGCCAGCGCGCGCAGCGCGGTGAGAACGTCGGCCTCGGAGAGCGGCTGGGCCAGGTTCAGCGGTGCCGACTGGCGAATCGAGGTGGGAACCGCGGTGTCTACCAGCGCGGTGAGGCTCGGCTGCCCGATGACGCCGAGCATGTGAGCCACCTCGGCATCCCGATGCACCCCGATATGACGCTCGGCAAAGCCGATCTCGGGCGCGGGTTGCGTGTGTTCCTCGGCGGAAACGGATACGGACGGGTCGACCAGGGTCACGGGAACTCCAATATGGGTACCGGCGCGTGCGCGCCGGAAACGACGATGGGTTCCTCCCCGCTCTGTAGCTGTACCTGAGAGATTTCGCGCGAGATTCCGCACCTGCACCGTCGGTGGATCCGCTCGCGCACGAGGGATCACTTTCCAGAGTTGCCGCACCACTGCGGTCCATGGGCCTGAGAGATTCCCGGGGAGGGTTTGCTCCTACGGCGCCCAAACATCGGGACTCTCCCGCGGTGGTTTAGTGGCGTATGTGATTGTGGGTGTTCGGCATCAATCTACACGGTTTTTGGGCGCGGGAACACCACGCGCGGGTGCTCTCGGGATTCTTGGTGGAGGTGGTTACCTGCCCGAAACACGGGGCTCTTCCCCGAGCGCCTGCACCACCTGCGCGGCCGTGGCGCGGGCCGAACGGGCGGCCCCGATCGTGCTGGCCTGTGGGCCGTATCCGGCCAGGAAGAGGCGGGGTTCATCGATCGCCCGGCCACGCTCGACCCGGATCGTGTGTCCGGGGGCGGCCAGGCCCAGCGGTTCCAGGTGGTCAACCTCGGCGCGGAAGCCGGCGGCCCAGATGATCGCGTCCACCGTTTCCGCGGTCCCGTCGGGCCAGATCACGCCGGTTTCGGTCAGCGCGGTGAACATCGGGCGCTCGGTCAGGATCCCCGCCTCGCGCGCCTGGCGCATCCGCCGCGTCAGCGGGACGCCGGTGCCCGAGACGATACTGGGCAGGATCTCCCCCGCTCGGGCTGCCTCATCCTGGGCGGCGACCGCGGCCCGGGCATGATCGCGGGCAAGGCCCACGGTCTCGCTGAAGTCCACCGGATGCCGGGTTGCCCACTGCACACGCGCGGCCACCGGCGAGAGTTCCAGCACAAACCCGATCGCGCTGGTCCCGCCACCCACCACGATCACGTGCTGACCGGCAAACGCCTCGGCGGCCACAAACTCGGGGGTGCGCAGTTGACGCCCGGTGAAGAGCTCGCGGCCGGGAACCTCGGGCTGGATCGGATGGGTCCAGGTACCCGAGGCGTTGATCACGATCCGGGCCAGGATTTCGGTGTCGGGTGTCCCGGTGACCGCGTTCCGGGTGGTGACCCGAAGCGTGTGGTCGGGGCCGTCCGCGGTGACCGCGACCGCCTCGATCGGTCGCCGAATCGGCAGGCCGTAGGCGCGCTCGTAGCGGGAGTAGTAGTCGGCCACAATTTCCCGCGCGGGCTCATCCCCGGGGGCGGTGCGGAAGCTGAGCCCCAGGGTATCGAGGCCCGGCAGATCCTCAACCTGGTGCGCATCGTCCAGCCGCAGCGAGGCCCAGCGGTGCTGCCAGGCACCGCCCGACCCGGGGCCGCGGTCGATGATCCGCATGCTGGTCACGCCGCGGCGCTGAAGCTCCTGGGCCGTTGCCAGGCCCGCCTGGCCCGCGCCGATGATCAGCACATCGACCCGGTGATTGGACACCGCGCTCATACGGCGGGAGGCGCGGCCGCGGCGGGCGGGGTTAGCGCGTGGAGTCGATCGCTCGGATCCAGGGTGCGCAGGATGCGGGTGCTGACCTCATCCAGCGCGCCCACCAGGTCGGGGCCCAGCGCATCAAAGACGTGTTTACGCACGGTCTCCACGTGTCCGGGGGCCGCGGCCACCACGATCTCCCAGCCCGCGTCGGTCAGCCGCGCATTGGTCGCCCGGCGATCATCCGCACAGGGGAAACGCTCCACCAATCCGCGCTCCTCGAGGCGGCGCACCACGTGGGACAGCCGGGGCAGGGTCGCGTTGGTGGCATCCGACAGTGCGGTCATCCGCAGCGTGCGTTCGGGGGCTTCGGAGAGCTTTGCCAGGGTGAAGTACTCGTAGTGGGTCAGGCCGGCATCGGCCTGGAGCTCGGACTCGAGCGCCCCGGGGAGCAGCTGCACCACCGCGATAAAGCGCAGCCACGCCTGCATTTCCGCGGGACTGAGCCAGGGAACATCGGTCATTTTTCCTCCCAAAGCATGCCCGCTAACTATAACGCCCGCGGCCTTACGCCGAGGGCGGAATGGTGCCCGTACACCCCGGAGATGACCACAGAATGGAAGGGTGAGGCGTTTCATCCGCGCCTCCCGCTACGTTTTCCGCCGCCGCGCCCGGTAGCCTGGATCGATCCCCGGCCGTCTGTTTCAAGGAGCACCATGAGTACAAGCCCCGCCGAACGGACCCCGTATGAGGTCCTCGGAGTGGCCGGATCGGCGAGCGAGGACGACCTGCGCCGGGCCTACCGTCGTCGCGCCCGCGAGACCCACCCGGACACCGGGGGCAGCGCCGCCGCGTTTGACGAGGTGCAGCGCGCCTGGGAACTGGTGGGTACCATCGAGGCGCGTGCGTCCTATGACCGTGGATCCTCCTCGACCTCCTCCCCCGCCGAGCCCGGTGCCACCTGGTCGGCGGCCCCGCGTCCGCCGCGACAGGATTCTCGCCCCAAGGCGCGCACCTACGGACACCCCGGCGGCCGGGCGCGCGAGCGCTACCTGGCGATGCTGCGCGAGTGGGTGGGGCGCGGTGTCGACATCCCGGATCCGTATGAGGCACGCCTGGTGCGGACCGCTCCCCCGGAGATCCGCCGCGAGCTGGCCAAGGCGCTCGCCGAGGAGGCCACCGCCCGGCAGATCACCGACCTGGGTATGGGTTTCACGATGTGGAGCGATGTGGCCGCCGGTAACGAGGGAGCGCTGGATCACGTGGTCCTCGGCCCCGCCGGACTGTTTGCCATCGCCTCGGAGGACTGGGGCGGTCAGATTGTACTCAAGCGCGGCGAACTCCAGGGCGAAAATATCGGTCCGCTGGAACTGCCGGTTCGCCGCACCACCCGCACCGCACGGGCGTTTGCCAAGGACCTCCGGGTCAAGTTCACCGGCGTGCTGATCGTGGTCCCGGATAACTCGATGGAGGACGGCATTGTGGCCGTGGGTCGCGGACGCCACGCGAGCACCCTGGTGGTGCAGCGCTCGCTGCTCGGCCACGTGTTGCGCACCGGCATCCCCGGGATGGCGCACGGCAGCCTGAGCGATGTATTCGAGCTGCGCAGCGTGCTCCAGGCGGGTATCCGATTCCTCTAGGCCGCACCCGCGCCTATTCTTAAGGGGTGATGACCGACACCCAGCAACTCCTAGACCGTGCCCCGGCGGCGCTCGCCGAGACGCCCTGGGAGGTGGTGGTCTGGGACGATCCGGTGAACCTGATGAGCTACGTCTCCTTTGTGTTCCGCAGCCACTTCGGGATGAGCATCGAGCAGGCCGAGGAGCGCATGCTCGCCGTACACAACGAGGGCAGCGCGGTCGTGGCGAGGACCGGACGCGAGGCCGCCGAGATGCACGTGCAGGCGATGCACGGCTTCGGCCTGTGGGCCACCGTTCGGGCCGGCGATGCGGGGGCCGGAGCGTGAGTGTGAGCATCGGTGCCGTGCACCTGGATCAGAACGGCTTCACGCTGCTGCTGGAGGAGCACGAGCGGGCGATCCTCTCCGATCTGGCGGTCCAGTTGATCGAGGTGCTTGAGGACCCCACCGATCCGGTCGCCGAGCGACTCTATCCCGACGCCTACCCGGAGGATGCCGAGGCCTCGGCCGAGTTTCGCCGGCTGACCCGCGGCGACCTCGATGACGCCCGCATCCACGGTGCCCGGCTGCTCGCGGACACGATCCCCGCCGATCCGGCACCCGCACTCTCCCGCGCGGATGCCGCGACCGTGATGCGCGCGCTGGGCGATCTGCGTCAGGTCCTCGCCGAACGCCTGAGCATCACCACGCAGACCCCCGAGGCCGACCCCGATGAACCACTGACCGGTCTGTATGACTGGCTCGGCTACCTCCAGGAGTCCCTGGTGCTGGCGCTGGTGCGCGGCGATGAGGAGTCGGGACGGCTGGCGAAAAGCTAGGCCCGGCTCTCGACGCGGAATCAACCGGGTTCGGGCCTCGAAAACACGGCGGATCTGCCGGCGACCCTGCGTTGGGCGCCCCGCGGCTAGGGACGGTTTGATCCGAGTGCCGTGGCTCGCGATCGCCACCAGGTATCCAGTGCGGCAATGAGAACGCCGCCCAGCAGGTAGGCGATCAGATCCACCCAGTTGAAGGTGGTGCCCAGCAGATAGCGCCAGCCGATCCACTGTTCGGCCAGATGCAGCGGAATCCCGGTGGCCTGAAAGAATTCGATCGCCCAGCAGATCGCCACGGTGAGAAGACCCAGCGGGATCGGGCGCAGTCGCACCCAGAGAATTCCGATCGCCAGGTACGCGGCCACCGCATACAGGGCATCTCCGGTAAACCCGGCCACCTCGCCACTGCCCAGTTTGGTGACTGCAAGGCCCAGCGCCACACACACCATCAGCGCGATCAGTAGCGTGCGGCGGCGTGGCAGGGGACGTGAATCGGGAGTGTGCACGGGGTTCCTCTCGTGAGCGTTCAGGCTAGCGTGCCTCGGCTGGGAAAACGCACGTTCGGCACGGATTCCCCGCGCCGCCCCGAACAGTGATTGGATGGAGGGCATGCACAACACTGACGAGCTCATCGCGGACTTTGGTGCCTTCATTCAGGCCTCCCCCTCCTCCTATCACGCGGCCGCGGCGGGTGCCGCCCGGCTCGAGGGTGCCGGATTTACCCGGCTGGATGAGGCCGACGCCTGGTCCACCGAGGCCGGCCGCTACCTGGTGATCCGGGATGGCGCGCTGGTGGCCTGGATCCAGCCCGAGGGCGCGACCGCGACCACCGGCTTCCGCATCCTGGGTGCCCACACCGACTCCCCCGGGTTCAAGCTCAAGCCCAAGCCGAGCACCGGATCCGACGGCTGGCTGCAGGCCGGGGTTGAGGTCTACGGCGGCCCGCTGCTGAACTCCTGGCTCGACCGCGAGCTGGAGCTCGCCGGACGCCTGGTTCTGCGCGACGGCAGCGAGCACCTGGTGCGCACCGGACCGTACCTGCGGATCCCGCAGCTGGCGATCCACCTGGACCGCGAGGCTAATAACGGCCTGACCCTGAACCGTCAGCGTCACACCCAGCCCGTGTACGGCGTGGGTGATCGCTCCACCGCCGACCTGGTGGCGCACCTGGCGGCGCTCGCCGGCGTCGAGCCCGGTGAGGTGGCCGGCTATGACATTCTGACCGCCGACACCCAGGCCCCCGCCCGCTTCGGCCAGAATGGTGAGCTGTTTGCCGCCGGACGGATGGACAACCTCTCCTCGGTCTGGGCAGGACTGCACGCCCTGGAGACCCTGGCCGCCGATCCCGCACACATCGTGATGCTCGCCGCCTTCGACCACGAGGAACTCGGTTCGGAAACCCGCTCGGGTGCCAGCGGACCGCTGCTCGCCGAGATCACCGAGCGCATTGCGCTGGGACTTGGGGCCACCGGAACCGACCTGGCCCGCGCCTATGCCGCATCCTGGTGCCTCTCGGCGGATGCCGGTCACTCGGTGCACCCGAACTACGGCGAGATGCATGATCCCGCGGTGCGTCCGCTGGCCGGATCCGGTCCGCTGCTGAAGATCAACGCCAATCAGCGCTACGCGACCGACGCGCACGGTGCCGCGCTGTTCGCCCGGGCCTGCGAGGCCGCCGGGGTGAATTACCAGGAGTTTGTCTCTAACAACACCGTCCCCTGTGGTTCGACCATCGGCCCGCTTACCGCAACCCGCCTGGGTATCCGCACCGTGGACGTCGGGGTGCCGCTGCTCTCGATGCACTCGGCTCGCGAGCTGTGCCACGTGAACGACCCGATCGCGCTCTCCGGCGCCATCGGTGCCTTCTTCGCCGGCGCCTAATTACACGCAGACAGAAGGCCCGTCCCGATCCGGGGCGGGCCTTCGGTCTGCGGAGCCAACGTTGTCAATCCACTGAAAATTCGCTTCTCGAAGCCGCCTGCCGTCGACACCACAGAGCCGCGCTGATAGCGTCGCCAGAACGCGAGCAAGGGGGCACGAGGTGACGACAAAACAGACGGTGCTGGGGATGCTGGTCGGAGTAGGGGCGTCCCTGATCGTTGTTCCTGTGCTGGGGTTCCTGAGCTTTCACGAGCGTTCCCGCCGGGAGGGACTGGGTTTCTCCTGGGACCTGGGGAACATCTCCGTCGGCGAGCCGAGGCGAACCCTGCTTCCCGTGCTGGGCATTATTGTGTTCAGCGCCCTTCTGACGTGGATGCTGTTATGGGTATCCACTCGGGCGGGCACCATCGCCCGGGGTTGGCCGTTGGCCGCTGCGGGCGCGACCCTGCTGGTGATCGTCCTCCTGACAACGCTGATGGCACCGGCCCCGGACCCCGACACGCTTGAGCTTTCGAAATCGGGATTCCTGGCATATCTGCGGACCGGGGCGACCGGCTCGGTACCCGCGGTGTTGGGCACCGTCCTGTGTGTCCTGTCGGTGTTCGCATTCCGAGGCGGACAACTCGCCCCGGGGCGCAATCCCTAGTCGATCCGGTAGCGATCCCCGTAGGTGCGCCACTCCAGCGGCGTGGTTAGGTCAAAGTTGCCGGCCTTGAGGAATACCCGCTGCGCGGTGTCGATGCGTGAGGTGTCATCGTGAGCCTCCTCGGTTTTCATCGCCGCGACGCGGGCATCGAGGAACGCATTGAGATATGCCTTCTCATCGCCGCCCTGGGCGGGGGTCTTAGCCTTTTTCATCGCGGTCTTTCGGATGCCCTCGAGGCTCACCTCATCCCCCTCGGTGCCGTGCACCACGGCCGCGTCGTAGTAGGCAAACTGGCCCAGCGGGCGCAGGCCGTCGGACACCGCGAGGGACACCGCCGGGTCAAAATACTCCCGGTCCCGCTCGGCATCCTGGGCGGCACGGAACTTCGGATCATCGGCCGCATCGGTCCAGGCCTGCTCAAAATCCGGTCCGAGCCCGTCGTGAGAGTCGGTGCCGTTGACCTTCTCCAGCGCGGGAATGAACGCGGCCAGGGCATTGCCGGGGACCGTCCGGGTATAGGCGCGCACAACCTCCAGCAGATCGCCGGTGCCGGTGGTAAAACCGATGATCCCGGCGGTAAATCCACGACCATCCTCGATGTCCTCGATATAGCCGTACTGATCCTTCCAGTCCAGCGTGGAGTTCTCGGCACTGGAAACCAGCTGCATCGCGATGTCCTTGAGTCGGGGATCGTTCAGCGTCGCTTCCGGCGCCTTCTGCTCGGGGGCCACCGATTCCGAGGCGGATTCGATCGCCGGCTGAGGAATCTGGGGCAGCAGCGAACACCCCGCGGTGAGCGTCAGGATCGCGGCACCCAGAGCCGCCGCACCCACCCATCCGTATCGGTGGGAGGAGGGTCTCGCGGGAGTGAACATCAGCCATCCTTGGGAAGCGATTCAGCAGGGAATCTCAGACTACTCGCGGTCCGCGCCGCGCCGTGATGCAAAAACTCATAAAACGGATTTTTTGACGGGCCCCGAAGGCCCGCAGATCCCCGCCACGCCGCGGATTTCGGGGGTGTTCAGGGGTGCCCGAATCGGGTGTGGCACGCGAGTGATTGAGTGTTCATTTCACATTCACCGGAGTGTCACCGTCGGGGTGTGAAAATAAATCGTGAACTACGAGTTTGATTCCGATCCGTCGCGCCTGGACCTCGGCGCGATTTGGGAGTTTTTGTCTACCCAGGCACCCTGGCACCGGTGGCGTACCCGCGAGGACGTCGAGGCGCAGATTCGCGGCGCATGGCGCGTGGTGGGTGTGTATACCGAGCACGGCAACCAGATTGGTTTTGCCCGTGCCGTCTCCGATGGCATCAACGATGCCTACCTTGCCGATGTCTACGTTCTCCCCGAACATCGCGGCCATAATCTGGGCCGATTGCTCGTGGAGGAAATGATCGAAAACGGTCCCGGAAAAGACTTCCGCTGGACCCTGTTTACCTCCAGCGCCCACGGCCTGTATAGCAAGTTCGGGTTTGTCGAACCGACCCATACCTCGATGGTGCGCCCCGGTCGCCGGGCCGAACGCATCATGGAGGCCGTCCCGGACCTCATCCCCGCCGAATCCAACGTCCTGACGATGGAGCCCGCCGCCTAGCCCGCCTTTTACTCGGAACACACAGAGCGGCGCCCGGATCCAACTGGATCCGGGCGCCGCTCTGTGCGTCGTGGACGACTACTTCTGCTCTTCGGCTGCCCGCTCGGCGGCGAGGATCTTGCGACCCTCGTTGCGCTCGTTGGTGCGCTGGTTGACGGCGCGCACCTCGGCCTGGGTGGCACGCTCGGTGACCAGCCATGCCGGCGGGTTGGTCAGCAGCTCCTTGATTTCGGCGGTGGTCAGGGCGGCGTCGGCCATCCCGGCACGGGACAGGCCCGAGACCGAAACGCCCAGCTTGCGGGCCACCTCGGTCCGCGGGTGCGGACCGTTCAGGCGCAGCTCGGTCAGCCACTCCGGCGGGGTCTGCTGAAGCGCGAGGAAGGCCTCGCGGGTGATCGGCTCGGCTTGGAATGCCTCAGGCGTGGCCTGGAGGTAGATTCCGAGCTTCTTTGCCGCGGTCGCGGGTTTCATGTTCTGCTCGCTCATGCTCTTAGGGTAACCGTGATTGCGGGGTTGCAGAAATTTTCCGGGCGATCCCTGCCGTACTCTGGAGGTGGTGTCCCCGTCTTTGTGGGGGCACGCAGACCCAGGGAGGCACCGTGAGCGAGCACCAGAACCCGGAATCGATTTCGGAATCCACCGAACCGGCCGAGTCCGTCGAAACCGTTGCCACGGCCCCGGAGCCCACCGATGCACCGCCCGCCGACTTCCGTATCGCCTATGTATCCGGGGTCTCGCTGGGCAAGTGGGGCACTGCCTGGACCGAGCGCAACGCGCGCGTCCGCACCTCCTTCACCATGGGTGAGCGCGAGGATCAGCGCCGGGTACTCACCGAAAACCTGGCCGACGTGAGTTTTGTGCGTCTCCCCTTTGATCGCGGGGATGACCTGCACCTGATCAAGCTGTATGAGGAAACCCCGATGGTCGTGCTGCCCAAGGGGCACGAGCTGCTTGAGCGCGCCGATGTGGGCCTGGGCGAGCTGGCCGACCTGCACCTGATCCAGGATCCGAGCGAGGTGCCCGGCTGGGCCGAGGTCGGCACCGAGATGATCGAGGGCACCCGCCCGGACCTGCCCGCCCCCGAGCGGGTAGCGGATGCGATCGAGCTGGTTGCCGCGGGCATCGGATTTGTGATCCTGCCGCAGTCCCTCGCCCGCCTGCACGACCGTAAGGACGTCAAGCACCGCCGCGTGAGCGGGGTTGCCCCCACCGAGATCGGGATCGCCTGGCGCATCGACGAGGACGACGCGGTGCGCGCCGAACGCGTTGAGGACTTTGTGGGCATCGTCCGTGGACGCACCGCCAATAGCTCGCGGGGCCGGGCCGAACCCGAACCCGAAAAGCCCGCCAAGAAGAAGCCGGCGCAGCAGCAGAGCAAAAAGCCCGCACCGTTCCGCCCGCGTCAGCCGCGTAAGCCCGCAAGTAAGAAGCGCGGTCGCCGCTAGATCCCGCGGCCCCCGGTGCCGCGTGGTGTCGGGGTGCCTAGTAGAATTGCCCGCATGGTGAGAATGGCTGAAGCCCTCGAGCGGCTGGAAAAACTCGCCGCTTCCCCGATCGTGTCGACCCTGTCGCGCGCGTTTGCCGAGGCGGAGTATGAGCTGGCACTCGTGGGCGGTCCGGTCCGCGATGCGATCCTCGGTCGTACGGTCAACGACTTCGATTTCACCACCAACGCGCGTCCGGATGACATTCTGCGCATCGTGACCCCGATCTCCGACGCCCAGTGGGACATCGGCCGCGAGTTCGGGACCATCGGTGCCCGTATCCACGGCGAAACGATCGAGATCACCACCTACCGCGCCGACACCTACGACGGCGTGACCCGCAAGCCCGTGGTGGCCTTCGGGGACACCCTGACCGGCGACCTCAGCCGCCGCGACTTCACCGTCAACGCGATGGCGCTGCGCCTGCCGCAGGTCGCGCTGGAGGACCCCACCGGTGGGTTCCAGGACCTGGCCGATCGCACCCTGCGCACCCCGATCGAGCCCGCCGTGAGCTTCGGTGATGACCCGCTGCGGATGATGCGGGCCGCCCGATTCTCCTCCCAGCTGGACTTCACCGTGGACGAGGACGCCCGCGCCGCGATCACCGAGATGACCGCCTCGATCGAGAACATCTCCGCCGAGCGGGTCCAGGCCGAGCTGAGCAAGCTGCTGCTGACCGATAATCCGCGTCCGGGAATCGAGCTGCTGGTGGACACCGGCCTCGCGGACATCGTGCTGCCCGAGCTGCCCGCACTGCGCCTGGAAGCCGATGAGCACCACCACCATAAGGACGTTTACCAGCACTCGCTGACGGTGCTGGAACAGGCCATCAGCTACGAGCATGAGCGTCACCCGGAGGCCGAGCCCGACCTGGTGCTGCGCTGGGCGGCGCTGCTGCACGATATCGGCAAACCGGCCACCCGCAAGCTGGGGCCCGGCGGTACCGTGAGCTTCTACCACCACGATCTGGTGGGTTCCAAGCTCGCCAAGAAGCGCCTGGGGGCGCTGCGCTATGACACCGCGACGATCAAGGCCGTGGGTCGCCTGGTTGAGCTGCACATGCGCTTCTTCGGGTACACCGAGGCCGCCTGGGCGGACTCTGCCGTGCGCCGCTACGTGCGCGATGCCGGCGACCTGCTGGAGCGCCTGCACATGCTGACTCGCGCCGATGTGACCACCCGCAACCGCCGCAAGGCCGACCGGTTGGCCTTTGCCTATGACGACCTTGAGGCGCGCATCGCCGAGCTGGCCGAGCAGGAGGAGCTGGACGCCGTACGTCCGGACCTCGACGGCAACCAGATCCAGCAGATCCTGGGCATCGCCCCGGGCCGTGAGGTGGGCGAAGCATACCGCTGGCTGCTGGAGCTTCGCCTGGATGAGGGCCCGCTCGGGCCCGAGGTTGCCACCGAACGCCTGCGTGCGTGGTGGGCCGCACGCGATTCCGCGGAGTAGGGGCTCATCCGGGGTCGCCGACCGCCCCATTTCGAAATTGATTTTTGATCTCGATGGGGCGGCGCTGTCCCCCGGAATGGCGGGTTTTTTCGGGGTATCCGGGGTCGGGATCGTCGACGGTTTGGGGCGATGCTGCCTTGTCAATACCGCGGCAACGATGAAATAGTTAACGAAAGTGTCACGTTTTTCGTGATCGTGGTGACGAATCCAGGTGTTCGTCACCACTGTTTTTTATCCCCCTCGACGGTGGGACCTTCCCGGCCATGACCGGACCCACGTTCACCTGGAACGAACGAAGGACGTAAACCTCCATGATCCGAAAAAAGCTCTCCGCGGCCGCCATCATCGGTGCCGCCGCGCTGCTCCTCTCCGCCTGCTCGGGGACGAACGGCGCCTCCGACTCCGCCAGCGGGAGCGGCGAGGGTACCGAGCTGACCGTGCGCGTTTGGGACGAGGCCGTGGCCAAGTCCTACCGCCAGTCGTTTGACGCCTTCGAGAAGGAAAACTCGGACATCAAGGTCAACGTGAAGACGGTTGCCTGGAGCGACTACTGGACCACCCTGCGCAAGGACGTGGCCGCCAAGAGCGCCGACGATCTGTTCTGGATCAACGCCTCGAGCTACCCGGCCTATGTGGACAGCGGCAACCTGCTGGACATCGGTGCCACCCTGGGTGACGGGGCCAAGGGTGACTGGGAGCCCAGCGTGGTGGACCAGTACACCCGCTCGGGCAAGCTCTGGGGTGTCCCCCAGCTCTACGACGCCGGCATCGCCGTCTACTACAACGCCGATCTGCTGAGCGCGGCCGGGGTTGAGCCCAAGACCCTGAACGACCTCACCTGGGATCCCAACCCGGAAAAGGACACCTACCTGAAGACCGCCCAGGCACTCACCCGAGACGCCGCGGGTGTGGCCGCCGGTGCCGAGGGTTATGACGGTACCGCGGTGACCTACGGTACGAGCCTCAATAATGACGGCCAGGCCATCATCCTTCCGTTCATCGGTTCCAACGGGGGCGAGTTCCAGGATGGCGACGCCTTCACCTTCGCCAACCCGGCCTCGGCCGAGGCGATCAAGTATGTGGTTGACGCCATCAACACCTCGAAGGTGGCCCCGCCTGCCGCCGAGACCAGCGCCAACACCGATGTGGTGCGCGATCAGTTCATCGCGGGCAAGCTGGCCACCTTCCAGTCGGGGATCTACAACCTCAAGACCGTCTCCGAGCAGGCCGGGTTCAAGTGGGGCGTCGCGATGCTCCCCGCCGGCCCCGAGGGTCGCGTGTCGGTGACCAACGGCATCGCCGTGGCCGGTAACGCCAACGCCGATAAGAGCAAGCAGCCGGCGATCAAGAAGCTGCTGACCTGGCTGGGATCCGCCAAGGGCGCCGCCTTCATCGGTAGCGAGGGCACCCACGTGCCCGCCGTGGTGGACGCGCAGTCGAAGTTCTTTGACTACTGGAAGGGCAAGGACACCAACGTGGCTCCGTTCTTCGATGTGATCAAGGACGGCAAGACCATCCCGCCCTTCCACGGCGGAAAGTTCGTGGCAGCCCAGGAGGCCTACACCCCGCTCTTCAACGAGATTTTCGAGGGCAAGCTCGACGTCAAGGAGGGTCTGAAGAAGGCTCAGGACGCCGGAAACGTGGCCGTAAACGGCTAGTTCACCCGGATTCACCGCACCCCGCCCCCCTCTGGGAGGCGGGGTGTCGTGCTTTCCACAGGCCGGGCAACGCCGTGTAGTTGTCCACAGGGGCGACACGCGCGGTCAAAATCAAGTAGACTGAGCAAGTTGTCCATTTAAGCCCCATTCTGGGGCGAGGATCGGCAACGATGCAGAACCCTCCTGTCACAGAAATCCTGTGGCCGTTCGAGTCCGAAGGAGGTGGGTTAGTGACGCATCAGTATGAACTCATGGTTATTCTCGACCCGGAGATTGACGAGCGCACGGTTGCACCGAGCCTCGACAAGTTCCTGAACGTCATCCGCAACGATGGTGGAACCATCGAAAAGGTTGACATCTGGGGCCGTCGTCGTCTGGCGTACGAGATCAACAAGAAGGCCGAAGGCATCTACGCTGTCGTCGACTTCACCGCTACCGCTGCCGCGACCACTGAGCTGGACCGTCAGCTCAAGCTGTCCGAGGCCGTCATGCGCACCAAGGTGCTGCGTGCCGAGGAAGCAATCGCTCAGGTTGCCGTGGAAGCCGAGCGCGCAAGCGCCAAGGCCGCCCGTGCTGCCGCTAAGGCCCAGTCGGCCGAGGCGAAGGCCGAGTAGTTTCGATGGCCGGCGAAACGATCATTACCGTGGTGGGAAACCTCACCTCGGACCCGGAGCTGCGCTATACGCAGTCCGGGCTGGCGGTCGCCAACTTTACGATCGCATCGACCCCGCGTAACTTCGATCGTCAGTCGAACGAGTGGAAGGACGGCGAAGCGCTGTTCCTCCGCGCTTCGGTCTGGCGCGAGTTTGCCGAGCACGTCGCCGGATCGCTGAGCAAGGGAAGCCGTGTCATCGCGACCGGTCGCCTGAAGCAGCGTTCCTATGAGACGAAGGAAGGCGAAAAGCGCACCGCGATCGAGCTTGAAGTTGACGAGATCGGTCCGTCGCTGCGGTACGCAACCGCTCAGGTCAGCCGTGCACAGTCCTCCGGCGGTGGAGCTCGCTCCCCGCAGCAGGGTGCCGTATCGGATGAGCCCTGGGCCAGTGCCGCGCCGTCGTACAACAACGCGCCGTCGAACAACGCGTCCTCTGGAGCAGATGCCTGGAACACTCCCGGCACCTTCGGGGACGACACTCCCTTCTAAGAAATTTTCTTCGAGCCTTCGGCTCGAGGTAGCACACTAAGGAAATCATTATGGCTGGAAAGTCTGGCGGCCCTGGCCGCAAGCCTGCCCGCGGTAAGGGCGCAAAGGTCGTCGCTCCCGCGAAGGCTATCCGCGTCGGCGTCATCGATTACAAGGATGTCGCAACCCTGCGCAAGTTCATCTCCGAGCGTGGAAAGATCCGCGCCCGTCGCATCACCGGTGTTTCCGTCCAGGAGCAGCGCCTCATCGCACGTGCCGTCAAGAACGCACGTGAGATGGCTCTTCTCCCCTACGCCGGCTCCGGCCGCTAAGGAGTAAGCAAATGTCGAAGGTAATTCTGACCCACGAGGTCACCGGTCTCGGTGCCCCCGGGGACGTTATCGAGGTGAAGAACGGCTTTGCCCGTAACTACCTCGTGCCCAAGGGCTTTGCTGTTGTCTGGACTCGCGGTGGCGAGAAGCAGGTTGAGCAGATCAAGGCGGCTCGCGCCGCTCGTGCACTGCACAACCTCGAGGACGCTCAGGCGCTCAAGGCAAACCTGGAGCAGGGCAAGGTCAAGCTGACCGTCAAGGCCGGTCGCGAAGGCCGCCTGTTCGGTTCGGTGAAGACCGCTGACATCGCCGCCGCCGTTTCGGCTGCGGGCGCTGGCGAGATCGACAAGCGTAAGGTCGAGATCCCCAACGCGATCAAGGCAACCGGTGACCACAAGGTCCTGGTTCGTCTGCACGACGAGGTTAGCGCGACCATCACCCTTCAGGTGGTAGCCGCTAAGTAGTTGGTGCACCCCTCGGGGTGAATCGCTCACATAAACGGCCCCGGATCTTTTCGATCCGGGGCCGTTTTGTGTGCGTTGCCGGGGGTTTCGGCTAGCCACAGGTTGATGCGGCGGGCTTGTTTTTTACCAAACGATGCAGGAACCAGAGGGCGTCGGGGACCAGCGTGGCCGCGGCGACCCCGTGCCCCACCGCGGGGGCCTGCACGCTGGTGACCGATGCGCCGCGGGAACACCACTGCCGTACCAGGTCGGCGGACTGCGCGGCGGGAATGATGTCGTCGGTGGGACTCTGACCGATCAGCATCGGAAAGCCGGGTGTGCCCCGCCCGATTGCCTGCTCGTCGATCACCCGCGAATACTCGGGGACGCGTTCGATCAGTTCGGTCACCGACTCCCCGGTTGTGGTGAGCGAGCGCAGCGGTGTGGCACCGTAGCGCGAGCTGGTGGGACTCACACAGTTGTTCGCAGCCCAGGCCCGGGCCTCGCGTCCCGCCGCGTTGAGGTAGTTATCGGCGCTAATCCCGGCAAGATCACCGATCGAGGTCAGCGCAAACAGTAGCATGGTACCGGCGGGCTTGTCCTGAACGTAACCGGCCACCGCGCGCAAGTCCGCCGGCACACCGCCCGCATATCCCCCGATGATCGGTAGCTCCGGGGCGTAGCTTGCGGCGAGCTCGGCGGCGGATGCGCTGGCACCCCCACCCTGCGAGTAGCCGTAGAGCATCACCGGAGACGTAGCGCTGATCGAGGGGAGCCCGGTTTGCGGTGCGGCCCGGGCCGCGTCCAAGACCGCATTACCCTGGCTGACGCGGGCAAGATAGGTGGCGTCGAGGGCGGTGCCCATGCCCTCATAGTCGGTGACCACCACGGAGTATCCGGCGAGCAGCAGCGCGGTGACCTGGAAGGCCTCATACTCGGTGCCGCGCACAAACTGGCGTGAGGGGGCGCAGTCCGGTCCGAGACCCTGCGTGCCCGGGGCCAGGGAGACCAGGGGGCGTTCACCGGCACCCGAATAGGCCGTCCACGGGGTGAACACGGTACCGGTCACCACGGTCGGGGCACCGGAGCTTGAGGTGCTCGAATACATGACCAGTTCGGCCTGGGCGGGTACCGAAATGTTCTCGGTGATGAGCTTGGCATCAATCGGGCGGTGGCGAATGAGTGTGCCCGGGGTCGCGGGGATGGGATCGGGGAGGTCGTAGAACGTGCGGTCGATGCCGTTCGTGAGGCTCTGCGCGTCTAGCGGCGGAACTTCGTCGGAGTCGCCCGAGCTCGCGGGTACACCCGGTGCGACGAGTGCCGGGTCGCTGGCGGGTGCGGGTGCGGGTGCCGGTGCCGGAGGCGCGTCGGGTGGCGCGGAGGCATGGGCCCCGGTGGCCGGAACGAGCAGGGTTCCGGCTAGGAGGAGGGCGAGGGAGCCGGGGTACAGGGTGGCGCGTGAAACGGTGATCTTCATCGATCTCTCCGGTCGGTCGGGTTGTGATGTGGGAGGAGTAAACCAGGTCGTGGTGTGAAGAAAACGAATGTGCGGCGAATGCCACCCCGAGTGGGCACGCCGCCGCCGTCGCGGCAGGGGAATCGCGTAATCTACGGCGCCGCCGCGGCCACGGTCAAGTAGTTGTACACACTGAGGGTGTGTATGACGACAACATTCACCCGCCGGTGGAGAGAGTTTTCCTCACAGCCATGTGGAGAGATAAAAACCCAGGTCAAGCGCTCTTATTTGGTGAAACTTTTTTCTTATCCACAGGATCCCCCCACAGGTTGTGCACAATGTGGACGGAGTTTCCCGCAGATTCTCCACAAAGTTATCCACAAGTGCATTTGTGATTCTGTGGGGTGCTCCCGTAGCGTGGTCGAGGATCCCTCTCGCGGCCCGAATTCTCCGGCCGGTGCAGGGCTTCGGTGTCGGTGGTCCGTGGTGTGCTTATACCGCGCGACGATGGTCGACACGGCGGTTATCGCGCCTGGCGTGAAGGAGTAAATCGGTGTCTATTGCGGATCTTGGCCTGTCGGACCCGGGCCTGGGCGAAGGCTCGCGTGCTGAGCGTACCCCGCCCCACGATCTGCTTGCCGAGCAGTCGGCCCTGGGCGGCATGCTGCTGTCCAAGGACGCCGTTGCCGACGTGGTTGAGACCGTCCGCGGAACCGACTTCTACGTGCCCAAGCACGAGATCATTTACGATGCGATCCTGTCGCTCTACTCGCACGGTGAGCCGACCGATGTGATCGCCGTGACCGACGAGCTGATCAAGCAGGGTGAACTCTCTCGAGCCGGCGGTGCCGACTACCTGCACTCGCTCACCAGCCTGGTCCCCACCGCCGCGAACGCCGGCTACTACGCGAGCATCGTCGCCGAGCGGGCGCTGCTGCGCCGCCTGGTGGAGGCCGGGACCCGAATCGTCCAGATGGGGTACCAGGGGGAGGGCGAGGCGCTCGACCTGGTCAACAACGCCCAGGCCGAAATCTACGCGGTCAACGGCAACGTCGACACCGAAGACTATGTCCCCCTGACCGATGCCCTCGGTGCCGCGATCGACGAGATCGAGGCCGCCGCCGGCAAGGACGGCCAGATGACCGGTGTGCCCACCGGCTTTGTCGAGATGGACGAACTCACCAACGGCTTCCACCCCGGTCAGCTGATCCTGGTGGCCGCACGTCCGGCCCTGGGTAAGTCCACGCTCGCGCTCGACTTCGCCCGTGCCGCCTCGATCGGCAACAACATGCCCTCGATCTTCTTCTCCCTGGAAATGGGGCGCGCCGAGATCGCGATGCGTCTGATGGCCGCCGAGGCCTCGGTTCCGCTGCAGAACATGCGTAAGGGAACGGTGGACCAGCGCGACTGGACCAAGATCGCCGCGACCCGCGGCAAGATCAACGACGCCCCGCTCTACATCGACGACAGCCCCAACATGACCCTGGTCGAGATCCGCGCCAAGTGCCGCCGGCTCAAGCAGAAGGTGGGCCTCAAGCTCGTTGTGATCGACTACCTGCAGCTGATGACCTCGGGTAAGCGCGTGGAAAGCCGTCAGCAGGAGGTGTCGGAGTTCTCGCGATCGCTCAAGCTGATGGCCAAGGAGCTTCAGGTGCCGGTGATCGCGCTGTCGCAGCTGAACCGTGGACCCGAGCAGCGCGCGGACAAGAAGCCCGCAATCTCGGACCTGCGTGAGTCGGGCTCGCTTGAGCAGGACGCCGACATGGTCATCCTGCTGCACCGCGAAAGCGCCTATGACCGCGACAACCCGCGCGCGGGCGAGGCTGACCTCATCGTCGCCAAGCACCGTAACGGTCCCACCCGGGATGTGACCGTGGCGTTCCATGGGCATTTCTCCCGCTTCGCCGACCTCGCCCCCGGTTCCTAGGCGCGCCAGCCATCTTCGGGCACGCTCTGTCTTCGGGGTTCGCTGACCTCGCCCCGGGTTCCTAGGCACCTCAGCCAGTTTCGGGACCCGAATTTCGCGGGCGGAAGTGTACGTGCTCGCGGGCGGCGTTGCGCGCTGGCTGGCGTAGACTGGGTGGGATCGTATAAATCCTGGGAAAGAGGATAAGTCGTGGCCACGTCCGAAGCCGTTCACACCGGCGATACCCCGCCCGCGCTGCCCTCCGGGAGCTGGCTGCTGCCGCTCTCGCGTGCGGTAATTGCGGCCGTGGTGGCGCTGGTCATCACCTTCTCCAGCGACCACTCCCCGCAGCTCGGGCTCACGGCCTTTGCCGCGTACGCGCTGATCGAGGGGCTCATCCAGCTCATCTGGGGTGCCCGCAACGTGCCCGTTCGTTTCGGCCGCGGAGCGACCCGCGCACAGGGTGCGATCGGCGTGGTTGCCGGCATCGCTGCCCTGGTTATCCTGCTGACGGCCCCGGCCGCTCACCTGATCGGACTGCTCGGCCTGATCGCCGGATGGGCCCTGATCACCGGTGTGCTGGAGCTGGTCGGTGGGCTGCGTGCCCGCGGACGCCTGGGCATTGCCCGCGATTGGATCGCCGTGGGGGCGTTCACCCTGCTGCTGGCCGTTGCCGTGCTGCTGGTGCGTCCCGACTACGTTCACAACTTCGGTGGCGATGGCAAGACCCCTCCGGGAGTGCTGAACGCGTCGATCATGACCGTCGGCCTGTTTGGAGCGTATGCGGCCATCGTCGCTGCTTACCAGGCGATCGCCGCACTCTCCCTGAAATGGGCCCCGGCCGCCAAGGCGGTCCCCGCAGTTTCCGTCTCGAAAGGCGACTAGTACATGACCTCCCCCGCAGCCGACCAGGAGCCCGAAACCACTCCGGCGGCACCCGCCACCCCGGAATCGGCACCCGTCGCAGATGCTCAGCCCGTCGCGGATGCCCCGGTCGGCACCGAGCCCACCGCCGAGGCTTTGGCCGCGGAGACCGCCAACGCGTTTGATGCGGCCGCGCAGGTCGCTCCGGTCCCGCCGCGCAAGCCCACCCGTCGCGAGATTCTGCGTCCGGTCGAGCTGCTGGTGATCGCCCTGATCTTTGGTGGATTCACCGGCCTGATCGCGGCCTACGCCTCGCGGGAGCCGATGCTCGGCCTGATCCTCGGTGGTGTCGCCTTCATCGTTGGACTGATCGGTATCGCGATGTTCTCGCTGGCCATCAAGCCCGACGATTTTGAAGCCCGTGACATTCACGCGCAGGACACCGAGGGTGACCAGCGCCCCCGCGCCCACTAGGCATCAACCGCACACACCCTCGCCCGCGACCCGAACGCCGATTCGGATCGCGGGCGTCGTGGTTTCGAGCGGGAACCACGTCAGCACGGGCTTTGTGGGTTTGGGGGTGTGGCGCGTGAACGTGGGCATAGGCGCGCAGCTCTGCCCGCGCTACGCTTGCACCGATGAGTGAGAACGCAGCACCAGAATCCGCGGAGAACGCGACCCTGCACGCCCGCCTGGCCGGGCTGGAGGCCGAAAACGCGCGCCTGCGGGGATCTCGATCCGCCGGGCGACGTCTGCGCTGGATCGGTGCCGGTGTGCTGCTGGCGCTCGGGGCGCTGCTTGCCCCGGTCGCGATTGTGGCAAACTGGGCGGCCACTCAGACGGCCCAGACCGAGGTGTTTGTGGACACCTTCGAGCCGCTGCTGGCCGAACCCGAGGTGCGATCCCTGATCGCGAGCGAGGTCAGTCAGGCGATCATCGATGCCGCGGACGTCCCGTCCCTCGCGGCCAGCGCCTTTGAGGGGCTGGACGGACTGGGTGTTCCCGAGCGGGCTCGCACCGCGCTGAACGCGTTGCAGGGCGTCGCGGTGGCCGGGATGAACGGGCTGATCGAACGCACGGTGGACGAGCTGATCGCCTCCCCCGCCTTCACTCAGCTCACCACGGGTCTGCTCACCCACACGCATCGCGAGCTGGTGGCGGCGCTTTCGGGCACCGAAAATTCCCTGCTCACCCTCGGCAGCGATGGCAGTCTCGGCGTCCAGCTGGGCCCGATCATCGACGCGGTCAAGTCTCGGTTGCTGAGTGAGGGGGTGGGGATTGCCGCGGCGATCCCCACGGTGGATCGCACGCTGGTTCTGGTGCAGGCCGATGAGCTGGCCCGCCTGCGTCCCGGCTACGCCCTCCTCCAGGCCGCGGGTGCGTGGCTGGCACCGCTGGGGCTGCTCGCACTCCTCGGTGGCGTCCTGCTGGCACCCAGACGCCGTACCGCGGTGCTGTGGGGCGCGGGGCTGCTCGCCGGGGTCCTGCTGCTGGTGGTGCTGGCCCTGAGCATCGGCGTGAGCGTGCTGGCCCCGAGCCTCGGTGCGAGCCTGGGCTCGGTGCCGGTGGCCCAGCTGGTGCTGGAAACCGGGATCGGGTTTACTCGGGACCTGTCGATCACCGTCGCGATCATCGCGCTGCTGGTGGGGATCATCGCCTGGTGGACCGGCCCTTGGCGCACTCCCCGTACCCTGCGCGGTGCCAGCACCGCGCTGTTTGCCCGGGCTCGGTCCTTCGGAGATCGGCACGGCATCGGTACCGGCCGGTTTGGTCGCCGTTTGAGCCTGCTCGCGCCGACGATTCGGATTGTGCTGGCCCTGGGGGCCGCGGCGATCCTGATCTGGGGGCGTCCGCTTACCGTGGGCCTGGTGATCTGGACTCTCGTGGGTGGCCTGGTGGTGATCATCCTGCTGGAGCTGCTGCGCCGCCCGGCGGAGGTTGTACCCGCGGCCGAGCCCGAGCGGGCACCGCTGCCCGCATAGCCGCCCGCCCCGCAACACAAACGCGGCCCCGGGAATCCCCGAGGCCGCGTGCGTGGTTGCCGATTACGGCAGGAAGTCCACCAGCTCGGCCGACAGTCCCACGTAGGTCGCGGGGGTCAGCGCGAGCAGGCGGGCCTTGGCCTCATCGCCGATTTCCAGCTTCTCCACAAACGCGATCAGGTCAGCCTGACCGATGCGCTTGCCGCGGGTGAGCTCCTTGAGCAGCGCGTACGGGTCCTCGATCGAGGAGCGTCCGGCGGCCACCTCGGCGCGGATCACGGTCTGGATGGCCTCGCCCAGGATCTCCCAGTTGGCGTCGAGGTCGGCCAGCAGGGCCGCACGGTTCAGCGAAATCTCGCGCAGGCCGCGGGCCAGGTTGTCCAGGGCCAGCAGCGAGTGGCCGAAGCCCACGCCGATGTTGCGCTGGGCGCTGGAGTCGGTCAGGTCGCGCTGCATGCGCGAGGTCACCAGGGTCGCGGCGAGCGAGTCGAGGATCGCGCTGGAGAGCTCGAGGTTGGCCTCGGCGTTCTCGAAGCGGATCGGGTTGATCTTATGCGGCATGGTTGACGAGCCGGTGGCACCCGCCTGCGGGATCTGGGTGAAGTAGCCCATCGAGATGTAGGTCCAGATGTCGGTCGCCAGGTTGTGCAGCACGCGGTTGGCGTGGGACACCTTGCCGTACAGCTCGGCCTGCCAGTCGTGGGACTCGATCTGGGTGGTCAGCGGGTTCCAGGTGAGCCCCAGACCCTCGACGAACTCCTTCGACAGCGCGGGCCAGTTGGCCTCGGGCTCGGCCACCACGTGGGCGGAGAAGGTGCCGGTGGCACCGGAGAACTTGCCCAGGTACTCGGTCTGCTGGATCTGGGTGACGATCCGCTCCAGGCGCCAGGCGGTCACCGCGAGCTCGCGGCCCATGGTGCTCGGGGTGGCCGGCTGACCGTGGGTGTGCGAGAGCATCGCCGCATCGCGGTGCTCGTGGGCCAGCTCACGCAGGATGTCGATCACGCGACGCAGGCCGGGCAGCCAGACCTCCTGCACGGCGGCGGAGACGGTCAGCGCATAGGAGAGGTTATTGATGTCTTCGCTGGTGCAGGCGAAGTGGGTCAGCTCGGCAATGCTGTCGAGGCCCAGCTCGCTCAGGCGGTGACGCACCAGGTACTCCACGGCCTTCACATCGTGCCGGGTCACGGCCTCCTTCTCGGCCAGCCACTCGATGTCGGCCTGCGAGAACTCGGTGTACAGGGCGCGCAGCGCATCGATCTGCTCATCGCTCAGCGGCGAGGTCCCGAAGGCACCGCGACCGGTCAGCGCGATCAGCCATTCCACCTCAACCTGAACGCGGGCGCGGTTCAGGCCGGCCTCGCTGAGGTACTCGCCCAGACCGCTGACGGCGGCCTGATAGCGGCCATCGAGGGGGCTGAGGGGCTGGATGGGAAGTGAGGTCATCGAGAGGCTCCTGCTCGGATCGCGGGTTGTATTTGGCGAAAAAGTTGTTCGCACGCCTTCCTAATCATGACAAAAACCGCGTCAAACACCGCATCGTCCGCATAATAGGGGTCGGGAACATCGCGCAGATGGGCCTGCGCGCTATCAAAACTCAGCAGGAGCGCCACCTTATCGGCGTCCTCGGGGGTGGGGGCGCCGGCGCGCAGCACGCGTTCGTGGCTGCGATCCAGGGCCACCAGGAGGTCGAACTCGTCGTAGTGTTCGGGCTGAAACTTCTGGGCACGGTGGGCGCTGCCGTCGTAACCGTGCCGGGCGAGGGAGGCGATTGTGCGATGGTCGGCCTGCTCCCCCACGTGCCAGTCGCCGGTGCCGGTGGAGATGATCCGCAGCGAGGAGGCGAGTCCCGCCTCCTCGGCGAGTCCACGCAGGATGACCTCGGCCATCGGGGACCGGCAGATATTGCCGGAGCAGACGAAGTTAATCGCAAAGGGCTGCGCGGGCACGGGCACGGCCTAGCGTCGTCTTTGCTGGGGGCGCAGGATGGCGCCGATGATCGCGTTGATGATCGAGATCACGATGGCACCGAGGATGGCCCAGCCCAGATTCTCGACCCGCAGGCCGAATCCGAACCATTCGGTGACGGATGCGACGATCAGCAGCAGCACCCCGTTGATCACGAAGGAGATCAGGCCCAGGGTAATCACGTAGAGCGGAATCGCCACGATCTTCACGATGGTGCCCAGGATGCCGTTGACCACCGCAAAGATGAAGGCGACGATCAGATAGCTGAGCCCAATCTGCCACCACTGGTCATCCGAAAACGGGCGCACGGTGACGCCGCTCAGCAGCAGGGTGGTGAGCCAAATCGCAATCGCGTTGGTGATTAATCGCAGGAGAAAATTTCCCATATGCTCCACTATCGCAGTTCTTGCGGCGAGTCGCACTACATTCCAGCGCCGGTATCGGCGGATGAATAGACTTTGGTGGTGGATAACGTACAACGAACATCTGTGAAGCTGAGGCCGGAGATCCTGGCCTCGCCGGTTTACCGGCAGGGACGTCCCGCGAGCGACGACGCCTTCAAGCTTTCCAGCAACGAGAATCCCTTCGCCCCACTGCCCGCCGTGCTGGCCGCGGTGACGGCCGAGCTGGAAATCAACCGCTACCCCGACGCCACCGCCGCCTCACTGCGTGGCGCGCTGGCCGCACGCCTGGGTACCACCGCGGATGAGGTCATCATCGGATCGGGTTCGGTGGCGCTGCTGCAGCAGTTCATCCTGGCCGCCGCCGGTCCCGGCGACGAGGTCGCCTATGCTTGGCGCTCATTCGAGGCGTATCCGACCATGGTGACCGTGGCCGGTGCCACCTCCGTGCAGGTGCCCAACCGTGCCGACGGGGGCCACGATCTGGAGGCCCTGGCCGCCGCGATCACCCCGCGCACCCGCGTGGCAATCGTCTGTAGCCCCAATAACCCCACCGGCGTGACCGTGACCGCCGAGGAGTTTGCAACCTTCATGGACGCGGTCCCGAGCGACCTGCTGGTCCTGCTGGATGAGGCCTATGCCGAGTTTGTGCGCGACCCGGAGGCCGTGGACGGCCGTACCCTGGTCGGCCGCTACCCCAACCTGGTGATCCTGCGAACCTTCTCCAAGGCCTATGGCCTGGCGGGTCTGCGGGTGGGCTGGGCAACCGGGCCCGAGGCCATCCTGGATGCCGCCCGGGCGACCGCGATCCCGCTGGCCGTCACCGGTGTCGCTCAGGCTGCCGCCCACGCCTCCCTTCAGGCCGAGGCCGAGCTGCTGGAGCGGGTCGAGGCCATCGCCCGTCGTCGCGGCACCCTGATCGCCGCGCTGCGCGAGCAGGGCTGGAACATTCCCGCCAGCGAATCCAACTTCATCTGGCTCGCCCTGGGCGAGCACACCTTCGATGCGGCCGAGCGCTTCTTCGACGCGGGGCTGGTTACCCGGCCCTTCGCCGGAGACGGCGTGCGGATCAGCATCGGCGAGGAAGAATCCCTCGCACCCCTCCTCGCCCAGGCGGCGGAGATCCTATCCGACCTGCCCGCCGGCCACCCGGCCCGAGCAGCCTAACCGGAGAACATCATGACTCTTCACACCGAACAAGCCCCGGAGCCCGTACGGTTCCTGAGCGCCGACGGCACCTTCGCGCCGACCCCGGCCGCCGAACCCTTCCTGGCACGCCTGGACAGCCTGACCGATGCCCACCATGAGCGCTTCTACCGCGACATGGTCTCGGTGCGTGCCTTTGACCGCGAGGCTACCAACCTGCAGCGTCAGGGCGAGATGGCCCTGTTCCCGCCGAGCGAGGGCCAGGAGGGTGCGCAGGTGGGTTCGGCTCACGCCGCCCGTCCGCAGGACCACATCTTCCCCTCCTACCGTGAGCACGTCGTGGGCATGATCCGCGGGGTTGACCCGGTGAACATCCTCAGCCTGATGCGCGGGGTGACCCTGGGCGGATGGGATCCCACCGATCCCAAAAACGGCAACTTCCACCTCTACACGCTGGTGCTCGGCTCGCAGACCCTGCACGCCACCGGCTATGCGATGGGGCAGCTCTTTGACGGTGCCAGCGGCACCGGCAACGTGGACACCGACGAGGCCACGATCGTCTACTTCGGCGACGGTTCGACCTCCGAGGGCGATGTGAGCGAGGCCCTGGTCTTCGCCGCAAGCCACCAGACCCCGCAGGTCTTCTTCCTGCAGAACAACCAGTGGGCCATCTCGGTTCCGGTTTCGGTGCAGTCGCGCACCCCGCTGTACCTGCGCGGCGCGGGCTTTGGCCTGCCCAGCGTGCAGATCGATGGCAACGACGTGCTGGCCAGCTACGCGGTCACCTCGCAGTTCCTGGATGAGGCTCGCGTGGGCCAGGGGCCGCGCTTCATCGAGGCGATGACCTACCGGATGGGCGCGCACACCACGAGTGATGACCCCACCAAGTACCGCACCAATGAGGAGCGCGCCGAGTGGGGGCAGCGTGACCCGATCGTCCGCTTTGAGGCGTACCTGCGGGCTCGGGGAGCATCCGAGTCGCTGTTCACCAGCGCCGCCGAGGAGGCCAAGGACCTGTGCGCCGACGTGCGCGCCCGCACCCTGGCCCTGGAAGCCCCCGACTTCCCCACCATGTTTGAACACGTGTACTCCGAGGAGCACCCCCGCATGCGGGAGCAGTCGGACTGGCTGAACCGGTATGAGGCATCGATGACGGAGGAGAACCGATGAGCGAAATCGTGAACATGCCGATGGCCAAGGCGCTTAACGCCGGGCTGCGTGCAGCGCTCGCCGCGGATGAGAAGGTCCTGCTGATGGGCGAGGACATCGGCCCGCTGGGTGGCGTCTTCCGGATCACCGAGGGCCTGCAGGCCGAGTTCGGACCGCGCCGGGTGCAGGACACCCCGCTGGCCGAATCCGGCATCGTGGGCACCGCGATCGGCCTGGCCATGCGCGGGTACCGTCCGGTGTGCGAGATCCAGTTCGACGGGTTCATCTACCCGGCCTTTGACCAGATCGTGTCCCAGCTGGCCAAGCAGACCAACCGTCACGGCGGCACCCTGTCGATGCCCGTGGTGATCCGGGTGCCCTACGGCGGGCACATCGGTGCCGTCGAGCACCACCAGGAGAGCCCCGAGGCCTACTTCGCGCACACCGCGGGTCTGCGCGTGGTGAGCCCCTCAACCCCGAACGACGCGTACTGGATGATCCAGGAAGCGATCCAGAGCAACGACCCGGTGCTGTTCTTCGAGCCCAAGAGCCGATACTGGCCCAAGGGCGAGGTGAACCTGACCGAGTCTCAGCTGGGACTGCACCAGAGCCGCGTGGCCCGCGAGGGCACCGACGTGACCCTGATCGGCCACGGTGCCATGGTGTCCACGCTGCTGCAGGCCGCCGAGGTGGCCGCGGGTGAGGGCATCAGCGCCGAGGTGGTGGACCTGCGTTCGATCTCCCCGATCGACTACGGCCCGCTGCTGGATAGCGCCCGTAAGACCGGCCGCGTGGTGGTGGCTCAGGAGGCCCCGGAGAACGCCTCGGTGGGGTCGGAGATCGCCGCGACCCTGGCCGAGAAGGCGTTCTACTCGCTGGAAGCACCCGTGCTGCGGGTGTCGGGGTTTGACACCCCGTTCCCGGCTGCGAAACTTGAAGGAATGTACCTGCCCGACGCCGACCGCGTACTCGACGCGGTGGACCGGGCCCTGGCGTACTAGAAGGAGACGAGATGAGCGAGCAGAGCTTTCCCCTGCCGGACGTAGGCGAGGGCCTCACCGAGGCCGAGATCGTCTCCTGGAAGGTGGCCCCGGGCGACCGGGTTGAGATCAACGACACCCTGGTGGAGATCGAGACGGCCAAGTCCCTGGTTGAGCTGCCGTCCCCGTTTGCGGGCACCGTCAGCGAGATCCTGGTGGCCGAGGGCACCACGGTGGATGTCGGGACCCCGATTGTCACGGTGAACGACGGTTCCGCCGCCGCGCCGGTGGCCGCCCCCGCCCCGGATGCCGCGGTGGTCGAGGCCGCCGCCGACACCCAGTCCACGATTGCCGCCGAGCCCGAAGGGTCGGGGTCGGTGCTGGTGGGGTACGGATCGGCCGGATCGGTGACCTCGCGTCGCCGCGGTCGCCCGACCCCCGCCGCTGCCCCGGTGCCGCCGCCGAGCGTGCCCGCGGCCTCGGCCAGTCCGATCATCGCCAAGCCGCCGATCCGCAAGCTGGCCAAGGACCTGGGCGTGGACCTGTCCGCGGTTCAGGGCACCGGCCTGGTGGGCGAGATCACCCGCGATGACGTGGTGCGTTCGGCCGGTCAGGCCAGCGTGTTCCGCAACATCGAGACCCCCGCCTGGGCACCCGAGCGCGAGGAGCGCATCCCGGTTAAGGGCATGCGTAAGGCCATCGCGCAGGCGATGGTGCAGAGTGCGTTCACCGCACCGCACGTGAGCGTGTTTGTGGACGTGGATGCGACCCGCACGATGGAGTTTGTGAAGCGCCTCAAGGCCTCCCCCGACTTCGCCGGCGTCAAGGTGTCTCCGCTGCTGATCATGGCCCGCGCGATCATCTGGGCCGTGCGTCGTAACCCCACGGTGAACGCGACCTGGACCGAGAACGAGATCATCGTGCGCCACTACGTGAACCTCGGCATCGCCGCGGCCACCCCGCGCGGCCTGATCGTCCCCAACGTCAAGGAGGCTCAGGGCATGTCACTGCTCGAGCTGGCCAAGTCGCTCGAGCAGCTCACGCTGACCGCTCGGGACGGCAAGACCACCCCGGCGGACATGCAGGATGGCACGATCACGATCACCAACATCGGTGTGTTTGGGATGGACACCGGCACCCCGATCCTGAACCCCGGCGAGGTCGGAATCGTGGCGCTCGGCACGATCAAGCAGAAGCCCTGGGTCGTGGATGGTGAGGTGCGTCCGCGCTTCGTCACGACGATCGGTGGATCCTTTGATCACCGCGTCGTGGACGGCGATGTGGTCTCCCGCTTCATCGCCGATGTGGCCTCCATTATCGAGGAGCCCGCACTGCTGCTCGACTAGCGTTTTTTGCCCCACTCGCCCCCGGGTTGTCTCAGAGACAACATGCCCGGGGGTGAGTGCGTTTGTCCGGGTTTGCATGTACGTGATGTAACGTTCCGGTAACGCCTCGATAATTCGGTCTTGACCAGCTTTTTACCGCGACTCGGGTCGCGGTATTTTTGCGCCCTGGGTGCGATCTCAAGGTTCTCGATTGGCAACTCGCCCCCGAACCTTGTTAGCGTGGTTGATGGACAAAGGTCCGCAACGAGCCCGCGGCCGGACGTTATTTTCAGTGGAAATGACACCCGGGCGTATGGTCAGTCACGCCGGCGGCGATCCCATGATCGCCCCGGGCATGCCACCCTTCGCCACCCGATTACCACCGATGTTCGGGAAGGCTTGAGTACGGGGGTATGCCGGGCGCGGAAGACCCGGACGTAAGAGCGAGTGTCACCCGGCCGCTGGCGGAAACGTCGCCCGGATGACCGGAAAAAATCTGTGTCACATAACTTTGCGGTAGAGGCTTCGGGCCTCTACAAAATTTTCGGAAAAAAGCCGCGAGAAGCCCTGAATAAACTGCGTGCCGGCGCATCCCGCGAGGAGATCGCGGGTCTCGGTACCGCCGCGGTGATCGACGCGTCCTTCGACGTGAAGCCCGGCGAGATCTTTGTGGTCATGGGCCTGAGTGGTTCGGGAAAATCGACCCTGATCCGCATGCTCAACGGTCTGTGGGAGCCCACCGCGGGTTCCGTACGGGTCATGGGCAAGGAAATCGCCGGAATCCCGGCGAGCAAGCTGCGCGAGATTCGCCGCGAATCCATCTCGATGGTGTTCCAGCACTTTGCGCTGCTGCCGCACCGCACGGTGCTGGATAACGCCGCCTACGCGCTGGAAATCCAGGGGGTGCCCGCCGCCGAGCGTCGTGCCCGTGCCACGGATATCCTGGCCCGGGTGGGCCTGGAGGGCTGGGAGCAGAAGATGCCCGGCCAGCTTTCCGGCGGCATGCAGCAGCGGGTGGGCCTGGCCCGCGCGCTGGCCTCGGACACCGACGTGCTGCTGATGGATGAGGCCTTCTCGGCCCTGGATCCGCTGATCCGCCGCGAGATGCAGGAGCAGCTGGTCGATCTTCAGCGCGACCTCGGCAAAACCATCATCTTCATCACCCACGACCTCAACGAGGCCATGTTCCTCGGCGACCGGATCGCCGTGATGCGCGATGGCCGCATCGTCCAGGTGGGCACGCCGGATGAGATCCTCACCGACCCCGCCAACGACTACGTCGCCCAGTTTGTGCACGACGTGGACCGCGCCCGGGTGCTGACCGCCGAGGGCGTGATGGAGGCCCCGCACGCGGTGGTCCAGCTCTCCGCCGGTCCCCGCGCCGCCCTCCGGGTGATGCGGGATCGCCAGACCTCCACCGTGTTTGTGCTCGGCCCCGGCCGAACCCTGCTCGGGGTGGTGCGTGACCGCGAGGTCCTCGACCTGGTGCGTGCGGGGGCGCGGGATCTCTCCCCCGCCCTGCGCGAGACTGCCGCGACCGTGACCCGTGACTCCCTGCTGGTGGACCTGTTCGAGCCCGCCGCCGAGAGCCCGATGCCCGTTGCGGTGGTTGATGATCAGAACCGCCTGGTGGGCACCGTTCCGCGGGTGACCCTGCTGGCCGCCCTGGCCAACGTGCAGCCCGTCATCACCGCCGAAAACGCCATCATCGCCCCAGCCACCGTCCCGGTGGATGTAATCACCGCCACGCTGCGTGCGACCGGTGACGCGCCCGAATCGGCCACCACGAGCACGGGAGGTCACGCATGATCGCGCCGATGGCAGGCGGCTGGGACCGCTTCTGGGAGACCGGCCGGGTACCGCTGGGCGAGTGGGTCGAGTCGATCGAGAAGTTTGTGACCACAAACCTCTCGGGCTTCTTCGACGTCATCCGCGCCATTTTTAAGGGCATGTACGACGCGGTGGACACCGTGTTTGCCGGACCGCCGTTCTGGATCATCATCCTGGTGCTCGTTCTTGCGGGCCTCTGGGTGCGCGGCTGGAAGTTTGCGCTGGGGATGCTCGCCGGGCTGCTGCTCGTGGTGGGTGTCTCGCAGTGGGAGAACGCGATGCACACGCTCGCGCTGGTCATCGTGGCCAGTGTGATCGCACTGATTATCGCGGTGCCGCTGGGTATTCTGACCGCGCGATCGGATACCGCCTCGGCCATCGTGCGGCCGATCCTGGACTTCCTGCAGACCATGCCCGCGTTTGTCTACCTGATCCCCGCCCTGGTGCTGTTCCGGGTGGGTGTGGTGCCGGGTATCGTCGCCACGATCATCTTTGCGCTGGCCCCCGGCGTGCGCTTCACCGAGCTGGGTATTCGCGGCGTGGACCGCGAGGTGGTCGAGGCCGGACAGGCATTCGGTGCCTCCCCCGGACGCATCCTGCGTCAGATTCAGCTGCCGCTGGCGATGCCCACGATCATGGCCGGTGTGAACCAGGTCATCATGCTCTCGCTCTCGATGGTGGTCATCGCCGGCATGGTGGGCGCCGAGGGCCTGGGAACCGACGTGGTTGCGGGTCTGACCCAGCTCAACACCGGACTGGGTGTCGAGGCGGGTATCGGCGTGGTGATCCTCGCCGTTTACCTCGACCGGATGACCGCCGCCCTGGCCAAGCCCCGCCAGCGGCGCTTCCCGCGCAAGCGTGCCGCCGCGGCTCAGGAAACCCCGGCGCCCGTCGCCGCATAACCAGGCAATACACACATTTTCGATTGATCAGTGGCGACCGCGTTGTCGCCACCGAAGGGAATTTATTATGACCAAGATTCGAAACACCAAGACCCGTCGCCTGCTGACCGCGGGAGGCATCATCGCCGCCGGGGCCCTGGCCCTGACCGGCTGCTCGTCCTCGGGACCCGCCGCCACCCTGGACAACGGGGACGAGAAGGCGCTGAACATCGCGGTCTTCAACGGCTGGGATGAGGGGATCGCCGCGAGTGAGCTGTGGAAGGCCGTGCTGGATGATGAGGGCTACGACGTCAAGCTGACCTATGCCGACGTGGTCCCGGTGTACACCGGAATCTCCGAGGGCGACTACGACCTGCTGCTGGACAGCTGGCTGCCGACCACTCACAAGGACCAGTTCGAGCGCTTCGGCGATAAGCTGGTGGACCTCGGTTCCTGGTATGACAACGCCAAGCTCACCATTGCGGTGAACGAGGATGCCCCGATCAAGACCATCGATGAGCTGGTCGAGAACGCCGATAAGTTCGGCGATCGGATCGTGGGGATCGAGGCCGGTGCCGGTCTGACCAAGCAGGTGCAGAACAACGTGTTCCCCGACTATAAGATCGGCGACAAGCTCAAGCTGGTGACCTCCTCGACCCCGGCCATGCTGGGTGAGCTCAAGGCCGCCACCGCCAAGGGTGAGAACATTGCGGTGACCCTGTGGCAGCCGCACTGGGCCTACGATGCCTTCCCGATCCGCGATCTGGAGGACCCGAAGAACTCCCTCGGTACCGCCGAGAGTGTGCACTCGGTGGGCAGCACGAGCTTCGAGAAGAAGTTCCCGGATGTCGCCAAGCGGATCAAGAACTTCACCATGGACGATGAGACCCTGGCCTCGCTGGAGAACGCCCTGTTTAACAGCGGTGACGGCAAGCCGCAGGATCTGGTCCGCAAGTGGATGGCCGACAACAAGGAGTACGTGGACTCGCTGAAGTCCTAGTTTCCTCACCCGTGCGCCCGCTCCCGGAATTCCGGGAGCGGGCGCACACGTTAACCGAGAGGGACCCGGGCGAATTCGCCCGTGTTGAGAATGGTTATCATTACTGATAATGTTTCTCATATGAAGAAACGACTCCTCGCGCCCCTGATCGCGCTGCCCGCCCTCGCACTGGTGTTGAGCGGCTGCTCCACCTCCCCGGGAAGCGCAGACTCCAGCGGTGATTCCACCGCCCCGCTCTCGATCGTGGCGAGCACGAGTGTCTACGGTTCCATCGCCTCGGAGATTGTCGGTGACCACGGCACCGTCACCAGCCTGATCAGCTCGGTCGCGCAGGATCCGCACAGCTACGAGGCCACCGCGCAGGACACCCTGGCGGTATCCAAGGCCGACGTT
Source organism: Mycetocola sp. BIGb0189 (assembly GCF_024810155.1). Lineage (NCBI taxonomy): Bacteria > Bacillati > Actinomycetota > Actinomycetes > Micrococcales > Microbacteriaceae > Mycetocola > Mycetocola sp. BIGb0189. The sequence goes on from NZ_JANUED010000007.1 coordinate 54,430, forward strand.
GTCATCAAAAACGGTGGCGGATACGACGACTTCATGAACACCATCCTCGACGCCAATAAGGGCACCGCCCCCAAGGTGGTCGACGCCGCCGAAGCCTCGGGACTGCTGCCCGGGCACGAGGCGCACAACCACGACCATGACGCGGATACCGCCAAGGTGGACGACTCCTCCAAGGAGGCCGGCAAGGACCACGACGTACACAACCACGTCGAGGGCTTCAACGAGCACGTCTGGTACAGCTTCGAGGGTGTCAAGAACGTGGCCCACGACCTCGCCCACGTGCTGGGTGACGCCCGTCCCGCCGAGGCCGAAGCCTTCCACAAGAACTACGAGAAGTTCGTGGGCCAGCTCGATGAGCTGACCAAGAGCGCCGAGGCCCTGAAGCCCGAGCTCGAGGGCAAGAACGCGGCGATCACCGAGCCGGTACCGATGTACCTGCTGGATTCCGTGGGCCTGAACAACGTGACCCCGTCCGAGTACAGCGAGGCCGTCGAAGAGGGGACCGACGTCTCCCCCGCGGTCATGCAGGCCACCCTCAAGGCCGTCGGTGCGGGCGATGTCCTCCTCCTCGCCTACAATGATCAGACCAGTGGCCCCGAGACCGAGCAGGTCCGTAAGGCCGCCGAGGCAGCGGGCGTCAAGGTGGTCGACTTCACCGAGACCCTGCCGGACAAGAAGGATTACGTGAGCTGGATGCAGGACAACATCAACAACCTCGCAAAGGTCGTCGGTAAGTGACGGCCGCACCGGGCGCACCCGCGGCCGAGCATGAACACGGCCACCCGGGTGCCCCGGTGCTCAGTCTGCGGGGTGCGCGCCTCGGCTTCGGCGGGCGCACCCTGTGGGACGACCTCTCCCTGGACGTGTGCCGGGGGGAGTTTCTTGCGGTTCTGGGTCCCAACGGATCCGGTAAGTCCAGCCTGCTGCGCACGATCCTCGGTCAGCAGGAGCTGACCGCCGGCGAGATTAGCTTCGGCGGTGACCCCGTGCGCCGCGGCGATCGTCGCATCGGTTATATCCCGCAGCAGAAGATGATTCCCGCCGGGACCCCGATGCGCGCCCGCGACCTGGTCGCCCTGGGCGTGAACGGGCACCGTTTTGGACTGCCCCTCCCCCGTCGCGGCGAGCGTGAGCGCGTGGATGAGCTGCTGGAATCCGTGGGCGCGACCCACTTCGCGAACGCCCCGGTCGGTACCCTGTCCGGTGGCGAGCAGCAGCGACTGCGGGTCGGCCAGGCCCTCGCCGGCGATCCCGATCTGCTGCTGTGTGATGAGCCGCTGCTGAGCCTCGACCTCAACCATCAGCGTGAGGTGTCCGAGCTGATCGACCGCCGCCGGCGCAGCCACGGCACCCCGGTCGTGTTTGTGACTCACGACGTGAACCCGGTCCTGGGTATGGTCGACCGTATTCTCTACCTCGCCGGCGGACGCTTCCGCGAGGGCACCCCGGACGAAGTCCTGCGCAGCGACGTGCTGAGCGACCTGTACCAGACCCCGGTGGAGGTGTTCCGCTCACACGGCCGCATCGTGGTGATGGGCCTGCCGGACACCCACGATCACCACCCCCACAACGAAACTCCCGAGGCATCCTGATGACCACCGCGCTCGCTCCCCTGATCCTGACCGCCGCTGCCGGCGGCGGGGATGACCTCTGGTCGCGGATGTTCAGCTTTGCCAACTACGGCGAACTCCTCCAGCTGGTGCAGAACTCGGTGATCGCCGGTGCGGTGCTCGGCATCGTCGGCGGCCTGATCGGTGTCTTTGTGATGCAGCGTGATATGGCCTTTGCCGTACACGGCATCAGCGAGCTCTCCTTTGCCGGGGCTGCCGCCGCGCTGCTGCTCGGCGTGAACGTGGTCGCCGGTTCGCTGGTGGGTTCGCTGATTGCCGCCGTGATCATCGGCGTGCTGGGGTCAAAGGCTCGGGATCGCAACTCGATTATCGGCGTGCTGATGCCGTTTGGTCTGGGCCTGGGAATCCTGTTTCTCGCCCTCTACCAGGGGCGCACGGCCAATAAGTTTGGCCTGCTGACCGGGCAGATCGTCTCGGTGGATGATCCGCAGCTGATCTGGCTGATCGTGATCAGCATCGTGGTCCTGCTGGGCCTGGGCATCATGTGGCGTCCGCTGAGCTTTGACTCACTGGATGCCGACGTGGCCTCGGCCCGTGGTGTGCCCACCCGGGCCGTCTCGCTGACCTTCATGCTGTTGCTGGGTCTGATGGTCGCGGTCTCGGTGCAGATTATTGGCGCACTGCTGGTGCTGGCGCTACTGGTAACCCCGGCCGCGGCGGCCATGCGGGTGTCCGCATCGCCCATCCTGGTACCCATTTTGAGCATGCTGTTTGGCTTTGTCTCGGCTGTAGGGGGTATCCTGCTGGCACTGGGTGGTTCGCTTCCCATCAGCCCGTACATCACCACGATCTCGTTTGCGATCTACCTGGTGTGCCGTCTGATCGAGGCGCGCCGCACCAAGACGCGGTCGTTTCGCTCATCGGGCGAGACCGTCGCCGTGGCGGCCTAACACGGTCGCCCAGAGAGCGCCCATTCGGGCGGAAAGAGGAGGGGTGCAGCATGGCCGTTCGGCGTAATACCTGGCAGCGTGAGGCCGTTCGTGAGGCGCTGGAGCGCTCCGAGGGCTTCATCAGCGCGCAGGCGCTGCACACCGAGCTGCACCGCACCGGCTCCCCCATCGGCCTGGCCACCGTCTACCGAGCCCTGGCCGATCTCTCCACCGAGGGTGAGGCCGACTCGCTGCAGTCCCCCGAGGGTGAGGCCATCTACCGCTCCTGTGCGACGATGGATCACCACCACCACCTGATCTGCCGCGAGTGCGGCACCACCGCCGAGATCGAGGCGACCGAGGTCGAGGCCTGGGCCTCCCGGGTCGCCGCCGAGCACGGCTTTACCGAGGCCCGCCACGTGGTTGACATCTTCGGGCTGTGCGCCGACTGCACCGCGGCGGCCGCCCGCGCCTAGCCGCACAACAGCAGAGGGGCACCCGGCCACATGGCCGGGTGCCCCTCTGCTGTTGGGTGGAGATCGAGTCGGAGTTGTCTCTGAGGCAACATGCTCCGGAACGGGGTGTCGCATCGATATCCGCAAAATCGGGTTAGCACCCCGAATTCGCCCCCCGAATGAGGGACAAACTCACGGCGTTTTCCCGGGTGTGGCGGGCCATTTTCGGCCCTCCGGGGCTACTTGGTGACGGCCGGGATGCCCGCGCGGACGGCGTCGATCTGTCCGACGGTGGTGGCCAGGGCGATGTCGAAGACGTCGATGGTCGCCGCCCGGTCACCGCTAATCAGGTAGCCAAACTGGGTGCCAAAGAGGCAGTTGGTGATGTGCAGGGCGAGACGGTCGACCTCGGTCTCGGGTACGTCCTGGCGACGCAGCCAGCCGGCGAAGAGCTCGTTCCACACCGCATAGGAATCGGTGATGCGGGTCCCGATGTCCGGGTCGATGCTCTCGAGGGATCCGGCCTCGAACTGCAGGCGAATTCCGGGCAGGTGGCGCGGCTCGAGGGAGGTGATAAACGCCTCGCGCATCCAGGCCAGCATCTCCTCGCGGCTCAGGGCCTCCACGTCCACGCCCTCGAGCGCTTCGCGGCGCATGCGCACGCTCTCATCGAGGATGGCGTCGATCAGATCCCGGCGTGATCCAAAGTGATACACCAGGACATACGTGCTTACTCCCAGTGCGCCAGCGAGGCTCCGAAAGGTGACACGGGACAGCGACGAGGTCGCGACATGCTCCAGAATCTGACTGAGCAGTTCCGGGCGGCGATTGGGATTTGCTGGACGGCCCACGCGGTCCCCTTCCTAGATAACAATCGGAAGAATAACACCTAGTGTGCGACACCACGGCGTCCGTTCTCCTGAACTCACAGCCGGTTTTCAGAACAAGTGTTCTTACAATGAGGCGCCGCGGAATCATCCGCGACCGAGAACGCACCGATGCGGACTTGGAATGTTGTTTGGGGGAAAACATGGCTAGGACCGGAAATCCGGAAAGAAAAACAGAATTATTGGATCAGATCCTCGAGTTCCTCGTGGATGTGCCGCTTGCGCAGGCCTCGTTCCGCGCGCTTGCGGATGCGCTCGGCGTCAGTACCTTTGCGCTGGTGTACCACTTCGGAAATCGGGAGCAGCTCGACCAGGAGATCCTGGGCGTGGTGCGCGATCGGCAGGTGTTGATGCTGGGGGGCATCAAACCCGGTGCGATCAGCGGCGAGGAGCTCGTCGAGGCCGGAGTGCACGCCTGGGAGGAATCCCTGTCGCGTCGCGGCCTCCTTGCCGGAAGGCTCTCATTCGAGGCCGGCGTCACCGAACGGCTGCGCTACCCGGCGGGTGACGGCATCCTTGCCGCCGCCCACAGCGACTGGGTGCGCGCCCTCTATGAGTGGGCACTCGCGCACGGTGCCAGCGAGGAAGATGCCGAGTCCGAGGCCGAGCTGCTGGTCGCGGTACTCTCCGGGCTGCGCTATCGACTCCACCTCTATGGGGCCGATGCGGTTCCGATCACCCTGGTGGAAACCGCGTTCCGCCGGTTCACGGAACTCGTGACCCACCCCGAACCGGCGATCGCGCGCTAGGAACACTCCTCTCTATGGGCGAACGCCGCGAGGGGTGTGCTTCGGGCCGTGGGGACGTACGGCGTCCCCGCGGCCCGAAGTGGTTTGCCGGGAGTGTCGTTATGAGATAAGCTTGACCCTTGGCCGGACGGACTCCCCCGTCTGGATCGTACGAAAACCTCGCTCTCTCGGGTGCGAGTCACTTCGTGCCGACAAGAGATCTTGGGCGAAACCATCGGTTTCGCGGTATTCAAGGAGAATCACAATGGCATCAGTGTGCCAGGTGACCGGCGCCGTTCCCGGCTTCGGACACAACATTTCACACTCGCACCGTCGCACCAAGCGTCGGTTTGACCCCAACGTTCAGAAGAAGACGTACTACGTACCCTCGCTTCGCCGTAACGTTACCCTGACCCTGAGCGCCAAGGGCATCAAGGTTATCGACGCTCGTGGCATCGAGTCCGTCGTCAAGGACATCCTGGCTCGTGGAGGCAAGATTTAATCATGGCTAAGCACCAGGACGTACGTCCCATCATCAAGCTCCGTTCCACCGCGGGCACCGGTTACACCTACGTAACCCGCAAGAACCGCCGGAACAACCCCGACCGTATCGTGCTGAAGAAGTACGACCCCGTAGTGCGCAAGCACGTTGAATTCCGAGAGGAGCGCTAAACATGGCTAAGAAGAGCATGATCGCCAAGAACGAACAGCGCAAGGTCATCGTCGAGCGCTACGCAGAAAAGCGTCTCGAGCTGAAGAAGGCTCTGGTTAACCCCGAGTCGACCCCCGCCGAGCGCGAAGCCGCTCGTCTGGGCCTGCAGAAGCTGCCCCGCAACGCTTCGCCGGTGCGCGTGCGCAACCGCGACGCCGTCGACGGCCGCCCCCGGGGTATCCTCACCAAGTTCGGTGTCTCCCGTGTGCGCTTCCGCGACATGGCTCACCGCGGTGAGCTGCCGGGTATCACCAAGTCGAGCTGGTAGGTCTTCCTCCCACTCACCACACGGTGAAACACTTGCTCTCAGGGCGTCCGCTACGGCGGGCGCCCTGAGGCGTTTAACCCGCCAAAATCGGCTACAGACTGTGAACAAAATCAAAGAATCCGGCGACACGCGGACAATTTCGGCCGGAACCGCCGAAATATCCGCGAAAACATGCGGATTTCTGGTACATTCAAGGCGGTCCTCGTGGACCAACTACGAACTCAGGCGAGCTCGTGGAACGTACCAGTTACAGACTGCAAGAAAGTCCGAGGAGGACACTCATGGCTGATAAGACTCTTAACAAGACCGAGCTCGTTGCGAAGATCGCTTCCGAGTCCGGCCAGAGCCAGGCTGCTGTCGGCGGCGTGCTCGATGCCCTGTTCAACGTTCTGGCCGAGTCGGTTGCAAACGACGTTAAGGTCACCATCCCGGGTTGGCTCGCTGTAGAGCGCACCGCACGTGCAGCTCGCACCGGCCGCAACCCGCAGACCGGTGCCGAGATCCAGATTCCGGCCGGTCACTCGGTCAAGGTTTCGGCTGGTTCGAAGCTGAAGGCTGCCGCCAAGTAGTCTCAGCCAAACGGCTGGTTCGAAGACGGTGTTGGTGGGCTAGCCCCCACTCGGTCTTCACCACTATGGCTTCAAAAGGGACGGTTCTTCGGAATCGTCCCTTTTGCGTTGCCGGCCGCCCGCCGCGTGAGTTTTAAGGGGGCGTGTACTCGCGTAGGCTGGGACGGTGTCACGCGTAACCCGAATCGTCGCCCCCGCAGTTCTTTTGCTGATCGCCCTGATCGCCCTGTTTGGCGCGCTCGCGATCGGCGGGGGTGCCCAGGCGCAGCAGCTCAGCGACCCCGGTGCCACCGTGCGCTACGGCCTGCCGATCGCCAAGATGATCGTGAACATCAGCGCGGCCGGCATGATCGGTGCGCTCACCCTGGTGCTCTTTGCCCTGACCCCGCAGCGCCGCGAATACGGCGCGGCCCTCGATGTGGCCTCGGCCAGCGCGGCCCTGTTCACCATCGCCTCGGGTGCCACCGGTGTGCTCACCTTCCTCAACGTCACCGGAACCAAGTTTGAACTCACCCAGGAATTCGGGTCCAAGATCGGTGTCTTCTTCACCGACGTGGAGGCCGGTCGAGCCTGGCTAATCACCACGCTGATCGCCGCCGCCGTGACCGTGCTGTGCTTCTCTGTGCGCGGGCAAACCCTCGTCTTTTTTGTGGGGGTCCTTGCGGCCTTCTCCCTGCTCCCGATGGCGCAGCAGGGCCACGCCGCCGGAACCTCCGGCCACGGGCAGGCGGTTACCGCCCTCGGCCTGCACCTCCTGTTTGCCGGGGTGTGGCTGGGTGGGCTCCTCACCCTGGTCTTTATCAGGTCGCATCTGGAACGCGGTCGGCTCCCCATCGTCCTCGCCCGCTACTCGACCCTGGCACTGGTGTGCTTCGTGGTGGTGGCCATTTCCGGCTATGCCAGCGCCGCCCTGCGGGTCGGGTCCCTCGAACAGCTCCTCACTCCCTACGGCCTCCTGGTGGTGCTCAAGGGGCTCTCGCTGGTGGTCCTGGGCCTGTTCGGGGCAACCTATCGGCTGCGGATGATCGACCGGTTGGAAAAGCGCGGCAAGAACTCCACGTTCTGGTGGATCGTGGTGGCGGAGCTGGCGTTCATGGGAATCGCGTCCGGCGTCGCCGCGGCCCTCGGTCGCACCGCCACCCCGGTCCTGGAAGACACCTCGCCCACCCGCACCCCGGCCGAACTCCTCACCGGCGATAAGCTGCCGCCCGAGCTGACCCCCTGGCGTCTGTTCACGCTGTGGGAGGTCGACCTGATCTGGCTGCTGGTGGGCGCATTCGGTATCTTCTTCTACCTTGCCGGGATGTACCGTCTCCACAAGCGCGGGGATAAGTGGCCGTGGCTGCGTGCAGTGTCCTGGATTGCCGGGTTGCTGCTGCTGATGTGGATCACCAGCGGCGGCATCAACGTCTACCAGCGCTTCCTCTTCTCGACCCACATGATGGGCCATATGGCGCTCACCATGGCCGTCCCGGTCCTCCTGGTGCCCGGTGCGCCGGTGACCCTGGCGATGCGCGCGATTCGCAAGCGTCAGGACGGCTCCCGCGGTGCCCGCGAGTGGATCCTCACCGCCGTACACTCGCGCTTTGCGACGATCATCACCAACCCGGTGGTAACCGCCGTCCTCTTCGCCGGATCGCTGTGGGTGTTCTACTACACCGAGATCTTCCGCTGGTCGATGGTGGACCACATCGGCCACGAGTGGATGATCATCCACTTTGTCATCACCGGGTACCTGTTTGTGCAGTCGCTGATCGGAATCGATCCGGTTCCACACCGCCTGGCCTACCCGATGCGCCTGATTCTGCTGATCGCCACCATGGCGTTCCACGCGTTCTTCGGGCTCGCGATCATGTCCAATACCGGCCTGTTTGTGGCCGACTGGTTCGGCGCGACCGGACGCACCTGGGGGGACCCTCCGATGGAGGATCAGCGGGTCGGCGGTGGCATCACCTGGAGCATTGGCGAGATTCCGACCGTGGCGCTGGCGATCGCGGTGGCCATTCAGTGGAGCCGCAACGACGTGAAGGAGCAGCGCCGCTCTGATCGCCGGGCCGACCGCTCCGGGGACGCCGAGCTCAAGGCCTACAACGCGCGCCTGGCCAAGATGGCCGAACGCGAAGACGCCGGGAAATAGCCCCCAGCGCAGAATGCCCGGCTCCGAGGGGAGCCGGGCATTCCGTTTCTAGGCGGTGGGGGGTGCGTCCGGATGGTGTGCCTCGGCCGCTCGCTCGAGCCAGGGGGCGATGTCCACCGGGATCGAGTACAGCGCGGGGCGCGGATCCAGGCGGGTCTGCGGATCCGGGCCGGCCACGGGGCGGGTCAGACGTTCGTTCATGATGCCTCCGATGTGATCTGTGCGGGTGGTTAGGGTGTGGGCTCGGCGGGTGCCTCGCCGGCGGGTGCCTCGCCGGCGGGTGCCTCCTCGGCGGGGGCCGCGGGGGCGATTGTGCAGCCCGGCAGGGGACGGGCGCGTTCAAACGGACGCACGGCGCTACCCGGCTGAGCCTCGTCGGGGGTGCCGGCGCTGGGGATCGGGGTCGGAGTCGAGACCGCTCCGGTGTCGGGGTCGATCGTTGTGGTCACCGTGGAGAGCGGGAACGCGTTGTAGACCGGCCCCTGTTCGGTGTCGGTGCGCGCCTTCAAATAGGTTTGCGTGCCCGCGTCGCTCTCTCGGGCGAGAAGCCCGTTTTCATCGGCGTCCTCGAGGACCAGCGGCTTCCCATTCGCATCGAAGAGCTGCACCCGGTCGATCGCGGCCCCCGAACAGTCGAAGGCGAAGATATTCTGCACGTTCTCGCCGTTCATCCGCAGCCCCTCGGGGATCGGTTCCTCGTAGCTGTCGCCGGATGAGTACCCGGACGAGTAGGGGTCATAGGAGAGCCGGTTGAGAGCGGTGGGGATCGTGATCAGAAGGACCAGGACCGCCACGACGCTCGCCGCGGCCTTGAGGATGCGCAGGAAACGCGAGCCCAGCCAGATCCCGCGTCCCCACTGCACGCTGAGCACCACGAGGGCGGCCAGCACAATCCACCCCAGCGGGTCGGCGGGGAGAAGCCAGTTGAGGCGCGGCCCGAGGGCTCCGATGCAGAGGAAGAGTGCGAATCCGCGAGCGAACCACCACACCGGCCGCAGCGCCACCAGAAAGCGTGTGATCGGGGCGATTCCGCGGCGCCGGGAGAACGCGAGTGCCTGCGCCCGGCGCTCGGCCCACCACTCGCGGGAAGTTTGTGAGGGCGGGACATGCGGGCCCTGAGCCGGGAGCCCTGCGGACTCGCGGAGCTCGCGGGCGTAGGCGGCGGCGTCGCCGAGGTCCCCGGTGTCGGCCAGGCGCTCGGCGAGGTCCGCCTCCAGGCCCTCGGTCAGCTCGGTGACCTCCTCGGGGCCCAGGTCGCCCAGACGGGAGCGGACCTCGGCGGCGAAGGCATCAACCCGCGGGTCAATCGAGATACTGGTCATTTGATTCCCCCTGAAGTGGGTGCGGAGTCGGCGGGCGACTCGGGATTGATCAGCGCACCGAGGCGCTGGGCGAAGTGGTTCCACGTTTGGCGGTCGGCGTCGAGCGTCGCGCGGCCCTGATCGTTGATGCCGTAGTACTTGCGGTGCGGTCCCCCCTCGGAGGGCACCACGTAGGTGGAGACCAGACCGGCGGCGTACAGGCGACGCAGGGTTCCATAGACCGAGGCATCCCCCACATCTTCGAGCCCGGCAGCGCGCAGACGGCGCACGATGTCGTATCCGTATCCATCCTCGTCGCGGATGACCGCGAGCACGGCGATATCTAATACACCCTTGAGTAGCTGCGTTGTATCCACACAACCTCCTATCAACACACTGCACACTACTACGGAATGCATAATAGTCAAACCATCATGTCCAAAATGTGGTGATCGGCGAGGTATCCTGGGATCTGCCGAACTGGAATCGAGGCTCCCGCGTGTCATCATCCTCACCCGCGCTCAGTAGCGAACAGCAGGCGGTGTTTGACCTCATCGAGGGCACCCGCGAGCACCTGTTTGTGACCGGTCGGGCGGGCACCGGAAAGTCCACGCTGCTCAACCACCTCTCGTGGAACACTTCTAAAACCATCGTCATCTGCGCGCCCACCGGGGTTGCGGCCCTCAACGTGGGTGGGCAGACCATCCACTCGCTCTTCCGGCTGCCGATCGGTCTGATTGCCGATCAGGAAATCGAGCAGAACGACCAGACCAAAAAGCTGCTCAACACCATCGATACCCTGGTCATCGACGAGATTTCGATGGTCAACGCGGACCTGATGGACGCGATGGATCGCAGCCTGCGCCAGGCTCGCCAACGCCGCCACGAGCCCTTCGGCGGTGTCCAGGTAGTGCTGTTTGGTGACCCGTATCAGCTCGCCCCGGTGCCCGGTCACGGCGAGGAGCGCGACTACATCGCCGACACCTACCGGTCGTTCTGGTTCTTCGATGCCAAGGTGTGGCAGGAGGCCCCGCTGCGGGTGATTGAGCTCGTGCAGATTCACCGCCAGGCCGACAACGATTTCCGTCGGATGCTCACAGCCGTGCGCCACGGCACCGTGGACGCCGAAATTGGTGGTCGTCTGAACGCCGCGGGGGAGCGCCCGCTGCCAGAGGATGGCGACACGATCATCACCCTGGCCGCCCGCAACGATGCGGTGACCCGGATTAACGCGGCCGCGCTGAAGAAGCTGCCCGGACGCCTGCTCACCGCGCGGGCGGAGGTCACCGGGGAGTTTGGCAAGTCCGCATTCCCCGCCGACGACAAGCTGGAACTCAAGGTCGGGGCGCAGGTCATGTTCCTGCGCAACGACGCGGCCGGGCCCGACGGGCAGCGCTGGGTCAACGGCACCATCGGCACGGTGACCCGGATCGACACCAACGTATTTGTCGAGGTGGACGGCGAGATCCACGAGGTGGAGCCGGCGATCTGGGAGAAGTACAAGTACTCCTACTCGGCCCTGACCAAGCAGCTCAAGCGCGATATCGTGGCCGAGTTTACCCAGTTCCCGCTGCGGCTGGCCTGGGCCGTGACGATCCACAAGTCCCAGGGTCAGACCTACGACCGCGCGATCGTGGACCTCGGACCGCGCGCGTTCAGTCCCGGACAGACCTATGTGGCACTCAGCCGGTTGACCAGCCTGGACGGGCTCTACCTGGCGCGTCCGCTGCGTCCGAGTGACGTGATCGTGGACCCCGATGTGGTGCGCTTCATGAGCGGCCGCGAATCCGTGGGCCCCGACGCCGAGTCGGCCGCAAACTAGCGCCCGGAGCGGCCGGCGCCCCACGCACAAACGCGGGCCCCTCCGAGGAGGAACCCGCGTTTGAGAAAGCCGTGGTTACGCGGCAGCGGTGGCCTTGGCGGCGCCGAGGTCCACAAACAGGTTGGTGTTGTAGGCGTAGGCGCGCACGATCTCCTCGATCACACGCTCACGCTCGGCCTCGTCCCAGTCCAGGGCGTCCAGCAGCTCGCGGTAGGCGTCCTTGAAGACGGCCGGGTCCTCGATCTCGGGGAACGCGTAGAACTCCACGCCGGCCTCGTCCAGCTCAAACTGACGCTTCATCAGGCGGGCGATGTACTGGCCGCCGGAGAGGTCGCCGAGGTAGCGGGTGTAGTGGTGGGCGATCAGGCCGCCGGCCCAGGTTGAGCCGATCTCGTTGATCCGGGCCACGTAGTTGACGGTGGTGGGCAGCGGGGCAATCTGCTCGCGCCAGTTGTCACCGAGCAGGAAGGCCAGGTCGCGCTCGAGCGCGGGCAGGCGGCGCAGCGACTCGAACACAAACTTGCCGGCAACCTCGTCCTCGGCCTGGGCGTCGGCCGCGGCCTCAAGCGCCTCGTAGATGAAGAAGTGCTGGGCGGTGAGGGCCGCGTAGTCCTCGCGGGTGCCGCGTCCACGCATCAGGTCGGCCATGAAATCGGCCCCCTCGCTCGAGGAGTGATCCTGGCGGGTGCGCTCGCGAACCTGGGTAGAGAAGGGGGTGACATCGGTCATGAGACGCTCCGGATTTACATGAAGAGTGGGGAAGGGGAGCCGAAGGCGGCTCGTTTACTTAGGTTACCCATACCGGCACTGTGTCGGCAAGATGTCCAAGGTGATTTCTCGGCCGTTTTTCGGCCGGGATTCGGACTAGGCGTGGGCGCGCGGCTCCAGGCCCAGCTCGGCGCAGGCCAGATCGTAGAGCACCACGATCTCACGCCGGATCTCCGGACGCTCGGTGATCGAGGTGCTCCACTTCACGGTGAGGTCGCGGGGTGCGCCATCCACGGTGATGCTCCAGGTTCCGCCGTCGCCATCCAGCGCGGTCATGATCGAACCGGTAGCGCCGCGGTCGCCGAAGGCGCGCGCGATCAGGAGGTTATCGTCGTTGTGGTCGTCGTTCATGTGGTGCAGGACGCCCGCGACGATCTCCGGGGCAAAAACAAAGGCGCTCATGGCGGATCCTCCGAAAGAGTAAGGGTTACCTAAGTAGCCTAATGGATATTCGTGCGACCCGCGTACATCCTTAGAATCCGGGACTGATCCGCATCCGCAGGTGTGGATTCGATCCGGCAAAAACGCCCGGCTGGATGGCCCGAGCGAGCGCGTCGAGGGCGCGCTCGCGGGGCTCCGGGGCCAGCCGGGGGAGCGCATCGCGCAGCAGGACGATGGTCTCACCGGACTGGCGGGTGCCCGAGATGCACGCGGCCAGCAGGTCCACGGCGACGATCTGGGCGGCGGGATCGCCCGCGCTCAGCCGGTTCGCGAGGGCCAGGGCGTGGTCGGTGCGGTGCAGGAGTGTCCGGCTCGCGGCGGAGTCGACCAGCTCGGCGGCGATCGATGCGCGTCCGGCCAGGGTTTCGGCCAGGGCCGCGGCGACCCGATCGGGTTCCAGCGTGGCCGCGGCTGTTAGCGCCCACACCGTGTGGGAGGCGATCCGCGCGTGTTCGCCCGTGGCCGAGAGGGACCGGGCGATGCTCAGAAGCGTGGTGACGGCCGAATCCGGGAGCGGCGCGCTCGCCACCAGGGCATCGGGATCCAGAATCCGCAGGAGCGCAAGGCGTGATCCACGGTTTCGGGCGAGCGTCAGCAGCGCGTCGGCCGCACCCTCGGTGTGCCCGGCGGACAGAAGCGTGGCCGTGACCGGCGCGGCCGCCACCGGGACGTCCTCGGGGGCGCGGGCAACCGCGTGCCAGAAGCTATCGGCGAGGTCCCGCTGGTGCGGGGCCCACACCCGGATCAGCGTGAGGGACGCGGATGCCCAGACGCCCGTGGTTTTCACCACGTCGATAGCCGCGCGCAGCGCCTCCGCGCGGGCAGCGGGCGAGAGGGTGGCGGAGGAAATGGCGGCGAGACGTGCGCCCGCACGCTCGGAATCCTCGGGGGAGTGCGGCCGCGATAGTTCGGCACGAACGAATGCGCGCTCGGCGCGCGCCTCGGGGTGGGCCAGGGCCAGATCGATGGCTCGCCAGCGTAGATCCGGGTGCGGCTGTGGCCCCAGGATGCTCAGGCGGCGGGCCGCGTGATCGGCGGTGCCGGCACGGTCAAGCGCCGCCAGGGCGAATCGGCGGGTGGAGACGCCGGTGGCGGCGGCATCGATGCGGGTGAGGAGTTCGGTGGTATGGGCGGCGGTCAGCGTCCCAGCGCGGCGAATAAGCGCGGAACCTGCCACACGACGGAGGGCACCGGACGCGGGAGCGGGCGCGGGCATGCCGGCCCCGTTTGCGCTGGCCGCGTTTGCCTCGGCCCCGCTTGCGCCGGACCCGGTCGCGCCGGGGTCGGCGGCCCCGGGATCGGCGGCCTCGACGGCATCGCCCGAGAGGATCGCGCACAGCACGTCGTCGGCCCCGGTGTCCTCGGTGCGTGCCCCCAGCAGGGCGATGGCTCGGCCGCGGAGGCGCTCGGCGGCAATCACCTCGTCCTCCTCGCCCGATTCGATGAGTGTTTCGGGGGTCAGTGTGGCCTGGCGCAGGGTCGCCAGTCCGTGCCCCGGAATACGGGACAGTGAGCCCAGCGCTGTCAGGCGCACAAATTCGTTATCCGCGGCTTCGCGCAGGGCCGCCTCATAGGCCGAGGCCACCAGCGTGCGTGCGGAGGCTCCCCAGCGGCCCGAACGCCCGGTGTCGGGTTCGCCGGCCGCGGCACCGGGGATCCGGACCAGCAGGTCGCTTCCGGCGTGGGAGAGGACCGCCTGCACGCCGGCCTCACCGAGGAGCGAGTACCGGTCTAGGCGTGGGTCATCCAGCAGCGCCCGAACCCGTGCCACTCGCGTCCTCCGATCCCGCAACCAGGCCCCGATCAACGGGGAAAACTCGAAGATGGCGTCGGGGTCCGTGGCCCGGATGGCGGCCAGCAGAGCCGCATCGAGGCCCGGATGCGTGGGGGCCTCCCACGCGAGTTGAACGAGCGTTTCGGTGGAGGATACCCGGGGGAGAATCCGGTCCAGGAGGAGAGCGCAAAGGGGATTGGCGATCCGGTCCAGGGGGAAGGCCAGGGGGTTCACCTTGGCGATCGCATCCACCATTCGCCACCCGAGCGAGGATGTGTTGTCGGTGCCGGTCAGAATCCTGATTGCGAGCCTGGCCAGGACCGAGAGGGTGCCCGGGTCTCGGTCGGGAGCGATCAGGGCCGCGTGAACCAGCGGAAACAGGGACTCCTCGGTGACACGGGCAAGCCGTGATGCGGGGGCCGCGCAGAGTGCATCGAGTGCGGCTAACCGGACGGTGCCGCGCTCGCTGCCGAGCCTGTCGAGCCTGTGCAGCAGCGCAGAGAGGTCGGCCCCGGGGTCCAGGACGGCCGCCCCGAGGAGCTCTCGATAGGCCTGGGCTCTGACCTCGGCGATGGAGCTCCGGAGCCGCGCATCGAGACGTTCCTCGGCCGCGGCAAGCGGCAGCCAGGGGATATCCGACTCGGGGTTGCCGGCCCGGGCCGCGCTCATCCGAGCGGCCGCGGGCAGGAGGTGCTCGCCCGTCCAGCCGCGCGCGGGGAGCGCCACACCGCGTTCGATCAGCGTGCGCAGGATCGCGCGCGCGTCCTCGGGGGCGGCCGAGGTGAGCAGCCGCGTGGCCAGCGCGGTGGGCCGAGGCTCACCCAGCTGGGCGGCAAGGAGATCGTGCAGGGGTTCCGAGGCTCCTGCGATCAGCTCCCGTGCGATGCTTCGCGCGGGAAGCGCCGGACGGTACGGGTGGAGGCGGGCCCGGGCAAGCAGGGGCAGCGTTTGGTCGGGATCGGCGCGCAGCAGCGCGTTCCAGAGCGGGGAGTGGGTCCCGGTCCAGCCCTCCAGGGGAGCATGGCTCGATACCGCCGCCAAGATCGCGGACAGCTGGCCCGGCGTCGTCGCGAGGGCGTCCACTCGAAGGGTGATCTCGGCCAGCGCGGCCACCAGCGCCGGGGTGAGCCGATCCCAGGCGGCATCTCGGGCTTCGTGGGGTGTCCAATCCAGGCTCTCCAGCAGGATCGGCACCGAAGCTTTCGGATGTGCTTGGGCGATCCGCTCGGGGCGCACGCTGCCCGGCAGCAGGGTACCCAGGTGCTGCTCGGCACGGGTGGGGGAGGCTGCCGGAAGCACCGTGCGGGCATCCTCGATCCGCTCGGAGTCCAGGGCCGCCTGCAGCAGGGCGTCGGCGAGGTCGGTGCGGTGGAGGGCGCGGACAGCACGCAGGAGGGCGCGGCGCTCTCGTGCACTGGCCCGTGTGTAGGCGTCGAGGACGGTCTCGGCGGTCGCATCGGCGCAGCGTGGCAGCGCGGTGATTGCCCGGATGCGTACCCGCGCATCCGGGTGCGTGAGTGCCGTCGCCAGCGCGGGGACCAGGCGGGCCTCGCGGGCCAGATCCACCGCGACCTCGCCACCCCACAGCTCCCGCTCGAACAGCTCGGCGCACAGCGTGCCGAGCGCCTCCGCATCCAGCTCGCGTGCCAGGCGCGCGATTTCTCGCCGCGCATCCGCCGGGGAGAGGCGGTCGATCAGGTCCAGCAGCTCGTCTGCGATCATGCGGTCAGCATAACGGGCCTGGCGGTTCGGGTCCACGTACTAGCCTGGAACCATGACCACGTTTGTGCCTCCCGGATATCGGAAAATTGCCGCGCCGGTCGAGACCGAACAGGAGATTAAGCGTTCCCGGTTTATCTGCTTTTTGACGCCGGTGACCGATGAGGAGGAGGCGCGCGCCGAAATCGCACGCGTGCGTGCGCTGCATCCCAAGGCCCGCCACCACTGCACCGCGTTTGTGCTGGGCGAGCGAGGCCAGCTCAAGCGCAGCAACGACGATGGGGAGCCCTCGGGAACCGCCGGTGCCCCGATGCTGGACGCGCTCGACGGGTCGGAACTGACGTTCGCGGTGGCCATCGTGGTGCGCTACTTCGGTGGCATTCTGCTCGGGGCCGGCGGGCTCACCCGCGCCTACCGCGCGGCGGTGGCCGACGCGGTAACCCACGCCAAAATCCTGCGCTTCGAACCGCGCGAACGCATCGCCGTGACGCTCGACTACTCCACCGCGGCCGTCGTCGAGGCCGAGGCGCTGCGCCGCGGATGGAGCATCGGCGAGGCCGAATACGGGGCGGATGTGACCCTGCGCCTGGGTATCCCGCCCGAGGACCGCGACATCGCCGCCGAGCGCATTGCGGCCCATACCGCCGGTGCCGCGACGGTCGTCGACGAGGGGTTCGGATTCGTCTCGGTGGGCGCGGCCGACTAGGCCCCGGGCACACCGGTGCCTTGCCGCGCCGGATCCTGGCGCGCTAGCGCCCGCCGCCCAGCGCCGCTAGCCGGATTCTGTCGGCGCGGGTGAGGCCCGCGGCCGCGCGCTCATGCGCCTCCACGATCAGGTCCTCGATCAGGTCGGGCGGGACGCTCTCATCCAGCACCACGGTAATCCAGTGCCGCTTATTCATGTGATAGCCGGGCGTAATTGCCGGGAAATCGCGGCACAGCAGGTCGCCGCGGACCGGATCCACCTTGAGCGTGAGCCAGAGCGGCGAGCGCGCCTCGGAGATCATCCCGAACATTTTGCCGAGCACTCGGAACACCCGGGCGTCCGGACCAAACGGATAGGTCGCATCGGCACCGGGGAGGGCGCAGGCCACCGCATCCCAGTGCGCGTACTGTGCGTGATCGAGGGCGCTCATGCGGTCAACGCGTCGATATTGGCCGGGGCCAGGACGTATCCCAGCACCATCTGGGCGGCGCCGAGTGTGCCGCCGCGATCACCCGAACGCGAGGGGATGATGTGCAGGTCCTGGCTGGAGAGCGCGATGCTGCGCGACTCGACGATCTCCCGAACTCCCGCCAGCAGATCGGGGGAGGCCGCACCCACGCTGCCTCCCACCACCACGTGTGAGGGGTTGAGTAGGCTGATGACCGTGGCCAGCGCCGCCCCCACGTCGCGTCCGGCCTGATGCAGCACCGCGGGAACCGGATCGGCCCCCGCCTGAATCAGGGCCAGCACGGCCGAGCGGGTACGCGGAGCGGCGGGATCCGAGGTGAGTAGGGCACCCAGCGCCGCGGCACCCACGAGTGCCTCCAGATCGCGTTCATCCTCGGGTGCCCGGCCGGATTCGGGATCAAACGGGATGCGCACATGGCCCAGATCCCCGGCGGCCCCCTGCGCCCCGCGTCGCAGCGCGCCACCGCTGATGATGCCCGCGCCCACGCCGGTGGACACCTTCACATACACGAGATCCTGCACCTCGGGCCACTCCTGAGCGCGCTCGCCGAGGGCCAGCAGGTTCACGTCGTTGTCCACATATACGGGCCCGGCCAGGCGTGCCCCCACGTAACCGGTGATGTCGAAGCGGTCCCACCCGGGCATGATCGGCGGGGCCACCGGAAGCCCGGCGGCATGCTCGACCGGTCCCGGTACGCCGATCCCGATGCCCAGGATGTCCGCGACTTCGTGGCCCGCGGCGGCCAGCTGGCGGTGCGCGGCGGCGATGACCCAGTCCAGGACCGGGACCGGTCCGTCGGCGATCACCAGGTCGCTGCGTTCCTCGCAGAGGATGGTGCCAAACAGGTCGGCCACGGCGACCTGCCCGTGGGTGACGCCGAGCTCAATCGCGATCACGATCCGGGCGCGCTCGTTGAGGCGCAGGCGGGCGGGCGGACGTCCGCCGGAGGATTCGGCTTCACCCGCGTCGATCAGCAGGCCCGAGGCGATCAGGGTGTCCACCCGCGCCGAGACGGTCGAGCGGGCCAGCCCGGTGAGGGTGCCGATCTCCGCCTTGGTGCGGGCGCTACCGTCCCTGAAAATCTGCAGGACCTGACCCACGCCGCCGCTCACCTGGGGTGCCTGTGGGCCCGGATTCCCGGGGATATAGGGGGTGAGTGGGTCCGCGGCTGCACCCGCGTTCTCCCGAGCGCCCGGGGGAGTGGGCGTGGGAGAGGGGGCAGCGGTCATGCCGTGAGTCTATCCGTTTTGTCGAAGTTCTCGGGGCGGCGAGGCGGAGTTGTGTGGGGTCGGAAAAAGATGTTCCCGAGACTTTTCGGACTTTTGTTTGTTTGTGGGCAAAAGTCCGGTACGCTCGTTTCCACGGACCCATCCATCCACCCCGCAAAAGGATCATCATGACTTCCAACCACCTCACCGCCCAGCTGTACTCGGTGCGTCACGCGCTCGCCGAAGACCGCGCCGCCACCCTGACCCGCCTCGCCGAGATCGGCTTCACCCAGATCGAAACCTTCGGCTTCAACGCCGAAAGCGTCGCCGACATCCGCGAGTTCGCCGAGTACGGCCTCTCGGTCCCGAGCGCACACTCCAACTTCCTGGGCAAGGGCTTGGACGTTTCGGCCACCTTCGCCGCGGCCGCCGAGGCCGGCGTGGGCACCGTGATCGAGCCCTTCCTACCCGCCGAGCACTTCGGTGATGCCGACGCGATCAAGAAGGTCGCCGACCAGCTCAACGCCGCCGCCGACCTCGCCGACCAGCACGGCGTCGTCACCGGTTACCACAACCACGCCTGGGAGGCCGAGGGCCTGGTCGAGGGTGTTTCCCCGATCGAATACCTGGCAAGCCTGCTCGACCCGCGTGTGACCCTCGAAATTGACACCTACTGGGCCCAGGTGGGCGGCCAGAACCCGATCGACCTGCTCGGTCGACTGGGTGAGCGCGTCTCCCTGCTGCACATCAAGGATGGCGACGCCAGCCGTGACGTCAAGAACCAGCTGCCCGCCGGTTCCGGTGTCCTGGACGTCCTCGGCATCATCGCCGCCGCCCCGCACGCGACCCCGGTGGTCGAGTTCGACGACTACGCCGGCGACATCTTCGAGGGTCTGCAGACCGCCTTCAACTTCCTCACCAAGAACGGTGTCCAGGCATGAGCGGCGTCGTCGGAATCGGCCTGATCGGTGCCGGTGTCATCAGCGACCAGTACCTGGCAAACCTGACCACCTTCCCCGATGTTGAGGTGCGCTTCATCGCCGACCTCGACGTCGAGCGTGCCCGCACCCAGGCCGAGAAGTACGGCGTGGCCGGCTTCGGAACCGTGGCCGAGCTGCTGGCGGACGACTCGATCGAGATCGTCATCAACCTCACCATCCCCAAGGTGCACGTCGAGATCGCCCTGCAGATCCTGAACGCCGGTAAGCACGTGTGGAGCGAGAAGCCCTTCGCGCTGGACCGCGAGAGCGGCCGCGAGCTGTTGGCCGTCGCCAACGCCAAGAACCTGCGCGTGGCCACCGCCCCCGACACCTTCCTCGGTGCGGGGATCCAGCACGCCCGCCGCCTGGTGGAATCCGGCCGGATCGGCGCCCCGCTGACCGCGCTGACCCTGTTCCAGGTGCCCGGCCCCGAGAGCTGGCACCCCAACCCCGACTTCCTGTTCCAGGAGGGCGCGGGTCCGCTGTTCGACATGGGTCCCTACTACTTCACCGCCCTGGTGCAGCTGTTCGGTCCGGTTAAGCGCGTCTCGGCGCTGTCCTCGAAGTCGCGCGACACCCGCGTGATCGGTTCGGGACCGCGCGCGGGCGAGTCCTTCGACGTGACCGTGCCCACCCACATCAGCGTCAACATCGAGTTCGAGGGTGGCCAGAGCTCCCAGTCGATCCTGAGCTTCGATTCGCCGCTCGCGCGCATCCAGTTCGAGGTCACCGGCGAGACCGGCGCGCTGACCATCCCCGACCCCAACCGTTTCGAGGGCGAGCTGATCGTGCACGGTTACGGTGTCGAGCCCGAGACCATCGAGGCTCAGGGCACCAGCGCCGGCCGCGGCATCGGCGTGGTTGAGCTGGCCCGTGCGATCCGGGCCGGTGTGCCCGAGCGCGCCTCCGGGGAGCTCGCATTCCACGTGCTCGATGTCATGGTCTCCACCGCCGAGTCGGCCGCCTCGGGTGAGCCGGTCACCGTGGAGAGCACCGTTGTGCTGTCCGCTCCGCTGGCCGAGGACTGGGATCCCGCGGCCCGGGTGATCGCATGAGTGTAAACCCCAACCGCATCGGTGCGGGCGTCGGCGTGGGCATCGTGGGCGGTGGCTTCATGGCCACCGTGCACGCCCGCGCGGCCCGCACCGCCGGGGCCACCCTCGTGGGAGTGGTGGCCTCGACCCCCGCCCGCTCGGCCCAGGTGGCCGAGGAACTGGGTGCGCTGCAGGCGTTTGACTCGCTCGAGGCCCTGCTCGCCGATGAGCGCATCACCGTGGTGCACGTGTGCACCCCGAACGCGCTGCACGCCGAGCAGGCCGCCGCGGTGATCGCCGCCGGCAAGCACGTGGTGTGCGAGAAGCCGCTGGCCACGACTCCTGCCGAGGCGCGCAGCATTACCGAGGCCGCCGCGGCCGCCGGTGTCATCGCCACCGTGCCCTTCGTCTACCGCTTCCATCCAATGGCTCGTGAGGCGCGTGCGCAGATCGCCGCCGGTGGCAGGGTTCTGACGATCGGGGGCGAGTACCTACAGGACTGGCTCGCCGCCGCCGACTCGGACAACTGGCGCGTGGACTCCGCGCAGGGCGGGAAATCCCGCGCGTTTGCGGACATCGGATCGCACCTGGTTGACCTGATCGAGTTCATCGGTGGCGACCGCATCCACTCGCTGTATGCGCGCACCCGCACCTTCCTGGCCGAGCGCTCGGGCACCGGAACCGTGACCACCGAGGACGCGGTGTCGGTGAGTTTCGAAACCGTGGGCGGCGCCATCGGCACACTCCTGGTCTCGCAGGTCGCCCCGGGCTTCAAGAACGGCCTGGTGCTGAAGATCTCGGCCACCGACTCGAGCATCGTGTTCGAGCAGGAACAGCCGGATTCCCTGTGGCTCGGCACCATCGCCGAGAACCGCGTGCTGCCGCGCGAGGCCGACCGCCTCGACGCCGATGCCGCGCGCCTCTGCGTGGTGCCCTCGGGTCACGCCCAGGGGTATCAGGACGCCTTCAACGGCTTTGTAGCCGACACCTACGCCGCCATCGCCGGTGAGACCCCCGTGGGCCTGCCGACCTTCGCCGACGGCCTGCGCGCGGGCATCATCACCCAGGCGGTGCTCGACTCGGCAGCGTCCGGTCAGACCGTGGTTCTGGACTAGAGGAGATTGAAATGACTGAAGCACGACTTCCCGTCACCCTGTTCACCGGACAGTGGGCTGACCTGCCCTTCGAAGAGGTCGCTCGTCTGGCCGCCGAGTGGGGCTACGACGGCCTGGAGATTGCCGCCTCCGGCGATCACCTCGACCTGAAGCTCGCCGACGAGGACGACTCGTACCTGGCCTCGCGCCTGGAGATCCTCAAGCGCTACAACCTGCAGGTGTTTGCGATCTCGAACCACCTCACCGGCCAGGCCGTGTGTGATGACCCGATCGACTTCCGTCACCAGTCCATCGTCCGCCCCTACACCTGGGGCGACGGCGATGGCGAGGGTGTGCGTCAGCGCGCCGCCGAGGACATGAAGCGCTCGGCCCGCGTGGCCCGCAAGCTCGGCGTGGATACCGTGGTGGGCTTCACCGGATCGAAGATCTGGCAGTACTCGGCGATGTTCCCGCCGGTACCCGCCTCGGTCATCGACGCCGGCTATGAGGACTTCGCAAACCGCTGGAACCCGATCCTCGACGTCTTCGACGCCGAGGGTGTGCGCTTCGCCCACGAGGTGCACCCGGGCGAGATCGCGTATGACTACTGGACCAGCGTGCGCACCCTCGAGGTGCTGAACCGTCGCGAGGCCTTCGGCTTCAACTGGGACCCTTCGCACATGATGTGGCAGAACATCGACCCGGTCGGCTTCATCGTCGACTTCGCCGACCGCATCTACCACGTGGACTGCAAGGACACCCGCCTGCGCCCGCACAACGGCCGCGCCGGCGTTGTGGGCTCGCACCTGCCCTGGGGCGACCCGCGCCGCGGCTGGGACTTCGTCTCCACCGGACACGGCGACGTGCCCTGGGAGGACTCCTTCCGCGCCCTGAGCTCGATCGGCTACAACGGCCCGATCTCGGTCGAGTGGGAGGACGCCGGCATGGACCGCCTCGTTGGTGCCGCCGACGCGGTGAACTTCGTGCGCTCCCTGCTGTGGAAGCTCCCGGAGGGCTCCTTCGACGACGCCTTCTCCAACCAGTAGGTAGCGTACCCACAAACGTCCCGCCCGTGATCCTCGGATCGTGGGCGGGACGTTTGTGTGGGGTGCTCACAGGTCCGACGTAGCCGGGTAAGCCTGATGCCTCGATGATCGTGGCCGCAGTCACACTACGGTAGGTCCGAGAGCACCGGTGGGCGCGGGGCTACCGGTCGATAGACGTAGTGGGGCGGGCCGTGGCAAATCTGCAAATTGTGTGGGTGGCAAATCCAAAGGTGCGCGTACCCGCCGAATATGCCCCGAAGCGCCCGCGCTCTTTGCGGTGATCGGCTTCGCCTTTATCCTGCTCCAGCTCCTCCTCACCCGCACCGCGCCCAGACTCGAACTCACCCCCGATGCGGTGCTGTACCGCAGCGGCTGGACTACCGCCACGATCCCGTGGGTGAGCGTGGGCACACTCACCCTCGAGCCGCGCTCCGCGGCGCTACATGATGACGTGTGACTCGGGTTGCCGAGGGCTGGTGTCGGTCGACGGGACCGGGGTGAGCAGTGCGAGAATTCCGATCAGCGCCGGGGCGAGGGCACTGACAAGAGCGCTGAGGCCGGTCATGATGGATGTGGCCGGCCCGAATGCGCCAAAATCTGCCTGGGCTACCGCCGCCGTGATCCCCGAGATCACCGCGGTTGCGGCGAGGATGGCGAGCGGGACCCAGCGCCATCCGAGGAGGAGGGCACGGTTTTGCCCGACCTGCACCGCAACGATCGCCAACAGGGCGAAGTGGAGAAAACCAAATGCGGTCCAGAGGGTGAGGAGCGCGGGGTTCAGCGGGCTAAACGACGCCCAAAACACGATGACTAGCGCTGTCAGTCCCGTCCACACGGCCAGGATGGCCAGAGCAATGGTGCCCGAACGCTTGCCCCCAACGATGTTTCCGCCCGAACCACCACCCCATCCCAGAAGCACGAGCGCCGACACCTGCAGCAGGGAGGGCACCAGGGGGGACGGGATCAGCGGCACCGGCGTTCCCAGCGTGATCGCCGATGCGATCAGCAGGATGCCGGCGATGCGCCAGGAGATGCGGCGGTCGAGTGTGGTCAGTGCGTTCATCATGGCCCCCGATGAGTGTCCGAGCCAGCGGTGGACCGGAGTTATCACCATGATAGGGGAGGCCGTGTCGGCCCCGAATCGTGGTGTCCTCGGTTTCCGTGACTCCCCCTCGGCGAACCCCCGAGATGCAGAGATTACGAATGGGCTTTCGCCGCGGGATTCGCCCCACGCATGGGAACGCCCCGGGTCAGCTCTGAGACTGAATACCGGGGCGACCACGTAGGTGTTCACGTAACGTAGTGGATCAAGTCCGCTAGAGGCTAGCCTGAACGAGCTATTTCAGGCTAGCTCAGTTCCTCCACCGGGACGAAGGCATCGGTCAGCCCGAAGGCCGGTGGGCCGAAGGTGTCCAGGGCCTCGGGGGTGCGCATGAGCGCCGGGGTGGAGACCCCGAGTACCCGTACTCGCTGACCGTAGCGCAGGGCTTCGGTGGTGATCGGCTCGGCCGTTTCCTGGTCCACCACGCAGATCAGGTCCGGGACGATCGCGACCAGCCGGCCATCGCGTCGGGCGACCAGATTTTCGTTCTGGAAGTCGATCTCGAAGGCGCTGGTATCCGTGGCATCCGCCGAGACGAGCTTGGCGCGGCCGCGGGCGAAGCCGCCCTCGGTGCGGCGCTCGACGTCGACGATCTTTCCCACAAACAGCTCCCGCACGTGCGAGTACAGGGTGGGGGCCAGCGCATCGGCGATGGCCTCGAACGGGGAGCGGTGCTCGGCGCGCGCCTCGCGGATGGCACGCCCGATCGACAGGGCCATCGAGATGGTGCGGGGAACGCCGGTGCGGCGCACATCCGCCCCGGTCATCGCATATTCGGCAATCGCGGCCGAGCCGCCCAGCTCGACCGTCAACGCCCGCGCAAGCTGCTCGATCCGGCGGTTATCCGCGCCGGTGTCCAGGATGATGTGCTCGCCGCGTTCGGCGGTCAACGCGATGGGCGACGCATTCACGCCGTACACCGCGAAGGTCTCCATCGAGAGCTCGGGGAACGCGCGCCCCATCCCGTCGGCGTCCACAACCGGCAGGCCGGTCTGCGCGGCCACCAACAGCGGGATCAGCGAGTTCACCCCGCCGCACTCGATCGGCATGGTCGCGTCGGCCTGGCGGCCGTAGTGCGCCTCCAGGTGGCGCAGCGCGGTCAGCGGTTCGTGGCCGGCGAGGAGCTTCTCGATGATCACCGTGGGGGCACCCATCAGCGCGACCGGGATCACAAACAGGTCATCGGCAATCTCGTCGGGATCGAGGATCGTGATCGATCCCTCCCCGAGGGCCAGCTCAACCAGCTTGTGACCGATGTACGGGTCGCCGCCACCACCGGTACCGAGGAACGCGGCACCGCGGGCGAGGTCGGGCAGGTCGGCCCGGGTCAGTTCCCAGCTCATGCGGAGACTCCTTCGAGGTCACCCACGGCCTTGATGCGCACACGCGTCGCACCGCCGGGGAGGTAGGGGATCGGGATTTCGTCCACGTCGAGAATGGTGACCGTTGCCGGGTCGGCTCCGGCCGCAATCGCCTCGGCGATGGCACGCTCCTTGAGCGCAGCGAGCACGGTGTCGCGGCTCCCGGGAACGATGGATTCCACCGTGTCGATTTCGGCACCCACCTGCGAGATCGAGGCGCCGATCGCATTGGCGACCCCGGCGTTTTCGGGCCGGACAATCTCGCCCAGCCCGGGCAGGGTCGGCGCGAGCAGCACGGCGCCGCCACCCACCGCGACCACGGGGATCGGCTCCGGGGAGGTGCGCATGCGGTCGATGGCCTCGGCGATGCGCTGATCGATTCGGTGCAATACGCGCTCCACCAGCGCCGGGTCCAGGTGGGCGACTCGGGCGGGATCACCCAGGGTGACCCGGCCTCCGGCGACCGCGATGTCCGTGGCGGTCAGCACGTCGCCGCCGAAGACCAGGGCCTTCTCGGTGAGTCGGAAGCCGACCGATTCGGGACCCACCTCGGCGGTGTCGACGTTGACGATCGAGCCGCCGCCGATGCCGATCGAGATCACATCGGGCATGCGGAAGTTGGTGCGCACCCCGGCGACCGCGACGCTCGCCGCGGCCTCGCGCGGGAACCCGCCCTCGATCAGGCCGATATCCGCGGTGGTTCCGCCCACATCCACGACCGCGCAGGTTGCCAGGCCCGTGGTTTCGGCGGCCCCACGCATCGAATTGGTCGGGCCCGAGGCGAAGGTTGCGACGGGGTAGCGGCGCACGAAGTCTTCGTCCATCAGGGTGCCGTCGTTCTGGCTGAGGTAGATCGGGGCGGTGATCCCGAGTCCGCGCACGGTGGTTGCCAGACCCTCGATCACCTCGGTACCCAGCTCGCGCAGGGCCGCGTTGATCACCGTGGCGTTTTCGCGCTCCAGGATCCCCAGTCGGCCGATCTCGTGCGACAGCGAGAAGGTGACAAACTCGGGTAGCTCGGCGCGCAGAATCTCGGCCGCGGCGGATTCCAGCTCGGCGTTCAGCGGGCTAAACACCGAGGCGATGGCGACCGAGCGCACCCCGGCGGCGCGCATGTCGGCGGCCTGGGCGCGCAGCTCAGCGGGGTCCAGCGGCGAAATCGGACGACCGTCGAACTCGTGACCGCCGTGTGCCAGGTACACCTTTGCGGAAATCGCGGACACCAGGGTCTCGGGCCAGTCGGTGAGCGGCGGCAGCGCGGCGCTCGCCGGAAGACCCAGCCGCACCACCGCGGTGGGGGCCAGGTCCCGGGCCTGGACGAGGGCGTTGACAAAGTGCGTGGTGCCGATCATCACGGCGCGCACATCCGCGTTTTCAAACGGCGACTGCTCGCGCAGGGCCCGGATCGCGTCGCCGATGCCCGAGGTCACATCCGCGGTGGTCGAGCGCTTGACCCCGGCCAGCACTTTGCGCCCATCCATCAGGACGGCATCGGTGTTGGTGCCACCCACATCGATCCCGATGCGCAGGGCCCGCGCGATAGGGGCGGGGACGGTGGCGGGAATCTGAACCTCGCTCATGCGGACACTCCGTTCGTGGTGGACAGGGAATCGCGGGTGCGGGTGGACACTATGCGGCCACCTCGATCTTGCTGGTGTGGGCGACGCCGACCCCGCGCACCAGGCCCAGCTTGCCGGCGATCACGTAGAGAACAATCGAGAGCAGCAGGCTGGTGACGGCGGGGATTCCCCAGGTGACAAAGTGGCCCACCAGGGCCGAGACGGCCCAGATGATCAGCGTGGCCGGGACCCAGCGCGGGGCGGTTGCGGGCAGTGCGGTCTCGTCCTCACCGCGCTTATCCAGCAGCCCGCGGAACGCCTTGACGATGAAGTACTCGGCCACCATGATGCCCGCGATCGGCGGGAAGACGACCCCCAGCAGCACCAGGAAGTCGGTGAACTTGCCGAGGATTCCGGCGGCGGCGAGGATCGATCCCACCACACCGAAGATCACGGTGGTCCACAGGCGGTTGAGGCGTACGCCGAACAGGGTGTGCACAAAGGTGATCACGCCGAGGGTCGAGGAGTACAGGTTCCAGTCGTTGACCTTGAGCGTGCCGGAGACCACGATGATCAGGCCGATCAGGCCCACCGAGGAGGTGATGATGGCCACGATGTCGCCGCTGCGGGCACCGTGGGCGACCAGGACGCCGGCCAGACCGATCACAAACTCACCGAGCGAGACGCCAACAACGGTCTGCTTGACCACGTCGGATCCCGAGCGGTTGAAGCGGGTCATATCGGGGGTGATGATTGCGCCCACGATCACACCACCGGCGACGATTCCCGCACCGGCGATCAGGCTCAGCGAGGGGCCGGGGGCGGGGCCGGTGAGCAGGTCGGCGAAGTTGTGGCGGGAGAGCTCTGAGGTGACCGACCAGGCCACCAGGATCAGGAACAGCGGCACCGTGATGTTCGCGAGCCACTGCATGCCGAGGAATCCGAAGGCCACGATCGCGGTCACGATCAGGCCGAAGATCAGGCTCCATGCCCAGGAGGGCATGACTCCGGGCAGTAGGGCGTTGAGCGAGTCGGCGGAAATAGCGGACTGGATGCCGAACCAGCCGATCAGGCTGATGCCGATTGCCAGGCCCACCAGGGCCGCACCGATGTCGCCGAAACCGGTCCAACGGGCCAGCAGCGAGGTGTTCAGGCCCTCGCGCTGGCCGATGATCCCCACGGCGAGCATGATCAGCTCAACCAGCAGCGAGCCGAGCAGGATCGCCAGGAACGCGGTGGCGAAGTTCATGCCGTAGCCGAGGGTGGCACCGATCAGGAACTGGGCGAGAGCGCCGACCATGCCAAAGCGCTGCACGGCGATGCCAAACCAGTGGCGTCGGGCCGAGGAGGGTACGCGGGCCAGCGCAAAATCGTCGGAGGATGACTGGGACATTGTGGGGTCCTTTGAAGATGTGGGGATCGGGGAGGGTGTCGGCCGGATTCGGGGATACCGGGTGACGGGAAGGGGAGCCGGCGGGGACCGGTCTGGCCGCATCCTGGGGAGGAGGCGGCATGCGGGGAGGACTATGGGTGCGGGGAGAACGAGGGGGTGTGCCGGGCACGGTTCTCGCCCGCGGTGATCGCGGCCGAGACCCGGTTGTGGGCCGGGGGGATCGGACAGCTGAAGAAGTCGCTGAAGCCGCAGGGTGGGACGAAGGCGCGGTTGAAATCAAGGGTGATCGGGGCGCCATCGGGTACCGGATCCAGGCGGAGGAAGCGGCCCGGGGCGTAGCTGATCGCTCCGGTGGTGGCATCGGCAAACACCAGGACCAGCGCGGGGCCGTCGGCGAACACCAGCAGCGAGTAGTCGGCCTCGCCCACCCGGACTGCGATTGTGCCGGGGACCGCCTTGGTGTGGCCGTTATCGGATTCGCGGGTGAAGCCCCAGGGCACCCGGGCGTCGGGCTCGCCGGCGTGGAAGGTGCCGGAGAGGACCCAGGCGGGATCGTAGGGGTTGGTGTCGATCCCGGTCAACGAGGTCACGGTGGGGGCTTCGGCGTCGTAGACGCGCAGCTCAAAATCGGTGCCGTCGAGGCTGAAGGCGTCGATCGTGAACCGGTCATACTCGATCAGCGGAAATCCGTCGGCTCCGAGGCGCTCCACAAACGTCTCAACGCCCGGGGTCAGCTCGCGCTCACCCGCGCCGGTGCGCAGCGTAACCCCGACGGTGTGGGCGCGTACGCGCACGCCCGGTTCCTCCGCGATCCGCCAGGCACTCAGCGGAAACTCGGGGATTTCTCGCTCGGTGGCATCCACCGGCACATAGTTGATCAGCGCCGCGGCCCCGGTGCGTCCGGAGACCTGGAGCAGCCGCTCGGATCGCCAGGCAGCGTGAGCGGCGGCCGGGTCATCTGAGGCGGCCGAAAGGGGATCGGTGGTGGCGGAGAGAGTCATGGAAATATCATCATTGCCCCACTTCCGGGGGACAGCGAGTTTCATGACAAACTATGACAACCTACCGGTCGGTAGGAGCCGAGGTGGGATCGCGAGCGAGACGTGTCGAGCCGCCGCGGGATGATCGGCCCTCGCCGCGAATCCTTGGCCCGAAGGCAACCGGGTGAAAGGGTGCGGGCTAGTCCCGGGCCGACTCTTCCGCGAGCTGCGCGTCTGGGCGGAGCATCGTCAGAACCTCGCTCAGGGTTTCCAGGGGCTGTTCCAGCGGGGTGTCGGGGTCGAGGAGCCACTGCATCTGTGCCCCGTCGGTCACGGCGATGAGCATTTTTGAGAGCTTTTCGGCGGGGATGCGGGTGGTGAGCCTGCCGGCCGCCTGCTCCGCCTCGACGTTCTCGGTCATCTCTGCCAGCAGCTGGGCATAGCGCTGGGTGAGGACATCGTGTGCCGGATGGTCCGTGCTGTGTGCGGCCGCGGTGAGGGACACAAAGAGCTGAATGAGCCCGGGGGTACTGGCGCTGCGGCGAATGAGGTCCACATACAGTTCGGGGGCACCCTTATCGTGTTCCTGGGCCGCCCGCTGGGCAAGGTCGCTGCGCGAGGCTCGGTCGCGGTGCAGGAGGATCTCGGTGAGTAGGCGCTCACGGGAATCGAAGTAGTGCATGACCCCGTTGACGCTGAGGCCGCAGCGCTCGGCCACCGCGCGCAGACTGGTCCCGCGATAACCCTCGACCGCAAAAACCTCGAGGGCGGCGTCGAGAATCTGCACGCGCATGTGCTCACCCTTGGCGTATCGACCTCGTGTACCCATGCACACAGTCTAGCCATCGGGGGCTGGTGCGAGTGCGCAAAGTCGGGGAAGGGTTGCCCCTCGATGACGAATCCCGTATGTTGTACGGTATTGGTCAGAGTGGATCGGGGAACGTATGAACAAGCACATCGTGATGGATAGCGCCGAGGGTGGTGCCGGGGCATCCGCCGAACGACTCAACCGCGGGCAGCGACGTCTGCTGGGGGGACTGATTCGCACAAACTTCTCGCTGTTTGTGGTGTGGGGCGCGGTGGGCCTGCTGCTCCAAGCCCAGGTTCAGGAGCTGAGCCCGGACAATAAGGAAGCCAGCTACACGCTGATTGCGAGTGCCGGGGCGATCATCGCCCTGTTCATCTCGCCCATCGCCGGATCGGTGTCCGACCGAACCCGCTCACGATTTGGCCGTCGCACTCCGTGGATCCTGATGGGATCAATCGGCGGCGGAATCGGGCTGCTGGGCATCGGTAGCGCCAACACCCTGGTTCAGGTATTCCTGGGATGGATTGTGGTGCAAATCACGCTCAACTTCATGGGCAGCGCGCTGATGGCCATCCTGCCCGATCAGGTGCCCGATAAGCGTCGTGGCCTCTACGCGTCGATGCTTGCCGTGGGGATGGGCATTGGCCTGGCCGCGGGGCAGATCTTTGCCTCGATGATCGTGCCCAATTTCCTGCTGGCCTATGCGGTGGTGGCGGGTATCGTCTTCCTGGGGGCGGCGTTCTTTGTGGTCCTGAACCCCGGAAAATCCAACCTGGACGAACCGCGCGAACCCTACCGGTGGCGTCAGATGCTGAGTACCTTCTGGGTCAACCCGATCCGGCATCCCGACTTTGCCTGGGCATTTTTGGGGCGTTTCTGCCTCAACCTGGGCGCGGCCATCACCGGCGTATTCACGTTCTTTGTGCTGCAGGATTACATCGGTCTCACCCACGCCGATGCGCTCGCCGCTATCCCGGTGCTGACCCTGACCGCGCTCATTTTTGGTGTGGTGACCACCGCGCTTGTGGGCTGGATCTCCGACCGCGTGAGCCGCCGGCGCATCTTTGTCTCCGTGGGGGCGGGGCTTGGTGCGGTGGGCATGCTCATCCCCCTGATCACGCCGACCCTGACCGGAATGATCATCGGTGCCGCGATCGGCGGAGTCTCCGCGGGGACCTTCCACGCCGTGGACCTGGCCCTGATCACCCAGGTTCTCCCGAGTTCCAACGACTACGGCAAGGACCTGGGTGTGATCAACATCGCCACCACCCTGCCGCAGAGCATGGCGCCGATTATCGCGGGTGTGATCGTTGCCTTCCTGGGCGGCTATCCGGGCCTGTACTGGTGCGGCCTGGTGATCCTGACGATCGCCGCAGCGAGTGTGTGGCGCATCCGCTCCGTTCGCTAAGACCTCCTCTCATCCCTACTCGAAAAGGACAATCCGATGCCCATTACCCTGCCCCTTCCGTGCAGCCTGCACACCGGTGCTCCGCTGCGTACCCTCACCAATCAGACGCTTCGGGTGTCCGGGCTCACCGAATCTTTGACCCGGGCCGCTGCGCTGATCGAGCGCGCCCTGGGCGTGACGCTGCAGCCGGATGATTCCGATCCGGATGTGATCCTGCGCCGGGAGAGTGTTCCCGCACCGACCCCGCATGGAACCGACCCCCGTCCCGCCGACCGGGCGGGCGCGAGCGAGGCCTATGAGGTTCGCACGGTGGACGGGCACCTGGTGGTGCGTTCGGGATCGGACGAGGGATTCTTCCGGGCGCTGGTCTCGGTGGCCAGCCTGATCACCCTCGACGTGCTGCCCGAGGCTGAAATCCGCGACTACCCCCGATACTCCTGGCGTGGGCTCTCGCTGGATGTGGTGCGGCGCTGGTTCAGCGTGGACGAGGTCGAGCGGATCATCGACCTTCTCGCCCTGCACAAGTTCAACGTGTTGCACCTGCATCTCAATGACGTCGAGGCCTGGAGGTTTACGGTCCCCGGATATCCGACGCTGACTCCGGAGCAGGAGTTCTTCACCGCCGCCGACCTGGACCACCTGGTGGAGTACGCTCGCGACCGGTTTGTCACCCTGGTGCCGGAGGTGGATTTCCCCGGCCACGTGGCCGAGACCGTGCAGGCACTCCCCGGGTTTGAGACCCGGGTTGGCGTGGTTCCGCTGCTCACCTACCTGGACTGGTCCGATCCGGGTGTTGCCCCGTTTGCGCGCGCGGTTCTGAGCGAGGTTGCCACCCGCTTTGACTCCCCGTACGTACATATCGGGGGCGATGAGGTTTTTGGGTCCCCGCGTGAGGTGTATGCCGAGTTTATCCGCGAGTGCCTGGCCGAGCTACACGGACTTGGGCGGCGTGGAATCACCTGGCAGGAGGCGGTTCGAGCGGGCGCGCACGGCCCGACGGACCTGGTGCAGCTGTGGGTGGGCGATCGTGACCAGATTGACCCGGAAAAAGTGCGTGCCGCCGCTCCGGCTGAGCTGCGGCCCCTGGTGGACAAGGCCGAGGCAGACGGCCTATTGACCGCGTCGACCCATGACCACCGGCTGATCGGGACCGCGGGGATCGGCACCATCGTGTCCTCGAGC
This sequence comes from Mycetocola sp. BIGb0189, assembly GCF_024810155.1. Lineage (NCBI taxonomy): Bacteria > Bacillati > Actinomycetota > Actinomycetes > Micrococcales > Microbacteriaceae > Mycetocola > Mycetocola sp. BIGb0189. The sequence goes on from NZ_JANUED010000007.1 coordinate 86,841, forward strand.
GATCCGCTCTATCTGGACCGGACCCCCTCGGAGGGCAGCAGCGACCCGGAGCAGCAGCGAGCGTTCGATGAGCGCTTGGGGAATAAGGGGTATGTCCCCACGCCATCCTGGTCGATCATCGATTGGGAACCGGAATCACAGGCGGATATCGTCGCCGGACGGATCCGCGTTTCGGGGATCGAGGCGGCGCTGTGGTGCGAGACCGTGGAGAACTTCGATGATGCCGCGCAGCTTCTGCTTCCGCGCCTGGGCTTTGTCGCCCAGCGTGCCTGGCAGCGTGAGGAGGCCGTGCCCGAGGAAATCATTCGGGCAACTCAGCACTCCTCACGCGCCTGGGAGCGGTTGGGCTTTACCGGTTTCCACCGGAGCGTGGACGTGTTCCCGCACGCCACCCCCGCCCGAGTCGATTCCTAAACCACACCCTTGGTGATCAGAAAGCAGCCGTAGGGGCGGTCATCGGTGGTGGCGATGACCGCAAACGCCGAGCGGGCGCGAACGTAGAACTCGAATCTCTCGATTGATTCGATCCCGATTGCGCGCCCCTCGGCGGCCTCGGCCGCGGCGAACAGCTCACGCTGCACCTCGGGGATTTCCTCGGGTTCGCCCACGACCTCCATCCGGCCGATCGGCGTGGGGATGAACGTGTCCACGGGGAACACGGTGAACAGCGCCTTCGCCAGCCGGGTTACGTCGATTCCCGGCAGGGTGATGACCTCGGCCCCGGCCGCGTGCGCGGGGTAGTTGCGGTCCACTACGGCGAGAACGTCGCCGTGGCCCATCCGGGCGATCGCATAGAGCAGGTCAGCGGAGAGCAGCGGATCGATTCCTTTAAGCATGGTGTGAGCCTTCCGTCGGGGGAGTAAGGAACAGTGTGGGTGTGGCCAGGAGCCCGGTGAGTTCGGGTTCGGGACGCAACCCGGTACCCGCATAGAACTCGTTGGCTGCGGATCCGAATACGGTGATCGCCACCTCGTTGGTGCCCACGCGCAGCAGCTCCGCGGGGATCGCGAAACGGTAGGGGCGCCAGCCGCGCTCGCCGACGAGGGTGCCGTTGATCAACAGTCGGGCCGAGCCGGACACCGCGGGCAACTCGAGGATTGCCCCCGAGACCTCGGCCAGCTCGAACGTGGTGCGGTAGGTGGCGGCGCCCGAGTACTCGGGAAGCACGGTCTGCCAGCCGGCAGTCACATCGATCGGGACGCTTGAGCCGCCGTGTGCCGTGGTGAGGGACCAGTCGTTCGAGAGGATCCGGGTGTCCGCGGGGGCCGGGGTGCCTGGGTTGGCCTGGGCGTCGACGTTGCTGGCCGATCGCGAGCCGGTGCTCGGTGTCTGGCTCTCGTGTGCGGCCGAACCCGCCCACACAAACAGGCGCAGCTCGCCCGGTTCCAGGGCGACCCGGTGGTCGGTCAGCGATCGTGCCTGGCCGCCGGAGGCGTCCCATTCGGCAACCACGGTGCCGGTGAGCACACCGGATACGGAGGACACCCCGTCGTTGAAGAGCGCGACCCGGGTGAACCCGCGGGCGTCGACTCCGGCTCGGATTCGCAGGCCGGCGTTGTCCGCAGACCCAGCGGTGCCGTCGTTGATACCGTCATCTCCCGCGCCGTGCATCTCGACACGGAACACCGTGGCGCCCGATGGCGCGACGCCGAGCACGGCGGCCAGCGCCGACGCCTCGGGTGCGGTGCTCAGATGGGTGCCGGGTAGCGCGCGAGCGGCGGCACCGTCCTGGAGCGTTGTGAGATCGTCCCCCGAGCGGAACACCCGGATTCCCGTGCCCTCGATGGCTTCGAGCGATGCCACGCTGGCCTCATTAGCGAGCGTTCGCACACCGGGCAGCACCAGGATCTGCGCGGTGGGGATCGATCCCGCCGCGATGTCCGCCAGGGCGCGCTCATCCACCACCCGCCAGGGGATTCCGGCGGTGTCCAGAGCCTTCGCCCAGGCACCAAACTGGTCGAAGTGAGCACCCGACTGGCCGTGGGTCCAGATGGTGCGCAGCGGCCAAAACAGCAGCACGGAGGCCTCGTCGGAGAGCGGTTCGAGGAACTCGCTCAGCCGGGCAGACTCGGCAGCAAAGGCCGCGTGGAAGTCGGCAAACCAGGGCTCAAAGTTGATGCCCGGCGGGAAGTCGAAGCGCGGGTTGGCCATCGACTCATGATCGTTACCGTGCCCGTGGGTCTGATAAAACCCGTGGAAGACCATCTGCCGCATACCGGCTAGGTGGTGCCGGATCGTGGTGGAACGCAGCTCGTCCAGGGTCAGTCCCCAGTGGCCCGACCAGGGGGTGCCACCCTCGGGTGGAGTGAGGAAGTACTGCTCGACGATCGTGCCGGTGCGTCCGGTCGCGCGGGCAATCGAGTCGCCCAGGCGCGGGCTCAGCTGGGCCACGCCATCCTGGGCATCCACGGCGGTGAGGTCACGGTAGGCATCCACACCGAAGTGGTCGAGGCCGAAGTTTGCCCGCAGGTCCCAGTCGCCAAACTCGGTGCCGGGGGTGAACGTGCCGATGTGGGTCAGGACCTCATGGCCGGACTGCAGCAGGCCGTAGCGGTGGCTCCAGTCGCGCAGCTTCCCCAGGAACCCCTCCATCGAGAGCTCGGCGTAGAACTGCCAGAATCGGGCGCGCAGGGCGAGGGCCGCGGGGTCCTCGGTCTCGGTAAAGACCGCCCAGATCGTTGCCGCATGGGTGTCTTCGCCGATCGCGCGGGCCAGATCCAGCGTCGTGGTGTGGATCGGGACCGAGGAGCCGACCCCGCCCGAGCGCTGCGCCCAGTCGTAGTAGACCGCGTGCGGCTGATCGAAGAAGACGTAGCGCACCGTGGAACCGAAGTGGTCGCCGACGGCCTCGCGGAAGGGCTCATAGCCCGCCTCGATGAAGCGATCCACGGCCTCGGGATCCAGCGGATTGACCAGGTGCGAGGTGGAGGACCGGGCGGACACCAGGACCAGGGCCGACCCCAGCGCGGGGTTCGCACCGGCGATGCTCAGCGCCGCCTCGGTATCGGTGGCCTCGATGCGGGTTGCGGCGGTAATGTCCACGACGCTCGCCGAGGTGGCGCGGGCGGTGGTCTCGGTACCGTCGACGGCCAGCGCCCGCTCGATCCGCCAGTCGGTCCAGAGCGGCACACTGCCGTCGTAGTGCCAGGCCATCGCGGCGGGGCCGAGTCCCTCGGTGCCCGAGACGATGCCGGAGATCTCCCCGGTTCCCGTGCCGTCCGAAAGCTCGATCCGGGTCCAGAACAGGTGACGTTCGCGCAGGTGGTCGTGCCCGGCAACCGCGCGGCCGCCGGCCTGGCCGGTCTGCCAGTTGTAGTCGTCGTAGAAGCCCACGATCATGCCCAGCGCGGCGGCCTCCTCCACGGCCCAGCGGCACGCGGTGAGGTAGGCGGGTTCCAGATACTCGTGCATCGGGAACGACAGGCGCGCCTGAACCTGGAAGCTCTTGATTCCGGCCGCGTGCATCTGCCGCACCTGGGTGCGCACCTGATCCTCGTCGGGCAGGTGGTGCCAGAACCAGTAGGTCGCCGGGGAGTGCCAGACGTCGGGGGTCACAAAGGATGCGTCGGTGGCCAACATTGCGGCGGCGTCGGCGGTGTTGGCAGCGTCGGTGGTGTTGGCAACGTCGGCGGCGCGCTCGGTGTTCATCGGGCAGCCTCGGGATCGAGCTCGGCCTCGGGAGCCTCGGCGGTTTCGGGGGCCTCGGTTGCTACGACGTCCTCGGGAACGGCAGCAGGAACAGCCACGGCCACCCCGACCGCCAGAATCTCGGCGTCCGCGGGCAGGTCACCCTGCTCGGAGGCCGGGAGCTTCGAGCGGTCCGGCGGCAGGTCCACCTTAAGGACGAAGGTCAGCAGCGCGTAGAGCGCGGCACCGAGCAGCATCGCGCCGATCACGCCGATGTTGCTGGCCCCGATCACACCCTCGCGGGCCTCCTTGGTGAGGAAGAACCCGGTGATGTGGGCGAAGTTGGGGTCGGCGCTGGTCACGGTGCCGAGGCCCACGATGGTGCCGATGATCAGGCTCACAAACGCGGTCCAGCGCCAGTCGCGGCCGCCGAAGCCCGACCCGTTGATCATCCGGATGTCCCAGTTCAGGCGACGCTGGCGGATGAAGTCGACCAGCTGGATGCCACCCATGGTGCCCATCAGCACGGCGATCAGCGAGAGGAAGGACTGGAACGTAGCCAGGAACGAGGTCGAGATGAAGAGCAGGTAGAAGGCGCCGGCGGCGATCAGCAGCGCGTTGATCGCGGTGGTGACCGAGCGACGCAGCGGGAATCCCACGGCCATCAGCGCGAGGCCCGAGCTGTAGATACCGGTGGTCGCGGCGGACACCAGGGACAACACGATCACGATCGAGAACGGGATAAAGAACCACATCGGCAGCAGCGAGGTCAGCGCACCGATCGGGTCGTTGGCGGCGGCCTCACCGAGCTTGGCATCGCTGCCGACCAGCAGCGCCCCCACGACGAGCATCGCGATCACCGGGACGGCGATACCGAAGGTCGTCGCCCCGATCACGCCGCGGGCGTGGGTCTTGCGGGGCAGGTAGCGGGAGAAGTCGCCGCCGGAGTTGATAAAGCCGATGCCCACGATGGTCATGGCCATGATGATGCCGCCCACAAACACAAACGGGTCGCCCGCCTGGGCGGTGCCCAGCTGACCCCACTTGACCTCGGGGAGCACAAAGAACAGGAACGCGATGGTCATCACGCCGGTGATCCAGGCGATCCACACCTCGATGGCCAGGATGAATCCGTGGCCAAACACCGCGGCGGTCATGGTGACCGCGAGCACCACGATGAACCAGCCCACGGTGGTCGGCACGGTGGGGGCACCGCCGTCTCCGGCAAAGAGCGCGGGCCACACCTTGGCAAACAGGTTTGCCCCGGTGGTCGAGGCCAGCGTGATGCTGGTCACCTGCCAGCCGGTGTTGGAGAGGTAGCCGAAGAAGGCGGGCAGGAAGTTGCCCTTGGAGCCGAACGCAAAGCGGGTCTGCACGAGCGTGGGCAGGCCGGTGCGCGGACCACCCACGGCGATCAGGCCCACCAGCGCGGCCGAGATCAGATAGCCGAGGGTCCCGGCGATGATCGTCTGCCAGACATTCAGCCCCAGGGTGAAGATGAAGATTCCGTAGCTCACCCCCAGAATCGAGACGTTCCAGGAGAACCAGACCGGGAACAACCCGCTGGGCTTACCCCGACGCTCGGCGTCCGGAACCGGATTGATACCGTTCGCCTCGACCCCCATCGTGCTGCTGGTGGGGGTGCCGATGGCGCCCGCTGCGTTGTCGCTCATGTTGCTCCCTTGAGGAAACCGGTGGGGCGCGGCGGGTGCCGCGCCCCGAGGATGTTATTTGGTGATCGACGGGTCGATCTTGGAGAAATCGGGCTTCGGATCAATCTTGAAACCGAAGGTGAGCAGAGCGTAGCTTGCCGCACCGAGAACCAGGGCGATGATCACTCCGATGTTGCTGGAGCCGATCACCCCGGCGCGTGCCTCCGGGGTCAGCAGGAACCCGGTGACGTGAGCGAAGTTGGGGTCGGCGCTGGTCACGGTACCCAGGCCCACGATGGTGCCCAGGGCTAGGCTGGCCAGGGCGGTCCAGCGCACCGTGCGTCCACCGTAACCGGCGGGCAGCGCGAGACGCGTGTCCCAGTTCAGGCGACGCTGACGGATGAAGTCCACCAGCTGGATGCCACCCATCGTGCCCATCATGACCGCGATCAGCGAGAGGAAGGACTGGAAGGTCGCCAGGAAGGAGTCGGAGATGAAGAGCAGGTAGAAGGCTCCGGCGGCGATGATCAGCGCGTTGATCGCGGTGGTCATCGAGCGGCGCAGCGGGAAGCCCACGGCCATCAGGGCCAGGCCCGAGCTGTAGACGCCGGTGATGGCGGCCGAGATCAGTGAGATCACGATCACGATCGAGAACGGGATGAAGAACCACATCGGCAGCAGCGCGGTGAGCGCACCGATCGGGTCGGAGGCGGCGGCCGCACCGAGCTTGGGATCGCTGCCCACGAGCAGGGCACCCACGATCAGCAGGGCCACAACCGGCAGCGACAGGCCCAGGGTGGTCCAGCCGATGACCGACTTGGCCGGGGTCTTGCGCGGCAGGTAGCGGGCGAAGTCACCGCCGTAGTTGAGGAAGCCGATGCCCACCATGGTCATGGCCATGATCACGCCGCCGATGAAGACCAGCGGGCCGCCGGCCGGGGTCTGACCCAGCTGGTCCCACTTGACCTCGGGCAGCACAAAGCCCAGGAAGGCGATGGTCATGATGCCGGTGACCCAGGAGATCCACACCTCGATCTTCATGATGAACTCATGCCCTAGCACGGCCACGGCCATGGTGACCGCGAGGACAACCACAAACCAGATCACCACGATGAAGGTCGCGGGCTTGCCCGAACCGTTGCCGAAGACGCTCGGCCACAAGGTCGAGAACAGGTTGGCGCCGGTGGTGGAGGCCAGGGTGATGATGGTCACCTTCCAGCCCATGTTCGACAGGTAGGCGAAGAAGGCGGGTACCACGTTGCCGCGCAGGCCGAAGGCGAACCGGGTCTGCACCAGGGTCGGCAGGCCGGTGCGCGGACCGCCGACGGCCAGCACACCCACCAGGGAGGCGGAGATGATGTAGCCGATGGTGCCGGCCAGGATCGTCTGCCAGACGTCCAGTCCCAGGGTGAAAACAAAGATGCCGTAGCTGATGCCCAGGATCGAAATGTTCCAGGCGAACCACACGGCGAACAGGCCCCGGGGGGAACCTCGACGTTCGCTGTCGGGGACGGGGTTTACACCGTTGGTTTCAACGGTGAGGGCTGAGCCTGCGGTGTCGCGAGCCTGAGCCTCGTTGCTCATGATGTGCCTTTCAAATGGCGGTTGTGGGGAGGGGTGGTGCCCGGAAACCGGGGTGACTGAGCACCGGGATCGTGATCGCGTCGCCGAGGTCACGAAGTGGGGGACGTGGAGGGGAGGTCCACGATGAGGGGTGCCGCTGGGAGCGGGCCGAAATCTAGCTGGGGATGGGCTTAGGGCATCGGAGTTGTGTCCCGAGCGCCGTGAATGGTGACCACGACCGCGGCCGCGGTGGCCCCGGCGGTGGCCGCCGAAACCAGGTCTTCGCCGCGGGCGAGGGCCGCGGTGAGGGTTCCCAGGAACGCATCTCCGGCACCGACGGTGTCGACCGGAGTGGTGCGGATCGCGGGAACGTGGGTGACCTCGCCGCCCTGGCGCACGAGGGCGCCGTCGCCGCCGAGGGTGACCACGACGTCGCCGCCGGGCAGGTCACCGATCAGGCGGTGGGCGATGGCCAGGGGCTCCTCATCGGTGACCGGTTCCAGGTCCAGGGCCTGCTCCAGTTCGACCTCGTTGAGCACCACGACGTGGGCTCGGCGCACGGCCTCGGCCGCGCCGTCGCGCCAGGGGGAGGGGTTCAGGACGATGCGGGCGCGCTCGCCGAAGGCGTCGAGGGCGGCATCGATCACGGGGGCCTCGACCTCGTGCTGCAGGGCCACGACGCTCGGTGCGGTGTGGGTCGCCGCCCAGTCGCTCACGTGCTGTGCGGTGAGGTGGGCGTTGGCGCCGGCATTGACCACGATGGTGTTTTCGCCGCCGGCCAGCAGCAGGACCGCGCGTCCGGTGGGCACATTCGGGACGCTCACCAGGTCTCCCAGGGCCACGTTCACCGTGCGCAGGTCCGCGAGGGCGGGATCGGCGTCGTGCCCGACGGCCGCCAGCAGCGTTGTCGACGCGCCCGCGCGAGCGGCGGCATAGGCCTGGTTTGCGCCCTTTCCGCCGCCGCGTTCCACCATGTCGAGCGCGGCGATCGTCTCGCCCACCCGCGGGGCGCGGGGCAGCGTAAATCCGGTATCGAGGTTTACCGAGCCGATCACCAAAACGTCAACATCATTGTGTGGGAAATGCATTTCCCAAATGTCGCATGAGGTTCCAAATCTGTCAAGCCGGAGGCCGTGTTGTTGGTACTCTAAAAAGATTGACGTGCAGGAGGACCGATGGCCAGACGCGTGAGTCTCAAGGATGTGGCAACCGCCGCGGGTGTCTCCCCGACGACCGCCAGCCGGGTGCTCTCCGGCGTGGATCGGAACGTGGCCCCGGAGCTGGCCGAACGCGTTCAGGCCGCCACCGTGGAGCTCGGCTATCGCGTGAATGCCGCGGCCCGTGCCCTGCGCCTGCAGACCACCGGCTCGATCGCGCTCGTGGTGCCCTCGGTGGCGAATCCCTATTACGCCGAGCTGGTCGCCTCCTATTCGCGGCACCTGGACGCCGAGGGTCGCCGCGTGGTGACCTTCGATACCAACGACTCGGTCGAGAGTGAACGTCGTCAACTCGCAGATATGGACCGGGTTCTGGTGGACGCGGTGCTGATCGCCCCGGTGGACCATGAGGGCAGCGCTCCGGCAATTGCCGCACTCGCGGCCACGCATGCGGTGGTTCAGGTGGACCGTATCGCCGCCGGTGTGGATGCTCCCGCGGTCAGGTTGGACAATGCCGCCGGAATCCGACTGCTGGTTGAGCACCTGCGCGAGGGCGGCCGCGAGCGCATCGTCCTGGTGGATGCCGAGCCGCGCTCCTCGGCCAGCCGCGAGCGGGCCGAAGCGTTCCGCGAGGTGGCTGGGCTCGGCTGCACGGTCCTCCAGATGCCCACCTTTTCGATGCACAGCGGAACCGAGGCGGCCCGCATCCTGCGCGAATCCGCGGACATGCCGGACGCCGTGATCTGCACGGCCGACGTGGTCTCCCTGGGCCTGCTCACCGCGTTCCAGCATGCGGGACTGCGTGTCCCCCAGGACATCGCCCTGGCCACCTTCGACGGCACCGCGCTCTCGGGCGTCACAAGCCCGGGTCTCACCACCCTGGATTCGGTCGTGGATGAGATCGTCCGCGCCTCGCTGGAAATCGTCGACGGGACAAGAAGCACGGGCCTGCTGGTGACCCCGCGGGTGCTGGTGCGCGAGTCCACCGGGCACTAGCCGCGGAAACTCGACTCAAAACTGGAGCGAATGACGGGAATCGAACCCGCGCTACCAGCTTGGGAAGCTGGAGTTCTACCATTGAACTACATTCGCGTATCGCCGCCGGAGCGTCGATTTCCCCACTCTACTAGACAACGAACGCCGCGCAAGGCGGCGCGGCGTGAACGGGCGTGCCGAGTACGGTAGGTTCCGCGGGAATCCGCTGTAGGATGGGCCACGTGCTGCTCTCCGACCGTGATATCAAAGCCCAGATCAACGCCAACCGCATTGGCCTTGAGCCGTTTGCGCCCGAGCTGGTTCAGCCCTCCAGCGTGGATGTGCGCCTCGACCGGTTCTTCCGGCTGTTTGACAACCACAAGTACTCCTACATCGATCCCTCCGAGGAGCAGTCGGAGCTGACTCGGATGGTCGAGACCGATCCCAACGAGCCCTTCATCCTGCACCCGGGCGAGTTTGTGCTCGGGGCCACCTATGAGCGGGTCACCCTGCCCAATGACATTGCCGCACGCCTCGAGGGCAAGTCCTCGCTGGGTCGGTTGGGTCTGCTGACCCACTCCACCGCGGGCTTCATCGACCCCGGCTTCACCGGCCACGTGACCCTCGAGCTGGCCAACGTCGCCAACCTCCCGATTCGGCTCTGGCCCGGCATGAAGATCGGTCAGCTGTGCTTCTTCCAGCTGACCTCGGAAACCGAGAACCCCTACGGGAGCGCCACCACCGGGTCGCACTATCAGGGCCAGCGTGGGCCGACCGCCTCGCGCTCGTTCCAGAACTTCAAGCGCACGGACATCTCGGACACCAGCCAGGGTGCGCTCGGTGCCTAGCCTTCCGGCCTCACGGCAATCGCCCCACCATGCGGTGGGGCGATTGCCGTTTTTGCGGTTAGGCGTCGAGCTGTTCGAGCTGTTCAACCAGCCACGGGCTGATCGACCAGGGGGCGATTTTGGCCAGCTGGGCGAGATCCGCGGGCTCAACCCAGCGGTACTCGGCCACCTCGTCGGGGTTGGGCACCAGATCCGAGGAGAGCGTGGCGGAGAAGACCGGGCAGATCTCGTACTCGACGATGCCGCTGGCATCCACCGCGCGGTAGCGGAAGTCGGGCAGCAACGGGGTGATGTCGGTGACCGTGGTGCCCAGCTCGTCGGCCGCACGCCGCGAAATTGCCGACTCGAAGGACTCTCCGGGGGCCGGATGTCCGCAGAACGCGTTGGTCCAGACGCCGGGCCAGGCGACCTTGCTCAGCGCGCGCCGGGTCAGCAGAATTCGGCCCTGCTCATCGGTGATGTGGCAGGAAAACGCGAGGTGCAGCCGGGTGTTGTGATCGTGCACCTCGGCCTTGTCGGCGATGCCGATCGGTTCGCCGTCCTCGGACAGCAGCTGCACGTACTCGCGGTTTGACATACCCCTATTCTCGCTGGTCACGGCTCGGCGCGCGAATGCAGCACGCTCGCTATGTAAGCGACTGGACCGCGTGCTAGCGGACCGACTGAGGCAGGCGCACCGGAATCATCAGCGCGAGGCCCAGGGCGATCACCAGGATCAGGCCCAGGATGCCGAAGTACTGCGCGCCACCCAGGGTGACCGCGATCCCGAATGCCGCGGGGGCGATGAAGGAAACCGCGCGGCCGGTGGTGGCGTAGAGCCCAAACAGTTCGCCCTCCTTGCCCGGCGGGATGATGCGTGCCAGGAAGGACCGCGAGGCCGACTGGGCCGGCCCCACAAACGCGGCCAGGCCCAGGCCGAAGATCCAGAAGACCGTGTGTCCGCCATCGTGGAGCACAAACACCACCACGCCGAAGGTCACCAGCCCGATCAGCGCGGCCATGATGACCGTGCGCGGACCGAAGCGATCATCCAGGCGGCCCGAGGCGATCGTGACCACGCCCGCCACCACGTTGGCGGCGATCCCAAACAGGATCACGTCGCCCCCGCTGAACCCGAAGGTTCCCACGGCCAGAACCCCGGCGAAAGTGAAGACGCCGGCCAGGCCGTCGCGGAAGATGGCGCTGGCGATCAGGAAGCGCGCGGTGGTCCGGTCATCACGCCAGAGCCCCACCAGGTCCCGGCCGAGCTTCTTATAGGAGCCGAGGATGCCGATCTTGGCACCCGGGGCCGCGGTGCCTGGGGCCTCGGGGATGACTCGGAGCACCGGGATGGCCGAGAGGCCGAGCCAGGCGGCGGCGATCAGCATCGAGATCCGGACGTCCCAGCCATTGTCCGAGGTGATGCCGAAGATCCCCACATCGGGTCCGATCAGGCTCACGTAGAGGATGAGCAGCAGCACGATGCCGGCGATGTACCCCAGGCCCCAGCCGAAGCCGGAGATCTTGCCGATCGTGGCCGGGGTGGAGATCTGGCCGAGCATCGCGTTGTAGTTCACCGAGGCGAACTCGAAGAAGATGTTTCCGGCGGCGAGCAGGAACAGTCCGAGCCACAGCAGGTCGGGTTCCGGGGCAACAAAGGCCAGGCCCGCGGTCGCGGCGACCACCAGGTAGGTGTTGACGCCGAGCCAGAACTTGCGGCGGCCGCTGCGGTCGGCACGCTGCCCGGTGACCGGTGCCAGCAGTGCGATGATCACGCCGGCCCCCGAGATCCACCAGGACAGCTGTGCGGAGACGTGGGCCTCGCCTCCGAACGCGGGGGTCCGGGTGAGGTAGGTGGTGAAGACGAAGGTGGTCACCACGGCGTTGAAGGCGGCCGAGCCCCAGTCCCACATTCCCCACGCTAAGACCGGCTTGGAGAGCAGCCGCGGTTCGGGGGAGGGGGTGCGCAGGGCAGAGGTCATGGCCCCAGGGTACTGCCCCGAAGCGAATCAATGGCAACCAATATGTAAACCGATGGGGTGGCGGCGGGTGCCTCGCCCCGTCGGCGCACTAATCGCGCAGCGGGCGTCCCTCGGCGTCATTGTTAAACGCGCGGGCGCGGGCGAGGATCATGATGCCCTCGATCAGGCCCCAGAGCGCGGCGGTGCCGAAGGTCACGATGGTGGCGGCGATCTGCAACAGACCGATGCCGATGTACCCCAGGTAGAAGCGGTGTACGCCGATCGAGCCGAGGAAGATGCCGAGCAGGCCCGCGGTCAGACGACTCTTGGCGGCCGGGTCGTAGGGGGCATACCCGGGCGGATAGCCGGCGGCACCCTGCTGAGGATAGCCGGACGGTGCACCGGGTGCACCGGGCTGCGGGTAGGCACCCGCGGTGCCCTGCTGGCCGTAGCCGGGGGTGCCCGGGGCTGCCGGGTAGCCGGCGGTCGCGGCCGGAGTCGTGGGGACCTGCCCGGTCAGCGGTGCCGGAAAGTGCGGCAGCGCGCGCGACGGGTCGGTGTCGGCGGGGATTTCTGACGCCGCCGCCGAGGTCTCGGGTGCGGCATCCTGGGGCTGGGCGGTGTGATCCGCGCCCGTGGGATCGGTCGTACTCATGACTCCAGGGTACGCGAGGGTCCGTCATTTTTGACGCAGCGACGGGGATTTTGATGCCGAAAACCAAAGTTGAGTCATGAAGGCTCAAGATTTCCTGAGAGCGGCTTGACACCGGTATTGCGTTCGGTAAACTTGAGCCTAGGCAACTCAACTATGGGATTGCCGCCGACTTCGGGTTCGGTTACCCGGACCCGGGACCAGTTCACGGTATTCGCCCTTCCGGGCGAGAACGAAGGAGAAAACACATGGCACGTGCAGTAGGCATTGACCTCGGTACCACCAACTCGGTGGTCTCGGTCCTCGAAGGTGGCGAGCCCACCGTTATCGCCAACGCCGAGGGTGCTCGCACCACCCCGTCCGTTGTTGCATTCACCAAGGATGGCGAGGTGCTCGTCGGTGACACCGCCAAGCGCCAGGCCGTCACCAACGTTGACCGCACCCTCGCGTCGGTCAAGCGTCACATGGGTACCAACTGGACCTTCGACGTAGACGGCAAGAAGTACACCCCGCAGGAGGTGTCCGCTCGTATCCTCGCGAAGCTGAAGCGCGACGCCGAGCAGTACCTGGGTGACACCGTCACCGACGCCGTCATCACCGTTCCCGCCTACTTCAACGACGCCGAGCGTCAGGCCACCAAGGAGGCCGGTGAGATCGCGGGCCTCAACGTGCTCCGCATCATCAACGAGCCCACCGCTGCCGCCCTGGCCTATGGCCTGGACAAGGGTAAGGAAGACGAGCTCATCCTGGTCTTCGACCTCGGTGGTGGAACCTTCGACGTTTCCCTCCTTGAGGTGGGTAAGGACGACGACTTCTCGACCATTCAGGTCCGCGCGACCTCCGGTGACAACCGCCTCGGTGGAGACGACTGGGACCAGCGCGTGGTTGACCACCTGGTCAAGAAGTTCAAGGAGACCACCGGCGTCGACGTCTCCAATGACAAGATCGCGCTGCAGCGTCTGAAGGAAGCGGCCGAGCAGGCAAAGAAGGAGCTCAGCTCCTCGATGTCCACCTCGATCCAGCTCCCCTACCTCTCGCTGACCGAGTCGGGCCCGGCCAACCTGGACGAGACCCTGACCCGCGCGCAGTTCGAGAACATGACCAAGGACCTGCTGGACCGCACCAAGAAGCCGTTCCAGGACGTTATCCGCGAGGCCGGCGTCAAGGTTTCCGACATCGCTCACGTGGTGCTCGTTGGTGGTTCGACCCGTATGCCGGCCGTGGCCGAGCTGGTCAAGGCCGAGATCGGTCGCGACGCCAACAAGGGTGTCAACCCGGACGAGGTTGTGGCCGTCGGTGCCGCCCTGCAGGCAGGTGTGCTGAAGGGTGAGCGCAAGGACGTTCTGCTGATCGACGTGACCCCCCTGAGCCTCGGTATCGAGACCAAGGGTGGCATGATGACCAAGCTGATCGAGCGCAACACCGCGATCCCCACCAAGCGCAGCGAGACCTTCACCACCGCCGATGACAACCAGCCCTCGGTGGCCATCCAGATCTTCCAGGGTGAGCGCGAGTTCACTCGGGACAACAAGAACCTGGGTACCTTCGAGCTGACCGGTATCGCACCGGCACCGCGCGGTATGCCGCAGATCGAGGTCACCTTCGACATCGACGCCAACGGTATCGTCCAGGTGTCCGCCAAGGACAAGGGCACCGGCACCGAGCAGAAGATCACCATCTCGGGTGGATCGTCGCTGTCCAAGGAAGACATCGAGCGCATGGTTCGTGAGGGCGAGGAGCACGCCGCCGAGGACGCCAAGCGTCGCGAGCAGGCCGAGACCCGCAACTCCGCCGAGCAGCTGGCCTACTCGATCGACAAGCTGATCAAGGACAACGAGGACAAGCTGCCCGAGGACGTCAAGAACGAGGTTCAGGGCGACGTTGACGCACTGAAGTCCGCTCTGGCCGGCGAGGACGAGGATGCGGTCAAGACCGCCTTCGACAAGCTGAACGAGTCGCAGGTCAAGCTGGGCGAGGCCATCTACGCCCAGAGCCAGGCCGAGGCCGCTTCGGCCGAGGGCGCCCCGGCAGCAGCCGAGTCCGATGAGGACGTGGTTGACGCCGAGGTCATCGAGGACGACGAGTCGGAGAAGAAGTAACAACATGACCGAACAGAACCCCACTCCCGAAAACGAAGAGCCCACCACGGGCACCGAGTCCGGCGAGCACGGTTCGACCCAGGAACCGGGGGCCGCTGAGGCCCCCGGTTTCGGGGCATCCGAGGATGCTCCCGAGGTCGAGACCGAGACCGAGACCGGGTCCAACGAGATCTCCGACGAGGAACTGGCAGTGCTGTCCGGCCAGGTTTCCGCCGACGAGATCCTCGCCGACCTGCAGCGGGTGAACGCCGAATACGCCAACTACCGCAAGCGCACCGAGGCTAACCGTGGCATCGAGAAGGAGCGCACCGTGGGTGCCGTTCTGACCTCGCTGCTGCCGGTCCTGGACGACCTGGATCGTGCCGCCAAGCACGGAGACCTCACCGAGGGATCCGCGTTTGCGCTGCTCGCCGAGAAGCTGCGCGGCACCGTCGAGAAGATGGGTCTGACCTCCTTCGCGGCCGCCGGTGAGGTCTTTGACCCCAACCGTCACGACGCGATCTTCCAGCAGCCCAGCGCCGATGTCACGGTGGAAACCGTGGCCGACGTGGTCGAAACCGGCTACCTCATTGGTGAAACCCTGTTGCGCCCCGCCAAGGTGGTCGTCCAGGTTCCTGCGGAGTAACCGCTATGGCTAGCCAGGACTGGTTCGACAAGGACTTCTACAAGGTACTCGGGGTGTCCAAGGACGTCTCCGACGCCGAGCTGAAGAAGGTTTACCGCAAGCTCGCGCGCAAGTATCACCCGGATTCCAACCCGGGCGATGCCGCCAGCGAGGCCAAGTTCAAGGAGATCAGCGAGGCCTACTCGGTCCTCAACGACTCCGAGCAGCGGGCCGAGTATGACCAGATGCGCGCCATGGGTGCCGGGGCGCGGTTCACCGCTCCCGGCGGTGGCCGCGCCGGCGGCGGGTTCGAGGATGTCTTCGGCGGTCGTGGCGGCCAGCAGGGCGGGTTCGAGGACCTGTTCAGCGGCATGTTCGGCGGCGGCGGTTTCGGCCAGACCAGCGGAGGATTCCGCGGGTTTGGCGGGCCGACCCCGGGTCAGGACGTGACCGCATCCACCACGATCGACTTCATTACCGCGGTGCAGGGTGAGACCATCACCCTGCAGACCGGCGAGGGTCGCACCATCAAGGTGAAGATCCCCGCGGGTGTGTCCGATGGGAAGAAGATCCGGGTGCGGGGTAAGGGTCGTCCCTCTCAGGACGGCGGTGCCCCCGGCGACCTGGTGTTGACCGTGCACGTGCGTAAGCACCCGGTGTTTGAGCGCGACGGCAACAACCTGCGCGTGACCGTCCCGGTGACCTTCGTCGAGGCCACACTCGGTGCCACCATCGAGGTCCCCACCCTGGGTGGGGACCCGGTGAAGCTCCGGGTTGCGCCGGGTACCCCCTCGGGCCGGATCCTTCGGGTCAAGGGCCGCGGGGTTGCCACCGGATCGGGCACGGGCGACCTGCTCGCGATCGTTCAGGTTGCCGTACCGGCCCACCTGAGTGCCGAGGCGACCGAGGCGCTCAAGGCGTTCCACGCCGTGGAGCCGAACGAAAACCCGCGCGCGGACCTGATTGCTCGGGCTCGCGGCTAACACCCACACCCGTTTTGCGGAATCGATTGTCCGGTGCCGCGGCGGCTGTAAGTCCCCCGAACGTGAGGCCGGTGCCCTTCCCGGCATCGGCCTCTCGTTTTCTCACCCCACACGGGTATCCTGTGGGGCAACCGCACGGAAGGAATCGACATGGATGAGCACTCCCCGGTGTTTGCCATCGCGATGGCCGCCGAGCTTGCGGGAATGCACCCGCAGACCCTGCGTCAGTACGACCGCATCGGGCTGGTGAGCCCGAGACGCACGGCGGGGAAGTCTCGTCGCTATTCGATGCGTGATATCGCGCAACTCAAGACCGTTTCCCGGCTGAGCAATGAGGGCGTGAGCCTCGAGGGCATCGCGCGCCTGCTGAGCCTGGAGAACCAGGTGGATGCGCTCACCCGTCGGGTGCGCGAACTGGAGAGCGCGCTGGCCAACGAGATGCTTAAGAGCCCGGGTCGGCGCGTATTTGCGGCCGGTCAGGCGGGTGACGTGATCAGTCTGCGCAACGGCGTTCGGACCCAGCGTCGCACCGAACTCGTGGTGTGGCGTCCGGATGCTGCCTTCTTCGCCGACGACGAGGACATCGAGGACTCTGAGGGCGATCTCGACGAGGATTTCGAGGCCGAGTTTCCCGGCGGCCCCGCTCGCGCCTAGCGTTCGCCCGACCTCTCCATCCCCGGAATGGGTCGGCGGCCTGAAATCGCGCGAGTAGTGTTGTGGGGTGAGTGAATCCCCTGCCCCCGCGTCCAGCCCCTTCGATTTTTCCGCCCTGCGCCGTCACCCCGACGTGGAGGGTGACAACCTGCATGCGGTCGATGCGACCGACCGGCTGATCCTGGACGAGGCCGCCTCGACTCTCGACGCGCTCTCGGGCGAACACGTGGTAGTCATCGGCGATCACTACGGTGCCCTCACCCTGGGCGCGATCGCCGCCCACAACCTCACCGGCGTGCGGGTCTTCCAGGACTCGCTGATCGGCGAGCGTGCACTGGCCGAAAACGCCGAGCGTACCGGCCACACGGATGCCTTTACCTCGCTGCCGCTGGGCGCCGAACTGCTGGCCGAGGCCAAGCTTGTTTTGGTGCAGCTTCCGCGTCAGATCGCGGCTCTGGACGAGATTTCGCGCCTCATCGCGATCCACGCCGACCCCGAGGTGCTCGTGGTTTCCGGCGGCCGGATCAAACACCTGAGCCCGGCAATGAACACGATCCTGGGTGAGTCCTTCACCGAGGTACGGGCCTCGCTGGCCCGGCAGAAGTCGCGCCTGCTGATTGCCTCGGGACCCCGCGCCGTCGAGGCTCGAGTGCCCGCCCGCGCCGAGATCCCCGAGCTGGAGCTGACCGTGTGCTCGGGATCGCAGACCTTCGCCGGCGCGAGCCTGGATATCGGTACCCGGGAGCTGCTGAAGTTCCTGCCCAAGTACGCCCGCTGGGCGAAGGTTGCGGTGGATCTGGGCAGCGGAACCGGCATCGTGGCCTCCGCGGTGGCCAAGGCGCGCCCGGACATCCAGGTCATTGCGACGGATATTTCCGCCGATGCGGTGGCCGCGTCGCAGGCGACCGCCGAGGCCAACGGGGTGGCCGACCGGGTTGAGGCCCGTCGTGACATCGGCCTGTCCCAGCAGCCCGACGCGAGCGTCGACCTGGTGCTGCTCAACCCGCCCTTCCACACCGGCGCGACCGTACACGCGGGGCTGGCCGAGGCCCTGTTCCGCGAGGCTGCCCGGGTGCTGCGCCCCGGCGGCGAGCTGTGGACCGTCTACAACACGCACCTGGGATATCGAGGAGCGTTGGGCCGGATCGTCGGTCCCACCAACCAGCGTCTGCGCACCACCAAGTTCACGGTGACCCTGTCCGTCAAGGCCGAGGCTCCGGCGAGCTAGCGTTGGCGGACTAGATCCAGCCGTTGTCCCAGGCGATCGCCGCCGCCTGGACACGGGATTCGGCGTTGAGCTTGAGCATCGCCGCCGAGGTGTGGTTGCGCACGGTTCCGTGGGCCAGGTGCAGCTGCTTGGCCACGAGCTTGGTGGGTAGGCCCTCACGGGTCAGTCGCAGCACGTCGCGCTCGCGGGCGGTGAGCGGGTTTTCGTCCTCAGTGAGAGCCGCGGCGGCCAGATCGCGGTCGATATAGCGTTCCCCGCGGGCAACGGCGCGGATGATCTGCGCGAGCTCGGATGCCGGGGTGGACTTGGGCACAAACCCGGCAATCCCCGCCGACAGGGCACGCTTCAGCGTGCCCGGACGGGCATGCCGGGTGACCAGCACGATCCGGGTGTCTAGGGTGCGCCGAATCTGGATGGCCGCATCCACGCCATCCAGTACGGGCATCTCCAGGTCCAGCAGCACCACGTCGGGGCGGTGCTCGGCGGCCGCGGTGACCGCCGCTCCGCCGTCGGAGACATCGGCGATTACCTCAAGATCGGGTTCCAGACTGAGCAGCGCGACCAGGGCTCCGCGAATGAGTTCCTCATCGTCGGCGATCAGCAGTCGCAGCGGCGCGGGCGTCGATGGTGCCGTACTCATGACTGCTCCCTCGCGGATGAGATGCTGCCGGGCACACGCACGGTCAGGGTGAAGTTACCATTCTGCCGCTCGCCGGCAACGGTTCCGCCGATTGCGGCGGCGCGTTCCCCAAGCCCCGCCAATCCCGTGCCCGCATTCTCCTGGCGTCGCCTCGTGGCCCCGTCGTTTTCCACGGTGAGCAGGAACCCTCCTCCGACCTCGGCGAGGGTTATCGCGGCCCGGGTGGGCTGGGCATGTCGCAGCAGGTTGGTGGTGGCCTCGCGGATCGCCAGAGCCAGGACCGTTCCGATATCCGCCGGGATCGCCGCGTCGGTTATCGAGACCGTGCAGTCGATCCCCGCCGATGCCAGCACCGAGGCCGCGCCACGCGCCTCGACGGCCACGGTGACCGTGCGATAGTTGTTCACCACCGCCCGGGTGTCCTCCAGGGCGGCGCGGCTGATGGTGCGAATCGCCGACAGCTCGGCCGCCGCGGCGGCGGGATCCCGCTCCAGGAGGCGTTCGGCCAGCTCGCTCTTGAGTGCGATGACCTGGAGGTTGTGTCCCTGAATATCGTGCAGGTCGGTCGCGAAGCGCAGGCGTTCGCGGGCGATCGCCAGATCCGATGCCATGCGCCGGGCCCGATCCATCCGCTCCAGCACACGCAGGCTCCAGATCAGCGAGGCATAGGTGAGTGGGAGCAGGACCAGGCCCATGCTGAGCAGGATGAGCAGGGTGATATCCGAGAGTGTGGCTCGAAGATCCACCGGGCGACCGGCGATCACGGCACCGAGCACAAAGATGCCCACCAGCAGAAACACGCTGCCCAGGAATACCCAGAACCGGGCCGCCACCGGCACCAGACACAGCACCATTCCGGCGGCTACGGTCAGGGTGAGCGCCCAGTTCCAGGCGATCACCGAGGAGGAGGCTCCGATCACCCAGGTGGCGATGGCAGAGACCATGAGCGCGATCGGCAGCGGACGCAGAACCCCGCCCGGGGCGGTGACCTGTGCCATCTCACGGATCACCCGGGACACCAGGGCGCAGGCAAGCGCCGTGGTGATGATGGTGAGGGTGGAGAGGACCAGCATCCGCTGCGGTTCGGTGCGCGGATCGGCGAGTACCAGCTGCATGAGGCCAAAGCTGAGGTTCACAAACCAGAGGCTCCAGGCCGTGTACCGGCGTCCGCGCACCAGGTCGGTGACCCCGCGGCGCGCGGCAGGATCGCCCGAATCGAGGGGGCCCGGGTGCGGAGCAGACGCGGCTGACATGACCCCAGCCTAGCGACGCTTGTCCGCCGCAGGGGCGGAATCCTGCGGAACCGTGACATGTGTCATGGGTGGAGGTGACACCGTGCAACTGCCGCCCATGAGCCCGTGCCGACAGACTGAAGACATCAGCGGAAAACCCACACCGGGACCCGCAGGAAGCACGGGTACATCATGAAGAAGATCATCAAGGTTCCACTCATCGTCATTGGGTCGATTGCGGCCCTGATTGCCGCGGGTCTTGGCACCACCACCGTGGTTAACGCGGTGGCCAGCCAGCGTGAAATGGGCGGCCTGGAGCACTACGGCCAGCTGGTTGACGTGGACGGCAAGAAGATGAACGTACTCGTGCAGGGCGACGGTCCCGAAACCATCGTTATGCTGCCGGGCCTGGGCACCGGGGCACCGGCCGTGGACTTCGCCCCGGTCATCGACAAGCTCTCTCCCACCTACCGGGTGGTCGCGGTTGAGCCGCTGGGATACGGGCTGAGTGATGACACCGATGTGCCGCGCACCAGCGACAACATCGTGAAGGAGGTCCATACGGCCCTCGCCGAGCTGGGCGTCACAAAGTACGCGCTGATGGGTCACTCGATTGCCGGCATCTACGCGCTGGACTACGTGAACACCTACCCGAGTGAGGTGACCGCGTTTGTGGGCATCGATTCGAGTGTGCCCAATCAGCCTGGGTCCGAGAGCATCCAGGGTCTCGAGGATGCGCGTGGCCTGAAGTCGCTGGGACTGATGCGTGTCCTGGACAGCCTGGCACCGAGCATGTACGAGGGAATCGACGCCTACTCCGCCGCCCAGAAGGAGCAGATGGAGATTCTGGCACGCCACAATGCGCTGAATGATGTGGCCGTGAGCGAGGCGGGCCTGACCGGTCCGAACTTCGAGGCGGCCCGGAAGCAGTCCTTCCCGATGGACCTGCCCGTGCTCCTGTTTGTCGCCAACAGTGACAACGAGGAGGTACCCGGATGGCTTGAGCTGCACCAGGAGCAGGCGGCCACGACCAGCCTGGGGCAGGTCATCTCGCTCAAGGGTGAGCACTACCTGCACCACACCCAGAGCGAGGCCATCGCCACCGAGACGATCGCCTACCTCTCGGCCCACACCCCCGCACCGTAACGCCCTCCCCTCAAGACGAATGGCCCCCGCCAAAGCGGGGGCCATTTCTGTGTTGGTGTCGGGCTGCGCCGAGACTAGATGCGCACGCCGCGTGCGCGCAGGAACGCGGCGGGGTCGGTGTGGTTGGCACCGACGTAGATCTTCAGATCCAGGTGCGGGCCGGTGGCCACGCCGGTCTGGCCCATGTAGCCGATCACGGTTCCGCCGCTGACGCGGGTGCCCACGCTCACGTTGAAGCCGCTGAGGTGGCCGTAGTAGGACTGGACTCCGCCGCCGTGGTCGACGATCACGCGGTTACCAAAGGCGTTGGCGTTGCCGGCGAAGACCACGGTGCCATCCTGTACCGCCTTGATCGGGGTGCCGCTGGCCCCACCGAAGTCGAGTCCGGCGTGGAACGGTGCCGAGCACCCCTTGGGGCACATGACCGGACGCGGACCGTAGGGCGAGGTGATGCCACCCGGTGCGGGACGCCACCAGCCCGAGCTGGACGGGGCGAAGTAGGTGCCGGTTCCGTTACCGGTCTGCGGCGGGGTCGGCGGCAGGACGACGCCGCCTCCACCGCCTCCGCCGGTGCCCGGCTTGGGCTTATTGGCCTCGGCCTGTCGCCGCGCCTCCTCCTCGGCGGCGCGCTTGCGGGCGGCCTCCTCTTCGGCGCGCTTGCGGGCCTCCTCGGCTCGGACGGCCACACCCACGGCGTACTGCTGCTCTTCCTCCACGCGGGTGCCCTTGAGGGCGGCCAGCTGCTCGATCAGGCGAGACTGGTTGGCCTCCTGTTCGGCGACGGCGCTCTGGGCGGCGGCCGAGGCGGCGGTGGCCCGGTTCAGGGCTCCCTCGGCGTCGGCGCGAGCCTGGGTGAGAATATCGGTGGCGACGGTGGCCTGGGCGTTCAGCGTGGTGACCAGGTTGGCCGCCTGCTTGGCGCGGTCCAGGGTTTCGGTGGACCGCTCGGTGAGCTTGGTCATCGCGCCGAGCTTATAGAGGGCGTCGTCGGCGTTCTTGGGGTCGCCCAGCAGTTCCAGGGACACCGAGCTGCCGGTGCTGCGACCCATCTTCGACATCAACACGGCAACCTGGCCGGCAGATTCCTCGGCGGCGGCGGTGGCATCCTTGACCTCGGCGGCGAGGCGGTTGGAGTTGATCTCGGCCTCGGTGGCCACCGCGTCGGCCGCCTGGTACTGGTCGGCGGCGATGTTGGCGGCGGCCTGGGTGTTGGCGACGTTGGTGTTGAGGTCCTTGATCAGGCCCTCCACCTTGGTGACCTCGGTGGCGGCCGTCTGTTCGTTCTGTCGGGCGCGCTGGACGTCATCCCAGCTGGGGTAGTCGGCCCCCGCGGCGTTTGCCGGCGAGGTGATCCCCAGGGTGCAGACGAGCACCCCGAGGGCGAGTAGGGCGGTGCCTACACGGCTACGAGTTCTCAAGAATCTAATCCTTCCGGCCGGTTTTCCCGCGACGAGGCGGGCTGGCACGCGCGACGCGCCGACAGTCGAGTACCTCCAACCTAACCCGGATTTCCCCAATTGGGGGAGGGCCTCCGGGTGTGTTTGATATTTAGTGTGGACCCATGAGTAGAAAACACCCGGCATCGAATCGGCGTTCAATCAGGGAATTCTGAGTTTTATTTACCCTTAACGACTGGTATCAAATCGCCGCAGGATGTAAACTTGAGTCAACAAGGCTCAAGTTTGCGGGAGACGATTCCCGCCAGCACCAGGAGAAGGAGAGAACCCGTGCAACCAGGCCAGCAGCCACCCCAGGAACAAGCAAAGAGCGCCCTTGAGCAGTACGGCGTGAACCTCACCGCGATTGCCGCGACCGGCAAGCTCGACCCGGTCATCGGCCGCGATGCCGAGATTCGTCGCGTCAGCCAGGTGCTCACTCGGCGTACCAAGAACAACCCGGTCCTGATCGGAGAACCCGGCGTGGGTAAAACCGCCGTCGTGGAGGGGCTCGCCCAGCGCATCGTCGCCGGCGATGTCGCCGACTCCCTCAAGGGCAAGCAGCTCGTCTCCCTCGACCTGGCCGCCCTCGTGGCCGGTGCCAAGTATCGCGGCGAGTTCGAGGAGCGCCTCAAGGCCGTGCTTCAGGAAATCAACGATGCCGACGGCGAGATCATCACCTTCATCGACGAGCTGCACACCCTGATGGGTGCCGGGGCCGGCGAGGGATCGGTCGCCGCCGCGAACATGCTCAAGCCCATGCTTGCCCGCGGTGAACTGCGCCTGATCGGTGCCACCACGCTGGATGAGTACCGGCAGTACATCGAGGCCGATGCGGCGATGGAACGTCGCTTCCAGCAGGTGTATGTGGGGGAGCCCTCGGTTGAGGACACCATCGCGATTCTGCGTGGACTCAAGGAGCGCTATGAGGCGCACCACAAGGTGACCATCGCCGACAGCGCGCTGGTCGCGGCCGCCTCGCTCTCCAGCCGCTACATTCCCGCCCGTCAGCTGCCGGATAAGGCCATCGACCTGATCGATGAGGCCGCGTCCCGGCTGCGTATGGAGATCGACTCGGCCCCGGTCGAGATCGACGAGCTGCGTCGCAGTGTGGACCGCCTCAAGCTCGAGGAGCTCGCGCTCAAGCGGGAGAAGGACGAGGCCAGTAAGCAGCGTCTGGCTGCGCTGCGCGCGGACCTGGCTGCCCGCCAGGAGAAGTTGACCGACCTGCAAAGCCGGTGGGAGCTGGAACGCTCAAGCCTGAACCGCGTGGGAGAGCTCAAGGAAAAGCTTGACCGCGCCCGGATCGAGGCCGACCGCGCCCAGCGCGAGGGCAAGCTGGAGAAGGCCTCCAAGCTGCTCTACGGGGAGATTCCGGTGATCGTGCGGGAGTTGGCCGAGGCTGAGTCCTCGGAGAACACCGCGGACAAGATGGTCAACGACCAGGTGGGTGCCGACGATATCGCCGCGGTGATTGCCGCATGGACGGGAATCCCCGTGGGCCGGCTGCTGCAGGGTGAGACCGAGAAGCTGCTTAACCTTGAGCAGGAGCTGGGCCGTCGCCTGATCGGTCAGCGCAAGGCCGTGGCCGCGGTGGCCGACGCCGTGCGGCGCAGTCGTGCGGGGGTCTCCGACCCCAACCGTCCCACCGGATCGTTCCTCTTCCTGGGTCCGACCGGTGTGGGAAAGACCGAGCTGGCCAAGGCCCTGGCCGAGTTCCTGTTTGACGACGAGAAGGCGATGGTCCGCATCGACATGAGTGAGTACGGCGAGAAGTTCGCCGTCTCGCGCCTGGTGGGTGCCCCGCCCGGATACGTCGGGTATGAGCAGGGTGGTCAGCTGACCGAGGCCGTGCGTCGTCGTCCATATTCGGTGGTTCTGCTGGATGAGGTTGAGAAGGCACACCCCGAGGTCTTTGACATCCTGCTGCAGGTGCTGGATGACGGGCGTCTGACCGATGGGCAGGGTCGTACCGTGGACTTCCGCAATACGATCCTGATCCTCACCTCGAACCTCGGCTCCCAGGTCCTGATCGATCCGACCCTCTCCGCGGATACCAAGGAGAGCATGGTGCAGCAGGCCGTGCGGCAGGCATTCAAACCGGAGTTTGTGAACCGGCTTGATGACATCGTGGTGTTCCAGGCGCTGAGCGAGGAGGATCTCGGCCAGATCGTCGAGCTGTACATCGACCGACTGCAGCGCCGGTTGGCCGCACGTCGACTCGAGCTCGCGGTCACCCCGGATGCCCGGGCCTGGCTCGCCGAACGCGGCTACGACCCGCTGTATGGTGCGCGTCCGCTGCGTCGTCTGATGCAGAAGCAGATCGACGATCGCCTGGCGACCGCGCTGCTCGCGGGCGGCGTACGCGACGGGGACACCGTGGTGGTGGATCTCGCCGCCGACGGGGAGAGTCTGGCCATTCGCACCGGAGAGTAACCCACAACACGCAATGGCCTCGGGGCATAACCCGGGGCCATTGCGCGTTAGCTCGGGCGCAGGTATACGCTCGAAGCCGTGGGCCGCTTGGTCCCGGGAAGGAAATTAGGACATGCAGGAAATTACCGTCACCGAACTGGCCGCCCTGAACCCCGGGGTCGCACTGATCGACGTGCGCGAGCCCGAGGAACATGCCGGTGGCGTGGCCCCCGAGGCGACCCTGCTGCCGATGAGCACCTTCATGGAGCGCGAGGCCGAGCTCCCCGAGGCCGAAACCCTGTACCTGATCTGCGCCGGCGGCGTGCGCAGCGCCCGCGTCGGTGCCTACCTCGAACAGAAGGGCCTGAACGTGGTCAACGTCGAGGGCGGGATGAACGCCTGGGCTCAGGCGGGTCTGCCGATCGTGGCTCCGGGGGTTTAGCCCGCAATATTGATATGTGACATGCACTCGTGAATCCGAGTGCTTTGGGTATGTGTCCCACATCCTTGGGCCTATAGGATCCCACCGCGGTGTGCGGCTATCACCCTCACCGTGGCGTGTGCGGTGCTCGGGTGGCAGACTCGCCGATACTCCCCCTCGAACTGGTGGCGCCGGGAGGGTCAAAACCGCGATTTCATGCGGATCTGCTCTGCCATACTTAGCGTTATGACTACACCCGAAAACCCGAACACCCCCAACCCTGAATACCCGCAGGGTACCCCTGAAACCGCCCCCGTCACCGCTGGAGCAACCGCCACCCTCTCGGCTCCGGCACCGAAGGCTCCGTCGGGCCTTGCGCTGGGTGCACTGCTCGTGGGTATCGGGTCCATTCTGGTTGCGTCGATTCCGGTCCTGGGCATCCTGGCCGCCGTCGCCGCAATCGTCCTCGCCGTGCTTGCCCTCCGCAAGGGTCAGAGCAAGGGCAAGACGGTAACCGGTCTGGTCTTTGGTGTTATCGCCCTCATCTGGTCACTGACCGCCGCAATCTCCGGTGGTGGCAACTCCGACAGCACGGCACCCGCAAAGCCCGCGGCCAGCGCCGTGGCCGAGGCCCCTGCGAGCGAGGAAGCCGCGGCCGTGGACGCCGCCGAGACCGAGCCCGCAAAGCCGGCGAAGGAGACCAAGGAGCCCGAGGCTCCCGCGGTTCCTGCCGAGTTCAAGTCGGCACTGAAGAAGTCCGACTCGTACGTCAAGATCATGCACATGAGCAAGGCCGGTCTCTATGACCAGCTGACCTCCGAGTACGGCGAGAAGTTCTCGGCCGAGGCCGCCCAGTACGCCGTCGATAACGTGCAGGCGGACTGGAACGCCAACGCGCTGGCCAAGGCAAAGACCTACCAGGATCAGATGTCCATGTCGCCGAGCGCCATCCGCGATCAGCTGGTCAGCGAGTACGGCGAGAAGTTCACCCCTGAGGAAGCCGACTACGCGGTCGCGAACCTCAACGGATAGTTTTATCCGAGAGGAAACGAAGGCCCCTCCGAACCATGGTTCGGAGGGGCCTTCGTCCGTGTTGGAGCAACCGACCGCCTCGGTCCACCCCGGTGTTCGCGTGTACCGGGTTACGGCAGGGTGTGACCAGCCGCGGTGAACAGGCGGTACCACTCCTCGCGGGTCAGCGGGAGGTCGGAGCCGGCGGCGGCCTCGGCCACGCGGCCCGGGTTGGTGGTGCCCAGTACCACCTGGATGTTTGCGGGGTGACGGGTGATCCAGGCGGTGGCGATCGCGGTCGGGGTGACGCCGTACTTGGCGGCCAGCTCGTCTAGGACATCATTCAGCGGGCCGAAAGCCTCGCGGTCGCCCAGGAAGACGCCATCGAAGAATACCTTCTGGAACGGCGACCAGGCCTGCAGGGTGATGTCGTTTAGACGGGCGTAGTCGAGCAGACCGTTGTCGCGGCTGATCGACTGGTCGAGGCCCGCCATGTTGGCGGCGATGCCCGAGGCGATCAGCGGGGCGTGGGTGATGCTCAGCTGCACCTGGTTGACGATCAGCGGCTGCTCCACATACTTCTTCAGCAGCTCAATCTGACCCGGGGTGTGGTTGGACACACCGAAGTTCCGTACCAGGCCCTGCTCGTGCAGCTCGGCGAAGGCCGACGCCACCTCCTCGGGCTCAACCAGGGTGTCGGGGCGGTGCAGCAGGAAGACGTCGAGGTAGTCGGTCTTCAGCGCCACCAGCGCCTCGCGGGCGGTGGTCAGGATGTGCTCGCGGGAGAAGTCGAAGTAGCCCGGGCGGATGCCCACCTTGGACTGGATGATGACGTTTTCGCGCTCGGCGGCGGTGAAGGTCACCGCGTTACCAAAACGCTCCTCACACGCGTGGCGGGCACCACCGTAGATGTCGGCATGGTCAAACACGTTGACGCCGGCGTCAATCGCGGAACCCACCAGCGTGCGGATGTCCTGGTCGCTCAGCTCGGCGATGCGCATGAGCCCAAGAATGATGTTGGAAGCCTGGAGGTTGCTCTGGGGAAGGGGGAGAATCTTCATCCCCCTATTCAAGCGCATCTCGGGCGCGTCGCACAGCACACGCCGCAGTTTTGCGGCGAAATTTCCCCGTGGTTAACGCAGAACGCCACGGACACGATGAACCCATTCTTCGTGTCCGTGGCGTTTGCCTGCGGGGTTAGCTCACCGGGGTGAGCAGCGGTTTATCCACCGCTACCGGGGCGTCGATACGTTCGGCTTCCGGCTGTGCGGGCCGAGCATTCAAATCCAGGTCCGCCTCGAGACCGGCAAGACCCTGCCGGACAAACCCGAGGTGGAGCAGACTGATCCGGAAACGCAGCACGGCCAAACCGACCGTGCAGGCCTTCCAGAATCGACGCCGACGTGTCATCGGCGACCTAGTCGTTGACAACAACGATCTCGGCGAGGGGCTTGCGCTCGCGCGGAGCCACCTCGCGGGACTGCAGGAACTCGTCCTCGAGGATCTCCGGGGCGGCGAGCTCACCAATGGCGGAAACGGTGAAGGGTACGAAGCCCTCCTCCAGGCCGAACGAGGACACCAGGGCTGCCGGGTCAAAGCCCGCCATCTGGTGCACAAACAGACCGTCTTCGTGAGCCTGGACGCTCAGGTGAGCGACGGCCTGGCCGAGGTCATAGATGGCCCAGGGCTGCTCGCCACCCTCGGCGTTCTTGGTGTTGGCCACGGCCACCAGCAGGACGCTGGCGCGGTGTGCCCAGGCCTGGTTGAAGCCAACCAGCGAGTCCACAACCTTCTGGAAGGACTCGGTGCCGCGACGGGCCACGATGAAGCGTGCGGGCTGGCTGTTGTTGGCGCTCGGGGACCAGCGAGCGGCCTCAAGGGCCGAGGTGAGCTTGGTCTCGTCAATGGTGGCGCCGGCGGCGTAGGCACGCGGGCTCCAGCGCTGTGCCAGCACGCTGTTGATCGGAGCGGAGGTTTCGGCGTGACGGGAGGTGTCGGTGATGGTCATGGGAGGTCCTTTCGGGCGTCTGAGCTGCCGCATGCGGGAATGGAACCCGCGGAACGATGGTTATTATGTGCGACGTGCGGCGCGATTCCGCGGGGCACGTGTAGCTGTAACCGCACATCCCCGGACCCGTATTCCCCGGATGACGAAAAAAGTTGCATAAGATTTACGAAGACTCTCTATCCCCCCTAGAGATTTCGAGATGAGGCCTCAATTTAGGCTTCGAGCCGGAAGGAAAATCATGTCGGCGGAAACCGAAGCTCGCCCCTTGCGGGCCACCGCGCGGCGTTCGGGACGCTGGTGGAAGATTGAAATTCCCGAGCTCGACACCTCGGGTCAATCGCCCACCGTGCGGGACATCCCGGAAATCGCAGCCGAGATCGCCAGCGAGTGTCTGGCCGTGGCACCCGACCGGGTGATCGTGGACACCGCGATCGAGCTCCCCGGTGACGCCGAAACCCTGTGGGCCGCGGCCGCCGCCCAGGAGGAGGCGGGCCGTGCGGCGCTGACCGAGGCCGCCCGCCTGCGCCGCGAAACGATCCGCGCACTCGCCGACCAGGGCCTGCGTCAGGCCGACATCGCGCGCCTGCTCCGGCTGACCCCGCAGCGCATCAACCAGCTGATGACCACCGAGGGCAACGGCTGCCCGACCGAGGCCGAAGCGGGAACCTGCCCGACGGAGGGCGAACTGTAGTCTGCGGTGGGACGGGATGTCCTACTTCGCCGGCGCTGTTTGCTCGGAGATGAGACGGGCGGAACTGACCACCTGAGTGTGAGTGGCATTCCACCTATTTCGACGGTTTTCGGTGGTTGGTGTGTTAGCTTGAAGGTAATCGTTCAGCCCGCCCAGCTTCTGCTGGTGTGGGCTGGATCTCTTTAACCTGGCAGCATGAGTCTCGTGTCCACTTCGCCGAAGAAGTTTCTCACCCTTGACGAACAGATTGAACTTCTGTGCGGTCGAGGGATGGTGCCGAGCCACGACATAAAACAGTGGCTCCACTCGGTGAACTACTACCGCCTGAGCGGGTACTGGCACACGTATCGGGTACTCGAAAGTAATGGTTCCGGTGTTGTGCGGCGAGCCGAGCGATTTATCGAGGGAACCAGCTTCACAACGATCGAGACCCTGTATGAATTCGACCGAAAGCTGCGCACCCTCGTACATGACGGGATCGAACGTGTCGAGGTCGCCCTGCGGAGTCATCTGAGCTACGTTCTGGGCGCATCATCGCCGATTGCGCATACGGATCGCTCATATTTTCGCGACGGCTTTGATCATGAATCGTGGATGAAAAATGCGACCTCTCGTGTTGACCGCGCGGCGCGACGTTCTCCGGTGATCGCGCATCATCGGGAAAAATATGGCGGGGTGATTCCGATTTGGGTGTTGGTTGATGTGCTCGACTTCTCGGACCTATCGATGCTGTTTGACGGAATGCGCGCGGCCGATCAATTCGCGGTCGCCGAGCGCCTGGGGATCATTATTGATCCCGCGCGGCTCAAACCCAACCAGGCAGTGAGGGCGAAGAAGAATCACCCGCTGGCACGATGGCTTGAGCAACTCACGGTTTTGCGCAACATTGGAGCGCACCACGGCCGCATGTGGAACCGGACCCTCATCCCGACGTCGACGGCTGCGCTGCGAACCGTGGAGGACCTGCATGCGCTGCCACGTGGTCAAAGCGAGCAACTATTTGGCGGGTTGACGCTGATGGCCAAGTTGATCGGCGCCGCCTCTCCCGGATCCGCCTGGGCCCAAAAGGTACGCAGGGAGATCGAACACGCCTACTCCCAGCTACCCGATCGGTCCGAGCGGGAAATGGGTTTTCCCGAGGGTTGGCGCGGGATGAGGTTGTGGTCTAATGACAAACCGGTCACGGCACCAAGCCGTTGTCCGCAGTGAGACTAGCGCTCGGCGAAGATTGCCGCGATCCGGGCGGGGACCGTGTCGTCCTGGAGGCTGGTGACGTCGCCGAGCGGGCGGGCGTCGGCGATGTCCACCAGGAGGCGGCGCATGATCTTGCCCGAGCGGGTCTTGGGCAGGTCGGGGACCAGGATGATCTCGCGTGGCTTGGCCACCGCGCCGATCTGCGCGCGGATG
Source organism: Mycetocola sp. BIGb0189 (assembly GCF_024810155.1). Classification (NCBI taxonomy): domain Bacteria; kingdom Bacillati; phylum Actinomycetota; class Actinomycetes; order Micrococcales; family Microbacteriaceae; genus Mycetocola; species Mycetocola sp. BIGb0189. The sequence goes on from NZ_JANUED010000007.1 coordinate 117,230, forward strand.
TGCTCCTGCAGCTCGCGGGTCACCTCGGCCGACTTGGCCGCCCAGGCAGCGGGATCCTCCTCGGCCGGACGATCATGGGACGGGATGATGAACGCGGCAATCGCCTGCCCCGTCACCGGATCGGCGATGCCCACCACCCCGGCCTCGGCCACGTGCGGGTGGGAAACCAGGGCGCTCTCGATCTCGATCGTGGACAGGCGGTGCCCGGACACGTTGATCACATCATCCACGCGGCCCAGGACCCAGATGTCGCCATCCTCATCCCACTTGGCTCCGTCGCCGGAGAAGAAGTAGCCGCGGTCGGCGAAGCGCTCCCAGTAGGCGTCGCGGTAGCGTTCGGGGTTGCCCCAGACGGTGCGGGCCAGCGAGGGGCCGGGACGGTCCACCACCAGGTATCCACCCGAACCAAAGGGCACGCGCTCGCCGTGCTCATCCACGATGATCGCGCTGAGTCCGGGCAGTGCGCGGGTCGCCGAGCCGGGCTTGAGTGTGCTCACGCCGGGCAGCGGGGCGAGCACCGCGGAGCCGGTTTCGGACTGCCACCAGGTGTCGATGATCGGCAGCTCGTCCCGGCCGAAGTTGTGGCGGAACCACACCCAGGCCTCGGGGTTGATCGCCTCGCCCACGGTGCCGAGCAGACGCAGGCTGGAGAGGTCGTAGGTGTCCGGCAGTCCCTCGGGGAACCAGCTGGCAAGGGTGCGGATCAGCGTGGGCGCGGTGTAGTAGGTCGTGACGCCGTAGCGCTCGATGATCTCCAGGTGTCGCGCGGGATGCGGGGTGTTCGGGGTGCCCTCGTAGATGACCTGGCTCAGCCCGTTGGAGAGCGGGCCGTAGATCTCGTACGTGTGTGCGGTGACCCAGGCGAGGTCGGCGGTGCACCAGTGCACGTCGCTGTCCTTTGCATCAAACACCGCCCAGTGGGTGAAGGATGCCTGGGTCAGGTATCCACCCGAGGTGTGCACCAGGCCCTTGGGCTTGCCGGTGGTGCCCGAGGTGTAGATGATAAACAGCGGGTTCTCGGCGTCAAAGAACTCGGGCTCGTGGGTGTCGGCGGCCCGGTCCACGCTCTCGTGCCACCAGACGTCGCGGCCCTCGGTCCAGTCGATCTCCGAACCGGTGCGGCGGACCACAAGGACGTGCTCGATGCTGTCCACACCCTCGACCGCGGCGTCCGCGTTGGCCTTGACCGGGACCGCGGTGCCGCGACGGTACTGCCCGTCGGTGGTGATCAGCAGCTTGGCCCGGGTGTCCTCAACCCGGAAGCGCAGTGCCTCGGCGCTGAAGCCGCCAAACACCAGCGAGTGGATCGCACCGATGCGCGCCACGGCCAGGGTTGCGATGATGGTTTCCGGGATGACCGGCAGATAGATGACCACGCGGTCGCCCCGGCCGATGCCCAGCTCGGTCAGCGCGTTGGCGGCACGGGACACTTCGCGCTGTAGCTCGGCGTAGCTGATCGCGCGGCGATCACCGGGTTCCCCCTCAAAGTACAGTGCGATCTTGTCGCCGCGGCCGGCGGCCACGTGGCGGTCCACACAGTTCACCGCGACGTTCAGCGTGCCTCCGGCAAACCAGGTGGTTTCGGGTACCGAGAGGGTCCCGTCCTTCTGCACGGTTGCGGGCTTCCAGGTGTGGACGGTGTCCCAGGGGCGTGCCCAGTCCAGGCGCGCGGCCTGCTCGGCCCAGAACGCATCGGGGTCGGCATCCGCCCGCTCGAACCAGCTCGCGTCCACGTTGGCCGAGGCCGCGAGATGCGCGGGGGCCGGGAACGCCCGGGTCTCGGCCAGCAGTGCGGCCAGCGCGGGCTCGGTGGCCGACAGCACGGAATCGGTTGCCGCCAGAATCGGCTCGAGGATGGACGGGACGGCGGGGACCGCGGGCGAGGAGGACATACTCTTTAGGGTAGGCACCGCGCCGGATGCGTGCGGATCCGTGCGTAACCGGCCGTAACGCGGATGCGCGTACGGATTGTGTAAGGATCCGGGACAGGAGCAACCTTCCCGGCCTAGACTCGGCGGTATGAGTACACAACCGGTCACCATTGCCGTGAGCGGCGCGGGCGGAAACATCGGCTACGCGCTTCTCTTCCGTCTTGCCGCGGGCGATCTGCTCGGCCCGGATACCCCGGTCCGACTGCGCCTCCTGGAGATCCCGGCCGGCGAAGCCGCCGCCGCGGGGACACAGCTGGAACTGATCGACGGGGCCTTCCCGCTGCTGGATCAGGTCAGCGTACACACCGACGCCACCGAGGCGTTCACCGATGCCAACATCGTGTTCCTGGTGGGTGCGCGGCCGCGCACCGCGGGTATGGAGCGCGCCGACCTGCTGGAGGCCAACGCGGGTATCTTCGGGCCGCAGGGTCGGGCGATCAACGATCACGCCGCCGCGGATGTGCGGGTCATCGTGGTGGGTAACCCCGCCAACACCAACGCGCTGATCGCCCAGCGCAACGCCCCCGACCTGCCCGCCGAACGCTTCACCGCGCTCACCCGGCTGGACCACAACCGGGCGGTGGGGATCCTCGCCGCCGAGGCCGGCGTCCCGGTCACCGAGGTCACCGGGATCACCGTGTGGGGCAACCACTCGCCCACCCAGTATCCCGACCTCAGCCAGGCCAGCATCGGCGAGGTGGCCGCGCTCGCCGCGGTGGATGTGGACTGGGCGCGCAGCGCGTATATCGACCGGGTGGCCAAGCGTGGGGCTGAAATCATCGCCGCGCGTGGCTCTTCCTCGGCCGCCTCCGCGGCATCCGCGGCCATCGATCACATGCGCGACTGGGTCCTCGGCACCCCCGGGGATGCCTGGACCAGCGTGGCCCTGGTGTCCGATGGATCCTACGGGGTCCCGGCCGGGTTGGTCTCCTCGTTCCCCGCCCAGTCCATCGAGGGGCGCTGGGCGATCGTTCCGGATATCGACATCGACGAGTTCTCCCGCGCCAGAATCGACGCCTCGGTGGCCGAGCTGATCGCCGAACGTGATGCGGTGGCGGCTCTCGGGCTGCTGCCGGACTAGGCCATCCCGATCCGGCGCATGCCGAGAGCGGCGGCGTCCATGCGGATCGTCACCGGGTCTCCCCGGGGCACCAAAAACACGGCGGCGGCCGGGAGGAAACCCTCCCGGCCGCCGCCGCGTGTGTGGGGTGCGACTAGGCTGCGTCCGCCTGCGAGCGACGACGACGCACCAGACCGAGCGCCGCGGCACCGATCAGCAGCAGGATGCCGCCGGCAACGCCGAGGCCCAGCACGCCATCGGCACCGGTGGAGGCCAGGGCTGCCGGGGTACCGGCGGCGACCGGCTGGGCCGCGGTGACGGCCACGGCGATCACGGCCACCGTCTTTGAGGTCTGACCCTGGAAGACGATGTGGTGCTCACCCGCGGGAAGCTTGGAGAGGTCGGCACCCGCGACCACGACGGCACCGTCCACAACCGGGAAGCTACCGAGCAGGGTCGGGGTCGAGTATGCGTAGACATCCACAAACGCGTCGTTTGCGCTCCACGGCAGGGTTGCGGTGAAGGGAGCGGCCGGGTTGAGCTTGGTCAGGTCGACGCCCGGGGCCGCCTGCACCGAGGCGGTGGTGGCGGCGACGTTCAGGCCGAGGTCCTTGACCAGGTTCAGCAGTGCGTTGGTGTTACCCGCGGGGGCCGGGGCCGGAGCGGCCGGGGTCTCGGTGGGCTTGGGGGTCTGGCTCGGCTGGGTGCTGGGCGTCGGGGTCGGGGTCGGCTCTACCGTGGGCTCGACGGTCGGAGTCGGCGTGGGCTCCGGGGTGGGCTCAACGGTCGGCTCGACCGTGGGGGTCGGGGTGGGCTCCGGCGTGGTGACCGGTGCCTCAACCGTGACGCCCGGCAGCAGGTCCGCGGCAACGATCGCCCGCGGCTGGGCGAGCGCCAGGGTGGCGTCGGCGGCCACGGTGACGGCCGAGGTGTCGAGCACCAGGATGCCCGCCTTGTCCGAAACCGGTGCGGGTGCGGTGCCCACGGTGATGGTGCCGAGAGCAACCGGGCCACCCTGCGCGCCGGTCACCTTGGCGGTGTTGCCGGTGTCACCAAACTGCACGTTGTAGGCGTTGTCGGTGAAGGCGTTGGCCGCACCCACGAAGCTCACGTTATCGATGTTGTCGGTGGTGTTCTGCGAGCTCTTGGTATAGAACGCGATGCCGGCCCAGCCGTTGTGCTGCGCCTGGACGTTGCTGATGGTGATGTCACCGGAGATGACCGGGCTGGTCGGGGTGTAGCGGTTGGTGATCGCGATACCGTTCTTGCCGAACTCCCGCACCCCGATGTCCTCGAGGGTCAGCCCGCGGGCACCGTTGGCGTCGATGCCGGTGGCGTTGGGGCGCGCGGCATCCGAGTCGGCACCGGTGATCGAGAGGTGCTTGAGGGCAACATCGCTCACGTTGGTCAGGTCGATGGTCTTCGAGGACCCGGCCGAGCGGATCTCGGTGCCGCGTCCGGCGGCACCCTCGATGGTCACCGGCTTGCTGATGCGTAGATCCTCGCGGAACGTGCCCGCGGCCAGCTGGAGCGTGGCTCCGGCCGGGGCGGCGTTCAGCGCCGCCTGGATCGAGTCACCCGCGGCCACGGTGATGGTGTCGGCGGGGAGTGCCTGGGCGGTGAGCGGTGCCGCGAGCAGCAGCGCCGCGGCACCCAGGGCGGCGGCCGGCGCAAACGCGCGCAGGGGCCGCCGAATAACGGGGGAGGTCATGGTTATCCGTTCGTTGGGGGAAGAGCTCCGGGTATTCCCGTCCCGGCGCTCCTACCCCAATGAATACTCCCAATATTTCACCGTGTCAATGCGTGCCGTAGCAAACGGTGACCGGCGCATGAACGCCGTGTTTCCGCGGCATTACGGGTCTAGTTCTCGGCCTTACCGATCCGCCAGTATCCCATGAAGGCCACCCGTCGACGATCCACGCCCTGGGCGGTGACCAGGGTGCGCCGTAGCTGCTTAATCACGCCCGATTCTCCGGCCAGCCACGCATAGAACTCACCCGAGTCCTCATCGGTGGGGGTCTCCCAGAGAATGTCGGTGTCAACGTCCACGTCGGCCAGCTTCTGCGCGCGGGGAGCCCGGGCGGCCTCGATCAGGTCGCCGTGTCCGGCGATCCATTCATCCATCGCCCGGATCAGGCCCGCGCCGTGCTCGGCACCCTCGCGGGCGATCAGCGTGACGGTGACACCCGCCGGATGCTCCAGCTCAAGGGCATCCTCGGCGGTGGGGACCTCGATCAGCGCGTCGCCGACCGCATCCGCGGGCAGGTCGCGCAGGATCCCGGCAATCGCGGGCAGTGCGGTCTCGTCCCCCGCCAGGAGGAGACGGGTGGCATCCCCCGGGTGCCAGTCGATGCCGATGGCGGATTCCAGACTGCGTGCGTCCGGCCCCACCAGGTACACCTCGTCGCCGGGCCGCGCGGTCAGCAGCCACTTTCCGGCCGGGCCCACCTCGGAGCCCTCGGGGACCGAGTGCACCACGAAGTCCACATCGACCTCGCCGAGTGCCGGTCGTACGTCGCGCACGGTGTAGGTGCGGAACGGCGCACGCTCCTCCTCGGGGAGGTCGCGCCAGAACTCCCACCAGGCGTTGCCGTCGAGGTTCGGCAGCGTAAACAGGGGCTGTCCGGGCAGCGGGAAAAGGATCTTGATGCGCTGATCCAGCAGGTCGGTGCCGAAGAATTGCAGCTCATCATCCCGGAAGGTGACCCGGGTGAAGTGCGGTGAGAGCTCGGTCACCGCCGAGACTTTGGCGGGCCAGGGGTGGTAGGCGGGGCGATCGGTACGGACCAAAACCTGCGTTTCTCCTAAGCTGAGCATTACCTAACTCTAGGCGAATCTCTGGGGAAACCCAATCCTCCGTTCCGGCCGTTTTATGCCGCGTATCCGCCATTCGGCGGAGGGGGAAAATCCGCCGGGTGAGGGACGACCCGCACGGTGTCGCCCGAATAGCCTGGGGTGACAACACGATTGGAGGGCCCATGCTGGAGATACGCGGCATCAATAAATCCTTTGCCACCCGTCAGGTGCTCACAAACATGAGCTTCACCATCGAGCCCGGCCGGATGACCGGTTTTGTGGGCGGCAACGGTGCCGGCAAAACCACCACGATGCGCATCCTGCTCGGCGTGTTGGAGGCCGACAGCGGCGAGGTGCTGCTGGATGGCTCCCCACTCTCGGAGCAGGATCGCCGCCGAATCGGGTACATGCCCGAGGAACGTGGGCTCTACCCCAAGATGAAGGTCGCCGAGCAGATCACCTATTTCGCGCGCCTGCACGGTCTCGGTGTCGAGACCGCCAAGCGCAACACCGAGCGCCTGCTCGATCAGCTGGGTCTGGGCGAGCGCGGTGGCGACACCATCGAGAGCCTGTCGCTGGGAAACCAGCAGCGTGCGCAGATCGCCGCCGCGCTGGTGCATGATCCGCTGGCCCTCGTGCTGGATGAGCCCTTCTCGGGCCTCGACCCGCTCGCGGTGGATGTGGTCCTCGCGGTGCTCAAGGAGCGCGCAAACGCCGGGGTTCCGGTGCTGTTCTCCAGCCACCAGCTCGACATCGTTGAGCGTCTCTGCGACGACATCGTGATCATCTCCGGCGGTCAGGTCCGCGCGGTTGGCTCGGCCCAGAGCCTGCGCGACGCCCACCGCGGTAACCGCTTTAGCCTGGAGGGCGAAGCGGACGGTGGCTGGGTGCGCGAGGTCCCCGGAATCTCGGTCCTGAGCTTTGACGGTGGACACGTCGAATTCGACGCCGACACCGCCGAGCGCGCGCAGCTGGTGCTGCGTGGTGCCCTCGAACGCGGCCCGGTGCACGCGTTCACCCCCGTTCGTCCCTCGCTCGCCCAGATCTATCGGGAGGTAGTCCAGTGAGTACCACACGCCCAGTAACCCCCGCCACCCCCTCGGTTCTGTCCACCACCTGGCTGGTCGCCGAGCGGGAGATGACCCAGCGTCTGCGCAGCAAGGCGTTCCTATTCTCCTCCGCCTCGTTGATCGTGCTGGTGCTGATCGGTGTGCTGCTCAGCGGGTTTGCCGCGGGCGGCGGGTTCTCCGGTGACGAGAAGACCCGGGTGGCCGCGGCCGGTCCGGTGGCCGCGATCCTGGACACCAAAACCTTCGACGTGGAAAGCGTCGCCAGCAACGAGGATGCCCGCGCCCTGGTACGTGAGGGCAAGGTGGATGCTGCGGTGATCGCCGAGCAGCCGACCCAGAAAAACCCCACCGGGGTCACCATCATCGCCCAGGAGAAGGCACCCGATGCGCTGACCGATGCGCTGACCCTGCGTCCGCAGGTTGAGCTGCTGGGTGGCGACGGCGTGACCGGCCCGCTGCGCTTCATCATGGCGCTGGCGTTCGGGTTGATCTTCATGATGTCGGCGGTCACCTTCGGCAGCGTGATTGCCCAGTCGGTGGTTGAGGAAAAGTCGACCCGGATCGTCGAGATCCTGATGTCCACGATCTCCGTTCGCGTGCTGCTCGCCGGAAAGGTGCTGGGGAACTCGCTGCTGGCCTTTGCCCAGGTTGCGGCGATTGCGGCGGTCGCGATCGTCGGCCTCTCGGCCACCGGTCAGGACGCGCTGCTGGCCGGAGTCGGGGCGCCGATCATCTGGTTTGTAGTGTTCTTCATCTTCGGATTTGTGCTGCTGGCGGCGCTGTTTGCGGGCCTGGCCTCGCTGGTGTCACGCCAGGAGGATGTGGGCTCGGCGATCACCCCGGTGACCATGCTGGTGATGATTCCCTACTTCGGGGTCGCCTTCTTCAACGACAACCCGGTGGTCATGACCGTGCTCAGCTACGTGCCCTTCTCCGCCCCGGTGGGGATGCCCGTGCGCCTGTTCTTCGGTGACGCGCAGTGGTGGGAGCCGCTGGTGGCCCTGGCCATCCTGCTGGTGTCGGTGATCCTGGTGATCCTGCTGGCCGCCCGCATCTACCGCGGATCGCTGCTGCACACCGGTGGCAAGCTCAAGCTCAGCGAGGCGCTGCGCGGCTAGATCCAGGCGCGAAAGTGGCGGCGTTCTTCAGGACGCCGCCACTTTTGTGTTCCCGTGGCGAGCCCGGCAAAATTCGTGATTGCATAGAGGGTATGACCTCCGCACTGCACGATTCCTCCGTTCGCCACTTCGCCTCCGACAACTACGCCGGAGCTCACCCCGAGGTGTTGGAGGCGCTGGTCGCCGCCAACGGTGGACACCAGTCGGCCTACGGTGACGACGTGTATACGGCGCGTCTCGGCGAGGTGATGCGTGGGCACTTTGGCGAGCGGGCGCAGGTGTTCCCGGTGTTCAACGGGACCGGCGCCAACGTGCTCAGCCTGCAGTCGGTGGTGCCGCGCTGGGGTGCCGTGATCACCGCGGCCTCCGCCCACATCAACACCGATGAGTGTGGTGCCCCCGAGCGGGTCGGCGGGCTCAAGCTGCTGCCGGTCGCGACCCCGGACGGCAAGCTGACCCCCGAGCTGATCGCGACCGAGGCTTACGGGTTCGGAGACGTACACCGGGCCGAGCCGCATGCGGTGTCGATCACCCAGTCCACCGAGTTTGGGACCCTGTACACCCCCGATGAAATCGCCGCGATCGCCGAGTTTGCGCACTCCCGGGGCCTCGCGCTGCACCTCGATGGTGCCCGGATCGCCAACGCCGCTGCCGCACTGAACCTGCCGCTGCGCGCCTTCACCACGGACGCCGGGGTCGACGTGGTGTCCTTCGGCGGAACCAAGAACGGCCTGGTCTTCGGGGAGGCCGTGGTGGTCCTGAACCCCGAGCGTGCCCACGGCGTGGACTACCTGCGCAAGATGAACATGCAGCTGGCCTCGAAGCTGCGCTTTGTCTCGGCTCAGCTGGTCGCGCTGCTCGAAGGAGACCTGTGGCTGCGCGGTGCCGCCCACGCCAACGCGATGGCCGCGCGTCTGCGTGCGGGGCTGGAGACGAAAATCGCCGCCGGTGAAATCACCGGCCTGTCCTTCGCCCAGGACACTCAGGTCAACGGCATCTTCGCCTCCCTGCCCGCGGCGGCCGCCGAGAAGGTGCGCGAGTCCTTCCGCTTCTACGACTGGGATGCATCCCTCGAGCAGGTGCGCTGGATGACCGCCTTCGACACCACCGAGGCCGATGTGGATGCCTTCATCGCGGCGATCGCCGAGGCGCTGCCCGCCCGATAGCGGCAGCTAAGGTTCTCAGAATCCCTGATTCACACAAAATCCTCACCGTGTGTGGGGATTTTGTGGTTTCAGCGGCGGATGTTTTGACCGGAACGGACCCGCGAATCGTTACGACGTTTAGGCGTCTGTTCTTTCTCCCGCCACCAGGGCGTTGCGGGCGTTGATCAGGCGGGTGTGGGCGTCGGCCAGGGTTTCGCGGGGGGCATCCTCGGGCTGTTGGACCCAGCCGTCGAATGCGGTGCGCAGGGTGAAGGTGGCCAGGTGGACGGCGATCCACGCCTCACTGATCCCACCGGCGAGGGGATAGCGGTCGGCGATTTCCGCGGCCAGTAGGCGATCGTTTTCATCCTCATGGCGCAGGGATGCGGCGCGCAGACTCGCGTTATCAAGCATCAGCGTGCGCACGCGAATCAGCTGGCTGCGCACGGCACCGTCATAGCGTTCCAGCTCCACCAGGACCGCATGTAGGGCCGCTTCAATCTGAGGAAGCAGCGGTTTTTCGGGCGTCAGGGTGGCCAGCAGGTCGCGCATGATGGGGCCAAACACCGGCTGCCCATCCACCGCGGCCGCCTCCTTGGATGGGAAGTAACGGAAGAACGTGCGCACCGAGATCCCCGCGGCCTCGGCAATATCGGCCACCGTGGTGTGCTCCACGCCCTGGGTTTCAAAAAGGGTGATCGCCGCGTCGCCGATTGCGGCACTGGTTTCCAGGCGTCGGCGCTCGCGCAGGTCGAGGCCCGGGGAGTCCGGGGTGGGGAAGAGTGTGGTCACGATGCTCCTTGCTTGGAATTAGCTTAGCGCAGCATATTGTCATCTTGCGACATCATGGCACGGTGTGACACGGTTAACGCACCAACACCGAAGGACTCCCCATGACCGCAACCCCGCGCGCCCAGATCGCGCAGCCCACCCCACCCGCCTCGGCCGCTCGCGCGACCAATCCGCGTCCGATCATCGCGCTGCTGCTCATTGCCGCATTCGTGATGATCCTCAACGAGACGATCATGGGGGTGGCCCTGCCGCACCTCATGCGTGACTTTGCCATCGATGCGGGAACCGCCCAGTGGCTTGCCACCGGCTTCATGCTCACGATGGCCGTGGTCATCCCGACCAGCGGCTTCCTACTCAACCGCTTCCCGCTGCGCGGACTTGCGATCACCGCTATCGCCGTCTTCACCGCGGGGACCCTGCTTGCCGCCCTGGCCCCGAGCTTCGCGGTGCTCCTGATGGCCCGCGTGCTGCAGGCCGTGGGCACCGCGATCATGACGCCGCTGCTCAGCACCACAATCCTGAACGTGGTGTCGGCCGAAAAGCGCGGCCGCACGATGGGTGGGATCGCCATCGTGATGGCCGCCGCCCCGGCGATTGGCCCCACCGTCTCCGGCCTGATCCTCAACAACCTCAGCTGGCGCTGGATGTTCTGGTTTGTGTTCCCGGTGGCCGCCGCGACCCTGATCGCCGCGATCTTCACGATGCGCAACCTCACCGAGCGTCGCCCGGCGAGCCTCGACATCCTCTCCACCGTGCTCTCGGCGCTGGGTTTCGCGGGCCTGATCTACGGCATCAGCAGCCTGGGCGAGGAGGCGACCGGGCACGCGGGCGTCTCGCCGCTGGTTCCGCTGGGCGTGGGCGTGATCTCGCTTGGCCTGTTCATCTGGCGTCAGCTGGTGCTGCAGCGCACCGATTCGGCACTGCTGGATCTGCGCACGTTCACCAACCGCTCGTTCACCATCGCCGTGATTCTGGTGTTCTTTAGCATGCTGGCTCTGTTTGGCGCTCTGATCGTACTGCCGCTCTTTGTACAGAACGTGCTCGGCCTGACCGCGCTGCAAACCGGGCTGATGATGCTGCCCGGTGGGCTGATCATGGGCATCTTCGCCCCGGTGTCCGGTGCCCTCTCCGACCGTTTCGGGCCGCGCTGGATCGTGCTGTTTGGCACCGTCGTGTCCTCGCTCGCGCTCTGGCTGTTCTCGGGGACCGTGGGCGCCGGCACCGAGTCCTGGCACATCGTCCTCCTGCTGATGCTGCTCAACGCCGGGCTCGGCTTCACCCTGACCCCGCTGCTTTCCTCGGCGCTGGGAAGTCTGCGTCCCTCGCTTTACGCCCACGGCAGCGCGACCGTCAATACCCTGCAGCAGGTGGCCGGGGCCACCGGAACGGCCCTGTTCATCACGCTGATGACCAATGAGACCACGCGTCACCTGACCTCGGGCGAGAACCCGCTCCTGGCCGGTGCCGCGGGAGCGCACGCCGCGTTTACCGGGGGCGCGATCCTGTCGCTCCTGGCCATCGTGCTGGCGCTGTTTATTCGCAACCCACACAAGGAGGAAGCACAGTGAAACTAGACGGCAAGGTCGCCATTATTACCGGAGGCGCGGGCGGGATCGGGCTCGGACTGACGCGGGTGTTTGTGCGCGAGGGCGCACGGGTGCTGTTCGTAGATACCAGCCGTGAGGCAGGGCTCGCGCTCGAGGCCGAGTTGGGCGAGCGCGCGGTGTTCCACCATCGAGACCTGTCCACCGAGGGTGCGGCCGAGGCCATTCGTGAGGCCGCACTGATCGCCTTTGGGCGGCTGGACGTGCTGGTGAATAATGCCAACCGTTCGACCCCGGCACCACTACTCGACACCACCCCGGAGATCTGGGCGCAGGCGTTCGGGTCGAGTTTCACCCCCACCCAGCGCCTGATGATGGTCTGCCACGATCTGCTTGCGGAATCCGGCGGATCGATCATCAACTTCGCCTCGGGGGCCGGACTCACCGGGAGCCCCACCCAGGGGGCGTATGCGGCGGCGAAGGAGGCGATCCGCGGGGTGTCCCGGGTCGCGGCCAACGAGTGGGGGCCCGAGGGCATCCGGGTCAACGTGGTCTGCCCCTACGCGCTCACCGAGGGTGTGAAGTGGTGGACCGAAAACTATCCCGAGCAGGCGGCCGCGGCCCTGGCGAGTGTGCCGCTGGGACGGATCGGCGATGTTGAGACCGATATCGCCCCCGCCGTGGTGTTCCTGGCCGGGGATGATTCGCGCTACATCACCGGGCAGACCCTGATGATCGACGGTGGAGGTCTCATGGTCCGCTAGCGCAGGTTCGCGGGTGTCGTCGGGGCGTGGCCCGGCGGCACCCGTTTTTATGCCCGGGCGGCGTCCCCGCCCTGGCGTTTGCGATAGGCGCGCATATTGACCTGCGCCGCGCAGCCCGGTCCGCAGTACAGGCCCGAGCCGTTGCGGGAGTTGTCGCGGAAACCCGAGTGGCAGGTGTGGTTGCTGCAGGTCTTGAAGCGCACCCATTCGCGCGGATTGGAGGCCACCGTGGCCACCCGGGCCAGCAGGGTGCCGATACCGCCGGCCATCCCCGTCTGGGTGCCCACGAGCTCCATACCCGCCGGGGTGAGCCGGGGCATGAGTGGATGCAGCGCGGCGATGCGTTCGATCGCGGCGGTGGCCGATCCGGTATCCGTGTCCTTGGCCGGGTGAAGGTGGGAGGCCAGGATGGCGGTGACCGCGTCGCGCAGTTCGCGCACCGTCCAGACCTCGGCCTCGGAGACCCGGGTGTCCTCGGGGATCAGGCCCGCCCGGTAAAACCAGGCGCGGGTGGACTCGGGATCGGCGAAGCTCTCGGCGGCATGGGTGCCCGCCCGTGTGCCCACCAGGTCGACGATGAGGGTGCCGAGGTCGGTCGCTGGGGTACTCATGGAACGAGGGTATCAGGTTATTGGCAAACATTTTTTATGTGAAACAAATTGACGTTGAAGTTTAATAAGTTATTGTTAAACGGCTTTAGTCAATAACATTCAACCTTCGCGAAAGGGCCTCCGTGTCTGCCGAAACCACCACCTACCGTGCCGTTGCCGTCGCCGCCGATGGCTCCCTGAAACTCGTCCATCGCCCGCTGCGCGATCCCGCCGCCGGGCAGGTCCGCCTCCGCGTGGAGGCCTGTGGAATCTGTCACACCGACGGCCTGGCGGTCCACGAACACCCCGAATCCGAGCCCGGAATGGTGCCCGGACACGAGGTGGTCGGCGTGATCGACGCGCTCGGCGAAGACGTCACCGGCTGGCGGATTGGAGACCGGGTGGGCGTCGGCTTCCTTGGCGGGCACTGCGGTGCCTGCGATCCCTGCCGCCGCGGCGACTTCGTGCACTGCGCCGACCAGCCGCTGACCGGCGTCACCGTGGACGGCGGTTACGCCGAGGTGATGATCGCCCGGGCCAGCGGCCTGGTCGCGATCCCCGAGACCCTCGCCTCCGATGTGGCCGCGCCGCTGCTGTGCGCGGGTATCACCACCTACAACGCGATCCTCAAGGCGGACGTGCTCCCCGGGTCCACCGTGGCGATTCAGGGAATCGGCGGTCTCGGCCACCTCGGTGTGCAGTACGCCCACCACCTGGGAATGCGCACGATTGCGATCGCCCGCGGCACCGAGAAGGCCGACTTTGCCCGTGAGCTCGGGGCCGACCACTATGTGGACGCGCAGGATCCGGCGGCCGCCGTCGCCGAGCTCACCGCACTCGGCGGGGCCGATCTGGTGGTCGCCACCGCGGCGTCCGGTGCCTCCTCCTCGGCGCTGATCGCCGGGATCGCGACCAACGGCACGCTGATGGTTGTCGGGGCGTCCTCGGACCCGGTATCCGTCTCCACCTCGGACCTGGTGATGCGCGGCATTCGGGTGCGCGGCTCGCTCACCGGCAGCCCGATTGAGAACGAGGATAACCTCGCCTTCGCTGCCCGGCACGGCGTACGTCCGATGATCGAGACCGCCACGCTGGAGGATGCCGCCCCGGCGTTTGCGCGGATGTCCTCGGGGGCCGCGCGCTTCCGGATGGTCCTGGTCCCCTAGTCCCTGAAATGCGTGTGGCCCCGGAGAATCCCCGGGGCCACACGCATGATGTGGAGCGTTTAGGACGGGCGACCGGCCGGCGATGCCAGCTTGGCCGGGTCAAACTCGGCCACCGGACGCAGCGCGGTGTCGATCGCGGCGAGCACGTCGGCGTCGAGCTTCACGCCGGCGGCGCGGGCGTTATCGGCCACCTGCTCGGGACGCGAAGCTCCCACGATTGCACCGGCGATGTTCTTGTTCTGCAGCACCCAGGCCACGGCCAGCTGCGCCGGGGTCAGGCCGAGGTCTGCGGCGATCGGCACGAAGCCGGTCTGCACGGCGGTCAGGATCTCCTCGGTGAGGTAGCTCTTGATCATGTTGGCACCGCCCTTTTCGTCGGCGGCGCGGCTACCCGCGGGAGCGGCGGCACCGGGCAGGTACTTGCCGGTGAGCACACCCTGGGCGACCGGAGACCAGACGATCTGAGAGATGCCCAGCTCCTCGGAGGCGGGCACAACCTCGGCCTCGATGACCCGCCACAGGGCGGAGTACTGCGGCTGGTTCGAGATCAGCGAGAAGCCCAGGTCCTTGGCGAGGGCCTGACCGGCGCGCAGCTGGTCGGCGCTCCACTCCGAGGTGCCGATGTAGAGGGCCTTACCCTGGCGCACGATGTCGGCAAAGGCCTGCATCGTCTCCTCAAGCGGGGTCTCGTAATCGAAGCGGTGAGCCTGGTACAGGTCGACATAGTCGGTACCCAGGCGCGTGAGCGAACCGTTGATCGACTCCATGATGTGCTTCCGGCTGAGACCAGAGTCGTTGTGGCCCTTGGGCCCGGTGGGCCAGTACACCTTCGTCAGAATCTCCAGCGATTCGCGACGCTGACCCTTGAGGGCCTCACCGAGAACCACCTCGGCGGCGGTGTTGGCGTAGGTGTCGGCGGTGTCAAAGGTTGAGATGCCGGCTTCGAGGGCCGCCTGCACGCTGCGAATCGCGATGTCGTTTTCGACCTGCGAGGCGTGGGTCAGCCAGTTACCAAAAATGATCTCCGAGATCTTGAGACCGCTGTTTCCGAGATATCTGAATTCCATTTCTTGAGCGTACCGCTCGCGCCGTGGCGATGACCGGTTGTGGCGCTCGCTTTGAGCGAACGCCCGCGGTTAGGATGCGGAGCCCGGGGACTCCTGCCGCGCGCTTCCGGGGACAACCAGGCCGTGCTCGTAGGCGAACACCACAGCCTGGATGCGATCACGTACCCCGAGTTTTTGCAGAACCCGCGAAACGTGGGTTTTCACCGTTGCCTCGCCCACATAGAGGGTGCCGGCGATCTCCTGGTTGCTGAGCCCCCGAGCCAGCAACTCCAACACCTCGCGCTCGCGTTCGGTGAGCTCGGTAACCGGCGGGACCGCGGCCGGTGCGGATGGGGTCTCGGACCGGGCCTGTGCCGGGGCGAACCGCTCGATGACGCGTCGGGTGAGCGCCGGGGAGAGCAGGGCGTCCCCGCCGTGTACCACCCGGACCGCGTCGATCAGCTCTTCGGGGGACGAGTTTTTGAGCAGGAACCCGGAGGCACCGGCCTCCAGGGCTGCAAACAGGTAGGCGTCCTCGTTGAAGGTGGTGAGGACCAGGATCGCCGCCGCACCCGCGCGCAGTTTTTCGGTGGCGGCGAGCCCGTCCATCCCCGGCATCTGGATGTCCATGCAGATCACATCGGGCTTCAGCGCTTCGGCGGCGGCGATGGCCTCCAATCCGTTCGAGGCTTCGCCCACCACCTCCATATCGGGCTGGGTGCCCAGGATGATGCGGAAGCCGGCGCGCAGGAGAGCCTGATCATCCACCAGCAGAATGCGAATAGGGCTCATCGGATGACTCCTTCGGGAAGGGCGGCGAGGTCGTAGGGGACAAAGGCGCGCACCAGATATCCGCCGCGGGTACGCGGTCCGTATTCGAGCCGGCCCTCGACCGCGGCGATCCGTTCCCGCATCCCGAGCTGGCCGTGTCCGGACTGCGGATGGGGCACCGGCATCGCCCCGGTGTTGGCGATTTCCAACTCGACCCCGTCGCTCAGATAGCGCAGGCGCACATCGGCGGTGGCCGCGTGGCCGCCATGCTTGCGGGCGTTGGTCAGGGACTCCTGGGCGACCCGGTACAGCGTGAAACCGGTGAGGCTGGAAACCGGCACCTCGGTGCCCTGAATCTCAAACCGGGTCGGGAGACCCGCGTCCTCGCTGGCGCGAATCAGGGCGGGGAGACCGGACAGGCTCACCGTGGAGGGGGCGTCCTCGAGGCCCGGGGTAGCTTCTCGCAGCGTGCCCACCAGTCCGCGGAGCTCGCTGATGGCCAGGCGCGCACTGGTCTCGACCTGGTGCAGGGCGGTGCGGGCGGCGTCGGGGTCGCTATCCAGCACCATTCGTGCGGCACCCGCCTGCACCCCCATCAGCGAGACATGGTGGGCGACAACATCGTGTAGTTCGCGGGCGATACGCACCCGTTCCAGCGCGACCGCCTGGCTGGAGCTGAGAGCCCGCTCGTGTTCGAGCTCGGTGGTGAGTGCGCGCAGCTGACGCTCTCGCAGGCGCACCCGATAGGCAATCTCGCCCATGACATAGGCCCCGGCGAAGTAGAGGACGTTGATCAGAATCTGCGCGAGCATAAACGCGACCAGCGGGGAGAGCGCCCCCACCTGAGGGAGTCCGGAGACGAGGTGGGTGCTGGTGGACTGAATGAACATGCCCACCACCAGGAACACAAACATTCCGGCGATCATGAGCATGCGCATCAGCCGGGCGCGATCCCGATTCTCCACCACGGCGCCGACGGTGTAGATCGAGAGGAACAGGACCACATTGGCGAGGAGCTGTTCGGCGACACCCAGGAGGGCGGCCACCACGAAGATGATTCCGGCCGTGAACATCACCAGGACTGGATAGCTGCGCCGCCACGCCAGCGTGGCGCACAGACACAGCGAGGTAACCACGCCCACCCACAGCGGCGCCGGATGAGCGAAGATCCCCATCTGCTGGTAGAGCGCCAGACTGAGGAGGGCACAGACAAACAGCACGGCCGCTAGGACACGGTCAAACCTGATCTCGGCACGGGTAGGCATAGCTTCAGCCTAGGTGACGGTTGTGCTTGGCCGCCCCCACGTGGCGATCAGCGAGTGTGCAGGGGAACTGGGCTACGGTGAGAATCGACGGCGGATGTGGGAGGAAACCAACATGGTCATGATCGACAATGCTGTGTACGTGGCGGGTGTCCGAGTGGCGTCTCCGCTGGGAATTGACCAGACTCTGCCGGCCCTGGAATCTCATCCCGATGGGTTCGCCTGGATGGGGCTGTACCGCCCGGACACCGCTGAGCTGCACGCGCTGGCCACCGATTTTGGGGTGCATGAGCTGATCGTCGAGGACGCCTCCCAGGGTCATCAGCGTCCCAAGTTCGAGCGCTACGGCGAGACCACGCTCACCGTGCTGCGGTCGGCACGCTACGTGGACGCCGAGGAGCGGGTGGACTTCGGCGAGGTGCACGTGATTACCGGACCGCGCACGGCGATTGTGATCCGTCACTCCGAAGCCCCCAACTTTGCCGAGACCAGGCGTGGCCTCGAGGCCGAACCGTCACGGCTGGCCGAGGGCCCCCAGGCCGTGCTGTTCGCGGTCCTGGACGAGATCGTCGACGGCTATGAGCCGGTGCTCGCCGGGCTGGAAAACGATATCGACGAGATTGAGGACGCCCTGTTTTCGGGCGGGCATGAGCAATCTCAGCGCATCTATGAACTCTCCCGCGAGGTGATCGCGTTTCAGCGGGCGGCGACCCCGCTGCCCGGCATGCTGGTGTCGATGGCCGCGCGGTTGCCGGCCGACGCGATCGAACAGCGCAGAGCCCTGCGCGATGTGGGCGACCATGTGACGCGGGTCATCGAGCGTGCCAGCGCCTATCGCAGCCTGCTGGAAAACGCGCTCACCGTGAATGCGGCCCTGGTGGGGCAGCGTCAAAACGATGAGACCCGGATCCTCACCGAGGCGAGCCTGCGGCAGAGCGAGGAGATGAAAAAGATCTCCAGCTGGGCGGCGATCATCTTTGCCCCGAGCCTGATCGGGTCGGTGTACGGCATGAACTTCCACAACATGCCCGAGCTGAGCTGGGAGTGGGGATACCCGTTCTCGATCGCCCTCATGGTGGGATTTGCCGGGCTGCTCTACGGCATCTTCAAAAAGAAGCACTGGCTGTAACCGGCTACTCCGTGCATCTCAGGAGCGTGGCGGGCGCTGGTTAGACCGGGACGCCCTTGCTGCGCAGGAATGCGGCGGGATCGGTCATCTGGCCGTCGATTTCGATCTTGAGGTCGAGGTGGGGACCACTGACCACACCGGTCGCGCCCACACCCGCGAGGATCTGTCCGGCCTCGACGGTCTGGCCAACCTTGACCTCGGCGGAGCCGGTGAGCAGGTGCCCGTACAGCGAAACCTCGCCGTTGCCGTGATCCACGATCACTCGGTTACCGAATGCCCCGGCGTTGCCCACGAAGGTCACGGTGCCACCAAAGATAGCGCGGACCGGGGTGCCCGAGGCACCGGCGAAGTCCATGCCCTCATGGAAGCTGTTGGAGCAGCCGACGCTGTTACAGATCAGACCGCGCGGACCGTACGGCGAGGTGATCGGGCCGGGCAGCGGACGCCACCAACCCAGTGCCGACGGTCCCGCATACGCTTCGAGAGCGCTGGAGGCGTTGTAGCCGGTGGGGGCCATCGCGCCGCGGCTGGTCTCGTAGGTGCCACGGTCGATATCTTCCACCGCCGCCGAGGCGCTCACGGTCAGGGTCTGCGGTGCCTTGGACTCACCGCGGATCAGCTGCATGGCCGAGTACCCGGTGGGACCGGCGGCGGAGGCCGAGGAGTCGATTGCAAAGGCGGGGAGTGCGGCGGTTCCAAACAGGGCGGGAACGATCAGCGCGGAGAAGACGGCCCGGCGCAGCGGACGACGCGCAGCCCGCGGGCCCTGGGGGCGACCGGTGCGGTGAGCGGAGGCGGAACGCGGGGCGCGTGTTCCGCGCTTCTGACGAGGCGTGTGGGTGTCGGTCTGCGGCTGCTCGGAACGGGCATCCTCGGTGCGGGCGGCGGCGGGTGCTGTCTGGCCGGCCGCGGGCACGCCACTAAAAATCTCGTCAAAGGTGGGAACGCTGAAGCTGGGGGCGGCGGTCGGTGTGCGTGGGGCCGGAGGCGTCGCCTGCTCTGCCTGGGGTGCGGTGGGACGTGCCGCGGGTACCGTCGTTTCGGCGATGGCCGCGGGGGCCGAGTCTGCGTGTTCGGTGACCGAGGGTGCGTGGGTTTCGGCGACCGCGGGTGCCGGAGCGATGAATGCGGCCGCGGCGGTTTCGGCGAGCGACTCGGTGACCGCGTGGGTTGCGGCGGGCCGGGTGGGTGCCTGGGCCGGAGCGGGGGCCGAACCGGCGATGCCGGTGGCCACCGAGGCGACGCCGTGATCTTCAATCGGATCGAGCGCGCTGGTGGGGCTCGGGGAGGCGGCAGCCGGAACCGGGGTGACGTGTGTTGTGGCGGTGGGGACCGGGGTCGCGGGGGCGGCCGCGGCACTTTCGGCCTCACGGGCAGCACGCAGTGCGCGACGTGAGGGCAGGGGTGCAGTAGCCACCCGTTCGCTCTCGGGTGTCGTGCTCTGGTTCACTGAGTTGCTCCAAAAAGGGCATGGCTACCGCGGGTAGTCACACCGGGTGGGTGATCAAGATGGGGGTGTTGCGGAAGGGGGGAGAGCCCCGTTGAGGGGCATCTTTTCGCAACGGCTAGAGCCAAGACTAACGGAATCTCGCGGATTTTGCCTGGTAAATTCCACAAAAGTAACAAAACCATAACGGCATACCCCGGAATTCCGCGGATCCCCGGGTGATATTTAAAAAACGGATGCGACTAATAACGTACGTAATCTGACAACACCTGTTTTCTATAGGATGACTAGCCGAAGATCATCGGCATGTCGTCATCCTCGCCCTCCAGGACCACATCCACCACCACCGGAACGTGGTCGCTGGGGCCATCGCCCTTGCGCTCATCACGGTGGATCGAGGCATCGGTGACCAGGTCGGCGAATCCGCGGGAGCCGAGGATAAAGTCGATGCGCATACCCTCGTTTCGCGGGAACCGCAGCTGGGTGTAGTCCCAGAAGGTGTAGCCCTCGGGAACCAGCGGTCGCACCACATCGGTCAGCCCGGCGGCCTCGAACGCGTGGAATGCCGCACGCTCCTCGGGGGAGACGTGGGTCGAGGACCCGACGGTGAAGCTGGGATCACCCATATCCGCATCAAACGGTGCCACGTTCCAGTCACCCATCAGCGCGAGGGGAAGATCGGGATCCGCCGCGAGCCAGCGCTCCGTGTCGGCACGCAGGGCGTCGAGCCAGGCGAGCTTATAGTGCCAGTGCGGATCGTCAAGCCCGCGACCGTTGGGCACATACAGGCTGTACAGGCGCAGGCCGTCGATGGTGGCACCCAGCGCGCGCGCCTCAAGTGGATAACCCTCGGCATCGGTTCCGGGAGCGGTGGGATCCAGCGGGACCGGAGGCTTCTTGGCGAACCCGGGCATCCCGGAAAACTCGTGGGTGACCTCGCTCATGGGCAGACGGCTGGCGATGGCCACACCATTCCACTGATTCAGCCCGTGGATCTCCACCTCATATCCGGCGGCGGTAAACGCCTCCAGGGGGAACTGCGCGGGCTTGCACTTGATCTCCTGCATCGCCAACACATCGATGTCCTCGCGGACAAGCCAGTCCACCACACGGTCGACGCGGGCACGGATTGAGTTGACGTTCCAGGTGGCGATTCGCATACCTCCACCGTAGCGCCCCGCGCGTTATACACGCGGGTACCGTGCGCGCGGGTGCGCCGCACCGTAAACTAGGGTCCGTGACCGACGCACGTGAAAAACTTATTGAATTTATTAAGGCCGATGCCGTGTTCCACGGCGACTTCACGCTCACCAGCGGGAAGAAGGCTACCTACTATGTTGACCTTCGCCGGGTGAGCCTGGACCACCGGGTTGCTCCGCTGATCGGTCAGGTCATGATCGACCTGATCGCCGACATCCCGGACGTGGTGGCCGTAGGTGGTCTCACCATGGGTGCCGACCCCATCGCCTCCGCCGTGCTGCACCAGGGTGCCGCCCGCGGTCTGAGCTATGACGCCTTCGTGGTGCGCAAGGAGCCCAAGGACCACGGCCGCGGCCGCCAGATTGAGGGCCCGGACCTCGAGGGCAAGCGCGTTATCGTGCTCGAGGACACCTCGACCACCGGCGGATCGCCGCTGCAGGCCATCGAGGCGCTGAAGAAGGTTGGTGCCGTGATCGCCGGTGTCGCCGTGGTGGTAGACCGTAACACCGGTGCCAAGGAAATCATCGAGGCCGAGGGGTACCCGTACTTCTCCGCCATCGGTCTGTCGGACCTGGGGCTCGAGTAGTGGCCGGGGACAACGGGCGGACCCCCGAGAACCACGATTCCGAGCCGCTGCACACCCCCGCCCGCGCGGGTGAGGAGGAAGCGAGCCCGGTGATCCCGGCCACCTCGGGGGACCCGTTGTCCCCGACCGACCCCGATTCAGCAGCCGAAGCCGAATCGGCAGCCGAACCGGGCTCGGCAGTA
The DNA here is from genome assembly GCF_024810155.1 of Mycetocola sp. BIGb0189. Taxonomy (NCBI): domain Bacteria; kingdom Bacillati; phylum Actinomycetota; class Actinomycetes; order Micrococcales; family Microbacteriaceae; genus Mycetocola; species Mycetocola sp. BIGb0189. The sequence goes on from NZ_JANUED010000007.1 coordinate 138,829, forward strand.
GAGCCCGATTCGGTAGTCGACTCCGACTCCGCACTCGATTCGGCAGCTGAACCCGATTCCGACTCCGGTCCGCTCGGCACCGAGTGGCTGATGGCCGCGCTGGCCAACACCGACACGATCGAGCTTTCCAGCATCTATGAGGCCCTCGGCGAGGAACCGCCCGCGGACTCCGAGGCCGAGGATGGTTCGGAGAGTGTGTACGAGGCCCTCGTGCATGAGTCGGGTGAGGTGGTGCCTCCGACCGAGGTGATCCCCGTGATTGCGGCGGAAGATCTGCCCGCTCAGCGGCCCGAGCCCGCGGCCGTGTTTGCGCCGGTCCCCGTGCCCGTGGTGGAGCCCGGGGTTGAGGTCGATCATGAGGCTGAGCTTAATGCTGAGCCTGGGGCTGGGCCCGAGTCTGGGCTTGAGGCTGGGCCCGAGCCTGACGTTGAGCCCGAGACTGCCCTGCCTGAGCCGACTCGGGCGGTACCGTCCGGTCACGCGGTTCCGGCCGCGTCCACCAATTTTGATGAGCTGATCGCGGTCCCGACCGAGACCGCGGCTCTGCACCTCCCCTCCGTGGGGTCCGCGTTCCCGCTGGCTGGGATTGGGCCGCTGGCACCGGAGGGCGACGGGGAAGACGCCGTGCCCGCCAGCGCCGTCGCGTCAGCTCCTGCCGCGTCACCTCCCGACGTGTCTGCTCCCGACGATGCCGCCCGCGAAGGTGCTGCCGTCGCCGAACGAGTGGCGAGTACCGACACCATGCATGACGCGGTGGATGCGGATATCGCCCCCGCTGCGGATGCGCCCACCGAAGCCTTCTCGCTCGCTGACATTGCCGAGCCCGTCTCCGTTGCCGAGCCTACCTCCGAGGCTGCGCCCGCCGATGTCGCCGTGCATGCCGATGCTGTCGAGCCGGCCACGTCCGAAGCGTCGGAACCGACGGCCGAGAACTGGGACCAGACCCATCTGCGTGCCGAGCCGATCACCGTGATTCGTCCCGATGACGCGCCCCCGCTGCCGCATCGTACCGAGCTGCGCGCGGCCGCCGAGGCTGCCGAAGCCGAACGTCAGGCCCAGCGCGCGGCCGACGACGCCGCGGCCGAAGCCCTAGGCGAAGTTTCACGCGGATCGGTGCCCGAGCAGCTCGAAGACACCGTCGCGCCGGAAACCCCGATCTCCGGCGACTTCCACGACACCAACGCGTCCGCGCTGCCGATTATCCGCACCGCGTCGAGCCCGCAGCTACCCGCCGATCCGCACGCCCGCGTCGAGGTTCCAGGCACCGCCGACTTCGATGATGAGCCCGCCTTCAGCGTGGGGGAATCCACCCCGTCGATCCTGATGCCCGTGGTGGGAGACACACGCCCCGATGATGACGCGGCTCCGGCTGCATTCAACTGGGGACTCACTCCGAATGATCAGCTGGACCCCAGCATCCACGCCGATGAGCGCCCCGCAGCCACCGCGGAACCTTCGGCCGACGAGGCTCCAACCATCGCGACTCCGATGCTTCCGGTTCCCCCGGTTGTTTCGCCGTCTGCGCCGGAGGCGGCCCCACCCGTGCCGGTGGTGAGCCCCGAACCTGAACCGGTCTCCGAGATTCCCCCCGCGGCGGCACCGGCCGCCGCGGGATTCTGGAGCGTCGCCGGCCCGGCCCCCGAGGCCGTGGCACCCGTGGCCGCGGAAGCCGTGACTTCGGAACCCGCGATCTCGGAATACGAAGCCGCGGCACCCGTGGCCGCGACCCAGGAACCCTCCAACCCGGACGCCGAGACTACCGATTCTGAGCGGGCAGCGAGCGGGCTGATCGCCCCCGAGCCGGCCCTCGCTCCCGCTGCCCCCGAAACCCTGGCTGCGCCGGAAACCCTGGCTGCGCCGGTGCCCGCCGTCGCTCCGGCGGTTCCCGCCGGTGAGGCCAGCGTGCGTGACCTGGTTGCCCGTGTGCGCGACCGCCGCGGTGAAGGTGATGCAGCGGCTCCCGTGGAGGCGCCGGTCGAAGCTTTCGCCGCCTCCGCGGAGGACACCCACACCGCACCGATCGATCAGGCGCTCCTGGCCGAGCTGATCCGCGATCAGGCGCCGGTGGTGCCGAGCGCCGCCGAGGAGGCCGCCGCAGGTGCAGATGCTCCCGCAGGTGCGGATACTCCCGCAGGCGAGGATGCACCCGACACCGAGGACGTCGTCGCGGGTATGGATGCCACGGTTTCGGCGACCATTGTGCCGCCGATCACCGGCTCAATCGAACTGCCCCCGCTGACCAGTGAGATTCCACTGCCCCGCGCCGCGGCGAACCTGACGACAGATCCTGAAACGGCCCTGTTCCCGGTCCCGGTGCCCACCGGCGGATCCGCGGAGGCCGACTCTCCGAAGCTCGCCCATGGGTCCGCAGCGTCCGACTCTCCGAAGTACACCAGCGGGTCTGGGATCTCCGCGGAGCCCAAGTCTCCGAGCGAGTCCTCCGCCTCCCAGCCTCCCGCGCCTCCGCGCGCGAACAAGCCCGGTGGGGGCACCTCGGGTGGTCGTGGTTCGGGACGTCGAACCGGGCTGCTGGTGGGAATCGGCGCGGGATTCCTCGCGCTCCTGGGCGTGCTGTTCTTCCTGAGCAACACGCTTGCGGGAGGATTCGCGCTTCCCACATCCTCTGCCTCCAGCGCGGCACCGAGTCCCACGGCCACCCAGGAAACCCCGGATGCGGCCGCGCCGCACGCATGGAATACGCTGACCGGTGGCGAGTGCATCGCCCCGTTCACCGACGCCTGGGCAACCGAGTTCACCGTAGTCGACTGTGCCCAACCGCATGCGGCCCAGCTCCTGGCACCGGTGGCGATCGCCGCCGAATCGGATGCATCGTTCCCCGGGGAGGCAAGCATTGTGGCCGGATCGGCGCTGGCCTGTTCGGCGCCCGAACGTATCACGGTTGGGGAGTACACCGACCTGCAGGTTCAGGCTACGTTCCCGATCACCGAGCAGCAGTGGAACGACGGACAGCGCAGTTACCTGTGCTTCGTGACCCGCAGCGGTGGCGAGCCGCTGACCACGAGCGTACTGCCCGGCTAGGTCCCGACAGCAGAAAACCCCGGCCGAGAATCTCGACCGGGGTTTTATGCTGTGTGAGCTAGGCGATGGGCTCGTAGTTTTCGCTTTCCACGGGCGGGTGCAGCAGGTCCTTGACGCTGTTCAGGATCTCGTCCGGGCGGAACGGGTAGCGACCGATCTCCTCGTCATCACTGATGCCGGTGAGGACCAGAACGGTGTGCAGGCCCGCCTCGATGCCGGCGACGATGTCGGTGTCCATGCGGTCACCGATCATGCCGGTGTTCTCCGAGTGGGCGCCGATCTTGTTGAGGGCGGAACGGAACATCATCGGGTTGGGCTTGCCCACCACGTAGGGCTCAAAGCCGGTGGCCTTGGTGATCAGCGCGGTGATCGCGCCGGTCGCGGGCAGCGGACCCTCGCGGCTCGGGCCGGTGGCGTCGGGGTTGGTGGAGATGAACTTGGCACCGCCACTGATCAGGCGGATGGCCTTGGTGATCGCCTCGAATGAGTAGTTGCGGGTCTCGCCCACCACCACGTAGTCGGGGTTGGTTTCGGTCATGATGAAGCCGGCCTCGTGCAGCGCGGTGGTGATGCCGGCCTCGCCGATCACAAATGCGGTGCCGCCCGGCTTCTGGCTCTTCAGGAAGGCGGCGGTGGCGAGGGCCGAGGTCCAGATGCGGTCCTCGGGGACCTCGAGACCCGAGGAGCGCAGGCGCGCACTCAGGTCACGCGGGGTGAAGATGGAGTTGTTGGTGAGCACCAGGTAGGGCTTGCCCTCGTTACGCCACTGCTCAAGGAGCTCGGCGGCTCCGGGGATGGCGCGGTTCTCGTGCACGAGAACGCCGTCCATGTCGGTCAGCCAACATTCGACTTCGGCGCGCTTCTGCGTCATCGGTACTGCTCCCTCTACTGGGTGAACGGGTCACTCCCAGTCTATGGGACCACGATGCCCGGGCGGCTGCACGGTTTCCCCGAAGAGTGGCCGTCGGGCGCGTCGGATCGGGGGCTCACCCGGCCGGGCGTCCGGTCTTGCCGGTGGGGAGCCTGGCTCCGCCTAGGCAGGGATTCGGGGGAGAGTGGTTCCGCTTAGGCCCGGGTCTGACCTCGGCGTCGGAGCAGCCCGACGCCGGCGAGAAGGCTGGCCCCGGCAGCGACCAACAGGAGCGGGAGGGTCCCGGCACCGGTTTCGGCAAGGCCGGCAGCCCCGGTACCCGCGCCCGCGGTGGCCTGCGCGGTCGCGGACGCCTGAGGCACCGCGCTGGTGGCCGAGGTGCTTGGGGTGGGTTGCGTCGTGTTTCCCGGGGTGGGGAGCACGGTGTTGCCGGGGGTGGGACTCGGGCTGGTGACCGGGTCGGCGAGGGTCACGGTGCATCCGGCCATGCTCATCCGGACCTCTTCATCGCGGGTCCAGCTTCCGGGCAGAACCCCGTGGGTCGCCCCGAAGAAGGACACATCCGCACCCTCGATCAGCGTAAATTCGCCGCGCGCCTCGGCCGGTGCGGTGAGGGTCAGTTCGAGTACGCTGGCGGCGTCGTCGGCGTCCAGGAAGGGGAACGCGGCCGGTTCGGGCAGCGACCCGTCGGGGCGGGTGCGGGCGTCGAGATCATGGGTCCACACCACGCGTACCGGGTCTGCTGCGGACACGGATACGGTTTCCCAGGGGGCCGCGGGGTTGTGCAGGAGCCGGGTCACCCGAAAGCCGCCGGGTGCCGTCTCGTCGAATTCGGTCTCGATCGACTGTGAGAGGGTGGGGGCGCCCACGCGCACATCAGGGGCGATGTTCAGCGTATTGGTGCCGGTGCGGAAGTCGAGCGGGATCGGGTCGTAGGCCTCGGTTCCGTCCTCGAGCGTGGTGGTGGCGGCCAGGATATTTGTGTCCACAAAGGTCACCCCGAACGTGCGCGGCCCGGTCTGCGTCACCGTATAGACCCGGTTTCCACCGGAGGGCACCGTGCACACGGTGTCGCCGACGGCGGCTTCGGCCGGGGTGGGCGCACCCGCGACCGCGGCACCGGCAAGCAGCACACCACCGAGGAGAACGAGGGGCAGGCGGGCGTGAGAGCGCATGGATACTCCGCAGAATTCGGGTGAACGGATGCGGGGGCATCCTTGGCCGATGCTACGTTGCGTCGCGTAATCGCGACCAGCCCTCGAATGGGGGGCTAGTCCTCCTGTGCCACCCAGATCATCTCATCGGCCCCGATCGACAGCACGATATTGGTATTGTCCGCGCGCAGCACCGGGGTCGGCGATAGGGTCACCAGGGTGATGGTGCTCCCCGGCCCGATCCCGTGCTCGGCCAGCTGGCGCAGCATCTCGGGGTCTCGGTCGCGGATACGCACCACGGTGACCTCGCTGCCCGGGGCGCAGTGCGCCAGGGTTGTGGCGTTGGGGCGGATGACCTCACCGTCGGCGGTGGGGATCAGATCGCCGTGGGGGTCGATGGTGGGGTTGCCCAGGCGTTCGGCGATGGCGTCCAGCAGGCGGTCGCTGATCGAGTGCTCCAGCACCTCGGCCTCATCGTGCACCTCGTCCCAGGTGTAGCCCATCTCGTTCACGAGCCAGGTTTCGATCAGCCGATGCCGGCGAATCACCGCCAGGGCCCGCAGACGTCCGGTCTCGGTGAGGCTGATCGCCCCGTACCGTACGTGGTCGGCGAGGCCCGCGGCGGCAAGCTTCTTGACCATCTCGGTCACGGTTGAGGGGGCCAGGCCCAGCCGGGTCGCGAGCACCGAGGGGGTGATCGGGGCATCCTGCCACTCGGTGAACGAGTAGATGGTTTTCAGGTAGTCCTCGTGGGCGTCCTCATAGCGGGTGCTCAGCGGCATCGGGCTCTCCTCGGTGGCCCGCACCGGGTAGCGGGTCCGTATCCAGGGTACCCGGACCCTTGCGAATTGCCGGGAGGGGTGGTGAACTGGGCTCGAAGCCACATAAACAAAATAAATAAGAAACATAAAATAAATACGATTCGGGGCATAACTATGGACGAAGCGACTGACGAGCAGTACACGAGTCCGTTTAGCCCTGGATATGGCAAACAGCCGTTGGTCTTCGGTGGACACGAGCGGGAAATCGTGGAGCTGACCGATGTATTTGACTCGCTGGATTTCGGGGAGAATCACTCGGTCCTCCTCTCGGGGCTTCGCGGTGCGGGAAAGACCTCGATGCTGTCTCTCTTGCAGAACGCCGCGGCCGATCGTGGATGGCTAGTGATCAGCGAGGATGCCAGTCGCGGGCTCATGAAGCGTGTCATGAACTCGACCATCCCCACCCTGATTGGTGGACTTGAGTCCTCCACGAAGGCGCGTTTGACCGGGTTCAACCTCTGGAAATTCGGTGCCAACTGGGAGTACGAAGACCGTGCTCGAGAAGCCGTGCCGCAGCTCCGTAACGATCTCGTAGCCCTCTCGGCCGCGCGAGACGGTCGTGGGATTCTGATCACCATCGACGAGGTATCCTCGGGCAAGGTTCGTCTGCGCGAGCTCTCGGAGTTTGCGGTGCAGGTTTCGCATGCCCTCAATGACGGCGCAAACATCATGATCGTCTTCGCCGGGATCAAGGTTGATATCGACGAACTGATCAAGCAGGAGCACACAACTTTTCTGCGTCGCTCCCGTGACCTGGATTTTCGTCGCCTGAGCCCGTCGGAAACCCGGCGAGTGCTTGCCGAGACCAGCGAGTTGGGCGGACGGCGAATCGAGCCGGCGGCATTGGAGCTGCTGGTGTCGATTAGCCAGGGATACCCCTATCTGGTGCAGCTTGCCGGTGATTATGCGTGGCGCAACAACCAGACTGCCCGGATAATTACGCTTCCCGATGCCAAGGTGGCGCTCGACCGTGCTATTCGGGCGGTGCAGAGTCGCGTCATTAGCAAGGTTTATCTCGACCTTTCCGATCAGGATCGCGAGTTTCTCGCCGCGATGGCGGTGGACGAGGGTCGCACCCGCACCGCCGACATTCGTGATCGAATGCAGGTGTCCGACCAGTACGTCCAGATTTATCGGCGTCGGCTCATTGATAGCGGGTATGTGCAGCCGGATGGTCACGGGTATGTGCGGTTCTCCTTGCCCTATCTCGACCGTTACATTCGCACCGTTGTGGGGATCACCCCGGACCCTGAGGATGATGTACCGGATGAGTGGGCGCATTATCCGGCACCCGAACTTTAGGCCGTTGCCGCCACGGGTGATTCCGGCGCCCGCGAGGTCTGTGCCGCCCGCCGAGAGCGCAGCATGTTGGGCAATAGGCCGCCGCGTGGGCCGAGGATCAGCGCGAGCATAAACAGCGCGGCCTGGGTCAGGACAACGACCCCGCCCACCGAGGCGTTGAGATAGTACGCCGCATAGACGCCCACCATCGAGGAGAGCAGCGCGGAGACCACGGCGATGGGCAGGATGCGGGACATGCGCCCGCTCACCAGCAGTGCGGTTGCCCCGGGGATGATGAGCATCGCGACCACCAGGATGATCCCCACCGTCTGCAGGGTGATGACCACTACCAGGGCCAGGATCAGCAGCAACAGGATCCGCAGCCCGCGCACCCGGATACCCAGGGTGTGTGCCTGAACCGGATCGAACGCGTACAGGGTCAGGTCGCGTCGCTTGAGCAGGAGTACCGCGCCGCTGGCGAAACCCACGATCGCGACCAGCAGCAGATCGTTCACGCCGACCCCCAGAATGTTGCCAAACAGGATGTGGTTGAGATCCACCTGACTGGGGAACACCGAGTTGACGGCGATCCCCAGCGCAAACAGGCTGGTGAACACCACGCCGATCGTGGTGTCGGATTTCAGGGTCGTGCGTGATTGAAGGGCACCGATCAGCCCGACCGCCCCGGCCCCAAAGATGAAGGCACCGAGGGCAAAGGGCACCCCGATCATGTGGGCGAAGACCACGCCGGGAAACACCGCGTGGGAGACCGCGTCGCCCATCAGCGACCAGCCGATCTGCACGAGCCAGCAGGAGAGTAGTGCACACACACTCGCCGAGATCAGGGTGGCCACCAGGGCGCGGGACATGAAGCCGTGGCTGAGGGGCTCGGTAAACCAGGTGAGGATGTCGGTCATGCTGAATCTCCAGAGCTCGGGGAAAGGCGGATCACGGGGCAACACCGAAGGTGAGGGCCAGGTTTTCCGGACGTAGGGCGGTGGCGGGGTCGCCGTGGAAAAGGATCCGCTTGTTCAGCAGGATCACCTCGTCGCACAGTTCGGGGATTCCGGCGAGGTCGTGGGTGGCCACCAGCAGGCTGCGGCCCTCGTCGCGCAGTTCGCGCAGGACGCCGGTGATCAGGGTTTGCGAGACCGCATCGACCCCGCCGAAGGGCTCATCCAGCAGCAGGATGCGCGCATCCTGGACGATGCCGCGTGCCACAAACGCCCGTTTGCGCTGCCCGCCGGACAGTGCCCCGATGGGACGGTCGGCGAGCTCGGTCAGGCCCACCCGCTCCAGGGCGGCGGCAACCGCCGTGCGATCGGTGGCGCGGGGCCGACGGGTGAACCCCAGGTGGCCGAAGCGTCCGAGCATCACGACCTCACGCACGCTGATCGGGAAATCGCGATCGATCACCTCGGTCTGCGGGACAAACGCCACCAGCCCCGCGGTGCGGGCGGCGGCCGGGTCTTTCCCCAGCAGGCGGATCTCGCCGCGTGCGCCGGGCAGCATACCGATCAGCGCCGAGAAGAGGGTGGATTTGCCCGAGCCGTTCATCCCGACCAGCCCGGTGACGCTGCCTGGAGCGAGGTCAAGGGTGACCCCGGAGAGGGCGATCACCGACCCGTAGGCCACGTGCAGGTCACATACGTGGATCGCGGCGGCGCTCGCCGGGGCCGTCGGGGTGCGCGGATCGCCCGCGAGATCGGCGCTGGCGCTGGCGGGGCCGGGGCCGGCTGGGTGGCGCCGCGAGGTGCGGGCGCTCATCGGCTCAGCCCGTCGGCGATGAGGTCGAGGTCATAGCGCAGCAGTTCGAGATAGCTGCCAACCGGCGGACCATCGGAGAGCGAGTCGACATACAGTGGTCCGGTCAGGGTGGCGCCGGTCGCCGCGGCCACCTCGCGCTGGGCCTTATCGCTCACCGTGGACTCGCAGAACACCGTGGGGACCTGGCGTTCGCGCACCTGGGCGATCAGATCGGCCATCTGCTGCGGGGTGCCCTCGTTTTCCTGGTTGACCGCCCACAGGTAGCCCTCCTCTAATCCGGCGTCCCGGGCGAGATAGCTGAAGGCACCCTCGCAGGTGGCCAGGAAGCGCCGATCCGCGGGGATCGTGGACAGTCGCTCGCTCAGCCCGTCCCGCACCTCGCCGATCCGCGCGGCATAGGCCTCGCCGCGGCGGGTGAACTCCTCGGCGTGCTCGGGTACCAGATCACCGAGGGCGCGGGCAATGTTGTGCACGTAGACCTGTCCGGCAGCCGGGGACATCCAGGCGTGCGGGTTGGGAGCGCCGGCCTTATCGCCGACGGTGATCAGGATCGGATCAATCCCCTCGCTGAGCACCACCCGCGGCACGTTCGGGGTGAACTGGTCAAACCAGCCCTCCAGTGCGAAGCCGTTTTCCAGCAGCAGTGAGGCACCGGCCACATTGCGAATGTCGTGAGGCGTGGGCTCATAGCCGTGGACCTCGGCACCGGGTTTGGTGATCGATTCGACCCGGACGCGGTCTCCACCCACCTCGCGGGCCATATCGGCGATCACCGTGAAGCTGGTGAGGACGAGGGGTTTTTCTCCGGCGGTGGGCGCTGTGTGGCCGCCCTCGTCCAGCAGGGAACAGCCGGTGAGGCCGAGGGCGGTCAGGGCGGTGAGGGCGATCAGGCGCAGGGTTGGTCGGGTCATGGAGAAACCATAGCTTAACTTTTCGGTGCACCGAAAACTTTCCGTGGCCGATGCCGGAATTTCGATCCGAGACGGCTACGCTTAGAGGATGACCGAGCCGCAGGATGCCCCGACCCATGAACTCTCCACCGCCGGAGTGGGGCCGTGGGTGGGTGAGTGGCCCGAGGAGGACCACTTCGATCACGAGCTGCTGCAGCACGGTGACACCCGCAATGTGATCGACCGTTACCGGTTCTGGAAGATGGAGGCGATCGTCGCCGACCTCGACGAGCACCGCCACCCGTTCCACGTGGCCATCGAAAACTGGCAGCACGATATGAACATCGGCTCGATCGTGCGCAGCGCCAACGCATTCGGCGCGGACACCGTGCACATCGTGGGTCGTCGGCGCTGGAATAAGCGCGGGGCGATGGTGACCGATCGCTACCAGCACGTCATCCACCATGAGTCGATCGAGGCCCTGGTTGCCTGGTGCGCCGCCGAAAACCTGCCGATCATCGGCATCGATAACGTGCCCGGATCGGTGATCCTGGAAACCTTCGAGCTACCCGAGCGCTGCCTGATGCTCTTTGGCCAGGAGGGCCCGGGCCTCTCGCCCGAGGCGATTGCCGCCTCCGAGTCCGTGGTGGAAATCACCCAGTTCGGCTCCACCCGCTCGATCAACGCGTCGGCCGCCGCCGCGGTGACGATGCACGCGTGGGTCATGCAGCACGTCGCGTTCTAGTGGCGGTGCCTGCGGGCGAGTAATGTTCTAGGCTTCGGCGGCGGCCGCTTTTTCGGCCGCGCGTGTGCCGATGCCCAGGCTGCCCGCGACCCAGGCGAGGATCCAGCCACCCCCCACGAGAACCACGATATAGCCGGTCTCGATTGGGATAAACGCGGCAATGACGCCGCTAATTGTCGCGCCGATTCCGCCGATCATCGTGGGCTTTGCGACCGCGCGATGCGCTGCTTCCCAGGCCGCATCGGATTGCAGGGTCGTCGGGTTGCGCACGCCCATCAGCGTGTTGCGCGTGAGTTTGCCCTGGCCTCCGCGCCACCCCATCCAGGTGATGAAGATTCCTCCGATCGTGATGGGGATCGCGGTCAGCAATGACGTCAGTGTCTCCATGCCACAACCCTATGGTCTCAGCGCATAACTTGCGATTTTTGTACCGACGAGTCTAAACTGACTAGTCAGTACAAAAGATGAGAAAGGTCACGATAGTGACGGCACTGCTTCAGGCGAATGACATCGCCCTTAACGCGGCTCGTGGTTCGGTCTACGGCCCCCTCAATTTCACCCTCGACGCACCCTTCGGTGTGGTGACCGGTACCCGCGGCAGCGGCAAGACCTGCTTCCTGCTCACCGCGGCGGGCCGGATGAAGCCCAGTTCGGGCACCCTCACCGTGCGCGGTGCCGAGGGGCTGAGCGCCCTGCGCAACCAGAGCGCCATCGCCGGTTTCGACGGGATTGACACCCTGGAGGAGGCCGTCACCGTCGGTGATGCGGTCACCGAGCGCGCCCGCTGGAACGCCCCCTGGTACGCCCTGGTGCGCCGATTTGACGACGTCGCCGTGGTGCGGGCGCTGGTTCCCGCGTTTGGATCCCACCCGATCCCCGCCGCCAAAACCATGATCTGGGACCTCGATGAGGACACCAAGCTGCTGCTGCGCATCGGCCTGGCCCTGATGGACGCCCCCGACGTGCTGATCGTGGACGGCATCGACCACGTGCACGACCTGCGCGCCCAGGCCGCCGTGATCACCCGCCTGGGCGAAATCGCCGCCTCGGGCATCGGCGTCCTGGTTTCCGCCTCCGCTTTTGAACCCGCACTGTATGCCGGAGTGAGCGTCCCGGTCACCGAAATCCCGGTGTCCCAGACCTCCCCGGCCCCCCACGCTCAGACCCTCCTGGAGGAACTCGTATGATGTCGCTCGCGTCCGCGGGGACCGAATTGACCCGCTTTAAAAAAGGCACGCTACCCAAGATCTCCCTCGTGGTTTTGCTGTTCATTCCGCTGATCTACGGCGCCCTCTACCTCTGGGCCTTCTGGGCACCCACCGACGAGATGAAGAACCTGCCGGTGGCCCTGGTGAACGAGGACAGCGGTGCCACCATGGACGACGGAACCCGGGTCAACGCCGGGGATAAGGTCGTCGATAAGGTACTCGAGGGTGGCGACCTCAAGTGGAGCAAGGTGGACGCCGACACCGCCCGTAAGGGTGTGTCCGATGGTACCTACTACTTCTCGGTCACCATCCCCAAGGACTTCTCGGCCTCGGCCGTCTCGGTCGCCGATGACAAGCCCGAGCAGGCCAAGATCGACGTCGAATTCAACGACGCCAACAACTTCCTCGCCTCGACCCTCGGTCAGAGCGCGATGACGCTCCTGCGCAACGCCGTGACCGAGCAGGTCAGCGAGCAGACTGCCAACACGATGCTGGTGGGCGTGAGTACCCTGGCCGACGGCGTGCGTCAGGCCGCCGACGGCGCGGGTGAACTCTCCGATGGCGCGGGTGCGCTGAACGAGGGTGCGGGTGAACTCGTGGTGGGTCTCAACACCCTCGCCGATGGATCCGGCAAGCTCTCCGATGGTGCGGGAACCCTGGCCAGCGGAACCGACACCCTGGGTGCGGGAACCAAGACCCTCGCCGATGGTGTGAGCAAGGCCGCAACCGGCGCGGGCACCCTCGCCGGCGGTGCCAAGACCCTCTCCGACGGACTCGGCCAGCTCGCCGAGAAGACCCCGGCCCTCGGTGCCGGTGCCTCCGAACTGAACACCCAGGCGGCGGCCCTGCCGGGCCAGGCGGCTCAGCTTAACGACGGCGCTCAGGCCCTGGCGGCCGGTGTGGGCACGCTGCACACCGGCGCGGAGCAGACCGCGCAGCTGGCCGGAGCGATCCGCGACGCGATGGCCAACCCGGCCACCCAGAACATGACCGTGGCTCAGTTCAACGAGTTCCTCGCGAGCAAGGGCATCCCGATGGACAAGCTCGCCGGTGCAACCGCCGGAATTTCCGCCGGAACCGCCCAGGATTCCACGCTTGCCGCGGGTGCCACCAAGCTCGCCGGGGGAACCGCCCAGCTGACGCAGAAGGTCCCGGCCCTCCAGCAGGGCATCGGATCCCTCGCCGCCGGTGCCACCGGTGTGAACGACGCCGTACAGAAGCTCAACACCGGTGCCGGAACCCTGTCCTCGGGCGCGGGAACCCTCGCGTCGAGCCTGAACCAGGCCGTCCCCGGTGCCAACCAGCTCGCCGACGGTGCCGCCAAGCTCAACACCGGTGCGCACACCCTGGCCGATTCCTCGGTTCAGCTGGCCGACGGTGCCCGCAGCGCCGCGACCGGCGGCGAAACCCTGACCGACGGCACGCAGAAGCTTGCCGAGGGTAGCGATGAGCTGGCCACCAAGCTGGGCGAGGGTGCCGAAAAGGCTCCCGACTACTCGACCGCTCGCATCGATCGCACCGCACCCGTGGTTGCGAATCCGGTTGGATTGGCCACCACCAACGAGAACAAGGCCGCCAGCTTCGGTGAGGGCTTCGCGCCCTTCTTCATCGCCCTGGCCGCGTTCGTGGGTGCGCTGATCACCTGGCTGATTCTCCGTGCGCTGCCCACCCGCGCCCTCGCCGGGCGTACCTCGGGCCTGCGTGCTGCACTGACCGGATTCATTCCGGCCGCCGCGATTGGCCTCGGCCAGGTGGTCATCATGATGCTGGTACTCGTCTACGGCATCGGCCTGCAGCCGGTCTACTGGGTCGCCACCGCGGCGTTTATGTACCTGACCACGCTGGCGTTCCTTGCTCTGCAGCAGATGTTCATCGTGCTGCTGGGTAGTGCAACGGGCCGCGTGGTGAGCCTGGTCCTGCTGATGCTGCAGCTGAGCTCCTCGGGTGGAACCTACCCGGTGGAGACCACCCCCGGCTTCTTCCAGATCCTGCATCCGGTGATGCCCGCGACCTATGTGGTCAACGGACTGCGCCAGCTGATTACCGGAGGCGTCGACGCCCGCTTCTGGATCGCCCTGGCCTATATGATCGGACTACTGGTGATCAGCTTCGCGATCTCCGCCTATGCTGCCGGTCGCCAGAAGGTATGGACCATGAAGCGGCTCAGCCCGGAACTCGCGATCTAATCGCCGGTCGATGTCCATCCGTGTGAAGGAGTTTGTGATGAGCGCAATCAGCCCGGAGGCACCCCTGGTGCCCAAGGTCTCCAAAACCAAGCGTGCGATCCTGGATGCCGCCCTTGAGCTTTCGGCTCGGGGCGGGATCACCGGGACCACGATGGATGATGTGGCGCTCGAGGCGGGCGTGGCCAAGGGCAGCGTCTACTACAACTTCACCTCCAAGGACCAGCTGTTTGAAGCCCTGATGGACGACGGTCTTGGCCAGTTCCACGCGTTCCTCCTCGGAGTGCGCGGGGACCTGGTTGGGCCCGCGGCCCTGCGTGCCTTGGTCGAGGGCACCCTCGATCGGATCCGCGACAATCAGGCGATGGCCAAGCTGTTGGTGGCCGAACTGTTCCGCACCGACCGGATGTGGCGGGAGTCGCTGACGATCGTGCGAAACCGCCTGATCGGTGTGTTTGCCGATGTTCTTCAGGACATCGATGGCGGCACGTCGGTGGCCGCCGAGATTCGCGCGAGTGCGATCTTCGGAGCGGTGCTGGTGGCGGGACTGGAGTGGGTCGTGTTTGATCCCGAACGCTCCCGCGACGAAACCGCCGAGGCAATTCTCAGCGTATTCTCGCCCGCCTACATCACCGGAATGTCCGTCGCCGGATAGTTGCGAGCTCGTTTCGCGCCGCGGGTCCCGAGTTTTCTCGGGGCTCGCGGCGCTGTTGAGGCGGGTGGCGGCGATGATGCGCCCGGTGTGCGCACACAAAAGTGGTGTCGACTTTACTTCGCCGGTATTTGTCCCCTAGACTTGCGGCGTAGGAGAAACCTGACAAGCTTTTCTGCGCCCTTTTTTCACCGATTCGGTGAGTCGGGGTTCGGCACTGTAAGGTAGGTTTCACATCCTGTGATCGACAATTCGATTCATAGGGCGGTGGCTCAATTGGTAGAGCAGCGGTCTCCAAAACCGCAGGTTGCAGGTTCGAGTCCTGTCCGCCCTGCGCGTCGGTGTCTTAGAAACACCGACACATGAAAGGTGTGAACACGTGGTCGCAAACGTAATCGACGAACCCAGTGAGGAAATCGTCGCTGCTGCAAAGCAGGCGCGCGCCCAGAAGCGCGGACCGTTTGCCGGGATCATCCTCTTCCTCAAGCAGGTAATTGCGGAGCTGAAGAAGGTTGTTACCCCGACCCGCAAGGAGCTGATCAACTTCACGCTCGTTGTGCTGGTGTTTGTTCTCATCATGATGGGTCTCGTCTACGGCGTAGACATGCTGTTCGCCGCCCTGGTGAACTGGGTCTTCGGCGCACCGTAGGCCCTCGCGATTTCGGATGGATCCGTGCATCGCGCACCCGCCCGTCCGTGAAGCGACAACTTACGTAAGGAATGAGATCAGGTGTCAGAGAATCTGAACGAGAACAGCGTGACCGAGGCTGAGACCCCCGTCGAGGCTGTCGAGTCCGCTGAGACCGAGACGGTAACCGACGAGGTTGCAGAGGTTGAGACCGAGGCTGTAGAAGCTGACGCCGAGACCGAAGAGTCCGACGAAGAGGCCGAGGCCCCCGTCGAGCTCGATCCCTACGAGGCTTTCCGCCTGGAGCTGCGCACGCAGCCGGGTAAGTGGTATGTCATTCACTCCTACGCCGGTTTCGAGCGCAAGGTGAAGGCCAACATCGAGCAGCGTAAGGGCACGCTGGATGTGGCCGAGTACATCTACCAGATTGAAGTCCCCATGGAAGACGTGGTGGAAATCAAGAACGGTCAGCGCAAGATGGTCACCCGCGTGCGGATCCCCGGATACGTACTCGTGCGGATGGACCTGAACGAGGACAGCTGGTCGGTTGTTCGTCACACCCCGGGTGTGACCGGCTTCGTGGGCAACGCCCACAACCCGACCCCGCTGCGCTTCGAAGAGGCATTCAACATGCTCAAGAGCCTGGTTGAGGTCGCCGAGGTTGCCGCCAGCAAGGCCGCGGGTAAGCCGGTTCAGAACCGCACCGTCACCGCTGAGATCGACTTCGAGATCGGCGAGACCATCACCATCAAGGAGGGTTCGTTCGCGGGCCTGCCGGGTTCGATCTCCGAGATCAAGCCGGAGAGCGGCAAGCTCACCGTTCTGGTTTCGCTGTTCGAGCGCGAGACTCCGGTGGAGCTGAGCTTCGACCAGGTCACCAAGCTCTAGTTTTTACTTCTCAACGCCCCGTCACTTTTTGAAGTGGCGGGGCGTTGTTGTTTTCGGGGGCAGGTTCTCGGCGGCGTCCGCTATGACCTAAATGTGGACACCGGCGTACTTCTCCCGGCTACCGCCGCCCGGCACCTCATGGAGCGGATCGTCACGGCGTAGCGGTCATTTCGCTGAGGCCACGCACACCGCTACTGTAAATCCACTATGAGGAGAGCTCTCCAGTTGAGAGACTTCTTTTGTTTCGATGCGCGTGTTAGTCTCGGTAACACATGATCGGTCCGCTCGCCTCACGGCTCGGGCCGATTTTCTTTGGGGGTGAAGAACATGGTTGCGTACACAAAGAAGTGGCTCTCTCTTGACGCACAGGTTGCGCGGTTAGCGGCCAAGGGGTTGCAGTTTGAAGAGGCAAGGGAATGTGCGCAGGTTCTGCGCGCGATTGGCTACTATCGATTTTCCGGCTATCTCTATCCATTTCGGAGATCGGAATGGGATTTTGATGGACATAGGACGGTGTTCGTAAGGGTCTTGGACGAAGTACGGGACGGCGTCACCTTGGCTGACGTAGTGGACGTCATTGAGTTTGATCGAGGACTGCGGGCTTTAGTCCTTGACGGGGTAGAACGTATCGAAGTTGCGTTGAGGATGCAGCTTGGATACGTCCTCGGACGATCCTCTGGAACCGCTCATCTCGAGGAGGCAGCCTTTACCGATCAGTTTTGTGACCGAACCGAAATTCGCGATGATGGCCTTCCCGCTGAATCGAAGCACCAACGGTGGCAGCAAAAGGTTTCCCGCCACGCTGCTGCTTCCGGCGAGCCTTTTGTCGCTCATTTCCGGGAGAAGTATGACGATGAATTGCCCATCTGGATTCTTACCGAAGTGATGGAGTTTGGGCACATATCCAGTGTGTATCCGGGCTTGAGGAACGACCTAGCGACGGAGATTGCTCAGCACTTTGGCGTTCCTACCAAAAAGATCATGAATAGCTGGATTGCATCCCTTAACTATGTGCGCAATGTGGCGGCGCATCAGGGAAGGCTGTTTAATAGAAAACTCGTAGTGGCACCCAAACGCCCCTCCTCAGCGGCGGTACCACTGCTTGGTCACCTTCACGATGTGGAGACGGCCAAGCGCACCTTTGGTGTATACAACATGCTCGCGGTGATCGCGTATCTGTTGCGCTCAATCGAGCCTAACGGCGACTGGAACCGACGAGTTTCGGCGTACTTGGGTCGGTTCCCAACGTCGTCCTCTCTCACCATCGAATCGCTTGGTGCGCCAATCAATTGGTCCCAGTTGCAGCTCTGGGAGTAACTGAGTGTCGCGGCCGTGCAGGATGTGGTCTGCTCGACCCGGGTGAACCGTACTCAAATCTCAGATGAGACTCGCGATCTGGGGCCTGATCGCGTAGACTTGATCGGGTTTGCGTCTTCTGGCGCTTACCCCACGGTTTTTTACACCACCGCGGCCCACCGGGTCGGCGGGAGAGCAGCGGGCAACCGCCCGTTACTCGATCACTAAAGAAGGAAATAACATGGCACCGAAGAAGAAGGTCACGGGTCTGATCAAGCTGCAGATCCAGGCTGGCGCCGCTAACCCGGCACCGCCGATCGGTCCGGCACTGGGTCAGCACGGCGTGAACATCATGGAGTTCTGCAAGGCTTACAACGCGGCCACCGAGTCGCAGCGCGGAAACGTGATCCCGGTTGAGATCACCGTGTACGAGGACCGCTCGTTCACCTTCATCCTGAAGACCCCGCCGGCAGCGGAGCTCATCAAGAAGGCCGCTGGCGTTGCCAAGGGCTCGGGCACCCCGCACACCGTCAAGGTTGCGAAGATCACGATGGACCAGGTTCGTCAGATCGCCGAGACCAAGAAGGCCGACCTGAACGCCAACGACATCGACGCAGCAGCGAAGATCATCGCTGGTACCGCGCGTTCGATGGGTATCACCGTCGAGTAGTCGTTCGCTTCCGCGAGCAACACCCTCAACTTTTCAATACAGTGGCAGCGCCGGCCAGGCGCAAATGACCACGTTCTCACTAGGAGAAAAAATGGCACAGAAGTCTAAGGCCTACCGGGCCGCGGCAGCGAAGGTTGCTGCCGACACCGTTTACACCCCCGCTGACGCGGTAGCTCTCGCCAAGGAGACCGCTGCTGCAAAGGCAAACTCGACCGTTGAGGTTGCCCTCAAGCTCGGTGTTGACCCCCGCAAGGCAGACCAGATGGTTCGTGGAACCGTCATCCTGCCCCACGGAACCGGTAAGACCGCCCGCGTTATCGTCTTCGCAACCGGTCCGGCCGCCGAGGCCGCACTGGCCGCTGGCGCCGACGAGGTTGGTGGCGACGAGCTGATCGAGAAGGTGGCCGCTGGTTACACCTCGTTCGACTCCGCCGTGTCGACCCCCGAGCTCATGGGTAAGGTCGGTCGTCTGGGTAAGGTCCTGGGTCCGCGTGGCCTGATGCCGAACCCGAAGACCGGTACCGTGACCCCGGACACCGCCAAGGCAGTGTCCGAGATCAAGGGTGGAAAGATCGAGTTCCGCGTTGACAAGCACTCCAACGTGCACTTCGTTGTGGGCAAGGCATCGTTCTCGGCTGAGCAGCTGAACGAGAACATCTCGGCCGCTCTGGAAGAGATCGTTCGTCTGAAGCCGTCGAGCTCGAAGGGCCGTTACATCACCAAGGGTGCCGTTTCGACCACCTTCGGTCCCGGCATCCCGCTGGACGTCAACAGCATCTAATTTCGGTTTCACTGAGATTATTACCGGGCCATCCGCTTTTGCGGGTGGCCCGGTTTTGCATGCGTTTTGGGGGTCGATTCGAGCGGATTCAGCGCATCCCCACGCGTGTCGCGTAGAGTTGACCGATGACAGCCTCCCCTTTTACCGGCCTCATCGCATACCCCATCACCCCGCTGGACGCCGCCCAGAACCCAGACCTGGTCGCGCTCGAGCAGATCATTTCTCCGCTTCCAGGCCACGGCATCGATGCCGTTACCGTGCTGGCAACCTCCGGCTCCGGGGTCAGCTTTGAAGCCCACGAGCATGCGGCGATCATCGCCCAGGCCGTGACCGCCGCCGACGGCCGCATGCCCGTCTATGCCGGGATCACCGCCCACTCGACCCCCGCGGTCATCGCACGCGCCCAGGCCGCCGAGGAGGCCGGTGCCGCCGGCGTCATCCTCGCCCCCTTCAGCTACCTCCCCATCGGCGACAGCGAGGTGCGCGAGCTCGTGGCCCGCGTGTGTGACGTGGTGGATCTCCCGCTGGCCTTCTACAACAAGCCCGCACAGCTCGGTTACGACATCAGCGCCGACACCCTCGACTATCTGGTGACCCACGCCAACCTGCGGGCGATCAAGGAACCCTCCCGCCTGCCGGGACGTGACCGGGACGCGCTGGAAACCCGCCTCGCCGAACTGCGATCCGCGGGCGGACCCGGCTTCTCGATCGGCCTGAGCGGTGACCTCGGTCTGCTGGATGATCCGCCCACCGTGGATGCCTGGCACACCGGCCTCGCGGCCCTTCTGCCCGCCGAGTACCGTGCGGTCTGGACCCAGAGTCCCGATGCTCCCGCCGCCCGGGTGGCACTGCGCCGCCTCGCCGAGGCTCTCGCGGCCGGGCAGAGCCCACTGGGCGGCCTGCACGCGGCCGCACGCGCGCAGGGAACCCCGACCGCCGACCCACGCGGCCCGGCGCTGCCGGCCACCGCCGAAGAGACCGCGGCCATCACCGCGTCGCTGTCCTAGTTGCTGGAGGCTCGGTGCCCGGCGGACACCGACGGCCCTCCGGGAACTCGTCCGAGCCTCGGCGCAGGGCAGCTCAGGGCTCGTGGATCCGTGCCCTGTCGAACGGGTAGGAGTCTGCCCGAGAAAACCGGGCGGGTGGCACCGCGCGCTACGGAATCGAGATCGCGATCTTGCCGCGGGTGTGCCCGGCCTCCAGCGCCTCATGGGCCTCGACAATGCGCTCGAGCGGATAGGTATCGGCGAGCACCACGCGCAGCTGGTCCGACTCGATCAGCGCGGTGATCTGCTCGAGCACGCGTGCATCGGGGGACACCTTATAGTGGGTGCCGCGCACGCCCGCGGCCTCCGCCTCGGCGGCGAATTCGGGCCAGCTGCCCGAGGGGACGTTGACGATGACGCCGCCCTCGACGATGACGCCGAGCGAGCGGCTGCCGGTGTTCGCGTGCACGTTACCGATCAGGTCGATCACCGCATCCACCGGGGCGAGGCCGTCCTCGAAGTTCCGCGCGGTGTAGTCGATGACCTCGGCGGCTCCCAGCTCGCGCAGGAAGTCGAGGTTGTGGGCGGAACCGGTGGCGATCACGTGCGCCCCGCGCAGCGCGGCGAGCTGGACCGCAAAGTGCCCCACACCTCCGGCACCGGCGTGGATCAGCACCCGCTGGCCCGATTCGATCTCGGCGGCATCCAGCGCGCCCCAGGCGGTCATCGCCGCCAGCGGCACGGCCGCGGCCTCGGTGAAGGAGAGATTGTCGGGCTTGGGCGCGATCGAGAGCGAGGGCGCGGCGACGTACTGCGCATAGGATCCACTCACCCGCGGCACCGGCAGCATCCCATAGACCTCGGTGCCTGGCTGCAGCGGGTGGGCCTCATAGGGAGCGCGCACCACCACCCCGGCAAAGTCGGATCCGATCAGCGCCGGATAGCGCACGATCCCCGAGGCGACCCCGCGACCGGCGCGCGTCTTGGTGTCGATCGGGTTCAGGGCCGAGGCGTGCACCCGTACCAGCACCTCATCGGAGAGGGCGAAGGGCACCGAAACCTCGTCGGTGAGGCGCAGGTTTTGTGCGGGACCGGGGGTGTCATACACGGCGGCAAGCATGGTGTGCGGGCGCGGGGAGTCTGCGGAGGTCATGCAACGAGTCTGCCACTTTCTTGCAGCATGCGAAAGCGTGTTACCGCAGTCGTTTGGACCCCTCGCGGCCCAGCAGCCAGAGCAGGTAAACACCGCCCAGACACACGGTCACCAGGCCCACCGGGAGCTGGATCGGGGCAAACATGCGCTGCGCCAGCAGGTCCGCGGTGACCAGCAGGAACGCGCCCATGCAGGCGGCGGGGATCAGCGCGATTCCGGCGCTTCCGGTGAGTCTGCGGGCCAGCTGCGGCGCGACCAGCGCTACAAACGCGATCGGCCCGGCCACCGCGGTCACCGCCGCCGTGAGCGCGACCGCGAGGACCACCAGGATCAGCCGTGCCCGCTCGGTCCGCACCCCCAGGGCCTGCGCCGCGTCGTCGCCAAGCTCCAGCATGCCCAGGGTGCGGCCGCCGGCCAGGGTCAGCGCGAGCACCGGCAGGATCACCAGGATCGCCGGCAGCGCCTGCGCCCAGGTGGTACCGCCCAGCGAGCCTGCACCCCATACCGCGGCGGCCATCGCGACCTCGATGTCGGCGCGCAGCACGAGCCACTGGTTGATCGCGGCCAGGGCGGCGCTGATGCCGATACCCACCAGGATCAGCCGGTAGCCGTGGGAGCCGCGTCGCCAGGCCAGGAAGTAGATCAGCAGCGCGGTGCCCAGGCCACCGGCCAGCGCGCCGATCGAGGTGGCCACGTAGCTGCCACCCACGAGCATGATCGCCAGCAGTGCGCCCGTGTAGGCGCCGGTGCCGAAACCGATCACGTCGGGGCTGCCCAGCGGATTACGGGTCAGCGATTGGAAGACTCCGCCGCTCACGCCGAGCGCCGCTCCGAAAACGATGGCGGCCAAGGCCCGCGGTGCACGCCAGGACAGCACGATCGAGCGCTCCAGATCGCTGCCGCCGCCAAAGAGCACACCGAGCACCCGGTCGGGTCCCAGCGGGTAGTCGCCGCTGCCGATCATGATGATGCCCACCAGTAGGGCCAAGACCAGCAGGATCACACACACGATCAGTGTGCGGGTCCGCGAACGGCTGCGCACGCGATGGGTCACACTCACAGTCCCGCCACCTTTTTTCGACGGGCCAGGTAGACCAGGACGGGCGCGCCGATCAGCGCGCAGGTGACACCGGCCTCAAGCTCGCCGGGAAGAATGACGCGGCCGATCACATCGGCGATCAGCAGGATGATCGGGGCCAGCACCGCCGAGAACACCAGTAGCCAGCGCTGATCGGTGCCGCTGATACGGCGGGCCAGGTGCGGGGCCATCAGCCCCAGAAAGCCGATTGCGCCCACCGCGGCGGTTGCGGAGCCGGCCAGCACGGTGATCGCCAGCAGAATCAGCACGCGTGAGCGTCCCGGATGGTAGCCGAGTCCGCGAGCGGCATCCTCACCGAGGGCCAGGGCGTTCAGCCCGCGACCGGTAAATGCGGCCAGCAGCAAGCCGATGCCCACGGTGATCGCGACCGGGGCCAGTAGGTCGCTCCCGCGGTCGGCGAGCGAGCCCACGGTCCAGGCGCGCAGCTGGTCAAAGGCGCTGGGGTTGAGTAGGGCGAGCCCGGTTCCGATCCCCGAGAGGACCGCGCCCAGCGCGACCCCGGAGAGCACCAGTCGGGCGGGATCCAGGCGGCGGGTGCCGCGCATCCCGATCAGCGAGACCAGGGCCGCGGCCGCCAGTGCTCCCGCAAACGCAAACCACACGTAGCCGCTGTAGGCGGTGATTCCAAAGGTGCCCACGGCCAGCACGATCGCCAGCGAGGCCCCGGCATTCACGCCGAGGAGTCCGGGCTCGGCCAGCGGATTCCGGGTGAACGCCTGCACCAGGGCCCCGGCAACCCCGAGGGCGGCCCCGGCCAGGATCCCCAGGATTGCTCGCGGGAGGCGCGAGCCGAGGATGATCGCCTGATCGGGGGAGCCATCCGGGGCAAACAGCGCCGCCCACACGGTGTGCGGCGGGATCGCCTTGGATCCGATCAGGAGCGAGCCCAGCGCGATCAGCGCCAGCAGCGCGAGGGCACCGATCAGCAGGGTAACCTTCCGCCCGGTGTGCTGCCGGGTACGGGTCGGAGTGGATGCCGGAGCGGGGGCAGACGCCACTCGAGGAACCTCCCGTTTGGATGCGGATAAACCAGTGGCCAGTCTAACCCGCGTTTTGCCGTCACACAGTCGGTCCTAAGGTTGGCAAGGCTTACCTGGCCTGTCGAGAAAATCTAGGCTACGTTCGAGGTGATGTATGAATTACGAAAGAAGCGAGCGCTCCAGGCCGCGGCCGTTGCCCTCCTGATTGCACTGACGGCTGGCTGCGCCCAGACCGATGGGGGTGGACTCAAGTCCGGGTCGGGGAACACCGATGTCGCGACCGGCGGCGCCCACTTCAAGACCGCCGATGAGGAGACCGCCAAGCTCGGCAGCACGGCCAAGCCCGGCGTCTTCCCGCGCGAGGTGAAGCACTCCGAGGGAACCACGGAGATCAAGACCAAGCCCAAGCGGGTGGTGGTCCTGGACACCGGCGAGCTCGACGATGTGCTGGCACTCGGGATCACCCCGGTTGGCATCCCCTCCACCGAGGGCGCCAACTCGATCCCCGGATACCTGGCCGATAAGGTCAAAAAGGCCACCTCGATTGGCACCATCCAGCAGCCCAACCTCGAAGCCATCGCCGCGCTCAAGCCCGACCTGATCCTCGGTTCCAAGCTGCGGGCGGACAAGCTGTATCCGCAGCTCGCGCAGATCGCCCCGACCGTGTTCTCGATCCGCCCGGGTTTCCCGTGGAAGGAAAACCTGCGCCTGGTTGCCGCGGCCACCGGTGATGAGGACAAGGCCGTGAGCCTGCTCAACGACTATCAGGCCGAGGCCGATAAGCTGCGCGCCGACATCCCCGGCAATCCCACCATCTCGCTGCTGCGCTTCATGCCGCAGAAGACCCGCCTGTACGGCAACGCCTCGCTGATCGGCGTGATTCTCAAGGACGTGGGTCTCGCCCGGCCCAAGATCCAGGACATCGACGAGCTGGCCACCGAGATCTCCTCGGAGAACCTCGCCCAGGCCGATGGCGATTGGATCTTCTACACCAGCTACGGCACCCCCGAGGCGACCGGTGAGACCGCGGCCCTGGCCGGTCCGATCTGGCCCACCCTCACCGCCGTCAAGGACAAGCACGTGCAGCGGGTGGACGATGACGTCTGGTACCTGGGCCTCGGCCCGATCGGCGCGGGCAAGATCCTGAAGGATCTGCGTTCGTACCTGGTTACCAAGTAGCGCCGCCCGGCACCGCCCCGACACCGTCCGGTGTCGGGGCGGTGTTGTTTGTGGGGGCAATGGACTAGCCTGTAGGGCGTGATCACGCTGATATCCGCCCCCTCCGTCGCCAGTATCCCGGTCGAGGAAAACGGAGAGGCGCTGGTGGAGCTTGCGGACTTCGGGGTGCTCTGCCGCCCGAATATCGGGGCCGGATCGCGGGTGCGGTTTGAACTGGCTCGGCGCCTCCGCGCCGCCGATCAGGCGCTGCCGGTGGGCTATCACCTGTGTGTGGCCGAGGGGCTGCGTCCGGTGGAAACCCAGCGAGCCATCATCGAGACGTATCTGGCGGCGTTACGGATCGAGTTTCCCGAGGCCGATGCTGCCACCCTGGATGAACTCAGCGCACGCTATGTTGCACCCGTTTCGGTGGCCCCCCACGTGGCCGGGGCCGCGGTGGACCTCACCCTGGTGAACGACGCGGGAATCGAGCTGGATATGGGCACCGCGATCGACGCGACCCCCGAGCAGAGCGCCGGCGCCGTCCGCTTTGCCGCGAAAAACATCTCGGTGTCCGCGCGGGCGAATCGCGAGCTGCTGGCTCGGGCGCTCGGCGCGGCGGGACTGGAAAACTACCCGCATGAGTGGTGGCACTGGAGCTATGGCGACCGCTACTGGGCGCATCTGACCGGTGCGGCCCACGCGGTGTATGGGCCGGTTGCGGACTAGCCGAAAAACGGCCTCGACGGTGCCCTCCCACGAATGGTGGTTCGTGGGATGGCACCGTGTGGCCGCCGTGAAGTTCCCGGCGGCCCCTACCGCGATGTGCGGGAGCGGGTGGCGCGTCTGATCAGGGCGGTGCCTCCGATGAGGATCAGAAGAGCGCCCCACGCGAGGGACAGGGACGCTGACTGATCGCGTCCGGTGTGGGCCAGGGTCTCCCTACTGTCCCCGCGGGGGAGAGCCGGGGATGGCGATTCGGGAGTGGAGGGGGCACCCGGGGTCGAGCTTGCCACCGGGGTTGGGGAGCCAGACGGTGCGGGCGTGCCCGGACCGGTGGGTGTGCCCGGACTGGACGGCGTGCCTGGACCGGTGGGTGTGCCCGGATCCGTCGGGGTGGGCGAGGGGCTCGGCGTCGGTCCCGTCTCGCCGCCCGGATCGGGCATCGTGGGGGCAAACACCGTGAACGTCAGGGACACCGCTCCCGGATCCGAAGTCACCACCGCGGTGCCAACCGGGAACGAGTGGGGGAGCTCAATGCTCGCCTCGAACGCACCCCTATCATTCGGGGTGACCTCCACGATGGTCTCGTCCGCTGCCGGGGGTACGGCACCGAGGGCTCGGGCGGCCGCGGGTGCGAGGGAACGCAGGCTCAGGGTGACGTGCTCACCCGGTTCAAACCCCGTTCCGCTGATCAGAAGCGGCGTGCCGGGGGTCGGGCGCGAGGTTGTCACGTGCAGTGCGGCATCGACATAGGGTGCCGGGGCAACGGGTGGGGTGGGAACGCTGCGTGCCACCGGGTCTGTCGCAGCATATCCCTCGGCCTCGCCTCGGGCGATCGCGTTCACCCGCTTTCCCACGTGTTCCGGGCCGAGCAGCAGGGTGTCGCCGTGCCCCAGAACGGTTCCAAAATCGTCGATCCACGACCACTCATACGCCGCGGTTTCCGGAACCCACGCCGTCGAGGTCGCGTGCAGGATGTTCCCCGCTCGCACGCTTGTGCCTACCGGTTCACCATCCACGGTGATGGTCACGGTTCCGGGTACCAGGAGTGCCGGACCGATGATTCCCAGGTCGTGCCGTGCACTGGTGAGGGGGTCGAACCCGAGTTTTGTGGCGGAGAATGAGACGCTCAGGCGCTTGCCCGCCATTGCCGGGGTGAGGTCGAGCTGGGGGTCGGTGGCCCCGGGAATTTCAGTGTCGTCGAGGAACCACGTGGGGGTTTCCGTGTCGGGGGTAGTTCCCCACCCCGTTGCCGTGGCCTCTACCTGCTTGGCAACCGTGGGTGTGCCGGTTGTTTCGATGCGCGGCTCGGTGAATTCCGCCGGCAGAACCCGGGACGGGGAGGACGTGGCGGTTGTGATTCCGGTGAAATTAGGGGCGTTGCTCGCGACCGTCACGGTGAGTGCTGAACCGACCCAGCCCGGGCTCACCGTGAGCGTCTGTGCCGTTTCCTCGGTGAGGACCTTTCCGTCACGTTCCCAACGGAAGGTGAGGCTGTCGGCAGGGAGGTTCGTGTCCACGGTTGCCTGGAGAAGTGTGCCCGCCCGAACCTCAGATGGGATCACGGCATCGATTTTTGCCACCTCGGTGACCACTCGGCCGTTACTGGGAGCCTGTCCGGAAATCGGAAGGTGCTGGTAGGCGGATGCAGTGACGTCGGCGCTGATCTCCATTCCGCGATGTTCCGAGGTCAGCGTCAGTGCGCCCTGGGTGCCCAGACGCTGAGGTTGACCACCGGGCATTTTTCCGTACCAGATCACGCTGGTGGAGGCTCCAGAAACAGGAAAGCTGGAGACGGCACCTGAGGTTACCGTCAGGACGCTGCCCACTCGCAAATTCCCATCTATGCGGGGGTTGATGCTCTTGAAATTGTATTTCTCTACCCGGATAGAGAGGGAGATGAGCTTATCGGGGTATCCCGGTGCGTGAATGGTGACGTTGGCGGTGAGGATTGTTGGCACCTCGGTCACATGGAGCTTGCGTGCCAGGTTGCTTCCGTCCGGGCTTCTTCCCTTCCCGATCCATTCCACCGTGTATGTGGCACCCGACACGGCGCTGGGGAGCAGTTCGACCGTGGGCTCAAACCCGGCGTTTCCCGTGTAATCGACGCGGGTCCAATCGGGATGGATGCCCAACCCCACCGGAGTGGTCTCGGGCGAGGTGATCTCCGTTCCCACCGTGTGTGCGCTCGCCGGGATCAGGCGCACCGAGAACGTGTGACCCAGATCATCGGCCACCGGTGTGTAGGTTTCGGCCTCGGCCCCGGGAATGACGTTTCCATCGCGCATCCAGACGAATGAGAGTCCCCGTGCCGTGGGGTAGTTCGGGTGCTGAACGATTGCCGTGAGCGGGTTGCCCACGCGGGGGTCTCCCTCGATTCGCGCCGTGAACGCCGAGACGGGCTCGGGGAGCCGGGGAATGGCGAGACCCTGGCTGGTTGCGGACGAGGCGAGTTGCCCCTCTCGGGATCCGGTAACGGTGGCGGTGATCGTCGTACCAGCCTCGGCTTCGGTGAGGGCCAGTGTGGGACCCGTGGCACCGGTGATGACGCCTCCCGGTTGTTTCGACCAGCCGTAGGTGAGCCGCACATCAGGTTCCCATCCCGAGATAATCGCGGTGAGGGTCTCGCCGACCCTCGCGGTTCCGGAAACCTGTACGGTTCCCACCCGCACCTTTTTGACGGAGATGACCGTACTCTGGTTGCCATCCCGGAAGCCGGGGATCTGGATTCTTGCGTGCACGGTGATCCCCGCGTCAATCTGAGCCTGGGTGGGAGTGAAGGACGTCTCGGTGATCTGTGGGGGAATATCGAACCGCGGGGGTGTGGCCCAGCCCTTAGGGAAGGAAGTGGTCTGCGTGTGCACGATCTCCGCACCCGCCCTCCAGGTCCAGTCCACGGTTTGGGGAGGAAGGTTTGTTCCCGTGGCCTGGGACTCGACAACGGGCTGGTAGTTCAGGAAGCCGAAGATGCTGTCACCGGCGGTGGCCTGCACGCGAATGCTCCGTCCCGCGGCTGCGGGGTCCGGGGTGAGACGCGCAAGCGAGAGCTCAACCTCGGGCGCGGGCAGCGGTTCATTCGCGGTGAGCGTGAACCCGTCCGACCAGTAGATTTTGTTGTTACCGCCGAGCTGCAGGCCGGGCCGCACCCGCACCGAGATGGTTTTTCCTCCGTAGGGAGAATGGACCGGGAGGCTGTAAACACCCGAGATGCCGGTGAGGAGCGTATCGCCGGCATACCAGTCGGTGGTGACAACACTCGGGGAGTTGTTGTCGGCCCAGACGAGATCGGTGATGTAACACTCCCACCGGCGCTGCCACATGATCAGCTGGGCGTCGCAGGTGAGGCGGGGGGTGTGTCCGGCTTTGAGCCTGATCTGCAGGTTGGGATCCGTCGTTGAGGGCTCGTCTGCCAGGGCTCGTACCTGCGTCGGTGTGGCTGCCGTGGTCGGCAGCGCCTGAGCGGAGGCGATGTTTCCTCCGAGGGCGAGCGCAACGGTGAGCGCGAAGGCGAAGAGAGGGGTGAGGAGCAGTCGTAGTCGTGGTAGTGCCGTGGACATCAGGGACCCTTCGGGAGCGGACGGACCGGATCACCCACAGACATTACACTATAAATTGTCACGTTTTGCAGTTATGCGTGCGCACACCCGCCCCCCGTTAGGGTGTAAGGCGCTCGCTACGGCGCGTAGGGCGCGATGGGCTCCAGGTGCTCGTATCCCTCGGGCATCGGAATGAAGGTGCGGCGGTGCAGCTCGTTGATCAGGTCGTTGGCCAGGCCCACGAGCTTGTTAATCTCGACCTCATCGCGGTCGATCCAGCGGCACAGCGGCTCCTCGCCCACCGGCACAAAATTCTTGTGTTCCTCCCAGACCACGAGGGTCCGCTCGGCCCCCAGCACGTACTGCTGCCACCAGATCTGTCGCATATAGTTACGCGGGACGCTGCGCCACGGCTTGGTGGTGGTCTTGATCTCGGAGAGGATGACCGTGCCTTCGGGGGTCATCGTGATGCCATCCGGGGTGGCCAGGTGACGCTTTTCCCACTCCGAGTGGTAGAGCCCCGAGGAGGGCTGGATGCCGTGGGTTGCGGCGACCCAGGCGGCGATCTCGGGTTCGCGGCGGCGGCCGTGCTCGGTGAATGCGTTGCCGGAGAATCCGGTCCCGTAGAGCTTCGCCTCGGCGGCGGTCTGGATCGAGCGCGGGGTGGACAGCTTGGCCACATCCGTCGCGGTAATGCCTCGCGCCCGGGCCCGGAGCCACGCGACCCGGTCGGTTGAGTCGGCTACGAAGCGTTCCTGATATCCAGATGTCACCCCTCTATTGTCCCCCCAATCCGCGGCGGCGATGACCACCGGGGCCGCGCGCCGCCGGGAAACCGGTCCGATCGGTTACCGGTAATTCGGGTGCTGTTCACCGCGAAAACCAGCCGATGTCGGTGGTTCGTGACACCGTAGATGCTATGGGACGAGACATCGCGGTGCACGTTGGCCCGACCTCTTCGGAGGCCGAGCGTCGTGGTGCGGCCGCCGCGGCCGCATCCTGGCTGGGAGCCGGCCAGCAGGTGGGACTCGTGGTATCCACGAGCCACACGTCCGAATCCGATCGTGCGCTGGTGCGTGCGGTTACCGAACGGATCCCGGTCCGCAGCGCCTGGGCGCACAGCGTGCGTCACGGTGCGGCCACCGAGGGCCTGGACGCGATCATCGTGGTGGCTCCGGACGCGGAGCTGCTCGAGTGGGTGATCGACCGGTTTGGTGCACGGCCCGGCTCGGGTCCCGCCATCGTGGTGCTGGGAGCCTCCGGACCCGCCGTGCAGGCGCTGCTGGCCCGCGGGTCCCGTCCGCTTCCCGTGGCGTATGAGTCGCGGATCCCGGCCACCCGTGAGGTGGCGGCTTCGCGAGCCTCCCTGGCCCCGGTATCGCTGGGCTCAGTATCCCCGGACTCGGCATCGCTAGATTCGGTCCTGTTGGATGCGGCCCCCGCGCCGTTCGCGCGGCGCTGGGCCGCACCCTTTGGGCTCGCGGCCCGCATCGGGGCGTAGCGACAGGACAAACAGACGGCGTGGGTCGTGCCCCGGGTTTCCGGAAGGCACGGCCCACGCCGTCTATCTGTGTTGAGGTACTGCGTGTGCCAAAGCGCGGTGCGCGCCCCGGCACCGTGCTGCGTGAGGTGTGGCGCTGTTCGGGATGCCGTGCGTGCCGGGAGTGCAGCGCCCTGCGTGCGCTAGACCAGCCCGGTGAGCTCGCGCAGCATGTGCGAGAGTCGGGCGATGTCCTCGGTCTCCCAGTCCCGCATGTTTTCGTAGAGGCGGCTGCGGCCGGCCTCGCGTAGCTCCTGAATGCCGGCGATGGCCGCATCGGTGGCCGAGAGGTTGATCACCCGGCCGTCGTGTACATCGGGGGTGCGCACGATCAGGTCGTGTTCTACCAGCTGTCGGATCAGCCGGCTCGTGGTGCTACGGTCGCTCCCCAGCAGCTCGGCCAGCTCGCCGGCCTGGAGTGAGCCATGCGAGATGATCGTGCCGAGGGCCTTATAGGCACCGGGCTGGAGGCCCGGACGTAGCAGCTCGGCACGCTCACGAATGGTGGTGCGCACGCGGGCAAACAGTCCGATCAGGGTGTGTTCCAGATCGGCGACGGCGGCGTTGAACTCCGGATCGGAGGAGTTGATCACGGTCACCGGGGCGCACAGCGGTTCATGCGGTGCGGGGAGGGTCGCGGCATCGCTCGCGGCGGGCACCTCGTGTTTTGAGGTGTCCGCCGCGGCCCGCCGCACGGCCTCGGCGGCGCTGTCGCGCTCCGAGGCCCGTGCGTTGTCGGCGGGGATGCGGGTGGGGGTGTCCACGGTCATGACGCCAGTTTAGTTGTCCGCGTCGCTACGGCGCGTGCCGTCGGGGTTCAGCGTGGAAATCGTTCCGGTGGTGGCCACCAGGTCGCCCTGGGCACCGATGCTGGCCTCACCCACGGCGATCAGGTTTTCCCCGGCGGCGGCAGCCTCGGCCCCGGCTACGGACTGGGCGTCCTCGCCGTTCTTCAGGCGCTCGGTTGCGGTCTGGGTGCTGAGTGAACGGTTGGGCAGGAAGACGATCGCCAGCACGGTGATCAGTGCGAGCGGGGCCGCGAGCAGGAAGATGTCGGCGACACCCTGACCGTAGACGGACTCGATGATCACGCGGATACCGTCGGGCATCTCGGCCACCTTGGGCAGGACGCCGCTCTGCAGCTGCTTGCCCACGGCCTCGCCGGCCGGGCCCAGGTGAACCAGGGCCGTCTGAATGTCCGCGGCCTTGGCGGTGATGCCGTCGGCGATCTTGGTGGCCAGGACCGAACCCAGCACCGAGATACCGATGGTTCCACCGAGGCTCCGGAAGAAGGTCACGCCGGAGCTGGCGACACCGATTTCCTTGGGGGAGACGGTGTTCTGGACGATCAGCACGAGGTTCTGCATGACCATACCCACACCCACACCGAGGATGAACATGTAGATCGAGACGACCACGTAGTTGGTGTCGTACTTGATGGTTCCCATCAGGAACATGCCCACGGTCAGCGCAATCGAGCCGAAGACCATGTAGCCCTTCCACTTACCAAACTTGCTGATCAGCATGCCCACGAAGGTCGAGGAGAGCAGCAGGCCGCCGATCATCGGCAGGGTCAGCAGACCCGACTGGGTCGGGGTCGCGCCACGGGCGAGCTGCATGTACTGGCCCAGGAAGACCGAGGTACCAAACATCGCCACACCCACCGAGATCGAGGCGATCACGGCGAGGCTGAAGGTCGGGTTCTTGAACAGGCTCATTGGGATGATCGGGTTCTCGACCTTGACCTCAACGATCACGGCGAGGATCAGCATGAGAACCGCGCCGCCCACCATGACAAAGCTGGTGGTGGAGTCCCAGTCGAAATCGTGTCCGGCCAGGGTGACCCAGATCAGCAGCAGCGAGATGCCGCCGGCGATGAGGATCATGCCGAGGTAGTCGATCTTGACCTTGATCTTCTCCAGGGTCGGCAGGTTCAGGTTGCGCTGCAGCAGGAAGATCGCGGCGATCGCGAAGGGCAGGGCCACAAAGAAGTTCCAGCGCCAGCCGATGGCGTCGGTGATCACGCCACCCAGCAGCGGGCCACCCACGGTACCCACGGCCATGACGGCACCGAAGAGGCCCATGTAGCGGCCACGCTCACGCGGGCTGATGATGTCGGCCATGATGATCTGGCTGAGGGCCGCCAGGCCACCACCACCCAGACCCTGCATGACGCGGAAGATAATCAGGGTCTCGGTATTCTGCGAGAACCCGGCCAGTGCCGAACCGAGCACAAAGATGACCAGTGCGATCTGGATCAGCAGCTTGCGGTTGGTGATGTCGGCGAACTTGCCCCAGATCGGGGTGGACACCGTGGTGGCCAGCAGGGTCGAGGTGATGACCCAGGTGAAGGCGGCCTGGTTACCGCCGAGGTCCGAGATGATTCGCGGCATCGACGTGGAGACCACGGTTCCGGCGAGGATCGAGACAAACATACCCATGAGGAGCCCGGATAGGGCCCGCATCACGGCGGGATGAGACATTGCGGCGGGGGACTGCGCCGTATCGGTGGTTGTTGCTGACATGTGTTGTGCGTACTCCGAGCGCTTCGTTAATATCCTTGCGAAAAGTCAACTATATGCCGATCATTGATCTATGTCAACTAAGTGCGGACTCGGTCCCCGTGCACGCCAACGGCCGCCCACCCGAGGGTGAGCGGCCGTTGAGGAGCCCGCTATTTATCGCCGATCTCGGTGATGCCACCGCCGCCGAGGTGCAGGCGGCGCGGGGCGCGTTTCGCGACCGCCGAGTCGTGCGTGACGATGATCATGGTCAGACCCTGATCGCGCCAGAGGCCCTCGAGCAGCGCCAGCACGTCGTCCCGGGTGTCCTCATCGAGGTTGCCGGTGGGCTCATCGGCAAGGATGACGGTGGGGTTTTTGACCAGTGCGCGGGCGATGGCCACGCGCTGCTGCTGACCGCCGGAGAGCTCGCTCGGCCGGTGATCGATGCGGTCATCCAGCCTCACCTGCGCGAGCGCGGTGCGCGCCCGGCTGCGCCGTTCGGCCGCCGGGATACCGAGCGGGACCAGGGCGGTCTCGACGTTTTCGCCGGCGGTCATCGTGGGCAGCAGGTTAAAGCCCTGGAACACAAAGCCGATCCGTTCGGCGCGGGCCTTGGCGCGGCGGCGCTCGCCGAGGGTGGAGAGGTCGTCCCCGGCGAGGTGGATCGATCCGGTGGTGGGCCGATCCAGCGCTCCGAGCATCTGCAGCAGGGTGGACTTGCCGCCGCCGGTGGGGCCCTGGATCGCGATGAACTCGCCATCCTCGATCCGCAGGTCCACATCCTTGAGCGGGGTCACCGGTCCGCGGGCGGTTTTATAGGTCTTGGTCAGACTCGTGAGGGTGTACATGGTTTCTCCTAGGCGTAGTGGGGCTAGACGATCGCGCGCAGGGCCGCGGCCGGGCTGAGGCGTGCCGCACGCCAGCCGCCAATGGCACCGGCGAGCAGCCCGGCGAGGACGGCGAGGCCGACTGCGATCAGGATCAGCGAGAGATCAAAGGGCAGGTGCAGCGCGATGTTGGTGGTGTGCTCGGCTGCCGCACGGGCACCCTCGCCGGTTCCGGTACCCGCCCCGGTACCGGCTCCCGCTCCGCCACCGAATCCGCCGCCACCCTCGCCGCCGCCCCCGAACCCGCGTCCGGCAGCCCGGGTTGAGGCTCCCACGGTCGGGGCAATCGCGTTGACAATCATGGTGCCGACCAGGCCGAGGACCACACCAACAATCGCGCCGAACAGTGCCTGCACCACCGATTCCCCGGCCACCTGTCCGACCACGCGGCGGTTGCTCCAGCCGATGGCCTTGAGGGTGCCAAACTCGCGGGTGCGGCGGGTTACGCCGGAGACCGTAAAGAGGATCGCCAGCAGTACGGCGGCCGCCAGGACAATGATCGAGAGCCAGGTGCCGAGGGAGGAGACCAGGCTGGCCGCGCTGCCGAGGGATCCGGAGATGCCGGCGGCGAGGTCAGCCTGGGTCGAGACCTTGGTTCCGGCCAGTGCCTTGGTAAGCGCGGCGCTGGTTGCGGGGATCGTATCGGCCGAGGTGGCCTGGACGTAAATCGTGCTGACCTTGCCGGTTTCACCGGAGAGCTGCTGGGCAACCCCCAGCGGGATGTAGACGTTGGCTGCGCCGGGATCACCCGAGTCGTCGACGATCCCGACAATCGAGAATGCGGTGCCGCCGAGCGAGACGGTCCCGCCCACGGCGAGGCTCGCGGTGGTCGCGTAGGTCGAGTCGAGGACGGCGACGTTCGCGGTCGCATCCGAGGTGGCCAGCGCGCGGCCCGAGGTGGTTTTGTCTCCGGCGATCGGACCGATCGTGGCGGCCGGGTCGAGGCCCAGCACCGAGATCGTGTCCACGTTGAAGTTGCCGCCGCCGGTGCGGCCGCCCTCCACCTCGCCGCGGCGGTTCTCGGTGCCCGGCGTCGCGCCGGAGAAGGTGCCGCCAAAGGTGATGTTGTTGAGGGCCAGGGCACCGCTGGCGTCCTTAACGCCGGTCACGGTGCCGGCGGTCTTGACCAGGGTCTGGTCCAGGGTTCCGGCTCCGCGGGCGGCAACCAGGCGGGAGGTGGACACGTTGGTGTCGCCGCCGGTGCCGGGCGCTCCGCCGGCGAAGCTGAACTGCTGTCCGGTTCCGGGGGCGGTGCCGGGGGCCTGGGGTTCGGCGGTCACGGTGACGTCGGTGCCGACGCCGTAGAGTCCGGTCAGCACCTTGGACTGGGCGTTGGCGATTCCGGCGGAGACCCCGCCGACGAGCACCACGAGGGCGATCGCGAGTGCGAGCCCGAGGGACACGATGAGGGTTTGTTTTTTACGCCCGAGGAGCTCTCGGCGCAGGGAGGTCAGGAACACTGCTGGGTCTCGCTTTCCGCGGCCGGGTGCCGCGAAACCGAACCTAGGCAGCGTCCCTGTGCCCAGATCAAGGGGAGGCTATGCGTAACTTATGAATCTTTATGTTTTGTTTATGGGAGGTGGATCAGGCGGTCGCA
This sequence comes from Mycetocola sp. BIGb0189, assembly GCF_024810155.1. Classification (NCBI taxonomy): domain Bacteria; kingdom Bacillati; phylum Actinomycetota; class Actinomycetes; order Micrococcales; family Microbacteriaceae; genus Mycetocola; species Mycetocola sp. BIGb0189. The sequence goes on from NZ_JANUED010000007.1 coordinate 173,866, forward strand.
GCGGTCTAGAACGTCGAGGTCGTGGGAGGCCAGGATGACCCCGGTGCCCGCATCTGCCCTGGCGCGAAGGAGGGTGGCAAGGGCTGCGGCCGCCTCCGCATCGAGGGAGGCAGTGGGTTCATCGGCGATCAGGATGTCCGGCTCGCGAATGAGTGCTCGTGCCAGGGCGACCCGCTGCCGCTGCCCGCCCGAGAGGGTGTCCACTGGACGCTCCGGGGACAGGCCGCCGAGTCCGACGACAGCTAAAACTCGCTGGGTGCGACCTTTGCGTTCGGCCCGACTCGGGGCAGGACGCAGAAAACGCAGCGGAAGATCGATGTTCGCTCCCACCGATTCGTCATTCAGGAGATCCCCGGTCTGGGCGAGATATCCGATGTGGGCGTTGCGGATTCGGGCGAGGGCCCGCGGGTCACCCACATGCGCGCGCTCACCCAGCACGCTGAGGGTGCCCTCCTGCGGGGCGCTCAACCCGGCCAGGATGCGCAGAAGTGTGGTTTTTCCGGTGCCGGAGGGGCCGCCTACCCCGATCATTTCTCCCCGGTGTAGGTACAGCGAGAACCCGTCCAGAATAACGCGGAGACCAGCCCCATCGGGATAGACCTGGGTGAGACGATCGGCGTGGAGAAGGGGTGCGATCATGAGGAACCTTTGAGTTGAAATGCTCGGGTGAGTGCGCGGGAAAACGGAACAGCGATGAGGAGATGCAAAATCAAGGCAACGGCCACGGGGGCTGCCAGTGCGGCCGGGGGAAGCAGCGGCGGCCAATCCGCCGGGAGATAGGCAAGCCAACCGACTGTGTATCCGGTCAGGAGCGGGAGATCCACGCCGAGGGTGAGGGTCACTTGCATGCGTATTCGCAGCGCGCTTGCCCGCGCTCCCTGCCGAAATTCGATGCGATACCGCGCCAGCATGCGCTCTCGAAGTCTTCGAGCCGCGGCCACAACCACGAGGCTGCCCAGGATTAGTGTGGTGAGGGTCAACCCGAGTGCTAGGGCATCACTCAGCGCACCCGATCGAGAGCGTTGAAAGCTCGTCGCCGCGACCGCTTCAAAACGGCGCCCGGTGTGAGCCTGCTCCTCGGCCGTATTCATCGCCGCGGTGAGGGTGTCAAGGGTGTCTGGCGAGCATGCGCACCGGATACTCCGGGCGAGCTCATCCGCCCGCCCGCCGTTCATCAGTCCGAGCGCTGTGGCACCGGCCGGGCTCACCCACAGCACGGGGTCTGCAGTGGGTGCGCCCACCACGGCCGGGGCCTGACCCGAGCCGCGCAGCAGCGTGAGCGTGCCGAGTCGAGTGGGACCAATCCTCGCCAGATCTGCCGGGGAACCCCAGTACAGGGCCTCGGTGTCTCCGGGGGGCGCCTGGCCTGTGGCCTCGGCGGCCCCTGTGCTGATCAGGATACGCAGGATGCCGACCCGTGCGAGTACGGGATTGGCGAAGACCTGGGTGAGGTAATCAACGCCGAGGACAAGGGAGAGATCGGCGCGCTCGCCGAGTGCATCTAAAAGCGGGGCAGTTGCGGGAAGTCGGGTGGCGTCCCGAACGTCACGGCCGATCCGGGCCTGTGGGTCGATGACGCGGAAGCCGCTGAGATTATGGGCGGTGTCGCGGACGCTATCCGACGACCCTGAAAACGCAAACGTTGCAAAGCTTGCGATCAGTCCCGCGGTGAGCCCGAGGATTACCGTGGAGGTGATGATCCACCCCGTGGCACCCCGCAGATCACGCCCCAATCTAGTGCGGGACGACATGGCGAAGCCTCGTGGTGTTCCAGCGGATCGCGATTGCCGTCTGGATGGTCAGCGTGAGTGCGTGCAGAACGAGCGCCGAGGCAAGAGCCGAGGCGATATAAGGGGCGGATGACAGCACCAGATCGCGAACCCCGAACAAGGTGGCCGCGACCAGCACCGTGCCGATGAGGGTGCCGGCAACACCCGAACGCAGCAGGAGTAGGAGCTGGTCCCGGCGCACAATCTCACGGGTCGCACCCGCGCTCACCCACACTTGGTAGCGATCGTGCTCTCTGCCCAGGAGGGAGCCCGCGGTGAGGAGCGGTCCCAGTATCACAATTGCGCCCAGCCCCTGAGCGATCATCCCGAACGGGCTTGCCGCCCCGCGGGTAATGAGTGCCCACGGGGTGGAATCCGGTTCAAATGAGACCCCGACAATCCGCATTCCGCCGCGCTCAAACACCTCGATGAACGGGGATACTGTGTCCTCATTCACGCCAAAAATACGGTAGATACCGGGGCCAAACGGGAGCGCCTCCGGCGTGAACAGCAGCGCGGGTGGGCGACCCTCAAACGTGGTTTCGGTGGGGATGAAGCGACCCTGTTTTCTGGTTGGGGTGATGGTCGCCGCAAGAATCGTGGGGTCCGGAGAGCCGGGAAAATCCGTCGCAACGAGGACCCGCGCACCGGGCTGATCCGAGCGTAGGGGTGTTGCAACGCCGATCCGGTTTGCCGGATCAAAAACGCTCACCAGCCCGGTCTCGTACCAACGGGAATACGCAATCGTGGCCCCCGCCTCGCGGGCGGCTCTCGAAAGCGCGGGGGAGAGTGGCAGCGGGGCGGCGTCCACGTCCGGTCCGATGACGGTGAGCCTGGCCGTGGGATCGCTTGATCCCAGTTTCATCGCCGTGGCACCCGTGGAATTCTCGATCAGCAGGAGCGCCAGCATGCTCCAAAACACGACCCCGAGCACCCCGCACGCGAGAAGCGGAAGTGCCGGGACGCGCCAGTATGCAGCAGAGCGCACCATTATCCCGAGCCGATTCAGCAGACTTGGGGATTGACCGTGCCAAAGTCCCAGCGGAACTCGGTCGGTGTTGCCCACGGGTTGAGTGTGTCCATCACGATGCTGACTTTCACCTTCCCCGGAGTCCAACTGCAACTACCGTTGTTCGCGGCGTAGGCAACCTGCCAGTCGTTGACGTTCGCGCCGTCGCGCATGTACTTGTGTTGGGCGCTGATGTATCTACTGCCCTGATACACGTTGCCAGCCGCGTAGCTCTGCCCGATGTATCGAACCGAGGAGTCATGAGTCGAGGAGACGAAACTACTTCCTCTGTCCACGCGGTACTCATTTGAGAGTGGGCGGGGCCCGTCATCGGAGGAGTATCTTTCAAGCGTGAAGCTCCCTGATTCCCAGGTCAGCCCCTCTTCGGGCCCGTATGCGCGCTCGTCTATTGTGATGTTCGATGGTGGCTCGGAGGGCTGGCTCTCTGTTGAATCTGTAGAGGCTGCGGGAAGACCCGTGAAGGCGAGAGTGGCCGTGATGGCCGCTGCCGCGGAGATGAACGTCATGATTACTCCCTTGATTGATTTCCGATAGGGCACGCAAACGCACGAGCGGAGATGGGGGGAGAGGCGTGTGAGGGGCCGGTAATGGCGACGCTAGACCCGAACACCTGGGTTCGGTCTGTACGCCCGGAACATCGCACCGGCGGACATTTTTGCCTCGTACAGTCCACATCCACGCTGCGCATAGGTTTCTCATAGGTTTGCGCGGATACTGGAGGAATGAGCGATAGCAGCAGCTTTAGACCCGCCGTGCCCCTGAGCGCGATGACCCGTGCCGATGGTGGGGCCCTGCGCATCCTCGTGGTGGATGATGAGCCCTCCCTGACCGATCTGCTGCGCATGGCGCTGCGGTATGAGGGCTGGGAGGTGGAGACCGCCGGGGACGGCGCGACCGCGCTGGCCACCGCCCGCAAATTCAATCCCGACCTGGTCATCCTGGACATCATGCTGCCCGACCTCGACGGCCTGAGCATCCTCGGTCGTCTGCGCGCCCGCGACGCCGACCTGCCCGTCCTCTTTCTTACCGCCAAGGATGCCCTCGATGATCGCATCGCCGGGCTCACCGCGGGCGGGGACGACTACGTCACCAAGCCCTTCAGCCTCGAGGAACTCGTCGCGCGCATCCGCGGCCTGCTGCGCCGCGCGGCCCTGGTCACCCCCGAGCAGGTCGGTCCGCTGGTGCAGGTGGGCGACCTGATCCTCAACGAGGACTCCCACGAGGTGGAGCGCGGCGGCGTGCCCATCGACCTCACCGCGACCGAGTTTGAGCTGCTGCGCTACCTGATGCGTAATCCGCGCCGACTGCTCTCCAAGATGCAGATCCTCGACCGCGTCTGGAACTACGAGTTCGACGGTCGCACCAGCATCGTGGAGCTCTACATCTCCTATCTGCGTCGCAAGATCGATGCGGGCCGCGAGCCGATGATCCACACCTCCCGGGGCGTGGGCTACATGATCAAACCGGCGCGGGTCGCCGGCGAGTGAGCGACATGGCCACCGCGGCTCTCGCGGACATCCCGCCGCGTCCACCCCTCCCCGCCGGCACCAAGAAGCGGCGGGTACTGACGCTGCGCCAGCGGATTCTGCTGATCGTGATCGCCGGCATCGCGCTGGCCTCGACCCTGATCGGCGGGGCCGCGGTCTTGACCGTGGGCAACCTGCTGGAAAACCGGGTGGATGAGCAGTTACAGCACCTGGTGCAGCGACCCGACCGCAATCCGGGGGTCGCCGATCCCCAAAACCAGTCGTTCCTCGGCGACCCGGGCACCGGCCCCGGCGCGCTCGGCGTGCTCGTCGTGGACGGCGTGGCCGTGCGCTCGGCCGCGCTCAGCGCCGACGCGGTCCCCGAACCCCTGGACGATGCCCAAAACCGCGCGATCCTGGCTGCCCTGGGCAAAAACGAACCGGTCACCGTGAACATCCCGGGCCTCGGCAACTACCGCATCCTGGCTCGGGACGTGCAGGTCTTGGTCTCTCAGACCACCCTGCGCCCGGGCGTGAGCGTGGTGGGGCTGCCGATGGCCGCGACCGAGCTGACCCTCTCCCAGCTGACCCGGGCGATTCTGGCGCTGGCCGGTGCCGTTCTGCTGCTGACAGTGGGGGCCGCCTACCTGGTGATCCGGCTGGCGCTGCGTCCGCTGGACCGGGTGGCGGCGACGGCCGCCGAGGTATCTCGGCTCTCGCTGGGAACCCCGATGGACGAGGACTCCGACGGGACCGAAACCTCCGAATCCGCCCGTCGTGCCGAGCAGGCCGAGGACCGGACCGAGGCGGCGCTGCGGGTCCGTGTGCCCGAAAAGGACGCCGACGAGCGCACCGAGGTGGGCCGCGTGGGTGCCTCACTCAACCGGATGCTCGGGCACGTGGAGGAGTCGCTGCGGGTACGCCGCGCGGGCGAGGTGAAGCTGCGAAGGTTCGTCTCGGATGCCAGCCACGAGCTGCGCACCCCGCTGGCCTCGATCCGCGGCTACTCCGAGCTGGCCCGCCGGATCGGCGGGGATCTGCCCGAGGACATCGCGTACTCGCTCGAGCGGATCGGATCCGAGTCGATTCGGATGACCGGCATCGTCGAGGATCTGCTGCTGCTCGCCCGCCTGGACGAGGGGCGCGAGCTGACCCAGCGTCCGGTGGACCTCACCGACATCGTGTTCCATGCGGTGAACGATGCGCGTGCGGCCGGTCCCGAACATCCGCTGGACTTCGAGGGCCCCAACACCCCGATTCGGGTGCTGGGGGATGCGCCGCGGATTCAGCAGGTCATCGTCAACCTACTTGCCAACGCCCGCGTGCACACCCCGGCCGGTACCCACATCGGAGCCCGGCTTGCGGTGGTGGACGGTGAGGCGGTGATCGAGGTGCGCGATGATGGCCCCGGGGTCTCCGAGAAGGTTCGCGACCACGTGTTTGAACGCTTCGTCCGCGGGGACGAGTCCCGCACCCGCACGGCCGGCGGGAGCGGAACCTCGGGGCTCGGGCTGTCGATCGTCGCCGCGGTGGTGCAGGCCCATGGCGGCCGGGTTGCGCTGGACTCCGAACCCGGCAACACGGTCTTCACGATCACGCTGCCGCTGCTGGAGGAAGACGCCGAACGCCCGATCTAGCCGTTCTGCGCCTCGTGCAGGCGGGCATAGTGTCCGCCGAGCTTGAGCAGCTGCTCGTGGCTGCCGATCTCGACGATCTTGCCGCGGGCCAGCACCACGATCCGGTCGGCCGAGCGGATGGTGGACAGGCGGTGGGCGACGATCAGGGTGGTCCGATCGCGCAGCAGCGTGTCCAGCGCGTCCTTGATGTGGGACTCGGATTCGGAGTCCAGCGCCGAGGTCGCCTCATCGAGGAACAGGATCCGCGGATCCCGCACCAGCGCCCGGGCGATCGCCAGGCGCTGCCGCTGACCGCCGGACAGGCTCGCCCCGCGCTCACCGACAACCGTGTCCCACCCCTGGGGCAGGTTCTCGATGATGTCCATCGCGTGGGCATCGGTCAGCGCCTTGAGCACGCGCTCATCGGTGACGTTTTCCAGGCCGTAGGTGATGTTGTCGCGCACGGTCCCGTCAAAGAGCACCGACTCCTGCGGCACCACCGACACGAACCGGCGCACCTCGCGCAGATCGAGGGATTCCAGGTCGCGTCCATCCAGCAGGATGCGTCCGCTGGTGGGGCGCAGGAAGCCCAGCACGAGGTTCAGCATCGTGGATTTTCCCGACCCCGAGGGGCCCACAAACGCGATGGTTTCGCCGGGGTTCACGGTCAGGTTAACGCCGTCGATGGCGACTCGGGGGTCCCCGGGGAAGCGGAAGCGAATGTCCTCGAAGCGCAGCTCGCCCTCGACATCGGTGATGTGGGACTTGCCGTCGTTCTCCTCCACATCGGGATCCTGCAACACCTCGCCCACCGAGCGGATCGACTCCAGGCCGCGGGTGAACACGGGCACCAGGCTCAGCAGGGTCACGATGCCGCCGGTGAGGATCGTGAAGTAGGTGCTCAGCAGCACCACCTGACCCGGGGTGATCGGCAGCAGACCGGTGAGGGAGGCGGCGGCCGCGGCCACCAGGCAGAAGACGCCGAGCAGCTGGTAGGCGACCCAGGACATCGCGCCGAACCGGCCGTTGAGCACGTCGAGGTTGATCCCCGCGCTGCGCACCTCCTCGGTGCGGTGGGAGACGCGTTCCACGGCGACCTTTTCCAGGCCGTGGGCGCGGGTGATCGGGATCAGCGTGGCCATCTCGCCCACCCCCTTGGAAAACTGCTCAACCTGGCGGCGGAAGTCCTCGTTGCGGTGGCGTGAGCGGGCGCGCACGTAGCGCATCAGGAGCACGGCGATCGGCACGGTCAGCGCGAACACCAGCACAAACGCCGGCACCTGGATCGCGGTCATGATGATCGCACCGGTCAGCGCGGCCACCGCCGAGAGGGCGGCGGGGAAGGCCTGCTGCATCATCAGCTCGACGTTTTCCACGTCGCGGACCACCTTGGTCTGGATGACCGCGGCGCTCGCCCGGGAGTGGTAGCCGATCGAGAGGGACTGCAGGTGCTCGGTCAGGGTGTTGCGCAGATCGGCGGCGATCCGGCGGGTGACCGTGCTAAAGAGGCGGGTGAAGGCCATATGTAGTGGATAGTTCTGCAGAAGCAGCACAACGGCGAGACCCGCGGCAATCGCGAGTTCGGTGAGGGAGCGGCGATCAACCACGATGTCGATCACCCGTGCGGTAATCACCGGCATCAGCCACAGCGGGCTGTCCTTCACGATGAAGGCGAGCGCGGCCAGCAGCAGCTTGCCGCGGTGCGGGCGCAGCAGGCCGAGGAACGCGCGGCCGGGATTGTGTCCGAGCGGCGGCAGCGGGATGGGGGAGGTGTGGGGTGCGTTCACGAGGTTCCGGTTTATGGGTCGATGGTCGATTCACGAGAGTACTCGCTTTTGCCCGAGTCGGCGATAGCCTACTGAGAGCGACCAATCCTCGGATCGCGCGAGTAAAGGAGCCCCGATGACCGACCGCTTGATCCCCTGGAGTGCCGGAACCTGGACCACCGCGCCGGTGTCCGCCACGCAGACCGACGCCGGTCTCGTCGTGGAGGCGGTGGAGGGCAGTGATGCCTGGCGGCACACCTCCTACGGGTTTGTGCACGATACCGAGCACGCGCTGATCACGCCGTTTGCGGTGGGTCGCGCGGTCGAGGTGTCCTTCAGCGCCGAGTTCTCCGAACAGTTTGACCAGGCGGGCGTGTTTCTGCGGGCGGCCGAGGACACCTGGATCAAGGCGGGTGTCGAGTTCGCCGACGGTGCGCTCCAGCTCGGCGCGGTCGTGACCCACGTCAACTCCGACTGGTCGGTGGCACCGGTCCCCGAGTGGAACGCCCGCGTCATCACGATCCGGGTGAGCCGCGACGAGACCTCGGTCACCGTGCGCGCCCGGGTGGATGCCGAACCGTGGCGTCTGGTGCGCGTGGCACCGCTCGCAGGCTCACTCGCCGTGTCCGCCGGACCGCTGATCTGCGCGCCGACTCGCTCTGGTTTCTCGGCCACCTTCCTCGGCTGGGCCGAGAACGCCGCGGACGCCGAGCTGCACTAGGGTTCGGCGGCCCTAGCCGCGCGCTTCCAGCGCCGCCACCGCCTGCACCGTTGCCACTGTGAGCGGGCTCGGCAGGGCGTCGAGGGGGAACCAGTCCAACCCGTCGTGCTTGTGCGGCTCGACCAGGTGCGGGGTGCCGGTGAAGGTGGGTGCCAGGTGGACCGGGGCGATCCAATGGGTGCCCGCCTCGGTGTCGATCTGATCCACCACACACAGCAGCGTGGTGTCGCCGAGGGTGATGCCCAACTCTTCGGCAATCTCGCGGGCAATCGCCGCGGGAACGGTTTCGCCCGGGTCAACCTTGCCGCCGGGCAGCCCCCAGAAACCGGCTTCGGGTTCGCGCCTGCGGCGGATCAGCAGCAGCTTGTCATCCCGAAGAATCGCGGCACCGCAACCCACACGGGGTTCGGACTGGACGGGCTGGGTCATGACAAACCTCCGAGCGAGACAAACGTGGGCGTACCGAGCCTATCGGGACCGGATCAGTCGGCGTCTAGCTCGAAGGCCGCCTGCTCGAACGCGACCCCGTTCACCTGGAGTGCCACCGCGTGCGTGCCTGGGTGATAGCGCCGGGTTGTGATCGGCTTGAATGAGTGCTCCTTGGCAACCCGGATGCGCTCGCCGGGGGCCAGCGTGCGGGTCACCAGCTTGAAGGTCTTGGGGGCCAGGGTTCCGTTGGCCTTCTGGAAGTGGATCACATAGTCGATCGCCAGCTTGGTGGCGCTCGAACCGGTGTTGGTGACGGTCGCCGAGAAGCCGATCTTCCCGCCCGCGGGCACCCGCTCGGTGGTCAGTTCCAACGCGCTCACCTCTGCCGCCGCGGAGGCGAAGCCCAGCTGGGCGAGAGCCGTCGGGTCACCCTTTTTGATCAGGGTGCGCAGCGCGTGCTTGACCAGCCAGGCGGTGTTGTCGTCGGGATCGGCGAGCCAGGCGGCCGTGGTTTCGGTCACCAGGTCGGGGCGGTGTCGGGCAATGTCGTTGAGGTGGTTGGCCACCGAGCGGCGCACGTACTCGCTGGGATCGCGGTAGAGCGCGTGCAGGATCGGCAGGATCGGCAGGGTCGATTCGGGTTCGGCGATGATCTGCGGCACCCGCACACCCCACGGCAGATACGCGCGGGTTCCCTCGGAGGCGAGGCGACGTACGTGCTCATCCGGGTGGGATGTCCAGGTCTGGATGATGCCCAGCGCCCGGTGCAGGTCGTGCCGCAGCAGCCCGCGGATCCCCCACTCGGCGGTGAGACCCGGGGTCAGCGCCGCCTGAAGCGCGAGCGCTTCGGGTAGGTGGGTATCGGGATCGGTGGCCAGGGCGCGTGAGGTCACGGCCTCGGTGAGCGGCCAGACACCCCAACCGGTCGGCGGCGTGGGTGCCTCGGCGGTCGCGTGAACGAGGCGCGACAGCACCGCGAAGTCGCCGGGCACATCGGCCAGAATGGCATCGCGAATCAGGTCGGTGCGCTCGCGCAGGGTGAGCGGGCTCAGGGTGTCCGCATCGATCGCGGTGAGCGCGGGGGAGTGCTCCAGCCCGGCCTCTCGCAGCGAGGTTTCCAGCGCGCGCAGCGCCTGGTGGCCGAGCAGTTCATCGGCAAAGGGCATGGGATCTCCCGGGGGTGAGGTGTGCGCTCAGCCTAGTCGCGGCGTGTGACACCCGGGTTTTACCGTGTTCGATCACCCGAGGGGCAGGTGTGCTCCAGGTAGCCCTCTATCGCCATCAAACTCGCACTCATCAGAAGCTGACGCTCCCGCAGCCGGTCGCGATAGTCTTCCAGCTCGGCTCGGATCTCTTCGGTAAGCGGGGTATCCAAAATCGGAAGATCGGGGTCGATCCGGGGCAGGAGCATCCGGATCAGTCGCGTCGGTACCCCGGCAGCAAGCAGACAGCGAATCGTTCCAACCACACACACCGACGTCTCCGTAAATGTGCGGTAGCCGTTCGTATCGCGTCCGGAAACCAGGAGGCCCTGTGTTTCGTAATAGCGCAGGAGACGAGCCGGGGTGTCGGTTCGAGTTGCGAGCTCTCCGATATACATGGGTTCCGATCTCTGGGGGCGTTCCGCGCATATAACCACGGCGGCATGAAGCGCATTCCCGTTCTCGGTTTGACCCTGTCACTAGTGACAACCCCTCAGGCTAGCCGCATGCGTTTTTTACAGGGCCCCGTAGCCCGCACCGTCAATCCACTCCCCGTGGCGATCCTGCTCGCCGGTGTGGGGTTTATCATCCTGGTTACCGAGGTCCTCCCGGCCGGTCTGCTGCCACAGGTCGCCCACGGCCTTGCCGTCTCCGAATCGCTCGCCGGGCAGGGGATCGTGACCTTCGCGCTGGGATGCATCGTCGCGGCAATTCCGCTCACCCGGGCGGCGGCCGGCTGGGATAGACGTACCCTGCTGCTGGGAGTCCTGATCGTTTCCGCGGTGGCGAATCTGGGCACGGCGCTCGCACCCGAAATCATCACCCACCTCATCACCCGGTTTGGGGCGGGGCTGGCGGCCGGGGCAATGTGGGCGATGTTCCCCGGATACGTCCGCGGGTTTACCCCGCCCGCGCGATTAGCCTCCACACTCAGCGTGGCATTCCTCGGAGTGACCCTGGCCTTTGCCCTCGGTGTCCCGCTGGGAACGATACTCGGGGAAATGGTGGGATGGCGTGCGGTCTTTCTGATTATCTCCGGGCTGACGGGCGCGGTGGGACTCGTCGCGGTCATCATCGCACCCCGGGTCCCCGGAGCCACCCGCGGCGCGGACAATCGCCTGCCCGCCGAGCAGGGCATCGGAGCCGCCCTTCGCCGTTCGGCCGTGCTGCTGGTCCTTGTCGCGGTGGTGCTGATCGTGGTGGGGCAGAGCCTGGGGTATACCTATCTGGCCCCGATTCTGGTCTCGGGCGGGGTGACGCTCGGCGCGAGTCTGGTGTTTGGAGTGTTCGGAATCGCCTCCGTCCTCGGGACCATCGGGTCCGGCCGTTTCGCCGATCGTCACCTCACCGGAACGGTGACGGTGTCACTCGTGGCCGGCACGCTTGGACTTGCCGGGCTGGGCCTCGCCTCGATTCCCGGATGGGTGCCGGCGGAGATGAGTAGCCCGCTGGTTATCGCTTCGGCGATGTGCTGGGGATACTCGTTCGGCGGCTATTCGATGCTGTTTCAAGTAGTGGTGGCTCGGGCGGGCGGACCGGCGGCGGATGCGGCACAGTCCGTGATGGTGACCGTATGGAACCTGTCCATTGCGCTGGGCGGCCTGATCGGCGGCCTCCTGCTGGCGGGGATCGGCGCCGCCTACCTCCTGCCGATTGCGGCGATACTCATGGCGCTTTCACTACCACCGGTGCTCCGCGTCCTCGCCAAGATCAGAGCCGAGGACTCGACGCGCGTCGACGCTTGCCCCTCCAACCGCTAGTGCGCGGTGGTGCAGGTGCGATCCAGATACTCATCGATCGCGGTGAGGCTCGCGCTCACCCGCACCTGCCGCTCATACAGGCGCTGCCGGTAGCCCTCCAACTCGGTGCGGATCTCCGGGTCGATCGGGGTGTCAAACACCGACTTTTCGGGGTCCACACTCGGCAGCAGCAGCGGAATTAGCCGGGTGGGAACCCCGGCACCAAGCAGGCATCGAATCTTGTTGACGGTGTCCACCGCGGTCTCGGCATCGTAGATGCGATAGTCGTTGGAGTCCCGCCCGGCATGCAGCAGACCCTGCTCCTCGTAGTAGCGCAGCAGGCGCGGCGAGGTGTCGGTGCGGGTGGCAAGCTCGCCGATTTGCATGAGGCTCCTTCGGGGCGGATGTACCGGGCATAACCGCGGGGTCCCCGTGCCCATTCCCGCGGGTGGGCGAGGCGCGCTTGACCCTGCCACTAGTGGTAGCCGTTCATGCTGGGGCCATGAGTTCTTTTGTGGGCCGGAGTGCCCGCCCCGTCCGTCCCCTCCCCGCCGCGATTCTGCTGGCCGGCGTGGGCTTTATTACGCTGCTCACCGAGATCCTGCCCGCCGGTCTGCTGCCCCAGATTGCCCGGGACCTCGGCGTCTCGGTGTCTCTCGCCGGACAGGGGATCGTGGCGTTTGCGATCGGCTGCATCGTCGCCGCGATTCCGCTGACCCGGGCCACCGCCACCTGGAATCGTCGTTCGCTGCTGATCGGGGTGCTGGTGGTCTCGGCGCTGGCCAACCTCGGCACTGCGGTGGCTCCGGAAATCATCACCCATCTGGGCACCCGCTTTGTGGCGGGGCTGGCCGCGGGGGTGGTGTGGGCGATGATCCCCGGTTATGTTCGCGGCTTTACCGGACCCGGCCGTCTTGGCGCGACGCTCGGTGTCGCGTTTATCGGCGGAACCATGTCGTTTGCCGTCGGGGTGCCGCTGGGGACGCTGCTTGGGACGAGTATGGGGTGGCGGGCGGTCTTCGCGATCATCGCCGGCATCACCGTGATCGTGGGCGTGATTGCCGCGCTGGGTGCCCCGCGTGTTCCCGGCATTCACCGGGGAGCGGATGCGCGCATCCCCGTCGAGCAGGGCTTGGCCGCCGCGCTGCGCACCCCCGCGGTGCTGCTGGTTCTGGCCGCGGTCGCCCTGAGCGTGATCGGCCAGAACCTCGGCTACACCTACCTCACCCCGATCCTCGATCTCGGCGGGGTGAGCCTGAACCCGAGCCTGGTGTTTGGTTTGTTCGGGGCCGCCTCGATTATCGGCACGTTCGGGTCGGGCCGGCTCTCGGACCGCTACCTCACCGCGACCCTGGTCGCCGCCATCACCGCGGGCATCATCGGATTGGCCGGGATCGCGCTGGCCGCCTGGCCGGGGCTAGTGCCCACCTCCGTCGGCACCGTGCTGTTGATCATCGGAGCGCTAGCCTGGGGCTACGCGTTCGGCGGGTACTCGGTGCTGTTCCAGGTGGTGATGGCGCGGGCCGGCGGGCGGGCGGCCGATGCCGCCCAGTCCATGCTGGTCACCGTCTGGAACCTCTCGATCGCGCTCGGTGGTCTGATCGGCGGACTGTTACTCGCGGGCATTGGCGCGCTGGTACTGCTGCCGATTGCCGCGGTGCTGATGCTGCTGGCGCTGATCCCGGTGCTGCGGGTGCTCGCCGGATTCCGGGCCGAGGATGCGGCGGTGCTGCGGGAGCCCGTGGCGGTCTAAGCCCCGCCCGCCTCACAGCGCAATCGTCCCCCGAAACCCACTGGTTTCGGGGGACGATTCGTGGTTCTAGACGGTGCGGGCACCGGTGTCCACGCGGGTCGCGGCGGCGATCGTTTCGCGCAGGGATTCGGCCGAGACCGGACGCGAGTCCTCACCGCCGGCATCGGTGGTGTCGGGGTCGAAGTAGGGGGTCGTGTAGGCGATGGAGTCGGTTTCCACCCGCCAGGTTTCGGCCAGCGGGGTGACCGGGACCGCATCCCAGCCCAGGGTATCCAGCAGCGCGGTGGCCTCGGCGAGGGCCTCGGGATCATCGGATCCCAGCGGAAGAGCCGAGCGATCCTCGGCCCCGGCCGGACGTGCAAGCTGGGGCAGGTGACGGGCGGCGATGTTGTTGAAACCCTTCACATACCGGCTGCCGACGAGGTGTGCCGAGAGCAGCTCGCTCACGGTGGTCTGATTGGAGTCGAGCTCGGGGATGCGGCCATCACGCGAGGGGTAATAGTTGCTGGTGTCGATCACAACCTTGCCCGCGAGGATCTCGGCCGGGAACTCCCGGGTTGCGACCAGTGGGATGGTGAGCACCACGATGTCCTGCGCGGCCGCCTCGGCCACGGTCCCGGCCGAGATATGGTCGCCGAGTTCGGCCACCTTGTCTGTGAGGGATTCCGGGCCGCGCGAGTTTGCCAGCACGGTCTGGACGCCCGCGCGCTGCGCGAGGGTCGCGACCGCGGTGCCGATGTGTCCGCTGCCGATAATGCCGAGTGTGGTCATGATGATCCTTCCGACGTGCGCCGAGGCGCGTTCTCCGGGCGCGCATGCGGAGCCGGTTGTGGAGGACCATAACGACCACGGACCGCGCCGGATTCCCGGATGACCGATTATGACCGGGCGACGGATCTCTCGGCGGACCGACATCACGCTCCTGCAGGGTGCAGCGCCTCCTCCAACGCCGTGAACAGCCCGTGCGACCACCAGGCGAAATCGTGGCCGCCGCGTACCTCCCGGTAGCTCACCGGGTACCCCGCGGCGCGCGCCCGGTCGCGCAGTAGGCGGCCCTGCGGGACCAGGATCCCCTCCTCGGAGCCCAGCTGCATGATCAGCCGGCCGGTCTGGGGCCCGGGTCTCCGGCTCGCCAGGCGCTCGCTGACGTCACCGGGTTCCTCGGCATGCGGGCTGGGCTCGGTGTCCGCGCGGAAGTGGAAGGATCCCGACTGCACGATTCCGGTGTGCGCGATATCCGGGTGTTCAAGTACCAGGGCCCCCGCGGCCAGGCCGCCGTAGCTCTGCCCGGCCACGATGATCCTCGCCGGATCAAGCACCTGCCCCAGCGTCTCGGCCACCGCGGGCAGCACCTCGATCCGCAGGATCGCGGCGATCCGCTCGGGGTGGGGGAGATCGCTCTGCCGATCCTCGGGGGAGATCGCCGATACCATCGCCACCGCGAGACCCGGTGCGCCAAACCGGTCGAGGGCGTCGGGGAGGTTCAGGGCGTCCCAGCGGTCCCCATCAAAGAGGACCAGCAGCCGGTTGACCGCCTCGGGCGGGGTGTAGAGAAAGACCGTGCGCGCGGGGGAGACGTGCGGCTCGGTACGCAGGGTGCGGCGCTCGCCGCGGTGGCGGGCGGGAAGCGCCGGGTCCCAGGCCGCATGCGCGGCAAAGCCGGGCATCACGAGCATCGAGGAGGTTTCGCCCAGCGGATGCGGGAGTGTGCGCGGATTACGGGGATCGGGCACCCCGCGCTCATGGATCCGCTTCCAACCGGGGCGCGCGGCCCCCACGTCGCGCGGAATATGAGTGTCGGTGACAAACCGGTACCCGGCCAGGATGTCCTCGGGCAGCAGGTAGCTGATGTGGCGAATGCGGGTTCCGGGGATGCGTTCCAGCAGGGCCGGCGTGATGTCGTGACGATGCGCATCGGTGAGCGAGTTGATGTGCACCATGACCTCGGGCTCATCCCCCTCCCAGAGGAAGGTGACCTCGCGCAGCGCGGTGCCCTCCACGACCCGAGCCTCCCCGAGCGCCGGGGAGATGGACACCTCGGCCCAAAAGTCCTCCTCGGTTGCCGGGGGCATCGCCACCCCGCTCAGCCGCCGCTGCCACCCGGCAAGCCAGGCGGGGGCGGCCGGAAGCGGGGCACCACTCGGCGCGGTCGGGGTGGGGGCAAGTTCGTTATCCACGGGCGGGAAGCTCCTTCTCGGTGGGGACAATCAGCGGGCGTCCGGTGACCGAATCGGGAATCACCAGCGCATCCACGTTGAAGACGCTGCGCACAATCTCCGAGGTCACCACCTCCTCGGGACTGCCCGTGGCGATCACGCGGCCCTCGTTCAGCGCGATTACGTGATCGGCATAGCGGGCGGCCTGGTTGAGGTCGTGCAGCACGGCGACCAGGGTCTTGCCCTCGTTTTGGACGAGGGAGCGGCACAGGCGCAGGGTGTCCAACTGGTGGGAGAGATCAAGGTAGGTGGTGGGCTCATCCAGCAGCACGAGCGGGGTCTGCTGGGCGAGTACCATCGCCAGCCAGACGCGCTGGCGCTGTCCGCCAGAGAGCTCATCCACGTTCCGCTGGGCGAGGTGGGTAACCCCGGTAGCCTCCATCGCGTAGCGGGTGGCCTCGCGATCATCCTCGCTCCAGCGGCGCAGCAGGCCCTGATGGGCGAAGCGTCCGCGGGAGATCAGGTCGAGCACCGAGATGCCGTGCGGGGCGACCGATCCCTGCGGGAGCAGACCCAGCCGGCGGGCGACCGTGCGGGTGTCCAGCGCGTGGATGTCCGCACCGTCCAGCAGGACCTGGCCCGCCCGCGGCCGGGTGAGCCGGGAGAGCGCGCTGAGCAGGGTGGATTTACCGCAGGCGTTGGGGCCGATGATCACCGTGAAGCGTCCGTCGGGGATGTCCACGCTGAGGTTTTCGGCCACCACGGTGGCGTCATAGCCGAGGGTCACGCCTCGGGCCTGGAGGGGAATGGTCATGGTGTCTTTCGGAGGAGGAGCCAGAGCAGGTAGAAGCCGCCGAGTACGCCGGTCATCAGTCCCACCGGGAGCTTGGCGGAGATCGGCAGAACCTGGCCGAGCAGGTCGGCGGCCAGCAGCAGGGTCGCGCCGAGGCACGCCGATGCCGCCAGCGGGACGTGAGAGACCCGCACCAGGCGGCGGGCGAGGTGCGGGGCGGCGAGGGCAACAAAGCCGATCGGTCCGGTCGCCGCGGTGGCCAGGCCCACCAGGGCAACCCCGGCCCCCATCGTGAGCAGCCGCACCCGCTCGGTCTTGACGCCGAGCTGGCGGGCGAGCCCCTCATCGAATTCCAGCGCGTTGAGGTGCCGGGCCCCGAGGATCAGCGCGGGCAGCAGCAGGACCAGCGCGATCCCCACGGTGGCCACGTTGTCCCATCCGCGCAGGTTGAGCGTGCCGGTGAGCCACATCTGTGCACCGATCGCGATATCCGCGTGCCCGCGGGTCAGCAGAATCACGGTGACCGCCTGAAGCAGCGCGCCCACCCCGATACCCACCAGGATCAGGCGCTGACCGTCGGTCTCGCCGTTCTTGCGGGCGAGGACGTAGACGGCGATCGCGGTGACCAGCCCGCCGGCAATCGAGGCGAGGCCCACGGCCACCACCCCGGCCCCGGCGAGCATGATCGCCGCGACCGCGCCGGTGGCGGCCCCCGAGGTGAATCCGATCAGGTCGGGAGAACCCAGTGCGTTCCGGGAGAGCGACTGAAACACCGCACCGGAGATCGCCAGGCACGCGCCGGTGAACAGGCCGGTGAGGACCCGGGGCATCCGAATCTCCCAGACGATCGAGGTCGCGGCGGGATCGCCCTGCCCGATCAGGATCGTCCACAGCTCCCCGGGGGAGAGTTCCAGCTTGCCCTGGCTGAGCGAGGCAAACCCCACGGCCAGCGCGATTACGATCAGCACCGCGCAGCTGATCACCGTGCGCGGATGCCAGCGCAGGCTGATCCGCCCGTGGTTCAGGGTCAGCGCCCGAAATCCCGGGGCCAGGGTGCCTTGCGGGGTCACAGCTGCACCAGCTTTCGACGACGCACGATAAAGATAAACACGGGGGCTCCGATCAGGGCCATGACGATCGCGGCCTGCAGCTCGCTGGGCCAGAGGATCAGGCGGCCGAGGATATCGGCGGCCAGCAGGAGGTCGGCGGAGAGGATCATCGAGGTGGGCAGCAGCCAGCGATGATCCGGTCCCACCAGGGTGCGGGCGAGCATCGGGGCGGCGAGGCCCACGAAGCTGATCGGCCCGGCTAGCGCGGTGGCCCCACCGGCGAGCATCACGATGCAGATGCCGGTGAGCAGGGTGATCCGCCGGGGCGAGGCCCCCACCGCGCGGCTGAGGTCCTGTCCGAGGGCGGCCGCATTGAGTGAGCGCCCCAGCAGCAGGGCGAGGATCAGGCCCGCGGCGATGGCGAGTCCCGGGGTGAGGATCGCATCCCACGGGCGACCCTGCAGCGAGCCGGCATCCCACGCCCGAAACGAGGTGAACGCCGTGGGCACGTTGAGGAGCAGGGCCGAGGTGTAGGCCCCGAGGATCGCCCCGGTCGCCGCCCCGGCGAGCACCAGCCGCACCGGATTACTCGGGGTGCGCAGGGCTCCGCCGAGGGTAAACACCAGGACCGAGGCGGCGGCCGCTCCGGCGAAGGCCAGCAGGATGCCGCCGAAGCCGGAGACCGCCGGGAAAAACACCAGCCCGGTCACCACGCCCGCGGCGGCCCCGGCGTTGATCCCGAGCAGTCCGGGCTCGGCCAGTGGATTGCGGGTCAGCGCCTGCATCGCCGCCCCGGCCACGCCGAGGGCGCAGCCGGCCAGGATCCCGATGACCGTGCGCGGGAAGCGCAGGTGGGCGAGGATCACATGGTCATTGTTCTTGGGGTCAAAGTCGGTGAGCGCTCGCCACAGCGTCCCGAACTCGATCACGTGAGAACCGGTGGCGAAGCTGAGGATCACCAGGATGATCAGCAGTACTCCGCCACCGGTCAGAACCCACGTGAGGTTTCGTTTACGCTCGGAAGGCATTGACGAGGGTGTTTGCAACTTCCAGCGCACTGTAATAGTCGATGCGGAAGGAGTTCAGACCCAGCGGCACCACGGTGCCGCCGTTCAGCGCGGGGATGTTGGCAAAGGCCGGGGCCGATACCAGCTTCTCCTTGGTGGCATCATCGGCGCTCACCAGCAGCACGGTCGGGGCGGTCAGCGAGACCACCGCGTTCTCGGCGGAGAGGAACTGGAAGTCCTTGCGATCCGAGGCGGCGGGCTTGTCGCCGGGGAACTCGGGGTTGGTGATGGGCAGACCCAGCTCGGTCAGCAGCGCGTTGTGCGGTCCGGTGGTCAGTGCAAACGCGGTGTCCTCCTGGGCGCCGTTGAAGACCACTGCCTGCACGTTCCCGGTAGGTGCGGCGATCTTGGCCTTGGCCTCGGCGATCTTGCCCGAGAAGTCACTGATGGTCTCATCCACCTGCTTCTCCAGACCCAGTGCCGGACCGAGCTGCTTGGCGATGTCCTCCCAGCTCTGCGTGCTGTAGTTCAGCGCGATGGTCGGGGCAATCTTGCTCAGCTGCTCATAGGCATCCTTGGTGCTGTCGGCACCGGTCATCGAGATGACGATCAGGTCGGGCTTGGCCGCGGTGACCGATTCCAGGTCCAGTTCCAGGTTGGGGTAGAGCACGTCCACACCCCGCTTGCTGGCCACCTCGCCCCACTGGTCGAAGAACCCGTTCTTGTCCAGGCCGTTGCCGGGGGTTCCGGCGGCGGAGGCGGCGATCGGGGCGTCGATTGCGAGCAGGGTTCCGGTGAGGGTCAGCGAGGTGGAGACAACCTTCTTGGGCTGCGCGGGGATGGTGGTTTTACCGAGTTCATGGGTGATGGTGCGGGGCCAGACACCCGAGTCCGCACCGTCCGATGCGGTGGTGGCCTCACCGGTGGATCCGCTCGCCGGGGCGCAGGCCGCCAGCGAGGCGGTCAGCCCGAGGGCCAGCGCCAGGGCACCGAGGGTTTTGAGCAGCCGCGAGCGGCGCACGGATGTGGTCATGGGGTCTCCAAATCGTTGGGGTATTGCGGGGAAAGTGGTGTTAGTTCTGGGGATCTTCGGCGTCCAGGGGCGCATGGTGATCAAGATCGGCGATCCCGCGCTTCCAGTAGCCGGACACATCGATCTGATCGCGGTGCAGGCCGCGCTCGCCGAGGAGGTGCCGGCGCAGCGGGATCAGGGCGCTCGCCTCCCCGGCCACCCAGACGAAGCTCGCGGAGAGATCGCCCGGGCACGCGGTAATCGCGGCGGCAAGGCTCTCCCCGGCACCGCGATCCAGCCAGGTGACCGTGGTGTTTTCCCGGTGCGGCAGCTCGATTCGCGCGGCGGGGCTTTCCACCTCGGCAAAAACCGTGAGGTGGGCGCAGGCCGGGGCCTCCTCGATCCAGCGGGCCAGGGCGGGCAGGGCCGTCTCATCGGCGCCGATGAGATAGTGCTGATAGTTTTCGGGGAAGAGCTCGGAACCGCGCGGCCCGAGCACCCCCACGGTGTCACCGACGGTGGCCCGGGCCACCCAGGCGCCCACCGGACCGTGCGGGTGTTCGACGCCCCACAGCACCAGCTCGGCCGGGGCCTGGGCGGTGGCCGGGTGGAACGCGCGCACCGTGTAGTCGCGGGAGCTCCAGGCGCCACCGTTCAGGGGTGCGGCGATGCGCTCATCCACAATCCGCGGAACCGACAGCACTCCGGTCTGCGCATCGGGCACGATCAGCTTGACGTGTTCGGCCATGCCGCCGCGCACCGAGACCAGCGGTGCAGCCTCGAAGTCGCCGTGCAGGCGCAGCTCGATCAGCGAGGCCGAGAGGCGACGGATCGCGTGCACCGTCAGCGTGCGGGCATGGAGCGGGTGCCTGACCCGGGTGGTGCCCGGGTGGACACGGTGCTGCTGGGTCAAAACCCACCTCTTTCGGGGACTAAAATTCCGGTGAGCTTTTAGGTTAGGCGAGCCTATGTTTTAATATTTTGGTGGGATGGACATCGGGACTTCGAGTTTTGGACACCGCGGGTACAGCCCCGGTCGAGACGGCCGCCGTCGCGCCGAATTCCTGGGGGTACGCGCATGAGAGCCACGAGCTCACCTGGGTGATCAGCGGTGGCGCGACCCTGATTCTGGATGGCGCACACTTCCGGGTGGATCCCGAGCGTGCACTGTGGATCCCGGCCGGGCTCGCGCACGAGGTGCGTCCGGATCCCGGCTCGCTGCTGCTACCGCTGTATATCCAGGTCGCCGAGTTTGGGACCGCCAAGACCCGGGTGCGGGCGATTTCGCGTACGCCGGAGATCGAGGAGGTGGGCCGCGTGCTGTTGCAGCCCGGGCTCACCACCGCGAGTGAGCGGGCCGCGAAGATCGCCCAGCTGCGGCGCTGCGTGTGTGCCGAGGTGCCCGCCGCCGGGCCGCGCTATCCGGCCGATCCGCGAGCCCTGGGGGTGGCCCGCTCGCTGGCCGCGTTCCCCGCTTCGCCGCTCAGCATGGAGCAGTGGGCGCAGCGTGCGATGGTCTCGGCGCGCACCCTACAGCGCCACTTTGTGGACGAGACCGGTTTCACCTTTGGGCAGTGGCGAACCCACATGCGCATGGCCGCGGCGAGTGATCTGCTGCGTGCCGGACACGCGGTCTCCTATGTGGCGGTCCAGGTGGGATATACCAATCCGCCGGCGTTCACCACGGCGTTTGGGCGCGAGTTCGGGATGCCGCCCAGCGCGCTGCATCCCGAGACTGCCGCCGCACGCTAACGAGGTGGACTGCCGCCGCCGCGAAGCGCTGTCGACGGGTCCGCTCACGGCCGTGGTTGCGGGCGCGAAAAAGCCCGGGCACACGCTGTGCCCGGGCTTTAGCACCGATATTCGGGTTCGGTAGGTGTCGCTGGGGGGAAGAAAACTACTTGGCGACGTGCGCGGCGACGAAGGCTGCGTAGCCCTCGAGCCATGCCTTGAGGAACGCGGCGGTTCCCTCGTTGGTGACCTCGCCGGTCTCGGTGATCAGGCCCTCGGTGAACTGCAGGTAGATCTCGGGCTGGTTGAACAGCGCGGCGTCGGAGAAGTTCAGGATGCCCTTGAGGTGCTGCTGGGCAACGGCGGTGCCCACGGCACCGATCGAGGCACCCACCACGGCGGAGGGCTTGCCCAGGGAGTTCTGACCCCAGGGGCGGCTGGCCCAGTCGATGGCGTTCTTCAGCGCGCCGGGAATGGAGCGGTTGTACTCGGGGGTTACGTACAGCAGAGCGTCGGAAGCGTTGATCGCGTCCTTGAGGGCGACGGCCTCGGCGGGGTAAGCGCCATCCAGGTCGTGGTTGTACAGCGGCAGGTCCTTGATCTCGATCTCGTGGAATTCGAGGTTCGCCGGGGCGAGGGCCTTCAGTGCAAGGGCGAGCTTGCGGTTGATGGAGTTGGCGGACAGGCTGCCAACGATGTAACCGATGCGATAGGTGGTCATGATGACCCTTTCTTATTCCGAATACTTACCACGGTGCTCCGGGAAGTCCATTCATATGAAACTAAACCGGGAGGGGTTCCATTCCCTCATTCCAAACTTTTTCAAAAATTTTTGAGATCCGCATCAATCCGCGGATAGATCGGCTCCGAATAGATGACAAAACGGGAACAATTCACACAATGTCGGAGGGCAGTGTCTACGCTAGGTACTCACAACCGCACGCAAAACGTGCGAGATGGGGATGATCTGTGATCGAGTTTGACGGAATTTCGAAACGCTTCCCGGATGGCACCCTCGCGGTGGACCACTTCTCGCTGCGCCTGCCCTCACGCGAAATCACCGTGTTTGTGGGATCCTCGGGGAGCGGTAAGACCACCCTGCTGCGGATGATCAACCGCATGGTGGAACCCACCTCGGGTCGCATCCTGATCGACGATGAGGACGTCGCCAGCCTCAACCCGGTGACCCTGCGCCGCCGGATCGGCTACGTGATGCAGAACTCCGGTCTGCTGCCGCACCGCACGGTGCTGCAAAACATTGCGACCGTGCCGCTGCTCAATCGTGTGCCCAAGGCCGAGGCCGTGGCGCGCGCCCATGAGCTCATGGAAACCGTGGGGCTGGATTCGGCGCTGGCCAAGCGTTACCCGGCCGAACTCTCGGGTGGACAGCAGCAGCGGGTGGGGGTGGCCCGCGGGCTCGCCGTGAACCCGAACATCCTGCTGATGGACGAGCCCTTTGGTGCGGTGGACCCGATCGTCCGCCGCGAGCTTCAGGAGGAGCTGCTGCGCATCCAGCGCGAGCTGGCCAAAACCATCGTGTTTGTGACCCACGATATTGATGAGGCGTTCCTGCTCGGGGACCACGTGACGATCCTCTCCCGGGGCGGACACGTGGCCCAGCACGGCAGCCCGGACGAGATTCTCTCCAACCCGGCCAGCGAGTTTGTGGCCGACTTCATCGGTGCCGACCGCGGCCGCCGCGCGCTGACCCTGCGTCAGAGCGAGGGGCGCACGCTCGTCGTGGACGGGACCGGTCGCATCGCCGGTGTGCTCGGTGCCGAAACCGCGACCGGCCCGGTCTCGGTGGGTGCGGGCGGACGCGATGAGCACCTGGGCGAGATCACGCTGGGTACCGAGGCGGCAGACCTGCCGGACCTGGATACTTCTTCGCCGAATTCGGGGGAGCTTGGCTCGTCCTCTGAGGCTCCGGAGGTGGATACCACTTCGCCGAATTCGGGGGAGCTTGGCTCCGAGAATGAGGCCCCGGAGGTGGATACCACTTCGCCGAATTCGGGGGAGCTTGGCTCCGAGAATGAGGTTCCGGAGGTGGATACCACTCGATGAGTTGGCTCTTCGAGAACCTCTCCGATGTGTGGGCCCTGGTGCTCACACACGTGGCGCTGAGCGTGCCGCCGATCCTGCTGGGGCTGATCATCTCGGTCCCGCTGGGCTGGGTCGCGCACCGCTATCGCTGGGGTCGCGGAACCCTGCTGACCATCGCCGGGCTGCTCTATACGATCCCGTCGCTGGCGCTGATCATCGCGATGCCCACGATCCTCGGCACTCAGATCCTCGACCCGATCAACCTGATCGCCGCGCTGACCCTGTACGCGGTCGCGCTGCTCGTGCGCACCGCCGCCGACGCGTTCGACCAGGTTTCGCCGCAGGTGCTGGATGCCGCGACCGCGCTGGGCTACGGCCCCTGGCGGCGCTTCTGGCAGGTCCAGTTGCCGCTGGCCGGACCGATCATCATCGCCGGGACCCGCGTGGTTTCCAGCAGTACGGTGAGCCTGGTCACGCTGGGCGCGCTGGTGGGAATGAGTGGGCTGGGCTACCTGTTTACCGATGGTACCCAGCGTTCGTTCCCGTTTGAGATCGGCGTGGGCATCGTGGGCACGGTCCTGATCGCGCTGATCTTCGACCTGATCATCGTGCTGATCGGCAAGGCGCTGCTGCCCTGGTCGCGCACGCGCCGGGTGCGCAACAAGACCAATGCGGAGACCCTGGAGGTGACCACGAATGCTTGACGGCCTGAACTGGTTGCTGGATCCCGCACACTGGACCGGCTCACGCGGGATTCCCACGCGGCTGCTGGAGCACCTGGCAATCACCGGGATGACCCTGCTGATCGCCGGGGTGATCGCGCTGGCCGCCGGCCTGGCGATCGGTCACACCCGCCGCGGCCGCGGACTCGTGGTGGGCCTGAGCGGCGCGCTGCGCGCGATGCCGACCCTGGGTCTGCTGGTGTTTATCGCCGTACAGTTCGGCTTCGGGGTGCGCCTGGCGATCATCCCCACGCTGATCGTGCTGGTGGTTCTGGCCATTCCGCCGATCCTCGCCGGGGCGTATGCCGGGATCGAGTCGGTGGATCCGGCCACCGTGGACGCCTCGCGCGCGCTGGGCCTGACCGAGTGGCAGATCCTCTGGCGGGTGGAGTTCCCGCTGGCGCTGCCGCTGATCGTGGGTGGGCTGCGCTCGGCGATGCTGCAGGTGGTCGCGACCGCCACGGTCGCCGCCTATATATCCCTCGGTGGCCTGGGGCGCTTCCTGTTTGATGCGCTGCCGCTGCGGGACTATCCGCAGATGCTCGCCGGCGCGCTCCTGGTGGCGGCGCTGGCTCTGATTCTTGACCTTCTATTCCTGCTTGTGGGTAAGGCGGTGCTCCCCGCGGGGGTGCGCGCGGCCCGCGGCAATCGACGCAGTAAAACCCCTACCGAGAGGACAGCAGCATGAATATTCGTGGAGCAAAACGGGGACTGACCCTGGCCCTGGCCGCCGGCGCGATTTTTGCCCTCAGCGCCTGCGCCAGTGGCGACCCGCTGAGTGGTGGCGGCAGCAGCGCCGCCGGAGACACCATCGCTATCGGCTCGGCGGCCTTCGCCGAGAACGAGATCATCGCGCAGATTTACGCGCAGGCGCTCGAGGCCAAGGACATCAAGGTCGACTTCAAGGGTCAGATCGGCCAGCGCGACGTCTACCTGAAGGCCCTGGAAGACGGATCCCTCGACATCGTGCCCGAGTATTCGGGTAACCTGCTGCAGGCATTCGACAAGGACTCCAAGGCGTCGACCTCCGAGGAGGTCGAGAAGGCCCTGGGCACCGCGCTGACCAATGGTCTCGCGGTCCTCAAGGCGTCGCCGGCGGAGAATAAGGACTCCTATAACGTCACCAAGGAGTTCAGCGAGCAGAACAACGTGAAGAGCCTCGCGGACCTCGCGGGCCTTGACCGCGACCTGACCGTGGGTGGTAACCCCGAGCTGGAGCAGCGTCCCTACGGTCCTCCCGGACTGGAGTCGATCTACGGTCTGAGCGCCGCCAAGATCAAGTTTGTGCCGCTGAGCGACTCGGGTGGGCCGCTGACCGTGGGTGCGCTGAAGGATGGCACCGTGGACCTCGCGGATATCTTCTCGACCACCCCGGCGATCAAGGAGAACGGCTTCGTGACCCTTGAGGACCCGAAGAACATGATTCTGCCGCAGAACGTCATTCCGCTGGTGAGCAAGAAGGCCAACACGGACAAGGTTGCCGAGGTGCTCAACAAGGTTTCGGCCGAGCTGACCACCGAGGACCTGATCGAGCTCAACGGCAAGAACCAGGGGACCGAGAAGGCCAGCCCCAAGCAGCTGGCCACCGACTGGCTCAAGGAAAAGAAGCTGATCTAGTTTCACCTGCTTAAACAAACTGCCCGCCCGGATCGTGATCCGGGCGGGCAATCCGTTTTGTTCCTGCAGGTGGGAATCGAAAAGACAGTATCTTTTCGTCATATTGACGAGTAACATCTCCCTTAATCGACTTTCTGCCTATCCGGCTCGTCGTTATCTGAGGAGTTTTCATGGCTGTTGAGCTGTCGGTACCCGTCGTCCAGGCCGCCAAAAGCATGGGCGAAGACCTCGCGGGATGGCGCAAGATCCTCGGACTCACCACCACCCAGGTGGCTGAGCGGGCAGATATCAGTCGGGACACCCTGCGCAAGGTTGAGCATGGCGACCCCACGGTGAGCTTCCATGTTGTGCTGCGCGTCGCGCGGGCGCTGGGCGTCCTGAAGACCCTGGCCGATGCGCTCGATCCGCTGAGCACCGACCTCGGCCGTGCCCGCGCCGGGCTGCTCAACCGAAAGCGCGTGCGACAGCCCTCATCGAAGTAGCGCGATCGACGCGCCCTGCTGTCTGCGCACGTGGGTCACTCGCTCCATTTTGTTTTCTTCGATAAACAGCCCTGCTGGTTTGAGTTCAGTGTTGACCGAGTGCTACGTGTAAAGGTAATATTTACAATATGGCAAATGAAGATCTGTTGAAACTCGCGATAGATGCAGTTGTTACCGCGCCTGCGGCCAGCGTGCATCGCATTGCTGCATTGGATGCGCTTCGAGTCCTTGCAGATTCAACGTTGCATGTGGAGGTATCCAAGGCGCGTGAAGAGAACGTTACGTGGTCCGCGATTGGGCAGAGCCTTGGAGTAACGAGGCAAGCCGCTTTCCAGCGGTTTGGTACGGGTAACAAAGAGCAGGAACGGAAAGGTGAGATTATGTCGAAGACGCTGTTGTTGGAGGTTCCGGAGCATGCGAAGAAAATCGTGCGCGCAGTCGCATCATCAGAAACCGGAGATGCTATCTCTACCTACTTTGGGGCGGAGGCGATCGCCGTGTTGACGCCAGAGAAACTCGATACCGTTTGGGCGGGGCTCCTTGCTTCGTTTGGTAAGTGGGAGGGATTTGGCGAGGGTTCTGCTCTGGTGCTGGGCGAGTATGTTGTTGACGAAACCCGATTGGAATTTGAAGCGGGCGCTGTGACTTTTCGGACCTCGTGGAGCGCAGATGGAAAGATTGCAGGCCTCTTTTTCTTACCCGTTGCCGGCTGACAATGCGCGCCCGCCAGTTGGGCTTTGAAGCGACCATTGCGGGCGGTGCCGCCGCCGCATCATGGTTTGTCTCTCCGGAAGCGGGTGTGTCCTTGCACTGGAGCCCTGATCAAGAGTATGTTTGGCGCTCACCTGCGGGGCTCTATGCGCTCATAGTGGCCGTGGCTGTAGTTGTGCTGGGTCGATTAGTCACAGCGTTCGCGAACTCCAAATTATCGGTGGAGCGTGAGCCGTGGCGAGCAGAAATTGCGTTAGGACTCGCGTCTATTTCGTTTGCTGGGGTTCAAAATGTTGGGGATAGCGTGACGCTATTGTCAATCATCGTGGCCTGTGCCGTGGGTCTTGTCTGCTATTGGGCCACTGGACGCTTGTTCGGCAATTCTTCGACGCGGACATCGTCTTGATCATGTGGAGTCCTGCGCGTGTGTATCGACGATACTGGTAGTGATGCAGCAATAATCACGGCACCACACATGATGAGGCCAAAGCTCCAGAGTCCAAGTGCAATTATGATTCCGACATGTAGCACTATTGCCAGGATGACGGAGACCCGTCTCAGGGGTGTAGTGCCGAGTATCAATACCGCGATGAGTACTTCGATGATGATCGTGCCCCAGGTGAGAGCCGCGGTCCCTAATGGTACGTTGGTGACTGATTTCAGCAGGTCCCCCACAAACCCGGTTGCGCCAAAGAAATGTTGGCGGCTGATGTAGAACATTGCGCTTCCGTTGATCCAGTCTGCGACGCCAAGCTTTGCCAGGGCGCTGTGCAAATAGATTCCGGCAATTTGGGATCGGAGCACCCACTGTATGGCGGCCGCAATTCCGTCACTTCGTTTTAGCGGTTCGCGGCTGCCGGGCTCGAGGCGGGCGGGCCAGGACCATTTTCTTCCATCCGCGAGGCAGAGCGGGATTAAGAGGATCGTGGTAGCGGCAAGTACGGCTTCCCCTCCATCCGGAAGGCTGGTCGCGTGTAGGAACGAAATCGTGACCCAGGCGTGGGGGACGGCGGTCCACCGAGGACGCCACCCCAAAGCTACGAGTAGAAGGATCACGATCGAGATGACTCGGCCGGTGGAGAATCCTGTGGGAGAGCCTCCTCCAATGCAGTAAGCGGAAATCGTAAAAGCGCCCGAGCAAGATGGTTCTGCGCCCCCACCAACAGGAACCGTCAGCGCCCACGCGGGGGTAAGTAGGAGAACGCTGAGCTGCGCAAATGCGAGAATCGTTCGTCCGAATGTGTATGTATTCTCTATTTTCCGGGTGAAAAACTTTGGCCCAAAGGGGTTCAATTTTCTACCTTCTGCAATCTATCGTCACGTAAGCAATTCGCTCCGCTGTATGCGGCCCATCGACTAGCTCTCGGAAGCTCCATGCCACAGGTTTCTCCTGAAGCAAGATCACATCGCCACAGAGCGAGGGGTGGGGAACCGGGGTCTTGATGCGCTCGAGTCGATTAGATTTCGTGTAGCAGGCTTGAGGGAGGTCGCCCGGCGTGCACTCCACCCAGGTTGCATCAGTGCTGAGGGCCGCAAGCTCTGGCCCCTGCGCTCGTTGAGTTCTTGTGAGCCCCCAAAGGTTTTCAACCTTTGACTGCGGCGTGGTCTGGAGAGAGGTCAACCCACTTGCCGTGGGTCGATATGCGACGATTTCGATGTCTTGTGGGTCCTTACTGAAGAATGCCCAGCCCTGGGGGAACACGGCGCTGACAAAACTCAGAATTTGAGGGTTCGAAGAAGGCTTCAGTACGTTGCTGGGGTATGAAGCGGCCACGGTCGTAAGCAGCAGCAAACCAGCCAGGCCCACCGTTAACCAGAAGGCACGGTGAGCCTGGGCATCAGTGCTGCGCTCCCCGGATGGAGCGGGATTCATTGTTCGTTCTTCTAGCGCAGTGCGGTGAGCGTTGCGGCAATTTCGTCTTGCGAGAATCGTGAAGTGCTGTTGTCGCCACGGTAGGCAACCACGACTACCACGGCGCCGGCAACAACGAGCTCGATAGCGACGAGCACGTTGACGATTCCCCAGATGACGCAGTTTGTAGAAATGTCGCCGGGAATCTGGTCCTGCGCAACCTTTTCGAGGGTCCCCGTGAACGATTTCAGACCCTGCCGAATCTTATAGGGGTTACCCGAAAGCACAGCCTTAGCAACGTGAGTTCGGAAATTCGGATCTGCTGCCACGATCTGTCCCGTTGCGGCAGTCACGGTTTCAGGTGAGACGGTTTGTGATTTGAGGCCGAGTTTCTTCACCTCGGAGGGGTTGTTCTTCGCAACTGCCCCGCTTCCGAAGACTAGGAATTCGACGACGTCAGCGTCCGTATATGCATCAGTCGTTGACGAGGCGTTTTCGATCTTCGTCGGCGCTGTCGCAGCGGATGCAACGTTTACTGAGCCAAAGATAAGTGCGGTCCCGGTGATGAGGCCAAGCGATATCTTTATGAATCTGTGCATTTCATCTCCTATAGCAATCTATGCGGCCTCGTAATTCGAAGTCGTAGATCGGAGTGTATCGTTAATATTTACAAGTATCGACAATATTTACGCACAAATTTGAAGCAGTGACCGTACCTCTTTCTAACGCGAACTTTTAAAAGTTTGCACCGATGGTGGACAGTCGGCAAAGCCATCCGCGATAATCGGGAACCATTATGTCTGACACCGGTGTGAGCGAAAACAACTTTCCGAAAGCCGAAACGCGGCCCGACCGAGTAGCGCGCGTGCCCTGGGCCGCGGTCATCGTTTTTACGGTGGTGGCCTGGGCGCTGGCCTGGCTGATCATCCTGCCGCTGTGGCTGACCGAGACGGACAGCCCGGTGTACCCGCTCCTGGGCGGAGTCCTACCCGCGGCGATGATGTTCACTCCGCTGCTCGCAGTCCTCGTGGTGGTGTTCGCGATGAAGGTGCCGCGCGGGGAACGCCTGCGTTTCCTCGGCATCTGGCCGCTGCGCCCGGCCAAGCGCGTGGTGTGGTTCACGGTGTTGGCGGCGTTCGTGCCGCTGCTGCTGGTTGCCGCCTGCCTGGGTATCTCGGCGCTGTTTGGATGGGTCACCCTCGACCTGGTGAGCTTCTCCGGCTTCCGGGCGATGCTCGGCTCCACGCTGCCCGTGGATGAGTCGCTGATCGGGACGATCGTTATCGCGCAGATTCTCTCCATCCCGCTCGGTGCCCTATTCAACGCGATTCCCGCGTTCGGCGAGGAAATCGGCTGGCGAGGATGGCTGCTGCCGGCGCTGCGTCCGCTGGGTATCTGGCCCGCGCTGATCCTCAGCGGCGTGATCTGGGGCGTCTGGCACGCGCCGGTTACCCTACTGGGCCACAACTTCAACCAGCCCGATCTCTGGGGTGTGCTGACGATGGTGGTCGGCTGTGTGCTGTGGGGCATGCTGTTCGGCTGGGTGCGGCTGCGCACTGGCTCGATCTGGCCCGCGGTCATCGGCCACGGTGCCCTCAACGCCTCGGCGGGCCTGATCTTCCTGCTCTCGGCGGCGGGTGCCCCGATGAACCTGACCCTGGTGAACCCGCTGGGGGTTTCGGGATGGATCGTCATCGCGATCATCGTGTTGGTCCTGGCCCTCACCGGCCAGTTCAAGCAGGAGCCGCAGCTCGCGCCCAAACGCATCCCGAGCGTCTAACCCACGCAAAACAAACTGCCCGCCCGGATCATGATCCGGGCGGGCAGTGTGTTTGGGGGCGTGAGCCCGGCGCAGACGAGTGGCGACTAGTCGGTGCCGGTCTCGAACGCGGCCGAGAGGCCCAGGGTGTCGGCGTCGGCGTCGATGCCACCAACGGCCTCGGCGATCTTCGCCGCGGCACCCTGCTCCAGCTCACCGACCAGCTCGGCGGTGGCGCCGCCGACGAGGCCGAGGGCCGCGTACTGCTCGAGGCGGGCACGCGAGTCGGCGATGTCGAGGTTGCGCATGGTCAGCTGACCGATACGGTCCTCCGGGCCAAACGCGGCACCGACGGTCCGCTCCATCGAGAGCTTCTCGGGGTGGTAGCTGAGGTTCGGACCCGTGGTGTTCAGGATCGTGTAGTCGTCGCCGCGACGCAGTCGCAGGGTGACCTCACCGGTGATGGCCGAGCCAACCCAGCGCTGCAGCGACTCGCGCAGCATCAGGGCCTGCGGGTCGAGCCAGCGGCCCTCATACATCAGGCGACCGAGCTTGCGACCGTCGGTGTGGTAGCTGGTGAGGGTGTCCTCGTTGTGGATCGCGTTGACCAAGCGCTCATAGGTGATGTGCAGCAGCGCCATACCCGGAGCCTCGTAGATACCGCGAGACTTGGCCTCGATGATGCGGTTCTCGATCTGGTCGGAGGTGCCCAGGCCGTGACGGCCACCGATGGCGTTGGCCTCGTAAACCAGGGCAACCGGGTCGGTGTACTCGACGCCGTTGATCGCGACCGGGCGGCCGGCCTCGAAACGAACCGACACCTCCTCGGTGGCGATCTCGACGTCTTCGCGCCAGGCGGCGACACCCATGATGGGCTCGACGATGTCGAGGCCGGCGTCGAGGAACTCAAGCTTCTTCGCCTCGTGGGTGGCACCCCAGATGTTTGCGTCGGTCGAGTAGGCCTTCTCGGCGGAGTCGCGGTAGGGGTAGCCGTGCTCGACGAGCCACTCGCTCATCTCCTGGCGTCCACCCAGCTCCTCCACAAACTGGCTGTCGAGCCAGGGCTTGTAGATGCGCAGTGCGGGGTTGGCCATCAGGCCGTAGCGGTAGAACCGCTCAATGTCG
This sequence comes from Mycetocola sp. BIGb0189, assembly GCF_024810155.1. Lineage (NCBI taxonomy): Bacteria > Bacillati > Actinomycetota > Actinomycetes > Micrococcales > Microbacteriaceae > Mycetocola > Mycetocola sp. BIGb0189. Next base: position 205,416 of record NZ_JANUED010000007.1, read on the forward strand.
TTGCCCTTATAGGTGGATCCGTCGCCCCAGATCTCCACGCCGTCCTCCTTCATGGCGCGGACCAGCAGGGTGCCGGTCACGGCGCGGCCGAGGGGGGTGGTGTTGAAGTAGGTCTTGCCGCCGGAGCGCACGTTGAAGGCACCGGTCTGGAGGGCGATGAAGCCCTCCTCCACGAGTGCACGCTTGGCGTCGACAAAGCGGGCCAGCTCGGCACCGTACTCGAGGGCACGGGCGGTGACGCCGTCAATGTCGGGCTCGTCGTACTGACCGATATCGGCGGTGTAGGTGCAGGGGATCGCGCCCTTGTCGCGCATCCACGCGACTGCACAGGAGGTATCGAGGCCGCCGGAGAAGGCAATACCGACGCGCTCGCCTACGGGGAGAGAAGAAAGAACCTTGGACATGTCTTTATCCTAGGTGCGCGGCGAGCCTCCGCGCACCTGCAGACGGGATGCAGCCCCGGAAAATCGTGCAGCTCTGGGGTATGAGCGGCGGTCAACGGGAGGGAAAGCGGTACCCAATGGCAGCGAAAAGGCCGGTTCGCACGTGGTACGCGGTCGGAACTCGCTGCCGGAGGACTCCGGGGCAAGCCAAAACGGGCACACCTAGTCGAGCCTGGGTCCGGGTCCCAAACGGACCCGCGCATCGCAGCGTGGGATCAGATCCTCATCATGGGTGGCGATCACGACCGCGGCCCCGCGTTCGGCTTCCCCCAGGAGGAACGCGGTGACCAGTTCGCGGTTTTCCCGGTCCAGGGAGGCCGTGGGCTCATCCGCAAAGATCACATCCGCCGCCCGAAACATTGCGCGGGCGAGGCCGACGCGCTGTTTCTCGCCGCCGCTGAGGGCGGATACGCGTTCCTGAGCCCGATCGGGTAGTCCCACCCGTTCCAGAATGGGCAGAATTTTTGAGGCCTCTCGCCGCCTGCGCCAGAACGGTGGCAATCGGGAGAGCATCACGTTATAGGCGACGCTCTCCTCCTCGATCAGCCCATAGTCCTGGAAAACGAAGGCCGCATGGTGTTGCCAAAACGCGCGTCTCCGAGCATCTTTCCATCGTCGAGTCTCCCTTCCATTCACAGTGAGGGTCCCGTGCCCAATCGGAACGAGTAGGCCAAGCACGTTGAGCAGGGTGGTTTTCCCCGAACCACTGGGCCCCACCAGCGCCAGCGTCTGTCCCGGAATCACGTGGGCGTTGACGTCTTCAAGGACCGTGCGTCCGGCGATGGTCACGCTGATGTCGGAGGCGACAATTTCCATGATTTCCTTTGGCTACGTCGTGCGATTGATTCGAGAATTAAACGTGGTTGCCGCCGCACGACGGTGCAACAGCAGGGTCGGGGCGAGATAGAGCGGAAGGGCGAGCAGCGCCCACACCGCCGAGATATCGCCGAATCGCGGCAGCACGAGGGCCAGCGTCACCAGCGCGGCCAGCGCCGCCTCCCAGCAGATCCGGCCCGAGAGTATCCGTCGCCAGGTCCACCCTGAGGTCCGCTGCACGAAGAGCCGCCGCGATCGGGTGAGCGCGGCAATCCACGCCGACACCGCGACACTGGTGAGGAGCGCGAGCAACACCAGTAGCGCCGAGAGGGTGAGTGTTTGCGCCACCATGCCCTGTTGCTGAGCCGAATACAGACCGGCATCGGACACCCGATCCACCGAGCGAACGTGGCTGCCAAGTGGCTGTTTCCTGAGGAATGCCTGCACCCACGCCGAGTCCCCAAAGATGAGGTTTCCCGAGCTGATTGTGGATTCCAGGAAGCCGTCGGTGAAGGTGCTGGTGACGCTGTCGGTGACCAGTATCAGGGGACGGTTCAGCAGGCGCAGCTCTCCCAGCACGGGCGAGATTCCCGGGAACGGTTCGGTGCCCGTGTACCGAAACGCGGGCAGCACGGTTTCTCGGCCCGCGTCCGTGCGCCCGGCTCGATTCCACAGCGGGAACGAATCGGAGAGATAGCGTGACAGATTTGTGGGGAGCTGGGCATCTGAGACCGGTTCGCCCTGGGCACCGAGTGGGCGCGCACTACCGGGAGTGAAACCGAGGGCCGGCCCAACAGCATCAAGGTAGGTGCGGTTAACCATGACGATGCCGTCATACCCGTTCGCCGCCAGTGTTTCGTTATCCGCGGCTCCCTGCGCGTAGGCGAACGCCAGGCTTCCCCTCTCATCCGCGTCTCTGGCCAGATCGGTGAGACCGGCGGGAAGCGAGTCGCCGTCTGAGGGCCCACCTAGGCGCAGCGAAACGTACCGATCCAGGGACGCCCAACTCGTTTGCTGACGTGTGAAATTCGAGGATTCCTGCGCGGCCGACACCACCGGGGGCAGAAGCAGAGCGACCAGCAAAAGCGTGGCAATTTTCAGGACCTCGGCCATGGTCGCAAAGTGTCCCTCGGGCGGCCGACGCGAGGCGATGGTTGCAATCGAAGGCCAGGTGAGTGCACTCGTGAGGAGCCCGGCGATCACCATCGCCACGAGCGATACGGTGATGAGCCCACCCAGCGCCCACACAAAGGGAGCGAGGGATGAGATTCTGCCCGAGCCGATCACTAACGCGACCGATATCAGCGCGGCACCGATGACCGGAAGGAGACAGATCCGCAGGAGGCTCCCCAAATCATCAACCAGGATTCTCCGCTTCGACGTTCCGCACAGGATTTTGAGGGCGCGGGCTCGGGCGCGTAGCGCATACCAACAGATGCTGACGGTGACCAGCAGAATCAGGCAGGTGAGCAGGGGCAACCAAGCCCCGGTGTTGAGCAGGGCATATCCCAGAATCGTGCCAGCATCCCTCTGCTGGACCGTGAAGATGGCACCGGAGCTTTTGAGCCACGAGTCCAGGGCTGCTACCGCGCTCGTGCTCCCAGAATAGACAAGGGTGCCATCGAGCGGGGTGTCACCGAGGTCGGCGGCTGAGCGCAGCTGTCCCGTCACCCCCGGGCGAATCCAGTTGAGGGTTTGCGGTCGTGCCGGTGCATCGGGGCCAAAGATGAGGAGGGACCTGGTGGAGAGAAAATCACGCGGTCCGGCGACCACCTTAGCCAGGCGGAGTCCCGAGCCTGAGGCAAGGGCATCCAGGCCGGCTACCAGTTCGTCCTTATTTAGGGGGGACTGGGTGAAGTTCACGCTCGCTGTGTACTCGGCACCGTCGGGGAATCCGTCCTCCTCCGCCATAACGTAGAGCGCCGAGATGACGGCGAGGAACAGGGTGACGCCGGCCGCCGTCACCCGGACGAGGATCCTCAGCATCGGCTAGCTAGCACACTCGGTAGTAGTACTTATTATTGGTCCATGGCGTCGCATTGATTGCAGCATTGGACCATTCATTTGCAGCAATATCAATCGTTTTGTAGTCAGCCCAATCATTCTTGACTGTCGAGCCGTGGCACCGATTTACGTAATAGTCCGAGTACGCACGGACCCCTGCGGACATTCCGTAGTTCCAGGTTCCACCTTCAACGGGCTTCGCCGCATATGCGTAGGTGAGACTTGCGCCGGAGAGAACGCCGGTGAGAATCACCGCCGAGAGTATCTTTCGAGTGAACATGATTTTCCCTTCGTGGTGGCCGCAACGTTGCGGTTGGGGATGAGCGTAGGCCCGCACGGAATGGATAGCTCCTGATTTTGGGAAGATATCAAGCGTGGGTGAGGTGGATTTTTACGTTCCGCCGCCTGCGAGAAACCGGGAAAAATCGGCCGGGGGAGGACGTGTCGGGCATCCCGCGGTAGGCTGGAGGGGTGACAGAACATAACCTGCTCGGAATCCCGGAAACCCGCCTCCCGGAAGAACCGGAGGTTAGCCGCGCCCTGGAGAAGGCCGTGGGCATCGACGAACTCGAAGCGATCGTCGCCGCACACCCGTCGTCCTCGCTTGCCTGGGCCGCCCTGGCACAGGCCGCCGCGAACTCCGAGCGTCCGATCACCGGATACGCCTACGCCCGCGTCGCCTACCACCGTGGGCTTGATTCGCTGCGTAAGGCCGGCTGGCGTGGACAGGGCCCGATCCCCTGGTCGCATGAGCCCAACCGCGGAGTCCTGCGCGCGCTCTACCTGCTGCGCCGCGCGGCCCTGGACATCGGCGAAACCGCCGAGGTCACCCGCCTCACCGAGTTCCTGCGTGACGCCGATGAAACCGCCATCGCGCAGATTGAGAACGAAAACGTGCCGGCCGAACCCGCACCGACCACCGAGGCATTCTTTATTCGCGGCCTGGATTAGGCCGTCGTCACGGGTCAAGAGGACCGTCACCGCAACACCATTTTGTGAGCGCGCCCGAAAGCGCCTCCACCACAAATTTGTACGTGCAGCACCGAAAGAGGGAACACCACCATGCCGGGAATTGTGATCGTAGGAGCCCAGTGGGGCGACGAGGGTAAGGGGAAGGCTACCGACCTCCTCGGCTCGCGCATCGACTACGTGGTCAAGTTCAACGGCGGGAACAACGCCGGTCACACCGTGGTGGTGGGCAACGAAAAGTATGCCCTGCACCTGCTGCCCTCGGGCATCCTGACCCCCGGCGTGACCCCCGTCATCGCCAACGGTGTTGTCGTGGACCTCTCGGTTCTGTTCCAGGAGCTTGAGGCTCTCTCGGCTCGTGGCGTGGACGTGTCCAAGCTGCGTATCAGCGCCAACGCGCACATCATCACCCACTACCACCGCACCCTGGACAAGGTGACCGAGCGCTTCCTGGGTAAGCGCCAGATCGGTACCACCGGTCGCGGTATCGGTCCGGCCTACGCCGACAAGATCAACCGCGTGGGCATCCGCGTGCAGGACCTGTTCGATGAGAACATCCTGCGTCAGAAGGTTGAGGGTGCCCTCGGCGTCAAGAACCACCTGCTGCTCAAGGTCTACAACCGTCGCGCGATCACCGTGGACGAGATCATGGAAGACCTGCTCAGCTACACCGAGCGTCTGCGCCCCATGGTTGTTGACGCCTCGCTCGAGCTCAACCGTGCCCTGGAGCGCGGCGAGAACGTGCTCTTCGAGGGTGGCCAGGCCACCATGCTCGACATCGACCACGGCACCTACCCGTTCGTGACCTCCTCGTCGGCAACCTCGGGTGGCGCCGCCACCGGTTCCGGTGTGGCCCCGAACAAGCTGGACCGCATCATCGGCATCGTCAAGGCCTACACCACCCGCGTGGGTGCCGGCCCCTTCCCGACCGAGCTGTTTGATGCCTCGGGTGACTACCTGCGCGCCAAGGGCTTCGAGTTCGGCACCACCACCGGCCGTCCGCGCCGTGTGGGCTGGTATGACGCCCCGATCGCCCGCTACACCTCGCGTATCAACGGTGTCACCGACTTCGTGCTGACCAAGCTCGACATCCTCGACGAGCTCAAGACCATCCCGGTCTGTGTCGCCTATGAGGTAGACGGCGTGCGCCACGACGAGGTTCCGGTCTCGCAGACCGACTTCCACCATGCAACCCCCATCTATGAGGAGTTCCCCGGCTGGGAGACCGACATCAGCGGCATCCGTGAGTTCGATGACCTGCCCGAGAACGCACGCAACTACGTGCTCGCCCTGGAGAAGATGAGCGGTTCGCGCATCTCCGCCATCGGCGTGGGCCCGGGCCGCGACGCCATCATCGTGCGTCACGACCTGATCGACTAGGCCAGACATGACGAACGACCCCGCCATCCCGGAACGTGAACCGGTGAGCCGCCCCGAGGCGCGCACATCGGATGAACCCGGGGAGGCGGGGCCGTTTGCGTCGGTGCCCGCGGAAGGCACTGCTCCCACTCCCGCGGAAGCGGACGGAACCGCCCCCGCCGAGCCTGTCGCGGGCGAGACTGACGAGCCCGCGGTCGGTGCCGAAACACCCGCTCCGCGCTCCCGCGGACGCCGCATCGCCGGACTGATCACCAAGGTCATCTCCTGGATCGTGATCGGTGCCGCCGTCCTGCTGATCGTCGCCTTTGTGCTTGTCCCGCGCGTCACCGGAGCAACCCCCTACACGGTGCTGACCGGGTCGATGCGCCCCAACATGCCCCCGGGAACCACGGTGGTGGTGCGCCCGATCGACTTCGACGCGATCCGCGTGGGCGACGTCATCACCTACCAGATCGCCTCCGGCAAACCCGAGGTGGTGACCCACCGGGTGATCGCCGTCAACGTGACCCAGGACGGTCCGCGCCTACAGACCAAGGGCGATGCAAACCCCGCGCCGGATCCGAACCCCGTCCGCCCCGAACAGGTGCGTGGCAAGGTCTGGTACTGGGCACCTTTTGTGGGGTACCTCAGCCAGGGAATCCAGTCCGACACCCGTACCTGGGTGGCTCGTGGGATCGGCATCGCCCTGATCGGCTACGCCGCGGTTGTGGTCGTGGGTGCCGTGCGGGGTCGCGCCCGTCGCCGCCTAGAGCAGTGAGTCCTTGGCGAGAACTTCCCGAAGCACGGTGACGGTGCGCTCCAGCGCCTCCCGACCCGCGGGCCCACCCGACGGATCCTTGAAGTACTGAATGTAGCCGTGCGTGGCGTCTTCGGAGACGATCAGGGTGGTCGGAATCCCTGCGGCTTCCAGGAGCGTGGCAAACTGCCGGCTGTCGTCCAGGAGTGGATCGAGGGTGCCCACGGCGAGGATCGTGGGAGGCATCCCCTCCACGCTGCCCAGCAGGGGCGAGATGCGCGGATCCCCGAGGGAGATGTCCGACCCGAGATAGGCGGCATCCACCCCGCGCATCACCTCATGGGTGGGGAAGTACTGGTCGCCCAGTCGCGCCCAGGAATCCGTAATCGTTCTAAAGTCCAGGAGCGGATAGAACAGGAACTGCGCGACGAATCCCGCCTGTCCCGTATCCCGAGCCTGTGCCACCGCGAGCGGCGCGAGGTTTCCGCCCGCGCTGTCGCCACCGATCACGATACGGGTGGGGTCGATCCTCAACTCCTCGGCGTGCGCCCGTGCCCACAGCGAAACCGCGGAGACATCATCGAGACCGGCGGGGAAGGGATTCTCCGGGGCCAGCCGATAGTCAACCGCGAGTACGGTCGCCGAAACCCCGAGCGCGAGTGCCCGGGCGAGGACGTCGTGGGTTTCAAGGTCCCCCGACACGAATCCGCCCCCGTGGATGAAGATGATCAGTGGAAGGATCTGGTCCGAGTCCGTGGGGCGATACTCTCGCACCCGGATTTCTCGATCGGGTCCGCTCGCCGGAATCTGTCGTGTGCGCACGATGCTCACCGCATCGGCGGCACCCGCCATCGAGTTCTGCGCGGAATACGACTCGCGCATTCCCCGGGCAAACTCCATATTCGTCTCGGTCATGATCTATCCCCTATTCACATCGATTGATCCCACTTCGTGGGTTGTGACGTAAATAAGCGTTCACTGTACGGGAAAATTCCCACCTCGGATGGGGGCATCCTGCGCCGAGCGTGCGGTTGGGGGACCCGACGGACCTAATCTTGAGGTTTCCTTGAGCTAACGATGTCCCCCGCGCCAAAAATTGCGAAATGTTGTCACGATTACGTCGGTCATCTTGAGCCGGGATCGCAATTATTGAGTCAACGGCAAGCGAGACCGGCCCGAACCGGTCAGACACCAGGATGTAACCCGAAATTGCATCCACCCGAGGACAACCCGAGGACAACCCGAAATTGCTCTCACAGCCGAGGACAACCCGAAACTGTTCTCATCGAAAACCACCCGAAATCGTTTTCATCGCCGTCACCCACCCGAAGCAGTACTCGTCACCTCCCCCCCAAGACGACCTCCCCCCAAAGGACTTGCCATGAAGAAGACCACCACCGCTGCAATCGCCGCTACCCTCGGCGCAGCACTCCTGCTCGGCGGCGCCGGCACCCTGGCCTACTGGACGGACACCAAGGACGCCCAGGCTCAGACCATCAACTCGGGAAGCCTCGAGCTGGGCCAGATCGGTTCCGCCAACTGGAGCGTGCAGCACGTTGTGGGAAACACGAAGACCCAGCCCACCCAGGTTGACCCCTCGTCGTTCCGCATCGTTCCCGGTGACGTCCTCACCACCACCGTCAATGTTCCGGTAACCCTGACCGGAAACGACATCAAGGCCAGCCTCAAGGTTGACCAGCTGCGTTGGGAAGCCAGCTCGCTGCGCGACAAGCTCTCGGTTGCGGTTGTCAGCATCAAGGGCCAGACCCCGGTTGATGGTGCGGTTACCCTGACCAGCACCAACGGCCAGAGCACCGTCAACGTGCCCGTCGTGATCGCGGTGACCTACAAGTGGGATGGCGAGACTCCGGTCGCCGCCAACCGTGGCGAAATCAGCAACAGCGCAACCCTGCAGGCCAAGTACACCCTCACCCAGGTTGCCGCCGGCCAGTAACAAGACTCGTGACCCTCGCTGAATCCCCCTTCGGGCGGAGGTCACGGATACGTCCCCACAGCAATATCGTGTGACGTATCACCCGGTGTGCGGGCTTCGGCCCCGCCGGATGGGACACAGCATCCCCCTGCTGTTGCCCCGGTCTGAGCTCAGCTCGACAAAACGGATCGGCCTCGTGAGTATTCCCCCCTAACATCCTCACGGGGCCGATCCCATACCCTCCTACTTTTGCCCCGAACGAAAGGCTCAGCGTGCGCAAGCTCATCACCGCCGCCATCGCCGCCGTTTTCGGGGCCGCGCTGCTCATGGGTGGTGCCGGAACACTGGCGTTCTGGACCGATACCAAGGATGCGGCACCGCTGAGAATCCAGTCGGGATCGTTGAGCCTGGGCAACGTGGGCGGAGCCACCACCGCGTGGACCCTCGGACAGGACGTGCCCCAGGGTCGCGGATCCGCCGCGATCGCCTACACCGGTCAGGCCCTCGTCCCCGGCGACGTGCTCACCGGCACCGTCAACGTTCCGGTTGAACTGATCGGTACCGACATGCGCGCAAGCCTCACCGTTTCGGCTCTCAGCGTCACCGGTAGCACCGCTTCCGCCGCGGATGCCGCCCTCGCCAAGACCCTGGTGACACGCGTGGTGAGCGTGGGCAGCGCCACGACCATTACCGCAGGAATTTCCCCCGCCGGCACCGTGAATGCCGGGGATCGTACCGTTCCCGTGGTGGTCAGCGTGACCCTGCCCTGGGAAACGACCACCGCGATGTCCGGTAGCGTAAAGCTCGCGATGACCTACACCCTGACCCAGCAGCCGATCGGAGCCGCCTCGTGAGCACCGACCCGCAACGGCCCGCTCCGGAAGCCGAGTCCGTAGCGACTCCCGAACCCGCAGCGGTGAAGGAGTCCCTCTTCCGTCGCCTGTTCCGAACCCGCAGCGCCCGGGTCTGGACCGTCGCGGTCCTCGCCGCCCTGACCGGGGTTGCCCTCCTGGGTGGACCCGGCACGATCGCGTACCTCAACGATCAGGCCAGCGGCCCCACCGCCACTATTTCGGCGGCCTCGGGGATCTCGGCAACCGCAACCGCAACCGTCGACACCGTCACCACCGGCACCTCCCGCACGATCGTCGCGGCCCCCGGCACCGGCATCGTGCCGGGTGTGCGCGCCCAGCGCATCCGCTTCGTGGTGACCGCGGCCCCCGCGAACCCGGTGCAGACCGAAATATCGGGCACCATCACCGCGACCGCCACCGACCTCGGCGTGACCATGTACGGTCGTGGTGCGCTCAAGATTGGTGCCGAGGGAACGGCCGGATGCACCGTGTCTGGTGCACAGCTTTCGGCGGGAAAGATCACCGCCACGCTAGCCCAGGCCCCGAACACCACGCTCAAGCCCGGTGCCAGCTGCACCATCGACGTCACCGTGGCCGTGCCCGCGACCGCCGATGACGGCGGCGACGTGGCCCGGGAACTGCGCGAGCTCAAGTCCAGCCCGCTGGCCGCCTTCAAGCTCGATGCCACCCTGACCCAGGTACCCCGATCGGAGGAACGACCGTGAAGTTTCGTCCCCGACTGATCGCCCTCGGTGTGGGCCTCGCCCTCGCCGCCGTGGGCATCCCCACCGCCGTGACCGGCGCGTACCTGACCACCACCGTAACCGCGGGCGCCGATACCGCGCTGGGTACCTGGTGCTCGGTCCCGGACCCGGCCAAGAAGTCTAACGTCTACGCCCTCTCCGACTTCCAGAGTGTGGGATCCTCCCGCGTGCTGATCGTGCCCGTGGTGCGCAGCGCGCAGTTTGCCTCCACCGAGGGTATCGCCAACACCACCGACGGCCTCGGGGTTCGCCTCTGGGGCTGTGCCGATAAGATCCCCGCGGGATCGGTCCGGGTCAGCGCCTGGCGCGGAACCGGTGCGCCGGCGGCCGGCGACTGGAGCGTGGCACCCGCCGGGGGAAACCTGGCAGCCGCCAGGCTGAACCCCGCCGGGGCGCTCGGTTCCTCGCTGCGCGCACTCGCCGGCGGTACCGATGGGCAGGCCATCGACCCGGCCACCGGCGTGGCCGCATCCACCTCGCGCTACTCCTGGCTGGTGGATTCCACCCGCAACCGTGGGAACCAGGCCGGCGCGGTGCCCGCCTGTGGCGGGACCAACTGCGTGGTTGCCCCGGCCGGCGCCGCCACGCTCGACTCGGTATTCTCCGGTAATGCCGCGGCCGCACCGTCCGGTGCCGTGCACGGCAACTCGGCCGTCTATCTCGCGGGCAACTACTATGCGCCCGGCGGCACCTGGCCCAAAACCCCCGCCGGTACCGACGCGCCCGCGTCCGCACACCCCACCGTACTGACCCCGCCCGCCGCGGGAACCAACCCGCTTGAGGACACCACCGGCAGCGTGCTGCAGTGGGTTGTCCTGGAGTGGACCGGTGCCCAGGTCCCGCCGAGCTTTGAGATTGAGGTGTTCGCCGGATGAGCCTGCGCAGCGTACTCACCGGAAGCCTGCTGGCCGCGACGCTGATTGTGGCGTTGCCCGGTGCCGCCTTTGCCTCTCCGGAGGACCGGTCGATCGAGCTGACCGGCAGCGGCCAGGGGGAGCTGGGCGACATGTTTGGCGCGCAGATCCTGATCCCCGGCAGCAAGATTTCGGCCGATTTCAACGTCGTGCGTCGAGGTGGAGGCGTATCCACGCTTTCGCTGGCACTGTTTGCCGACATGGATCCGCGGGGTCCGCTGGGACAGTCGGCGCGCGTGAGCGTGCGTACCCCCACCGCGCAGGAAAACGCGGTCCTGGGCGACCTGCTCCAGGAGGGCAGCGTCATGGATCTGGGGACCGGTGCCGACCAGGTCACCCCGGTGCATCTGGAAATCTCGCTTCCCGGCGAATCGGGCAACGGCACGATGGACCGCACGGTGCCGTTCAAGATTCGGGTCACCGCTCAGGACCGAACCGCACTGCCCGACGCCAACGGCAACGGTAGCCACCCCGTGGCGGCCGGACACGGTGGCGGATGGCTCTCGGAAACCGGTGCTTCCCCGGCCCCGTGGCTGTGGGGTGCGGGTGGCGCGATCGCGGCCGGAGCCCTGGTGCTCCTGGGACGGCGACGCCGCTCAACTTCCCAGAAATAAGACCCCCATTCGGGGTACACAACTGGGTGCCTGGTGCGCTTCTCTCCATCGGGAGGTAGGCTGAAAGAACGGCGTTTTTCCCCCGCCGTAGCCAGGGAGTACCACCAGGATGACCACCGAGCCGATCCGCACCGCGGTCGTGATCGAAGATGACCCCGATATTCGCGGTCTGATCACGACGATTTTGACGCAGGCGGGATTCGCCGTAGCCAGTTCACCCAGTGGGATTGAGGGTGTGGAGCTGGTGCGCACCGAACGGCCCAGCATCGTGACGCTGGATATCGGACTGCTGGATATCGATGGACTCGAGGTGGCTCGTCGCATCCGACTCTTCAGCGACTGCTATATCGTGATGCTCACCGCGCAGGCCGATGAGGTCGACGTGCTGTTCGGGCTGGAATCCGGCGCCGATGACTATCTGGCCAAGCCCTTCCGCCCGCGCGAACTGCGGGCGCGCATAGAGGCCATGCTGCGTCGACCCCGTGGTGGTGCCGCAGAGGTTCCGGCTGCCGTCCCGGCCGCCGCGTCAACCGCATCCCCCGCGGTCGCTGCCGCACCCGTGGTGGCCGAGGCTCCGGTCTCGGACCGGGTGTCCAGCCACAACGGGCTGATCCTGGACCGCGATACCCGCACCGTTGAGTGCCGCGGCCTCACCATCGCGCTCACCCGTACCGAGTTTGACCTGCTGGCTTCGCTGCTGGCCTCGGGGCGTCGCGTGCGCTCCAAGGCAGACCTGGTGCGTGAGCTGCGCTCCGGTGAATACGTGGTCAGCGACTACGTCAGCGAGTCCGAGGAACGCTCAATCGAGGTGCACTTCGGTAACCTTCGACGCAAGCTCGGCGACGACGTACGCCAGCCCGAATGGGTGGAAACCGTGCGGGGCGTGGGATACCGGATGGCACCCGCGCGAGTCGACGCGGTTTAGCTCCGCATCCAGAGCGGAACCCACACCGGGCGGTGGGGTATTGCTAGGCGAATGCCGGCCCGCTGAGATAGGCGCGCAGGGCCTCGATGGTTTCGATCCCGCTCACCCGCAGCGCACGGAGGTTCTCCTCAACGCGGTCGGGGTGCCCCTCGCTCAGCGTGCACTCAATTCCGGTGGCGATGGCGGTGAGGCGCTTGGCACCCACCATCGCGCTCGACGTACGAATGCTCAGCACGCTATCGCGTGCGTGCAGCACATCCGAGTGCAGAATGCTCTGCTCGAGGGCCGCGATCCGCTCGGGCCAACGCTCACAAAACGAGTGCAGGAAGGCGCGGGTCGCGGCGAGGTCGCCATTTAACGCGGCGCCGAGCCGCTCAATCTCCGCGTGTTCGAGGAGCGGATGGTCTGTGGGGTCAACGCACATGACGCTCCTCCTGATGAAACGCCCCCGGAACTGGGGGTCTTGCCTACTCTCCCCAATAATTACGGGTCCGACTCAAGATTGAGCGCTCACGAACCTCAAGACTGCCGCAGGTTCTGGAAAAATGGATGACATCCGCGTCCGGTAGCATGTGGACATGGAACAGCGAGAGTTCACGGTTTTGACGTCCGCGCGGGCACCACGATGAGCGGCGCACGCTTCTGGTCGGGCTCCTATACGAAGGATGCCAACGCCCCGGGCACGGGAATTACCGCACTGGGATCGCGATCCGATGGATCGCTGGTTCCCGGTGCCGAAACCGCCGCGGATTCCCCCTCCTTCCTCGCCGCACACCCCACCCTGCCGGTGTTCTATGCGGCCCTGGAGTTCTCCGGGCGGGTGCAGGCGTACCGCGCCGGTGAGCGCGCCGTGCGCTTCGGCCCGGCCCGCGCCTCCGCCGACTCGGTGTGCCACCTCACGGTAACCGCCGACGGTGCGCTGCTGATTGCCACCGGTTACGGGGACGGCCGGGTCCTCGCCTACCCGCTGGGGGCCGACGGGGCGATTCTCGCCGACGCCGCCGATCCGGTGGCCTCGATCGACCCGCACCGCAATCCCTTCACCGACGGCGAGCTGACCGGCGGTCCCGGACCCACCTCATTTACCGACTTCACCCTCGCCTCCCACGTGGCCGAGGCTGCGCCGGCCCGCCCCTCACACGCCCACGCGAGCGTCGAGCTGGCCGACGGGCGCATTCTCTCCACCGACCTGGGACATGACGCGCTGCGCTTCTGGAAGCGTACGGGCACCGGGCTCGCCCTGGATCGCACGCTGGCGCTGCCGCTCGGTGTGGGGCCGCGTCACCTGATCGCCCACCCCAGCGGGCACGTACACGTGGTCACCGAACGCAGTATCGAGATCTTCACCATCGCCCCGGCCGACGCCGGAAACTGGCGTGTGGTGGCTGCGGTCTCGGCGACCGCCGACGGTGCCGAGGAGCAGGACGCCGCGGCCGAGCTCTCGCAGAACGCCGCGGGGGATCGCCTCTATGCGGGCATCCGCGGGAGCGATCGGATTTCGACCCTCGAAGTGTCCGGCAACGGCCAGACCGTGCGCCCCATTGCCGACACCGAGAGCGGAGGCCGCTGGCCGCGCCACCACCTGCTCGCCGGTGATCTGCTGCACGTGGCCCACGAACACTCGCACCAGATCACCACGCTGCGTCTGGATGCGCGCGGGGTTCCGGGACGTCCGGTGGGGCACGCCGACGTCGGTGCACCCACGTGTGTGCTGGCCGACCCCTCGGCGGTATCCGCATAAATTCGGCCGGAGAACGATAAACGGGGCGTAAACGATGCCGACACAGCGTCGGTCAGGGGTCGTTGTGGCCTACAATCGTGAGATGACAGCACGGATCCCCGCACCCGAACCGCTCATCGGCCGCTTCATCCGCCTCGACGTGATGACCGACGAAGACCTGCCGGATCTGTGGAAGGCCATCGGCCGGCCCCAGGTATTTGCGGACGGCTACGGGGGCGGGCTGGCGGCGCTGCCCAAGGACCTGGCCGGATTCAAAAAGTTCGCCTCGCGCTACTACAGCCGCACTCGCAAGAATGTGTACACCGTGCGCCTGGTCGGCGGCGACGCCGACGGAACCGTGGTGGGTACCACTACCCTCGGAGACTTCGACCTGCCCCGGGAGGCCGCCCACATCGGCTGGACCGCCTATGACCCGGCCGTCTGGGGCACCGCGGTCAACGCCGAGGCCAAGCTGCTGCTGCTGAACCTGGCCTTTTCCAGCGGATTCGGCCGCGTCCGCATTCAGGCCGATGCGCTCAACGATCACTCGCGGGCGGCGATCCTCAAGCTCGGTGCCAAGTTCGAGGGGCTGCTGCGCCGTGACCAGCGTCGCGCCGACGGCACCTGGCGGACCACGGCGATCTACTCGGTGATCGTGGATGAGTGGCCCGATGTGCGGCACGGACTGGAAACCCGCCTGGCTCGGTGGACCCGACCGGTGGATCTGCGCGCCGCCTAGGACCTCCGGACCGGCACGGTCAGATCGGGCGACGGATCTGCGCGCAGCCTAGTCCCGCACCATCCGCAAGCATCGGGGCGGATACCTCTGCCGGATGACGGGGTTCCCTCGCCCGGTCGATGCCCCGCTCCGGGTGTGCGCGGAGGATGGAAACATGAACAATTTCCACTCCGTGCCCACGCACACAGTGCTCAGCGCCGCAAACCTGGTTAAGGTATACGGCGGGAAAACCCGCGCCCTCGCCGGCGTTGACCTCGCGCTTTCGGCCGGAGAGTCCGTCGCCATCATGGGTGCCTCCGGCTCGGGAAAAACCACCCTGCTGCACACCCTCGCCGGGATCATCGTGCCCGATGGTGGCCGGGTCACCTTCAACGGCCCGGTCGGTCCAATCGAGGTCAGCGCCCTCAACGACCGTGAACGCTCCAAGCTGCGCCGGGAATCCTTCGGTTTTGTGTTTCAGCAGGGACTGCTGGTCCCCGAGCTCACCGCGACCGAAAACGTCGCGCTTCCGATGATGCTGGCGGGATATCCGCGGGCCGAGAGTGAAACCCACGCCCGGCGCTGGCTGGACGCCCTGGGTCTGCTCGGGCTCGGGGATCGCCGCATCGGCGAGCTCTCCGGTGGTCAGGCTCAGCGAGTTGCGATCGCCCGTGCCCAGGTCACCGGAGCCTCGATCATCTTCGCCGACGAGCCCACCGGCGCCCTGGACTCGCAGACCTCCGCCGACGTGATGGACGCACTCCTGCACTCCACCGTGGGTCAGGGCCACACCCTGGTGGTGGTCACCCATGATCGCGAGGTGGCCGCGCGCTGCGACCGCATCATCCACATCCGCGACGGCCGCGTGCACACCGACCCGGGACACCCGGGCGACTCCACGGCCTCGGCACAGCCCGCCCCGGCCTTTATCGGCGAGGGCTGGGACCGTCCGACGGGAGAAACCCGATGACCACGACCCAGACCACCTTCCCCACGCCGCTGCCCGTTCGGGCCCGCCGCCGGGTGCCGGTCCTCCGGCTGACCTGGATGCTGGCGCGCCCCGGAACCCAGAGCCCCGCGGCCCTGATTTTGCCTGCCGTGGCCTTCGGTGTGACCAGTGCACTGCTGGTGATTGTGGCCGGCGGTACCGCGATGTTCTGGCGGATCACCGGGGATGAGGCGATCATGTACCGGATCCTGAGTACCCTCGCGCTCTCCCTGCTGATCGTTCCCCTGCTGGGGCTCGGGGCGGCGGCGGCCCGGCTCTCCGCCCGCCGCCGCGACGACCGACTGGCCTCGCTGCGGCTGATCGGCGCAACCGGCGCCGATGTGACCCGGATCACCGTCCTGGAATCCACGGTCATCGCCCTGCTCGGCGCAATCGGCGGGGTACTCCTGGCGCTGGCCACCAGCCCGCTGGTGGGATTGATCTCCTTCCGCGGGCACCCGATCGGTGCCGAGGAGCTGTGGATCGGACCCGGACCGATGGCGCTGATCATTGCCGGGGTAACCCTGCTGGCCGCAATCAGCTCGGTGGTTGGTCTGCGCCGCGTGGTCATCTCGCCGCTGGGGGTTCGCACTCGGCAGCGGAAGCCGCAGCCGCACTGGGTACGCCCGCTGATCGCGCTGGCCGCGCTGATCGTCATCTCGATGGTGCTGCAGAGCCTGGGGGCACTGAACGTCGAGGTGGGGATCGCGCTGGCCATCGGCGGTGCCGTTGCGATTGGCCTGGCCGTGCTCGGCCTGGTGGGACCGTGGCTGCTCTCGGTGTGGGCAAAACTACAGCTGCGCCGGGCGAAGACGGTCCCCCAGCTGATCACTGCCCGTGCGATCCTCGACAACCCCGGTGCCATCTGGCGTCAGGTCGGGGGCGTGGCGATGACCTCATTTGTGGCCGTGGTCGCCGGAAGCGGGATCGGTCTGGTGCTGGCGATTGACGACGGGACTAACGGGGCCGACGGGTTTGAGACCCTGCCGATGGACATCTTTACCGGCATCGTTGTGGTGCTGATCGGATCCTTCCTGATGGTCGCCGTCTCGGTGGGCATCAACCAGGCAGCCCTGGTGATGGATCGTCGCGACATTGCCGTGAGTCTGGATCGCCTGGGCATGCCCCGGGAGATGATCGAGTCGGCCCGCTCCCGGCAGGCGATTGCGCCGGTGCTGGTAGTCTCGATCACCGCCGCCATCATCGGCGGCGTGGTGATCTTCCCCCTCACCGGCATGGCGCTCTTGCTCAGCCCGAGCACGATCGGCGTGGTCCTGGCCAGCATCCTGATCGGACTCACCCTGGTGTGGCTGGCCGTGCGAGCCACCCGCCCGATCCAGCGGGTTGTGCTGGCACAACCCGAGCGGGCCTAGCCCGGGGCCAACCCACTCTCGAGCGGCCCTAGCCCGGAGCCAACCCACTCTCGAGCGGGCCTAAACTAGGCAAACTCATACCCCGGGCGGACGCGATTGTCTGCCCGGGGTATTAGATTATATGCATGGCCGAATTGACCCCTCAGGAACAGCTGAACCGCCTGCGTAGCAGCATCGACAACATCGACTCCGCGTTGATTCATATGCTCGCCGAACGCTTCCGATGCACCCAGGCGGTGGGAGAGCTCAAGGCCGAACACCAGATGCCCGCCTCCGACCCCGACCGCGAAAAGCGTCAGGTTGCCCGTCTGCGGGCCCTCGCCGAGGACGCTCAGCTGGATCCGGCCTTCGCCGAGAAGTGGTTCAACTTCGTTGTGGCCGAGGTAATTCAGCACCACGTGACCCTCGCCGAAGCACGCGAGGCTTAGACTCCGTGGTACGGACTTCACCGTCGAAGTCGGGTGGCCTGCGCGCCCCCGAATTCGATCCCGCACCGCTGGACCACCTGGAATCCGGGATGGACTCCGAGGTGCGCGCGGGCGAGCGGCTGGACTCGCTCCGATTTGTTGATGTTGATCTCAGCGGCGCTCCCCTGGCCGGACTCGACCTGACCGAGTGTGAGTTCCTGGGTGTGGAACTCGATGGTGCGGATCTGCGCGGATTCCGGGCGATTGATAGCCGCTTCGAACGGGTTAATGCGCCGGTGCTCAAGGTTGCGCGCTCGCAGTTCCGTGAGGTGCGCATCGAGGGCTCTCGCTTTGGTTCTGCCGAGGCTTACGATGCGGGCTGGGAGGCGGTCCACTTTATCGGGTGCAAGATCGGTTACCTGAACCTGCGCTCGGCGATGATCACCAATATGGCCTTCACCGACTGCACGATCGATGAGCTGGACCTGGGCGGTGCCACCGTCTCCCGGCTGGCCTTCCCCGGGACCCAGGTGCACACCCTGGATATCACCGGGGCGCGCCTGGACAACGTGGATCTGCGCGGGCTGGAACCGCGGGTGCTCAACGGGATCGAATCCCTCGCCGGGAGCGTGATGACCGAGGCGCAGTTCGCCTGGATCGCACCGCTGCTGGCCACGCATCTCGGGGTGACCCTCACCGCATAGCGGCCCGCCCACGCCACCGACGTTGATGGTGTGTCACCCCTTCACCGCGTAGACCGTTTCTACATCATCAGGGCGGCGATCAGGCTGAGTGCCGGAACCGCGAGCACCGTGGTGAGCAGCACGGTGTCGCGGGAGGCGACCATCCCCACACCGTAGCGGCTGGCGAAGTTGTAGACGTTCTGGGCGGTGGGCAGCGCCGAAATCATCACGGCGGCGGTGAGCTCGGGACCGGAGATCCCCAGCACCAGCACGCCGAAGCCCAGCGCAAGCGCGGGCATCACCGCGACCTTGATCAGGCTCGCTAGGATAATCTCCCCGGTATGTTCCCCGGCCGCGAGGGGTTTGGAGCCGTGCAGGGACATCCCGAACGCGATCAGAATCATCGGGATCGCGGCCCCGCCGATGATGTGGAACGGCTCGAACACGGCCTCGGGGACGGGGATCTCGGAGACCGCGACGAGCACGCCCAGAGCCGAGGCGATAACCATCGGATTGCGGAAGGGCTGGCTGAGGATTCCGCGCAGTGTGACCCGGCCCGAGGTGCCCAGGTCCAGCACAACCAGCACGATCGGGTTGAGGATGAGCAGCTGGAACAGCAGGACCGGGACCACCTCGGCGTAGTCCCCAAACACGTAGAGCGCGACCGGAAGCCCGATGTTATTGGCGTTCAGCAGCGAGGCCGACAGCGCGCCGAGGGCCTGCTCGGGAACCGTGCGCTTTTTCCCGCGCCGCACGAGTGGTGCCAGCAGCAGGAAGAGCCCGGCGGCACCAAATGCGGTCATCGCGGCCAGGGGAAGCCGGCTGGAGAACATCGTGGCGATCTCCGCGTGCGCGAGCGTATAGAACAGCAGCGCCGGCGTGGCCACAAAAAACGCGACCCGGTTGAGGACAAACTGTCCCTGCGGACCGGCGGCACCCGAGCGGGCCAGGAGATATCCGGCAAGGATGACGACCGCAATGATCCCGAATCCGGTGAGTACGCCGCCCATCCCCACACCCTATCGGGACGGGCGTGCATGATGGTGCAGCCGCCGCGGGGGTTTGTTCATCCGCCGGACAAACAGGCCCGGATAGACCGGCCAGACAAAACGACGCCGGGTGGTACGAAATCCGTACCACCCGGCGTCGTCTGGGGTGCGCTAGATGCGAGCCTCTACCGGTTCCGGCCGGCGTCGAGCCCGTGCCGCGGCGAACGTGCTGACCAGCAGCGCGCCCACGGTCCACAGCACCAGCACGGTGATCGAGCCGGCGGGGGAGCCGTCTCCGGTGATCGCCCGCAGGGCGTCGCTGGCGGGTCCGACCGGCATCCAGCCGACGGCCGACTGCAGCAGGGCCGGGGCGGTCGCGATGATGCCGCTGGCCAGGACCACGATTGCGACGATCATCGAGATGAATTTCCCCACGCCGCCCAGCAGCGCGCCGAGCGCCTGGTTGGTGGCGGCGAAGGCGACACCGGCGAGCATCGCGATCGCGGCGAATCCGGCCCAGGGCCAGAAGTCGATCTTGAGTAGGGGTGCCAGTACCGCGGCGACCAGCAGACCCTGACCGGCGCCGAGCAGGGCACCCGGCCAGAACGCACGCAGCGCGAGCAGCGGGGACGGGCGGGTGGAGCCGTGCGCGCCGATCGGCAGCGGACGCAGCACCAGGAAGGTTGCCAGCGCGCCGAGCCACAGGGCGAGCACCGCGTAGAACGGGGCTCCCTGCGCGCCGAGTGCGCCGCCGAGGCTCTCGGTGGCGTTCTCCTTGCCGCCGGTGCGGATCGGATCGGCGACCACGCTGGAGAGCTTCTCACGCTGCTGCTTCGAGTAGCTGGGCAGTTGGTCCACCGCGGTCTTCAGGCCGTCGGCAAGCTGCACCGCACCGCCCTCAAGGGAGGTGGCACCCTCGGTCAGCGGAGTGAAGCCCTCGCCGAGCTGCGAGATTCCGGTGCTCAGCTTGGTCGCTCCGTCGGCAAGGCCGGAGGAACCGGCCTGCAGCTTGTGGGTTCCATCGGCGAGGCCGGCGGCACCCTGGGCGAGACCCGCGGCACCGGTGTTGAGCTTGCCAGCGCCGTCGGCGAGGCCGGCGGCACCGGTGGCGAGCTGGCCGCTGGCGGCGGCCAGGGCGGCGACGCCGTCGATGGCCGAGGGCTGACCGGGAGCGGCGGGCTTGGTCAGTCCGTCGAGCAGTCCGTTGACGCCGGCGGCGAGGCCGGGGTTCTGCGCGGTTCCGTTACCCTTGATGGCGATTTCGGCACCGGCCAGACGCGCGATCGCGCCGCTGGGGTCGGAGGGACCGCCCACCACACCGGCAAGCTGCTCGCAGAAGGTCTGGCTCGCGCCGCTGCTTGCGCACTCGGCGGCGAGCTGACCGAGCTGACCGGCAACCGCGGTATTCCCGGTCACCAGCTGGCTGGTCTGGCCCAGGCCCGCGCGCAGCGGGGCCTCACCCTGCTTGATGCCCTGCAGGCCGCCGCTCAGCGCGTTCAGCCCATCGTGCAGCTGGCTGGCACCACCGGCGAGCTGCTGCGCGCCCTGGGCCAGCGGTCCGGTTCCCTGGGCGAGCTGCCCGGCACCCGAGCTCAGCTGGTCGGCACCGGACGCGAGGGCGCCGACACCGGTGTTGAGCTGCCCGGCACCATCGGCCAGTGCGCCGGCACCCGTGCCCAGCTGGGTCACGCCCTCGCCCACCTGGCCGAGTCCGCCGCTGAGCTTGCCCGCGCCGTCGGCGAGCTGGCTGGCTCCGTCGGAGGCCTTACCGATCTGCTCGCCGAGGGTGTTGAAGCCCACGTAGATGTTGTCGAGGTACGTCTCGGTCAGCTGCTTTCCGCTGAGCGAGGCGGCGGTGTTGGCCACGGTCTGGCTGATCGCACCATCCACCAGCTTGGCGGCGTCGCTCGTGGTCACGTCGATCACGGCCTCGCGCGGCTTGTCCCCGGAGATCGAGGTCGCGGCGGCGGAGAAGTCCTTGGGGATCGTCACCACGGCCACGTACTCACCCGAGGCGAGTCCGCTGCGGGCGTCATCGGCGTCGGTGATGGTCCAGTCGTAGTTGGTCTCGGTCTTGCCCGGTGCGGACACCAGACCCGCGGTCAGCTGACGCCCCAGGGGCACCAGCTGACCGTTCACGGTGACCGGCTTGTCTTCATTCACGATCGCGGCGCGGACGTTGTGCAGGCGGCTGGAGGGATCCCACAGCGCCCACACCAGGATGCCCGCGATCACCAGCGGCACCAGGACCAGCCCGATGATCGAGAGGACGCGGCGACGCGGGGTGCGCCCCGGCCGCTGCAGGAGGTCGGTTAGTGAGCTCATGCGAGCACCTCGGATTTCACGGTCGAGAGGGTCATCGAAACCACCGTCGCCGCGGGGGCGACGCACTCGGCCGCGATGGCCGGGTCGGTGGTTCCCAGAATCAGGGTGAGCGGCCGACTTGCGGCCACCCGGGCGCGGGCGGCTTCGAGCCGGTCGCGCAGGCGGGATCGGGTGATCGGATCCAGGTGGTCCACCCCGTCGATCGCCAGGATCTCCGGGTTCTCGGCGAGCAGCGCCTCAAAGGCCCGCTCGCTGGTGTGGCTGATATCCACCCAGGCCGCACGGCGACGCACGGCCCCGGCATGGGTCGGCAGCACGCGTCCGGTGACCTTGAGGATGCCCTCGGTCACCTCCTGGCGGCCGGTCAGCGTCAACAGGGTCTGGGACACCGCGGACGCCGGTCCCGAAACCGTGAGCACGTCGCCGGGTCGAACCGAGACACCCACCGGGGCGAACTGGTCGCCGGCGGGACGCAGGTCCGCCCCCACGATCGCGTCGGTGTTGCCGGGCTCGGGCCACTCGCGCAGCTTGATGTCGTGGGACAGGCTCTCGCCCTCCACGTCGAAGGACGGCAGGATCTTGTCGAGCCAGCGCGGCATCTTCCAGGCACGGTCGCCGAGCAGTGCGAGCACCGCGGGGACCAGCATCATGCGGACGATAAAGGCATCCACGGCCACACCCACGGCCAGGCCCAGGGCGATCGGCTTGATGTTGTTATCGCCCTCGGGGATGAAGGCGGCGAACACGGCGATCATGATGATGGCGGCGGCGGTCACCACCTTGGCCGACCCGGTGAAGCCGCGTTCGATGGCCTGCTTGGCGGTGGCCCCGTGGACGTATTCCTCACGCATTCGGGCTACCAGGAAGACCTCGTAGTCCATCGCGAGTCCAAACAGCACACCCATCAGCAGGATGGGCATGAATGAGATCACCGGACCGGTTTGATGCACGTTGAACAGATCTGCAGCCCAGCCCAGTTCGAACACCGCGGCCACCACACCGAAAGACACACCCACGCTCAGCAGGTAGCCCAGGGTCGCCTTGATCGGGACCCAGATCGAGCGGAACACCATCGTCAGCAGCACCAGCGAGAGGCCCACCACGAGCAGACCGAATGGTAGCAGTGCGCCGCCGAGCATGGTCGAGACGTCGATCGCCATGGCCGTGTAGCCGGTGACCGAGAGCGAGACGCCGTACTTGTCCTGGAAGTGATCGTGCATCGAGCGGATCTTCGCCACCAGGTCCTGCGTCTGCTGCGAGTTGGGCCCATCGCTCGGGATCACCTGGATGATTCCGGTGTCCGCCGAGGCGTTGGGGGTCGCCAGCGGAACGGACTTCACGCCGGGCAGCTTCTCAATCTCGGCGGCCATATCCGACATCAGCTTGAGCGGATCGGTGCTCTTGACGATGGTTCCGGTGACGATCAGCGGACCGTTGAATCCGGCACCGAAGTTATCGGCGATGCTGTCATAGGTTTCGCGCGACTCCGAACCCGGGGCGTGCGACCCGGCATCCGGCAGGGCCAGACGCAGGTGCAGACCGGGCAGGGCGGCGGCGCCGAGACCCACCACGATCACGATGATGGTGACCAGCGGGAAGCGGGTCACCGCGCGCACCCAGCCGAGGAAGAAGCGGTTGGGCTTGGGCTCGGTGTGTACGGGTGCGGCGGCGGGGGCCGGGGCGGCATGGGCGGGCTTCGTGTCGTCGGCTTCGCCCTTTCCGCGGCGGGCAGCACGCTTCTCGGTGCGGGCGGCGTTCTTCAGCGCGCGACGTTCGGCGCGGCTGCCCACCTTGGGACGCAGGCGTTCGCCGGCAAAGCCGAGCATCGCGGGCATCAGGGTCAGCGAGATGAGGACGGCCACCAGGACCGATGCGGCGGCACCGATACCCATCGTGGTGAGGAAGGGGATGCCGGCCACGAACAGGCCCACCAGGGCGATCATCACGGTCAGACCGGCGAAGACCACGGCCGAACCGGCGGTGGCGATGGCGCGAGCGGCGGACTCGCGTGGGTCCATTCCACGCGCCAATTGCTCGGTATGTCTGGCCAGAATGAACAGGGCGTAGTCGATGCCCACCGCTAGGCCCAGCATCAGGGCGAGCATCAGGGTCGTGGACGGGACCGAGCCAAAGACGGTCACAAACATGATCGCCAGCGCCGACACACCCACACCCATCAGGGCGTTGAGCAGCGGCATTCCCGCGGCCACGACCGAGCCGAAGGTGAACAGCAGCACGATCAGCGCAACGACCACACCCACGGCCTCGGTCAGTGAGACGGCGGGAACCTCGGCGTTGAAGACGTCGCCTCCGAGGGACGCGGTGGCCCCCTGCGGAAGTTCCTTCTTGAGGTCGGCCAGCGCGTTTTCTACGCCGTCGATGGTCTTGGGCTTGACCTCAAGTGCGGTGCCGGAGAACTGGATCGAGATCAGCGCGGCACGATCGTTATCGGCAATATTGCCCTTGACCGTGTCGCCAAAGGGCGACACCGCACCCTCGATGCCGTCGATCTTCTCCAGCGTCGCGACGGTGTCTTCGACGCTCTTCTTGATCGTCGGATCGTCGATCTTAAGCTTGTCGCCGCTGACCACCACGATCTGGCCGGATGCGCCACTGATCTGGGGGAAGGTGGTCTTGAGGCTGTCGAGGGCGACCTGAGACTCGGTGCCCGGGATGCTGAAGCTGTTCTCGGTGCCCTGGCCGAGCAGGCCCGCGCCCGCACCAAACAGCGCGAGGATCACGATCCAGATACCCAGCACAAGTTTGCGGGCGCCGAAGGCCCAGCGGCCCAGCGAATAGAGTAGGGATGACACGAAATAACTCCTGAACGAGGGGCTCGTGGGAAAAGTTTGGATACGCTAGTGTATTCAATACACAAATGTATTCGATACATCGGTGTATCGCAATTTGTAGTGGAGAAAGCTGAGGATTTTATGAGTGCAGATACGGGAGAAGCGCCGGTCGTCGAAAGTGCCCGCCGCAAGCGGACCCGCGATCGCCTCATCGATGCCGCCTATGACGTGTTTGCCGAGCACGGGATCGCCGCGGCGACCGTCGAGCAGATCACCGAGCAGGCCGGATTCACCCGTGGTGCCTTCTACTCCAACTTCGAATCAAAGGAAGAGCTGTTCTTCGCCCTCGCCGACCGCGAAAACCAGGTGCGCTTCGACCGGCTCGAGGCGGGCCTGACCGCCTACCTCCCCGAGCGCGGTCAGATCACCACCGACCAGATTTCCGGCATCGTGCGTGACTTCCTCGGTCTGCAGCCCGATAACCGCTCCTGGTGCCTGATGCAGAGCGAGTTCCAGATGCTCGCGCTGCGCGATCCCGAGGTGGGCAAAACCTACATCGCCGGAGAGAATCGCGCGATGTCGATGCTCGGTGCCCGCCTGGATGAGCTGGTCGCGATGGTGGGGCTGCGCTTCACCATGGACTCGCGTGAGCTCTCCCAGGTGCTCGGTGCCATCTACTCGGACGGCATCACGCGCGTCATGCTCGCCGGCTCAAGCAACCCCGGCCCGGACACCATCGACGAGGTCTCCGACACCATCGCCCGCATCGTGCAGGCCTTCACCGAGCCGATCCCCGCCTAGCTCGTTCCGTCCCCCGGGCTAGCTCGTTCCTCCACAGGCTCTCCTTCCTGAGTGGTTTTCCACAGCCGAGTGGAAAGCCTGCCGGAGGTAATTGAGAATCCTAATATTCTGTTATGCAGAGAGTGATTCTTCGATGAGTGGGGCAATGCGATCGTGGCGTGTCATGCATTTTCTACGCTTCGGTGAACGAAACGTCAGGCAAACGCCGATTCTTTCCGTCAACCGCGATTCAGACATCGGATTTGGTCAAAGCGATATCGAGGCATTAGCGGCTCGGGCCTTGGCTGATGTGATCGATAAGTGGCCCCAGTGGGTTCACCGACGAGTGGACAGTGTGCACCCGCTTGAAGGGGAACGCGGGCGACTCAAACACTCGATTGACTGTACGCCGGTTCCCGAGCCGTTGCTCGCGTATGACCAGACTGAACGCGTACGCACCGACATCAACGATGTTCACGGGCTGTTGATGGTCCCCCTGGCATTCATCTCCAAGGGGCCAATGCGTCATCTCGACGCATTAGATGCGCGTGGAAACTCTTTGCCACTGATGGGAGCATCCGAAAGTAACCCTCTTATGTATGAAACCGTTTTGGTCTTGCTTGAGGCTTCCGGGGTGAGGAGAAGTGATGAGCTTGAGCGGATCGTGCGGGTGATTTTGTCGGACGAGGGAATGAAATATTCGGCACAGGTACGGGAGCTGTGTGAGGCAGGACGGTGGAATGGGGAGCAGATCTGGGCGGAAGACGTCTTCTTATCGAACGATGTCGTTGACCTTGTAGAGCAACTAGCGTCGAGCTTTCTCCTTATCGGCCTCGTGCCTGCGCGAGATAGCGGGATTCGGCAGGTTGTGAAATTCTCCTACCACTGGGTGATCGAGGAAGAACAAAGCATAAAAGCGAGATTCTTGAATCTATTCGTGGCAATCGGATGGGCCGAAAAAGAGATCGTCATCAACATGCATATGCCCCACGCGACAGCCTCGTACCACCTTGAATTCCAGACACCGCCACAATTGGACGTACGAAGCCTTCACCTCCCAAGCTCCGATGTCCCGAATCCCGTCTTCGGACCGACGCTGGATGACGATTCTGGAGTGCCGGTGGCTCACGTCCATGGTGCCTACGGATTTCTGCCCAAAGATGACGCAATCGTGCGGCTTGCCGTTCCGTGGAGAGGGCTGCGGGTGGTGACCCTATTCGTGACGTCTCTCACCGCCCTCATTTTTTTCCTCGCGCTGTTTCTGGACGGGGCCACACCGACGCTGAGAGAAGTGGGTGGGAACGCTGCTGCCCTCTTTCTAGCCGTACCAGCGGTCTTTATCAGCTTCCTTGCCTCAACGCCAGAGAACGTGTCGGCATCACGAGCCTTGGTACCGCTGCGCATCATGCTCATGACGTGCGCCCTGCTTTTGTTTGCGATGGCGGGAAGCTTGGTCGGGAAGCTTCATCTTGGCCCCCTTCTCCTCCTGTGGTGGGTGGGGCTCATCACTTCGCTGGTACTTGCGTTTCTCCTTGCGAGCGCAGGGCTCGTGAGACGAATCTTCAGTGCAATGACCTAGAGTACGTAACTGTGATCACGTATACTCGCGGTATCAACTTCGGGTGAATCGAAAGTGAGGAACGTATGACGACCAAGCAAGAAAAGAGCGGTGCAGGAGCACGGCGATTTGTTGTTCGAGGCGCGCGGATTTCCTCAATTGCTGGAGGTAAGACCCTGTCGGATCGCGCATCGCGAAAGACAAATCAGGCAGCCGAAAGTGCCTCGGTGATGAGCTCGCCTTCGTCTCGAGTGGGTAAGAGTCGATTCGCCTAGGTTTCCTAAACCTTTTACGAGGTCATTTCAGTAATCCTTAGCCGCAGTGGTGAGGGCTATTCCGTGTCTGGTCTTCTCTCCAGACCACTCGCGTAGTTCCAGCCCGGGTATCGCTCCACGAGGGTGTGAACCTCACGCCAGGGATCACTGGGAGCGGGATGCCAGAGCTGACCGGGCTGGACCAGCGCGAGCGTATACGGAGTGTGTTGCAGGAGCGCCGACACCGCGATGACGCCGAGTGTGGCGACGTCGGTTGTGCGGATGTGGGTTTCGATGCGAAAACGGCGCAGGCGATACCGTTTAGGATCCTGCCACTCGTGAAACAGGGTGATCGCGCGTGGCGCGATGTCTGCGGCTGAATAGGTCAGCGGGGCTAAGCTCGTGCCCTGCTCGGTGCCGTTTTCTGCATTATCGCTCGCCGCAGTGCCGTGGGCCTCTGCACTGTGCCCGTCGTTGGCATTCGGTTCGGTCAGACCGCCCGTGCGCGGAATGATGGCCCAGGCCAGATTCAGCGCCGTGAGTCGTGCCGAATACTCGTGAAGGGGCCGTTCGAGCGCGAGGAGTTCGGCGAACGTTGCCGATGTGTCGGTGGGACGCAGGCCTTGACCGAGCGCGATTGCTGTAGCCAGCTCCGAAGTGCGCAGGGTCATCGCCCAGGGCTCGGGGATTGCCGGAGGCAGGTTAAGCGGCGAATCCCATCCGATCCACCGCCACCGCGTGCGGCCCGAACGGTGCATGGAGTCCCAGCGTCGGGTATCCCCAAAGAGCCAGAAGAATGCGGGAAATACCAGATTGGCGGGTGCCCAGCACGCATCCCAGGATCCGAGGATTCCACGGGCCTCCGCCACCGGAAGGCGCTCGGCGTATCCGCTCCACTCGGCCGCAACGTGAGCGGGTTCCACGGTCCAGTCCCACCCCCAGTTTCGGGCGGATTCCGGGTCGGTGCTCGTCTGTGCCGGTGGGTGGCGGTCGCTACCGCCCACAAAATGGCCCCGCAATTCGCCCGCACGGATCATGCCAACCGAAAAGCAGGCATGCCGTGCCCAATCCCGCGGCGACTCCGTCATTTCGTCTCCTCGACCTCCGGGATCGCGCCTCGATGCCCGAGTGAGAGTCTAGGTGAAAACACGAAGCGGGCCGGGCACCGAAGTGCCCGGCCCGCCGCCGTATTCGCTACTCGCTAGGCGAAGCGCTTGGGCAGGGTGTCGACGTGTGCGGTGCGCAGCTCGTCGAGGCCCACGGTGAAGACGTCCTGGACCTCGAGGGTGTTCGAGGAGGCGTCGGTCACACCGATGCGCTGGACCGGGTAGCCGCGGCCCTCGCACAGTCCGCGGAAGCGGACGTCGTCCTCGCGGCGCACCGAGACCAGCACGCGGCCGGTCGACTCTGAGAACAGGGCGGTGGTGGTGTCCACGCCGTCACGCTCGATGATGTCGCCCAGCCAGATGCGGGCACCCACGCCGAAGCGCAGGACACCCTCGGCGAGGGTCTGTGCGAGCCCGCCGTCGGCGAGGTCGTGGGCGGCGCTGACGAGGCCCTCGGCGGAGGCTGCGCGCAGCAGCTCACCCAGGACGATCTCGCCGGGCAGGTCCACCTCGGGCGGGGTTCCACCGAGGTGCGAGTGCACGGTGCCGGCCCAGGCCGAGCCGGAGAGCTCCTCGCGGGTGGTGCCCAGGAGGTAGAGGTTCTCGCCGTCGTCCTGCCATCCGCTCGGGGTGCGGTCGGCCACGTCGTCGATCACGCCGAGCACACCGACCACGGGGGTCGGGAAGATCGGGGTGTCACCGGTCTGGTTGTAGAAGGAGACGTTTCCACCGGTCACCGGGATGCCCAGCTCGAGGCAGGCGTCCGAGAGGCCGTCCACGGCCTCGGAGAACTGCCACATAACCTCGGGGTTCTCGGGGGAACCGAAGTTCAGGCAGTCGGTCACGGCGGCGGGAACCGCGCCGGTCACGGCCACGTTGCGGTAGGCCTCGGCCAGGGCAAGCTTGGCACCCTGACGCGGGTCCAGCTGGCAGAAGCGGCCGTTGGCGTCGGTCGCGATGGCGATACCCAGGCCGGTTTCCTCGTCGACGCGGATCATGCCGCCGTCATCGGGGAAGGACAGCGCGGTGTTGCCGAGCACGTAGTAGTCGTACTGGTCGGTGATCCAGGACTTATCGGCCTGGTTCGGCGATGCGACGATCGAGAGGAACTGCTCGCGCAGCTCGGTGCCTTCGGTGGCACGGGGCAGGGCCTCGCCGCGGTCGGCGCGCAGGGCGTCGAGCCAGGTCGGGTAGGCAACCGGGCGGTCGTAAACCGGGCCGTCCACCGCGACGGTGGTGGGGTCCACGTTGACGATCTCCTCGCCGTGCCAGTTGATGATCAGGCGGCCGGTGTCGGTCACCTCACCCATGACCGAGGTCTCCACATCCCACTTGGCTGCGACGGCCAGGAAGGCGTCGAGCTTCTCGGGGGTGACCACGGCCATCATGCGCTCCTGCGACTCCGACATGAGGATTTCCTCGGGGGTCAGGTTCGGGTTGCGCAGTAGGGTGTTGCTCAGCTCGACGAACATGCCGCCATCGCCGTTTGCGGCCAGCTCGCTGGTGGCGCAGGAGATGCCCGCGGCACCGAGGTCCTGGATGCCCTCAACCAGCTCATCGCGGTACATCTCGAGGCAGCACTCGATCAGTACCTTCTCGGCGAAGGGGTCGCCGACCTGAACGGCGGGACGCTTGGAGGGGCCGTCCTCCTCGAAGGCAACCGAGGAGAGGATCGAGGCGCCACCGATGCCGTCGGCACCGGTGCGGGCACCAAACAGGACCACCTTGTTGCCCACGCCCGAGGCGTTGGCGAGGTGCAGATCCTCGTGGCGCAGCACACCCACGGCGAGGGCGTTGACCAGCGGGTTGCCCTGGTAGATCGGGTCAAACACGGTCTCGCCGCCGATGTTGGGCAGGCCCAGGCAGTTGCCGTAGAAGGAGATACCGCCGGTCACACCGTGCAGGACGCGTGCGGTGTCGGGGTGGTCGATGTCGCCGAAGCGCAGCTGGTCCATGACGGCCACCGGACGGGCACCCATCGAGATGATGTCACGGACGATTCCGCCGACACCGGTCGCGGCACCCTGGAAGGGCTCCACATAGCTCGGGCTGTTGTGCGACTCGACCTTGAAGGTCACCGCCCATCCCTGACCGATGTCCACCACGCCGGCGTTCTCGCCCATGCCAACCATGAGGTTCTTGGTCATCTCCGGGGTGACCTTCTTGCCAAACTTCCGGAGGTAGTTCTTGCTCGACTTATAGGAGCAGTGCTCGCTCCACATAACCGAGTACATGGCCAGCTCGCCCGAGGTAGGGCGGCGGCCGAGGATTTCACGGATCTTGAGGTATTCGCCCTCGGTCAGACCAAGCGCCGCATACGGCTGCTCGCGTTCCGGGGTGGCGATCGCGTTGGCCACGGTATCGGCCTCGGCGGCCGCGGCAGACGCGGCCTGGTTCTCTACGGTGGGGGGAATAGCGGTCACGGGTACGGTTTCTCCTCGAAGCAGCTGGTGCCGGACACCTCCCATCCTAGAGGGTGCGGGGGCCTACAAATCACCGTTCTGAACGCCCGACCATACGGCCTCGACACGCCGCGGTTTTGCGGGGAAGAAATACCCCTGAACCAGCGGCGAAAAGCCCGGCCTCCCGGCCTCGTTGAGAATGCGAATTTTCGCGAAAAACCTAGTCTTCGGACTTGTTTTTTCGTGCCCGCAGCAGGGTCAGAGCCACCCCGGCAATCACCAGAATGGCCCCGATGATGATGATCGGGAGTAACCCCTGAGCCCCGGTCTCGGCTAACTGCGCGGCGCTCTCGCCGGCAGCGCTGGGCAGGACGTTGAGGCCGACGGGCGCGAGAATTCCGGCAACGGCCGGAATGGCCAGCAGCGCAAGCAGGACGATGATCGCGCGATTGGGGTTCGATGTTGTACCCATGCCGAAAATCTACTCCGAGTACCGCTAAAAGTCGAGGGTCATCTGGAGGCTGATGTGGGTCATCCGGTGGGTGGAAAAGCGGAGAAAATGGCGGGGTGAACGCGGGCGGGAATGTTAGTGTTCCGAGGTGAATGAACTGCTGACCCCCGCCCTCATCGCTCTTCTTGCCGGTGCCGGTCTCGCCGTCGTCCTGGTGGTGCCCTTTATCGCGGCGAGCTATCGGCGGCGCGGAGGACTGAGCTTCTGGCGCAGCATCGGGTGGCTCGCGTTCCTGATCTATATGATCGCGATCTGGTGCTACACGCTGTTGCCCATCCCGAGTAGTGCCGACTATGCGGCCAGCGGTGTCCAGCTGGATGTCATGGACGGTGTGCGCGATATCGCGAATTATCCGCACGCGGGCCTGCGTGACCTGGTACACAACACCGCATTCCTGCAACTCGCACTGAACGTGGTGCTGTTTATTCCGTTTGGGTTCCTGATGCGCACCCTGTTCCAGCGTGGGTTTTTTGTCTCCACGCTGCTCGGTTTTGCCCTGTCTTTGCTGATCGAAACCACGCAGCTGACGGCCGTCTGGGGCCTGTTCCCGCGCCCGTACCGTGTATTTGATGTGGGCGATCTGGCGACAAATACGCTTGGTGCCCTCGTAGGCTCACTGCTCGCCTTCGTGTTTGTGGGCTTTGCTCGGCGCGAAGAGGTCCGTCAGCGTGAGCCACGTCCGGTGACCGCCGGACGTCGATTCCTCGGGTTCTTCTGCGACCTGCTTTTCCTGGGCTTGGTGGGTGGCGGGCTGGTGTTGATGGTTCGGGTGTACCGAGCCACGGCTCTGGGCCAGTCGGGGGCCGAACTTGCGACAACCACCGAGCTGGAGACGCTGGTGGGGCTGATCCCGATCGCCATCCAGTTCCTCTGCGTGATGATCGGTGGGGTGACCGTCGGGGAGTCCGCCGTCATGCTGGCACCGGTCTACCATCGGGTGCCCGCATTCATTTCCCGTGTACTGC
The DNA here is from genome assembly GCF_024810155.1 of Mycetocola sp. BIGb0189. Classification (NCBI taxonomy): domain Bacteria; kingdom Bacillati; phylum Actinomycetota; class Actinomycetes; order Micrococcales; family Microbacteriaceae; genus Mycetocola; species Mycetocola sp. BIGb0189. Next base: position 237,339 of record NZ_JANUED010000007.1, read on the forward strand.
GCTTTGTGTTTGGCCTCGGAGGGTATGTGGCGCTGACCATGATTGATGTCCCGGCAACCGCGTTCATTCTGCCCGTCTTCACTCTCGCCTCGATCATCGGTGTGTGGGCCACCCGGGATCGTCGAGGTCTCGCCGATGCGATCGCCGGAAGCTCGGTGGCCGATCGGCGACTGGTTCGGGGTGGAGAGCTGCGGGATCCCGCCCTCAGGTAGCGCGTGTATCGCGCGCGGCAGATGTGAGTTTTCTGGGGAATTTCCCCGGGGAGTGCTGCGCGCTTGCAGCGATCTCGGGCAGGCAGCACGCTAGGGAGGGGAGCGATTCTCCCCGCTGAAAGGGACGTACATGGCGGCATTGGGATTCGGACGTGGCTGGGTGAGGGTTGCCCGGGTGGAGGCATCACGGACGTGGTACACACGAAGTGGCCGGTGGATCCTCCTGGTGGCGATGCTCGCGGCGGCCATTGCGGCAGCCGTACCCGCGATTGCGGGTGGGCTGATCGCCCAGGATGATGTGGTCCCTCCGGAGCTGAACCTGGATGATCCCAACGTGGTGGGCTCGCTCTATCTGGCGGGTGCGGGAATTCTTGCGGTTCCGGCTCTGCTGTGGGGCATGCTGATCGGGGATCCGCGCGCGCCCCGGCGTCATGCGGTCGGTCGGGCGGTCCCCATGATGGATGCGGTGACCGAGCCTGCGGTACCGGTTCGCCGCGGAAGCCTGGCCGATTCACGGAGGCAAAGTGCCGTGGCGGCGGCACAGCACGCTCAAAGAAGCGTCGAGCGCGCCCGGCTTCGAGTGCGGGCGGTCCGTATTTCGGAACGGGTAAGCCTCGCGGCAGATCCCCGTGCCACGGTGATCGCGCGTGCCGTTGTTGCCGCCGGTGCCGGTCTGGTGCTGGGGATAGCGATGCTGGGCACCGCGGTGCTGACCTCCGTGGTTACCCTGACGATTTTTGGTTCATCACTGTGGCTCACCGACGACCACACGATGATGATCGGTGTCCGGATGATCCTGGTCTCGGCGATCCTCACGGCCACCGGCGCGGGCATCGGGGCGCTGCTGCACGGGCTACGTCCGGCCGTCCTTCGACCGATCCTGCTGACCCTTGTCGCCCTGGTGGTGGTGGGAGCCGATGTGGCGGTGCGGATCGCACAGTCCCTCGGGGCTCTCCCGGAATCGGCGCTGCGCTTTGTCCCAAGCGTGGTTGTTCGCGCCGCCTGTGGCATCTTCGGAACCGGTTTTCCTCCGGCGACTCCGTATGCGGTGTCCGGGCCGCGAGCCCTCGCACTGTTGGTGGTGCTCGCTTTGCTGGCGATCGCCGCGGCGACCACTCGCGCGGCGGTTGCGGCCAGGCACGTCCCGGAGACACGACAAACGCATCTCGAGCACTCCGTTCCGCAGTCAGTCGATTCTTAGCCGATGACCGGACGCGTCTCGTAGACACACAAAACGGCCCGCCTGGACTCGCGAAAGCGAATCCGGGCGGGCCGAATGCGTGTGGCGCCTAGACCGCCAGCAGGGCGTTGAGGGCCGAGGTGAAGAAGGCCAGGCCGTCGGTACCCGAACGCATGGCGTCCGCGGTGTCCGGGCCGAAGCCGGGCTCCACCGCGTGCTCGGGGTGCGGCATCAGGCCGACCACGTTGCCCGCGGCGTTGCTGATGCCGGCGATGTCGCGCATCGACCCGTTGGGGTTGACCCCGGAATAGCGGAAGACCACGCGGCCCTCGCCCTCCAGACGGTCAAGCTCCTCGTTCGAGGCGATGAAACCACCCTCACCGTTCTTCAACGGGATGATGATTTCCTGGCCCTGGGTGAAGGCGTTGGACCAGGCGGTGTCGGTGGACTCCACGAGCAGGCCCTGGTCGCGACGAATGAAGTTACCCTTTTCGTTGCGGATCAGGCCGCCGGGCAGCAGGTGCGCCTCGGTCAGCATCTGGAAACCGTTGCAGATTCCCAGCACCGGCATACCGGCATTTGCGGCCGAGATGACCTCGGTCATGATCGGCGCACGGGCGGCAATCGCACCCGCACGCAGGTAGTCGCCGTAGCTGAACCCACCGGGCAACACGATGGCGTCCACACCCTGCAGGTCGTGGTCGGCGTGCCAGAGAGCTACCGGCTCGGCACCGGCGATGCGGATCGCGCGCTGAGCGTCACGATCATCCAGCGAACCGGGGAAGGTGACCACACCGATCCGGTGGGTCATGCCTGGGCCTCTTCCACGCGGATGCTGGTGACATCCTCGATGACCTGGTTGGAGAAGATCTCGTCGGCGAGGGTGGCGACGTCGGCGAGAATCTGCTCGGTGACCTCACCCTCGACGGTGAGTTCGAAGCGCTTGCCGATGCGCACGTCGGTGATGGCGGAGTGGCCCAGGCGGCCAAGTGCTCCGGCCACGGCCTTACCCTGCGGGTCCAGCAGGTCGGCCTTCGGCATTACTTCTACGATGATTTTTGGCACCAGTGTCTCCCGGTGAGTCAGGGGGCGGATACGCATTCAGTCTAGTGGGCGATTCGCAAGAAATTTGCCACCGGCCGGTGCGCATGACACTCCGAAAGATGCCGCATGTTTTCGGGGGCTGATCACCCCAAGAATCGGGCCGAAAATGCGGGGGCTCGGTCGGGGTTTTGACCCGCGCCTTCGGCCTAGAGGGTGCGCAGGATCGCGACCGCGTGCAGATGCCAGTGCTCGGCGAGTGGCACAGCGGCGGTATACATGCCCGCGTCATGGGTCGCGCCCTGGAACTCGATTGCGCTCGCCGAAACCCCGGCCCGACGCAGGGCCCGAGCGTAGGCGGCACCGTCCCCGCGGAGGGTGTCGTACTCGGCGATGATGATGTGGGCGGCCGGAAGCCCGCCGAGATCGGCGGCGTGCAGGGGCGAGGCCAGCTGCGTGCGGGCCTGATCGGGGTGGGCCAGATAGCGCGACCGGATTGCGCGCAGTTCACGGGCTACCAGGAATTTTGGGACCCGCATTTCGCGCAGAGGACGCAGGTCGATATGGGAACCGGTGAGATCAAGGCTCGGTACCTCCAGCAACTGGAGGCGTAGCGGATGGTTCGCGCGCTCGCGGTTGGCCAGGGTCACCGCGGCGGCGATGTTTCCACCCGAGGAGGCACCGGTGATGCCGATCCGGTTCGGATCCAGACCCAACGCCGGTGCCCGGGTAAACAGCCAGTCGAGCGCCGCATATCCCTGCTCCACCGGGGTCGGGAAGCGACTGCCGGGTGCGCGGGCGTAATCCACCGCGAGGTAGGCGACGCGGGCATCCTGGGTGCGCCGGCGGAAGCCCGCATCCACGCTGGTGTAGTCAATTCCGCCCACGTGAAAGGCCCCACCGAAAAACGCCAGCACGACGGGGAAGCCGGTCTCGGGTGCGGGGGACTCGGGTAGGTAGAGGCGCACGCGGACCTCGGGGAACCCGGGAACCGGGATCACAAACTCGCGTGTGGTGAGATCGGGCCCGTCGAGGCCGACCCGTCCGTGGAGCTTGCGATCCCAGAGCAGCGCGTTGCGCTCCTCCCAGGCGGGAGTGCCGCGCGGTACCCGGTGGGCCTTGGCGGCGGTGAACGCCTCGAGGGCACCGGTTGGCGAGATTTCCCGCCAGTGTGCGGTGGCCTCGGGCCCGGAGTCTTCGGGGGCGGGGTTTGCGCTGGTGCAGGGGTCTTCAAACTCCTCCTCGTCGAATGGAGTATCCCTCGAGGCCGGGACCCGGGGCTCCAGTGCCGCCGTCCCGGGGTGCCGAGAGCCCGCGAAAAGGCGCGAGCCGAGATCACCCAGAATCGCGATCGCGTGGGCGGGTAGCCCGCGGATTGCCGTCAGCACACGCCCCGGCAGTGCCCGGGTGGTCGCGGCTATTCGCTGTCGAATATCGGTGATCGTCCCGGCACGGTTTTCTCGGAGCTGACGCTCAAAGTACGGGTCCAGTGGCATCCGCATCCCTCCTTCCGGCCGTACCCCCGCACGGCCCTGTGCTCCAGGGTAGCGATCCGAGGGCAGGCAAAACAGGGCATCAACACAAAACCCGGGATCTCGCAGGGAGATCCCGGGTTGTGGACGGCGCGGCCCGGGTGATTAGGCTCCGCGCAGGCGCTCCAGCAGCTCGCGGTACCGGGCGGCGGTGCGCTCGCGAATGTCGAGGGGCAGCTCGGGCGGGGTGCCGGTCTTGTCCCAGTTGGCCGCGAGCCAGTCGCGCACGATCTGCTTATCGAAGCTCGCCATCCGCGCGGCCGGATCGGTCTCGGATGCGTAGATGTCGGCGTCCCAGTAGCGGGAGGAGTCGGAGGTCAGGACCTCGTCGGCGATGGTGATCGCACCGGTCTCGGGGTCACGGCCGAACTCAAACTTGGTATCGGCGAGGATCACCCCGCGCTCCTCGGCAATGGCCGACGCCCGGCGGAAGATTTCCAGGGACAGATCGCGCAGTGCGGTGGCATCCTCGATGCCCACCAGCTCGATGCTACGCTCAAAGGTGATGTTCTCGTCGTGCTCGCCCAGCTGCGCCTTGAACGCCGGAGTGTAGAGGGGTTCGGGTAGACGGTCACCGTTCTGCAGGCCCGCGGGCAGCGGGATGCCGCACACACTCTGGCTTACCTGATACTCGGCCCAACCGGAACCGGTGAGGTAGCCGCGCACCACGGCCTCGATCGGGAACATGTCCAGCGACTTGGCGCGCATCGCGCGGGCGGCCACCGGCGCGGGCAAGTCCTCGCCCAGCGGCAGCAGGTGGTTGGGCACGAAGTCCAGCCGCTCGAACCACCAGTTGCTCAGGCTCGTCAGCAGCTCACCCTTTTCCGGGATGCCGGGGGAGAGGACGTGGTCAAACGCGCTCACCCGGTCGCTGGCAACCACCAGGATTTCGGGCGCAGGCGCGCCTTCGGCAAGGCCCGCGGGACGGTAGAGGTCGCGCACCTTCCCGGAGTAGAAGTGGGTCCATCCGGGCAGCTCTGCATATTCGCTCACGCCTCCATTATGGGGTATCGGGCGTGTCTCAAAAACCGGGCCGGGAATTCGCTCAGCGGTCCCACCGCGGGCTACCTGCGCGGAGGGCTTCCGCGGAGTAGGGTCGATGCATGAGCACTCCCGTGACCTCCTCGTCCTCCTGGCGACAGCTCCTGCCCGGGCAGCACGCCGAGCTGCGTATTTTCCACGTGGACACCGGCCTGGATGAGCTGGTCTATCGCGAAAATGAGGCCGTAATCGAGGCCCCGAACTGGAGCGTGGACGGCGACTGGCTGATCCTCAACCGTGACGGCCTGCTGTATCGGATCGCGCCCACCGGCGGCGAACTCGAACGGCTGGACACCGGGGAACTCATCGATTCCAATAATGACCACGTGCTTTCGGCGGATGGTCGATTCCTCTATGCGTCCTCCGAGGACGGCCACCTCTACGAGGTGCCGCTGCCCGGCGGGCCCGCACGGCGGGTCACCCACCCGGGTGACGGCGTCCCGATGCACTACCTACACGGCATCTCCCCGGACGGACGGACGCTCGCGTTTATCGGCTCCCTGCCCGCCCGGGGGATCGAGGACTACAACGTCCTCATCGCGGATGTGGCCACCGGCGCGATTGACGCCCTGACCACGGCCGCGGCCCCGCACGATGGATCCGAATACGATCCGAGCGGAGCATATGTGTACTTCAACTCCGAGCGGGCCTCCACGATCCCCGGGCACTCGCAGCTGTTCCGGATGGGTACCGATGGGGCCGGCATCACCCAGCTGACCTTCGACGAGCGCGTGAACTGGTTCCCGCATATCTCCCCGGACGGCACCCGGCTGGTGTACCTGAGCTACCCCGCCGGGACCCTCGGCCACCCGGCAAACCTGCCCGTCGAGCTGCGACTGTCCACCCCCGAACTGGATCCCGCCCACACCCGCACCGTGGTGTCGCTGTTTGGCGGGCAGGGCACGATCAACGTGCACAGCTGGGCCCCGGATTCGACCCGCTTCGCCTACGTTGCCTATCCCGTTACCGAGGAGACGAACCGATGACCACCCCGATTTGGCGCACCCTGCTGCCCGGCCAGCGCACCGAGGTGCGCGTCTATGACGTGACCACCGGCACCGACTCCCTGGTTTTTGCCTCGGAGACCGACCTCTTGGAGGCCCCGAACTGGCACCCGGACGGGACCTTCCTGGTGCTCAACCACGAGGGCGGCCTGGTGCGGGTCCCGCTGAGCGGCGAGGGGCCCCCCGAGGTGATTCCCACCGGCAACCGCGGCGACCTCAATAACGACCATGTGCTCTCCCCGGATGGTGGCACCATCTACGCCACCGCGAAGAACGGGCACCTCTATGCGATCCCGATCGCCGGTGGCATCCCCACCCAGATCACCCGGGATGATGACGGCCTGGTGAAGCACTACCTGCACGGCATCAACGCCGGCGGCACCCTGCTCTCGATCGTGGGGCTGAGCTTCCCACACGGCCCCAACACCCCCGAATTTGCGCGGTTCCGCGTCGCCCTGGTGCGGATCGCCGACGGTGCCCTGATCCCGCTCAGTGCCGCCGCCAGGCCCGAGGATGGGGCAGAATTTGGGCCCGACGGGTCGCTGTACTTCAATGCCGAACCCGAGGGATCGACCCCCGGTCACGCGCAGCTGCACCGGATGGCTGCCGCGGACGTGCAGGGCACACTGGGTGAGGTCAAGGACCCGACCTCCCCGCTCTCGATTGTCGAGATCCTCGGCGAATCCGCCTTCCCGCTGCTGCGGGCGATCGAGCACGTGGAGGACTGCGCGCTGCCTCGGCTGGTGGGGGAGCTTCCGGCGGGCACCGTGGCGAGCCTGGCCGATGGATCCGGGCGGGACTTTGTCCTACCGGTGGCACACCAGCTCACCAACGACGAGCGGGTCAACTGGTTCCCGCACCCCTCGCCGAACGGGGAGCACCTGCTGTGGCTGTCGTATCCCGCGGGGACGCTGGGTCACCCGGAAAACCTCGAGGTGGAGCTGCGCTTGGGCACCCCGGACGCGGCCGAGGCACGCACGGTCGCCCGCCTGTTTGGTGGGCAGGGCACCACCAACGTCAACGGATGGTCGCCGGACTCGACCCGGTTTGCCTACGTGGCCTACCCGATCGGCTAGTTTTCGGCCGCGCGGGTTCGCTAGCCTGAGCACATGAGTATTGAGGAGATCGCCCAGCACCGCGTGATGGTGCTGCCCGAAACCGGAGAGTATGTGACAACCCCGGACGGCATGGCCGAACTGATCGGCTCGCTCTGGGGACAGAGCGTGACCCTGGTCGCGGTCCCGCGCGAACGCCTCGATCCCGAGTTCTTCCGGCTGGCTTCCGGAGTTGCCGGGGAGTTCCTGCAGAAGCTGGTGAACTACCGCACCCCGGTCGCGATCATCGGCAACATCGGTGCCGAGACCGCCGCCAGCGCGCCGCTGCGCGACTTCGTCTGGGAGTCCAACCGCGGCACTCAGGTGTGGTTCGAGCCGACCCTCGACGCCCTGCGTGAGCGCCTGCGGGGCTAGACCCGCCTCGGATTCTTCGCGCCCGATCATGTTCCGGGTGTGGATGTGTGCTGCCGTTCGGAAGGTCGCTAATATTAATTAGTACCTAACAGTGTGTGATACCTGCTACGCTCTCAGCATGTCGGAGGAAACCGAGGCCGTTCTGGTCCAGCTGCGTAAGGGCGTGTTGGAGTACTGTGTGCTCGCCTGTCTGCGGGGTGGACCCGCATATGGGCTCGAGCTCGCGCAGCGGCTCGCGCCGCATCGGGCACTGTTTGCCAATGCAGGCACGCTGTACCCGCTGCTTTCGAGGCTTAAGAAACAGGACCGGGTAGAGACGTACTGGGAGGAATCCAGCAGCGGCCCGCCGCGGCAGTACTACCGGCTGTCTCCGTCGGGAACTCGGGCGCTCGAAGCCTTTGAACTGGTGTGGGGCCGGTTCAATCAGGACGTTGAAACAGTACTAGGAGGGGAATCAGTATGACCGGGGAATCTGCCATTGACCGTCCGCTGGTGGCCGCGTATTTGCGGGAACTTGACCTCGCGTTGGTCGGAGCCGACCCGCGCGAACGTGCCGAGACACTGGCTGCCATTGAGCACCATGTGAGTGATGCGCTCGCCGAAGATAGCTCACCCGAGGCGACCAAGCGTGTCCTCGCCGAGCTGGGCCCCCCGAGCGCCATTGCCGGTGCGGCCAGTCCCTCGTCCGGTCCGCAGCCCGCCTCGGCCGTACCCAAATCCGATCGCCTCGCCACCGGTGCCCTGGTCCTCGCCTGTAGCAGCATCGTGCTCATGCTGGCGTCGCCGCTGGTTGCCGTGCCGCTGGCGCTCATCACGATCATCATGTCGATCGTGCATTTTCGTGCGCCCGGTGCCAACCGCCGATACACCTGGCTCGCGCTGGGACTCGCGCTCGTCCCGCTGGTCCTGGTGGCCGTGTATCTGCTGCTGTTCTTCCCACCGACGGGAAACGACATCAACCCGGGCGTTCCCGGGTTCGGCTACCCCGAGGACTAAGCCTCCGCCGAGCCCTCGCGCGCGAAGGCGAACTCGATGCGGTGGCGCACCGTTTCGCCGGGCTGCAGGATCGGCAGGGTGCCGGCCTCGCGGGCGGCGGCGCGGCCGGTGATGGTCGCGCAGTTGGAGGGTTCGAGGCCCAGCACGTAGGTGCCCTCGCCAAGCATCTTCCACTGGTAGAGGTTGCCTAGGGTGGCGCGGTCAAAGCGGATCTCGGCGCTGATGCCGATGTTGGGGTTGGTCAGGCGGGCGCGGCTCCAGCCGCTCGCCTCGGCGGCGGGCGGCACATGCCGGTAGACGCGCTCGGGGATATCGGCCACCGGCGCGTGGAACTGGTTCCAGATATCCATCTCGGCACGCGCGTGCTCGTCGATCCCGATCCGCTCATCGGCGGCGATGTCCAGGGTGCTTTCGGGACTGAGCAGCGGCCAGCCGAAGTTCGCGTGATACAGCACCATATGCGGCTGATCGGTGTCGCCGAGGTTGGTCACCTGATCGGTGATCCGCAGCGTGCAGCCGCCCACCCGGGCGGTGATTTTCCGCCGCACCTCGATGTTCTCCCCGAATACGGTGGCCTGACGCATGGTCCCGATCACCGTGAGTTTGCCGCCGCGCACCCGCACCGTTTCCAGGGTGGCCGGGGTCGCGCCAAAGCGTCCGTGGGTGCCAAACTCGCGGCCCTGATCGGTGCTGGGCGGACCAAACGTGTCCATCCCGCAGGTGGCAAGCAGCCCGCCACCGAAGGTGCGCAGGAAGTTCTCACCCTGTCCGTCATAGGCGGCGGGGGATCCGATCCCGGTGGGGGACAGCCAGGCCACTGGAACCCCGGCAAAGCTCACCCGGCCCACATCCAGCGCGCGGTCCGGGTGCAGGTCCACGCTCAACCCGCCGCCGGTGTCCAGCGCAATCCGCCGCGATCCGGCCCCGGGACCGTTGGCCTCCACAAACGAATCGATGCGGGCCAGCTGCTCGGCCCGGCCGGTAAACCGGCGAATCTGTTCGGCCGGAACGCCATAGGTGTGTGCGGTGGTCAAATCCCTGAACTCCCGTGTTCGTGGAGGGCCAAGACGGTGAGTGGCCCGATCACTCCCCATCCTGGCGCACCCGGCCGAAAATCTCGGGAGAGACACAAAAACCCCGGGCCGATCGGTGAACGATCGACCCGGGGTTTTGTGATGGGCGGGTTAGCGCTGCGCGCCCTGCGGGCCGGGGCCGGTGGGCCTGTCCGGGGCGATCACGGGGATCGAACCGGTGTCGGCACCCACCACGGAACCGGCGGCCACGGTGACCGAGTCCACCGAGATGGAACCGGTCGCGGGGGCGGAGTCGGGACCCTGCTTGGCGCGCTCAAGCGAGGTGGCCAGCGGCTTCTCCTTGATGAAGAGCAGCAGCACGATACCGAGGATCACCAGCGGAACCATGTACAGGAACACCGGGGTCAGTGCGTCGTTGTAGGCGCCGATGATGATGTCGCGCACCTCCTTGGGGAGAGCCTTGACCACGGCCGGAGTCAGCGAGTTGCTGTCACCGCCGGCGCTCCCGCCGCCGGGCTGCTGCGGCATCCGCTCGGCGAACAGGTCGCGCAGACGGGCCACGAAGAGGCTACCCACCACGGCGGAACCGATCGAGGCACCGATCTGACGGAAGTAGTTGTTCGCGGCGGTCGCGGTACCCACCTGGGCCAGCGGGAACGAGTTCTGCACGATCAGCACCAGGATCTGCATGTTCAGGCCGAGGCCCAGACCCATGATGGCCAGGTAGGCGCAGATGATCCACACCTGCATGCCGGCGGTCATCGTGGACAGCAGGACCAGCGAGAGCGCGACCAGTGCGGTACCGATGATCGGGAACATCTTGTACTTGCCGGTGCGGCTGACGATCTGACCCGAACCGATCGAGGAGATCAGCAGGGCGGCCATCATCGGGATCATCAGGAAGCCGGCCTGGGTGGCGTCGGCTCCGGTGACCATCTGCAGGTAGGTCGGCAGGTAGGCCATCGCACCAAACATGGCGATACCGATGATCAGACCCGCTCCGGTGGAGAGGTTGAAGTTGCGGTCGCGGAACAGGTGCAGCGGCATGATCGGCTCGGCGGCGCGGCGCTCGACCATCACGAAGGCGACGGCGGTGACGATGGCACCGATGATCAGGCTGATGATGACCGGGGAGTTCCAGTCATAGGTGGTGCCACCCCAGGTGGTGACCAGCACGAGGCAGGTCGAGGCCAGGGCGATAAACAGCATGCCGGCCACATCGAGCTTCGGACGGGCACCGGTGTGCTTGGGCAGACGCAGGAACGCGACGGCCGAGGCGATCGCCAGGATACCCAGCGGAATGTTCATCCAGAAGGCCCAGCGCCAGCCGATGCTCTCGGTGAACCAACCACCCAGCAGCGGTCCGGCCACCGAACTCAGCGCGAACACACCACCCATGATTCCCATGTAGCGGCCACGCTCGCGGGCGGGGACCACATCGGCGATGATCGCCTGGGAGAGGATCATCAGACCACCACCACCGAGGCCCTGGATCGCGCGACCGGTGATCAGCCAGGTCATGTCGGGGGCGAGACCACCGACGATGGAACCGGCGATGAACAGCGCGATCGCGCCGATGAACAGGCCCTTACGGCCGATCAGGTCGCCGAGCTTGCCGTAGACCGGCAGCATGATGGTGGAGGCCAGGATGTAGGCGGTGGTGACCCAGAGCATGTGGTCCACACCGTCGAGCTCGCCCACGATGGTGGGCAGCGCGGTGGAGAAGATGGTCTGGTCAAGCGAGGAGAGCAGCATGGTGACCATGAGCCCTGCAAATACGAGAAGAATGCTGCGCCTGGTGGGGGTGGCAGCCGCTGAGGGAATAGACATGAGGTGCGTTTCTGATCCGTGTGTGGGTGGGGGAATTAGGAGTGTGTGGGCTCGTCGATGATCCGTCGGATCATCTGGAGCGAGTCTGCGATGAGTTCTTCCTGGGGTGCCCCGTCGGGGTCCTCGAGCCAGCGGTGCATGGCCGGATGCATGATCGCGAAGGCGAGCAGCACCACCACCCGGGGCTCATCGGGGAAGACGTCGGAACCCTCGGTTCCGACGGCATCACGGCGCTGTTGCAGCAGGGCGGTGAGTTCGGTTTCGGCCTCGGCCATCCGCGCGAATTCGCGCACCGCAAGATCCGGGGTGGAGTGGATGAGCGCCCGGCGCTCACGCATCGCCGCGGGGTCGGTGCGGTTGCGGGTGCTCATCATCCGGCGGAACAGCTCAACCAGGTCGAGCAGCGTGGTGCTGGGCCGCTCGTTGACAAACCAGTCGATCATTTCGGGGGTCGGGCGGGGCGGGGTGTGTCCGAGGAACACGCCCTCCTTCGATCCGAAGTAGTTGAAAAACGTGCGCGGGGAGACCATGGCGGACTCGCAGATCATCTCCACGGTGACGCCCTCGTACCCGTGTTCCTGGGCGAGATCGAGGGCCGCGCGTTCGATGGTGCGTTCGGTGGCCAAGCGCTTACGTTCGCGCAGTCCCAGTTCGGACTCGGGAACACCGGCGGCGGGGAAATACATAACTAACCTTCTTTGTGCAGAGGAGTTAATTATGCAGAGACTGCACGCTTTGCGCAATCCGGCGTGGCTGACGCTCGTTTTGTGAGGCTTTCCGGTGGCCCGAGAGCCGCGTCATTCCGGGCGAAATTAAGTAGCTGTGAGGTTGCTGCGAGGGGGTGCTTCTGGGGATTCAGGATGTGGACGAAGACTAGATGAGGGTAGAGATACGCCGTATGATCTCGGCGCGCTCCTCCTCGACCGGAACCACGATCAGGTAGCGCGCACCCGACTCGGTGTGAAATGAGAGGGCTGGGCCGCCGCGATTAATGAGTCCCAGCGTGCCCCCGCCGAGCAGGCGCAGACCAAGGCCGGTGTGCCAGGGATTCACGGTCTCCGAGGCAACTGAGCGAAGCTGGTTCGCGGGGATGGTCTTGACATACAGGGGGAACCAGATCAGCCGCACGGTGTCCTCGCCAATTTCGATGCGATGGTGGCTGAGCAGGCACCCGGTCAGGACCGCGGTGACCACAACGAGGACGACCGAGGACAGAATCCATTCGCCGGACGAGAGCCCCTGGGTGGTCAGGAGATAGACGAACATGCTCGCGCTTGCGAGCATCAGGAGGGCAACCAGGGTCAACACGAGTGGTGAAAGAAACGTGGACGTGGTGCGAAAGTGGCTCCGGGGCTGCATGCGGTCAGTGCTCCTTCGGGGCGGCCGAGGATGCGGGCCGGGTGGGGAGCCGGTTCGCCTCGCGATACGCGCGCGGTGCCAGATCGAAGGCCCGGGCGAAGGCGCGGGAGAAGGCGAACTCGGAGGTGTAGCCCACCCGGTGGGCGATGGCGGCGATCCGCTCATCGGTTTCGCGTAGCTGCTGGGCGGCGAGATCCATCCGCCAGGACACCAGATAGGCACCGGGGGACTGCCCGACCAGAGTGGAAAAACGGCGGCTGAGCGTTGCACGTGAAACGCGCGCCTGCTCGGCCAGCGTATCGAGGCTCCATTCGCGGGCAGGATCGGCGTGGATCGCATTGAGTGCGGTTGCGACCACCGGGTCGGTCAGCCCACGCAGCCAGGACGCCCGGGTGAATTCGGTTGTCGCGATCCACTCGCGCAGGATATGGATCAGCAGCACGTCGATCAGTCGATCGATGATCGTGTTGGTGGCCATTCCCGGCCGAGACACCTCCTGAGCGAGCAGCTTGGTCACCTCGATGATCGGGCCGCCCTCGGGATGCGCGGGAATGTAGATGACCTCGGGTAGCAGCTCAAACAGCGCGGTGCTGGTGGTGAGGTTATGGATGTAAAACGCACACAGCACGTTGGTGGAGCGCGGCGCGCTGCCGGTCTCCAGGACCTCGCCGGGGGTGCGTGAGCGCACGTGGTTGTAGCGGTCAAAGTGGACCGGGGTGGTGTCGCGGTCGCTGGCGAAAACATGAGCGGATCCGTGTGGGAGCAGCACCACGTCACCGGGAAGCATTTGAATCGTCTCATGCCCGGGCACCGAGAGGTAGGCGACCCCCGCGGTGATCGCGTGGAAGGCCGCCTCGGGCACCGCATCCAGTTCAAAACCCCAACGGTTGCCGGCGCTGATCGGGGTGGTGAGGCTGCCGCGGACCCCGGCCAGGGACAGGACATCTTCGAGTGCGCTCATGGCCTCAGACTACTCGGCATCGCAGGGCCTGCTGTCGAATGAGACGAACAGATAAAAAATCGAGCAAAACAAGCATTCACCGAATCAGTGCGGGTTCCTAGAATCGAATCATCATCAACGAATTGAGGAAATCATGCAGATCAACAATGCCATCGTGTTTGTCACCGGAGCCGGCCGAGGCCTCGGCACCCACTTTGTTACCCACCTGCTGAAGCTGGGGGCGGCGAAGGTCTATGCCGGGGCGCGGGACACGGCGCGGGTGAGCGCCGAGTGGGTCACGGATGAGCGGGTGCAGCTGGTCACCCTCGACGTCACCGATCCGGCCAGCGTGGCCGCCGCCGCAGCGATTGCCGCCGATGCCACCATCCTGATCAATAATGCGGGCACCCTGAGCTTTGGTGGTGCACTCGACGGGGCGATTGAGGACTACCGTCTGGACCTGGAAACGAACCTGTTCGGCGTGCTGAACACCTCGCGTGCCTTTACCCCAAGGCTGATCGCCAATGGGCCGGCCGCCATCGTCAACGTCGCCTCGATCCTCGCCTTCGCGCCCGCCCGCAATATGACCGGATACAGCATTTCCAAGGCCGCCGCACACGAGTACGGCCAGGCGCTGCGTGCCGAGCTGCGGGACAGCGGAGTGCAGGTCTCGGTGGCCTATCCGGCACAGATCGATACCGAGATGCTCAGTGGTGTCGACATGGATAAGGCACAGCCGTCGAGCGTGGCCGAGCGGATCCTCGCCGGGGTTATTGCCGGTGAGCGTGACATCTACCCCGACGACGCCTCCTCCTCCCTCGCGGGCCTGTACGCGGAAAACCCGTGGAGCCTGGAGCGGATCTTCCTGCGCACCGGCGAATAGGCGAGGCCGGGGTCGTCAGGCTGGTGCCCCGACGGCCCCGTCCGCGTTCTGATTCGCCACCTGCGCACCCACACAGACCGTGCCTGGGCCGGGGAGTGGGCGGTGGCCCCGCTGGTAGCCTTCATCCATGAGTGCGCAGACGACAAAACGCATTGCCGTGATCGGTGCCGGGGTGCTGGGGGCCGCGATCGGGTACTCGCTGGCCCGAAGCGGATCCCAGGTTCTGATTCTCGATGCCGGACAGCCCGCCGGTGGTGCCACCGGCGACGCATTCGCCTGGATCGGGCTCTCCGCCTCCGCGGCCGACCTCGAACAGGCGGCACTGCGCCGCTTCGCCTCCGCGGAGCTCGACCGCCTTGCCGAGGAGCTGACGCTCCCGTTTGCCCTGACCCGTCGCGGTGCGCTGTCCTGGTCGGACGCCCGCGGTAACCCGGATGCGGACCTGATGATCGATCCGGAGCTGCGGGCGCACGTACGCGTACTGTCCACCGAGGGGTGCGCCGCCCGGGAACCGCATCTGCGCACCCCGCCCCGAGCGGCGGTCCTGGCCGAAACCGATGGCAGTGTGGATCCGGTGGCGCTCACCCGGTCGCTTCTGAGTGGTGCCCTCGCCCGTGGAGCAGAGTTCGTGCCCGACACCCGTGTGCATGAGCTGGTGGTGACCGACGGCCGGGTTACCGGGGTGCGCACCGCGGCCGGGACCGTCACCGTGGATGAGGTCGTGGTCGCGGCCGGGACGGGAACCACCGCGCTGCTGCGGAGCGCGGGAGTGCACGTACCGGTGGTCGCGTCGCCGTGCATCCTGCTGCGGCTGCGAACCTCGGCACCGCTGATCAACGGGATCGTGTCCGGTCCCGAGTTTGAACTTCGCCAGGCAGACGAGACAACGCTGCTCGCCGCCGAAGACTACCTCGATGACTCGGTGGAAAACGGGCCGGAGGCGGTGGCCACCCGCGCGCTCGCAACCATTCGCCGGGAAATCCGCGGGGCCGAGGAGGCCACCCTGGAGAGCGTTCGGGTGGGGCTGCGGCCGATTCCCGAGGACGGACGTCCGGTCCTCGGACGTACCGGAACCCCGGGGCTGTCGGTTGCGGTCGCCCACGCGGGCATCGCCCTGACTGCGGGCATCGGCACGCTGCTGGCGCGGGAGCTGCTGGAGGGGATCGAGTCCGATCTGCTGACCACGTTCCGGCCATCCCGCTTCGTCGAACCGGACGCCACCCCGCACCCGTGACACAAAAAACCACCGTGGGCCCGCTCCGCATGGAGCCTGCCCACGGTGGTCAGGGTTGGAGCTAGTGTGCGACCTTCGCGGCGATGTCGGTGCGGTACTGGCCGCCCTCCAGGCCGATCTTGTCCAGCGCCGCATAGGCTGCGGCGCGGGCGGCGGTGAAGTCGTCGCCGAGGCCCACCACGTTGAGCACGCGCCCACCGGTGGCGAACAGCGCGTCACCCTGGACGGCCGTTGCCGCGTGGGTCAGGTGCACGCCGGGGACGTTTTCGGCATGGGCCAGGCCGGTGAGTACGCGACCGGTAATCGGTGCCTCGGGGTAGCCCTCGCTGGCCAGAACCACGGTGACCGCGGCCTGGTCGGAGAATTCCGGACGGGGCTGCTCGGCCAGGGTGCCGGTCGCGGCCGCATAGAGCAGCTCGGAGAGGTTCGAGGTGAGACGCGGCAGGACGATCTGGGTCTCGGGATCGCCGAACCGGGCGTTGAACTCGATGACCTTGACCGTGCGGCCACCATCCACCAGGATCAGACCCGCATAGAGCAGACCCACAAACGGGGTGCCCTCGGCGGCCAGCTGACGGATGACCGGGGCGGCCACGGTGTCCAGCACCTGGTCCACAAACGCGCGCTCGGAACCGAAGTGCTCATCCAGCCAGGGCAGCGGCGAGTAGGCGCCCATGCCGCCGGTGTTGGGGCCGGCATCGCCGTCCTGCAGGCGCTTGAAGTCCTGGGCGGGGGAGAGCGGCAGCACGTTCTGGCCGTCGCTCAGGAAGAACAGGGAGACCTCTTCGCCGTCGAGGAACTCCTCGATCAGCACGCTGCCGGCGTCGAGGTACTGGCGGGCGTGCTCGATTGCGGCGTCGCGGTCGGAGGTGACCAGCACACCCTTACCGGCGGCCAGGCCGTCGGCCTTCACCACGTGGGGTGCGCCGAGCTCGTCGAGGGCGGCCACAACCTCCTCGACGGTGGAGGCGCGGAAGGCGCGCCCGGTGGGGACATTCGCCTCGGCCATGATCCGCTTGGCGAAGTTCTTCGAGCCCTCAAGGGCGGCGGCGGCACGGTCGGGGCCGAACACCGGGAACCCGGCGGCACGCAGCACATCGGCCACACCGGCTACCAGCGGGGCTTCGGGACCGATGATCACCAGGTCGGCGTTTTCGGCACGCGCGAGTTCGGTGACCGCGTCGGGGTCGGTGGCGTCCACGGCGACCACGGGTACGCGCGCGGCGATACCGGCATTGCCGGGGGCCGCCACGATGGCGTGACCGGCGTCTTCGCCGAGCAGGGACAGGACGATTGCATGCTCACGGGCACCGGAGCCGAGGACCAGGATCTTCACGGTACTAGCCTAGAGGTATGGCACGTGCACAGATACCCGATTCCGACGGTCTCGCGGCCGTTCTGGCCACCCGCGGCGAGGCACCGACCCGCGATCAGAAGGCGATGGCCGTTCGCTATACGCTCCAGCTGCTCGCCGAGCGCGCACCCGGAAACACCGTCGAGGTACGGGTTCCACCCTTCGGGGCCACCCAGTGCATCGAGGGTCCGCGGCATACCCGTGGCACCCCGCCGAACGTGGTCGAGATGACCGCCGAGGTGTGGCTGGATCTGGCGCGCGGCGTCCTGGACTGGGATGACGCGGTGCAGGCGGGTAGTGTCTACGCCTCGGGTCAGCGCGCCGATATTGGTGGGCTGCTGCCGCTGCTGCGTGGAAGGTTTGCCGAGTGAGCGCCGCCGAGAACCGCGGCCCGATCACGCTGATCACCGGCGGAACCCGCGGCATCGGGGCCGCCACCGCCCGTCGTCTCGCGGCCGCCGGGCACAGCCTCGTGCTCGGATATCGGGGTAACACCGCCGCGGCACAGGCGCTGGTTGCCGAGCTGGCCGCAGCCGGAACCGCGGTCCTGGCGGTCGGGGCAGACCTGTCCACCGACGCGGGGATCGACACCCTCTTTACCGCGGCCCTGGAGCGTTTTGGGCACCTGGATAACGTGGTGAATAACGCCGGGGCGACCCTGCACATCGGACCACTGGCCGAGACTCCGAGCGACACCGTGCGTGCGGTAATCGACACTAACCTGACCTCGGCGGTGCTGGTCGCCCAGCGTGCGGTGCGCGAATTCCTGGCCGCCG
Organism: Mycetocola sp. BIGb0189; assembly: GCF_024810155.1. Lineage (NCBI taxonomy): Bacteria > Bacillati > Actinomycetota > Actinomycetes > Micrococcales > Microbacteriaceae > Mycetocola > Mycetocola sp. BIGb0189. Next base: position 255,224 of record NZ_JANUED010000007.1, read on the forward strand.
AGACGCCCGGCGTGCTGGTGAATGTCTCCTCGACCGCCGCCCGCAACGGATCTCCCAACACCTACGTGCACTATGCGGCGGCCAAGGCCGGGGTGGATGCGCTGACCCAGGGGCTCGCCGCCGAGGTGGCCCCGCACGGAATCCGGGTGGTCGGGGTGGCCCCGGGCACCACGATGACCGACATTCATGCGGATGCCGGGGAGGCCGACCGCCCGACAAAGGCGGCCGCGCGCATCCCGCTGGGTCGGGCCGCCGAACCGGACGAGATTGCCGCGGCCATCGCCTGGCTGGTCACGCCGGATGCGAGCTACACCGCGGGTACCACGATCCGGCTCTCCGGCGGGGCGTAGGCCGTCTCGGCCAAAGCAAACGGCTGTTATTCTGGGGTTCACTATCGAGGGGGAACCATGGAACCGAATCCGCTGCTACCGGCCGGCTACGACATCGTCTGGAGCCTGGTCGTGTTGGCGATCATCGGACTGGCCATCGCCGCACTGATCTCGCTGGCGCGCAGCCCCCGCACCGGCACCCCAGCCGACTCGTTCCGCGCCCTCTGGGCCCTGGCGATCATCTTCCTGCCGCTGATCGGTGCACTCACCTGGTTCTTCTTCGGTCGCCAGCCCGCCCGCGCAAACCCCCGAAGCTAGTACCTCCGGGGCTCGCGCACGATTCACGGACCATCACCGGCTCTATCGAGCTCGCGGATGTTCCGGGCGCTCGGTTGATTCTCGACCTCAATTGCAATTCTGTGGGCATGACGGCATTGAGAATTCAGCAGGAGTTGCTTCACGGTGCGTATTCGGCGGGCAGGAACCCGGTTGCCTTTATCGATGAGTCGTATCTGGCCCCCGGTGCCGTGCCGCACTCGCAGGCGGCACCCTTCTACCTGATGGCAGCGTATGTACTGCCGCGGGCCGAGCTGAACGAGGTTCGGCACGAGCTTCGGCGCATTGCGGGGGCGGAGTATTGGCATTCCACCCAGGCGCACCAATCAGAGAACGGGCGGCGTCGCATTCATGATTTTGCTCGATATATCGCCACCGGTGCGGACGAACTGATGATCAGCGTGCGAACCCCGGTTGAGCATTCGGATTCCGGAGGTGAGCGCGCGCGGGTCCGTTGCTTTGGATTGTTGTTGGGCGCGTTGGAACGAGGCGAGGCTGGAGATGGCATCGGGCTTGCGGTCTTCGAGGAGAGAAAATTCATGACTCAACGCAACGCGGACGCCCGGATCATCGCTCGGGCTCGAACAAGCGCTATTATTTCGCGGCAACTGAGAGTGATTCCCGCGTCGCCGTCACACGAGAAGCTCCTGTGGCTTCCCGACCTTCTGGCGTTTGCGATGTATCAACAGCGCGTGGGCGGGTCGCAGAACTATTCACATACATTTCGTGAGCGCGTGATTGAGGTGCGCGTTTAAAAGAAGCAACCCCCGGGTGCCGTAGCAATCAAACCGGGGGCCAAGGTGACTGCCCGAGTACAAATACCGGGGGATCACCTCTTGCTGTCTCTCATGGTGCCACTCAGTGCCGCCAATTGCAATGAAGTTGACCGCATTGGCCGGGACTAGCGCAGCGGCACGATCAGGGGCGGGCGGTCCGGGCGCTCGATGATCTCGACCCGCTGACCGTAGACCTCCTCGACCCGTGCGGTGGTCAGCACCTCACTCGGGGTGCCCGAGGCGGCGATACGCCCGCGCGAGAGCAGGGTGATCCGGTCGGCATAGGCGGCGGCCAGGTTCAGATCGTGCAGCACCACCACCACGGCGTCGCCGGCGCGCGCACGGTCGCGGGCGATGCGCAGCACGTCCTCCTGATGGCGCAGATCGAGGGCCGCGGTGGGCTCGTCCAGCAGCACAATCGGCGCGCGCTGGGCGAGCACCCGGGCCAGTGCCACGCGGGCGCGCTCGCCACCGGAGAGGTGGGGGATCGTGCGGTCCATCAGGTGGGCCACGTCGGTCTGCGCCACGGCCTCGGCGATTGCCCGCTCATCCTCGGCCTCGGCCGGGGTGCGCTGCCAGGGCGCGCGTCCCATTTCCACGATCTGCGCGGCCGTAAACGGGAAGGTGACTGTGTTGTCCTGGGTGAGGACCGCGCGCTCGCGGGCCAACTCCTTCGGACGCCACTCGCCGAGATTCTTCCCGTCGAGCAGCACCGCACCGGATGCCGGGGTGCGATCCCCCGAGAGCATCGCCAGCAGCGTGGACTTCCCCGCACCATTGGGACCAATCAGGGCGTGCAGCTCACCGGGAAGGACCCGCAGCGAAACATCCTGCAGCACGGGTTTGCCGGAAAAGGACAGCGAGACGCCCTCGGCCATCAGGTCACTCATGCCCAGCCTCCCTGCGACTTACGGGTGCGAATCAGCAGCCAGAAGAAGAACGGTCCACCCACCAGCGAGGTGACCATACCGATTGGCAGGTCCGCGTTGGCAATCGCGGTGCGAGCGAAGAGGTCGGCGAGCACCACCAGCAGCGCGCCGCCGAGCACCGACGCCAGTAGCAGCGGGCGGTGGGCGGGGCCGATGATCATCCGCATCAGGTGCGGGATCACCAGGCCCACAAAACCGATAATGCCGGTGAAGGCCACGGCCACCGAAACCAGCACGGCGACCAGCAGGATGACGGTGATCCGCAGCGCCTCGACGTTCACACCCAGGTGGCGGGCGCTCTTTTCTCCGAGGGCAAATAGGTCAAGCTTCGGGGCGACGAGGTAGGCGACGATCAGGCCGATCACCACCACCGGGAACACGGTCGCCACCTGGGTCCACAGGGCACCGTTGAGGCTGCCCAGCTGCCAGAACACGATCTGCTCGCGTGAGGAGGTGTTGCCCAGGAAGGTCAGGAATCCGAGTCCGGCGGCGCAGATCGCGTTGATCGCGATGCCGGTCAGGATCAGCGTGACCACCTCGGTTTTGCCTCCCGAGCGGGACACCATATAGACGGCAAACACGCTGATCAGGCCGCCCACAAACGCCAGCGCGGGCACCGTCCAGTTACCCAGAGCCGCCATCCCGGTGACAATCGCCAGGGCCGCGCCGAGCGCCGCCCCCGAGGAAATCCCGATCACGCCGGCATCGGCCAGCGGGTTTCCAAAGATCGCCTGCAACAGCAGACCCGACCCGGCCAGCGCGGCTCCCACCAGGACACCCAGTAGCAGACGGGGCATCCGTACGGTCCAGAGCGCCGCCTCGGCGCCGGGGGCCGCGGGCGGAACCGAGACGCCAAACTTGGCGATGATCAGGTTCCACACCTCGTGCGGGGCGATCGGAAACTGGCCGAGTCCCAGCGAGATAAAGATGGCGAGCACCAGCGCGATCGCCAGCCCGCCGATCAGCGCGAGACGGCGGCCGGTGAGGCGGTGTTTGGACACACGGGTGCGTGCGGGGGCCTGCGCGCCACTCATTTGGCGGGGGTGGCGCTGGGTTCCGGTGCCGTATAGAGGGCGCGGGCGAGGGACTCCACCACGGCCGCGGTGCGCGGTCCGAAGCCGAGGATCTCGGTGTCGTTCATGGTGACCACGCGGCGGTGTTCGCCGGCGGGGGTCGAGGCCAGGGCGGGGATCTGCTCGAGCAGCCCGTCGATGCCGTTGACCGATTTGAGGCCGTCGGTCATCATCAGCAGCACATCGGGCTTGGCGTTCATCAGGGCCTCGGCGGTCATCGGCTTCATCCCGTTCCAACCGATTTCCTTGGCCACATCCACCCCACCGATCGCGTCGATCAGCGAATCGGCGCCGGAACCCTCACCAAAGAGGTAGTAGATGCCCGCGCCACCACGGGCGTAGAGGAAGATGACGCGGGGGCGCTTGGACTCATCCGCGGGCACAATCTTCTGCGCGTCACCCAGGGCGGTCTTGAGTTCGGTGTCGATGCGCTCGGTGAGCTTGGTTCCGGTCTCGGGGATGCCCAGGGCGGTGGAAACCTCGCGCACGATGTCGCCGGTGTTGGAAATGGTGCGGTCCTGGGTGATCTTGACCACCGGAATGCCCGCCTGGGCGAGCTGCTCGCGCACGGCCTTGGGGCCGAGGCTGCCATCGGTGAGGATCACGGTGGGGGCCATCGCCAGGATCGCCTCGGCGTTCAGGGTGTGGCTGGAGCCGGTGGCCAACGGCAGCTTCTCGGTTCCGGGGAACGAGGTGGCGGCGTCGCGACCGATCAGGTTCTTGCCGAGACCCAGGCCCCAGACGGTGGCGGCGAGGGTGCCGGAGATGTCGAGGGCGAGGATGCGCGAGGCGTCCGTCACGGTGACCTGCGCGCCGGCGTCATCGGTCACGGTGACCGGAAGCTTCGGAGACGGGTCCTTCTCGATCGGGTCGATCGCCGGGTTGGCCAGGCAGGCGTCGGAGACGCCGGTGATCTGGTTGGCCGGGGTGTCCAGCTTCAGCTCGCTGAGCGGAGTTTGGGCGCAACCGTCGTTCTCGGGCGTCGTTGCCGTAGCGCTACATGCGGTGAGCAGCAGCGCGGTCAGGGTGAGAAGTGCGGCGGTGCGCACGCTTTTTCCGCGGGGTGACATCTGGTTTCTCGCTCTACGTGGGGAATTTAACGAGGTAAGGCTAGCCTCAGCTTGACAAGTGCCGTCCCGACCAGATTTACTCGATCATAGCCTTGCCTTACTTAGGCTAACCTATCTGCGCCTCAAGTGGTACTTCACCTGAGCTTGCTGCGGATAGAAACCCCACACCCCACCTCTGGAGTTTCCGTGTATCTCTCAGCCCTGTCCTCGCGGCTGCGGGTCTGGCTTGCCCCGATCCTGGCACTGGCGCTTGTCGCCGGTGGTCTGATCGTTGGTAGCGCCCCCGCCCAGGCCGCCCCCGCCCCCTCGATTTCGGTCACGCCCAATGGGCCGCTTGACCCCTCGCAGGCCAACACCCTCGAGGTGAAGGGCACGGGATTTGAGGGCCCGGGTGCCGCCAACGGCGCCTATGTGCTGTTTGGTGAGACCTCGGTGTGGAGCGGTGGCACGGCCCTACCCGCCGACGGGTGGATGGCGCAGACATTTGTCCCCAAGTCCATGGTGGTGGATGGTGCCTTTACCACCACCCTGGTGGTTCCCGCCGGCAAGCTGGATCCCGCAAAGACCTACCAGGTAGCGACCTCGGCCGCACACGCGCTGTCGATCACCGACCGCAGCATGGACTCGTTTGCCCCGGTCACCGTCAAGGGTGCACCGACGCCCGAGCCGACCCCGACCCCGGAGCCCACGGTTACTCCGGAGCCGACCCCGACCCCCGAGCCCACGGTGACCCCGGAGCCGACTCCGACCCCCGAGCCCACCGTTACTCCCGAGCCGACTCCGACTCCCCAGCCCACCGAGACTCCCGCCGCCCCCAAGGTTGTGGTTTCCAAGACCACCGGCCTGAACGGTGAGGGTGACACCGTCACGGTGACCGGCACCGGATTCCTCCCGACCGATAAGACCGTGGGAACGCGTCCGCCGCTGGCCGGCAAGTTCACCGGTGCCTACGTGGTGTTTGGCAAGTTCGCCGACAACTGGAAGCCCTCCGCAAGTGCTCCCGCGAGTGCCCGGGTCACCGGTGCCACCAAGTGGGCCGTTCCGGCCGAGTCGATGCAGGTGATTGGTGGGGCAAACGCCGGTGCCATCGAGCTCAAGGCCGACGGTTCCTTCAGCACCGAGATTCAGGTCAAGCGTGGATTTGATAAGGAACCCGCAACCGGAAACTACGGCATCTACACCTACGCTGCCGGTGGGCCGGTCGAGGCGAGCTTCGAGACCGCAACCCCGCTGACCTTTGCCCCGCAGCAGGGCAAGGTAACCGTTTCCAAGACCACCGGTCTGAACCCCGACGGCGACACCGTCACCGTCAAGGGAACCGGCTTCTTCCCGACCGCAAACACGATCGGTGCGCGTCCGCCGCTGGCCGGTAAGTTCACCGGTGCCTACGTGGTGTTTGGTAAGTTCGCCGACACCTGGCAGCCCTCCGCGGGTGCCCCGGGCACCGCACGCTCGGTTTCCGACCAGAAGTGGGCCGTAGCGGCCGACTCGATCGAGACCATCGGTGGCGCGAGCGCCGGTGCCATCGAGATCAAGCCCGACGGCACCTTCGAAACCACACTGACCGTCAAGAAGGGGTACGACAAGGAGCCGCAGGCCGGCAACTTCGGGATCTACACGTATCCCGGCGGTGGGGCCAAGGAGGCTCTGTTCGAGACGGCCACCCCGCTGAGCTTTGCCCCGGCGCAGGCCAGGGTTACCGTGGACAAGGTTGCGGGTCTGAACCCCGCCGGAGACCTGGTGACCATCAAGGGAACCGGATTCCTGCCGACCGCAAACACCGTGGGAACTCGTCCGCCGCTGGCCGGCAAGTTCACCGGTGCCTACGTGGTGTTTGGCAAGTTCGCCGACACCTGGAAGCCCTCGGAGAACGCACCGAGCTCGGCTCGTTCGGTTTCAACCCAGCGCTGGGGCGTAGCCGCCGAGTCGATGGAGACCATCGGTGGCGCGAGCGCCGGTGCCATCGAGATCAAGCCCGACGGCACCTTCGAGACCACCCTGGTGGTCAAGCCGGGCTATGACAAGGAGCCGCAGACCGGCAACTTTGGGATCTACACCTACGCCGGTGGCGGTGCCAAGGAAGCGCTGTTTGAGACCGCAACCCCGCTGAGCTTCGCTCCGGTTGCCGCCAGCCCCAAGCTGAGCATCACCCCGAACTCCGACGTCGACCCGGCCAAGGCCACCGCGTTCACCGTCTCGGGCACCGGCTATGTCGGCCCCGGAGCGGCCAACGGCGCCTACGTTCTGATCGGCCCGAAGGGCAACTGGACCGCCGGTACCCCACTGCCCGCAACCGGGTGGCTGACCCAGGGCTTCGTTCCCGCCGCACAGGTGAAGGACGGCACGTTCACCACGATCCTGAACGTTCCCGCCGGAACCTTCGTCGCGGGAACCGAGTACGCCGTGTACTCCTCGGCCGCCCACGGTCTCTCGATTACCGATCGCTCGCTGGATGCCTCGGCACCGATCACGCTGAAGTCCAACCTGCCGACCCTGACCATCACCCCGAATAAGGACGTGGACCCGGCGAAGAACAACACCTTCACCGTCTCGGGCACCGGCTATGTCGGCCCGGGTGCCGTCAACGGTGCCTACATTCTGATCGGTTCGAAGTCCAACTGGGCCGCGGGCACTCCGCTGCCCGAGACCGGCTGGCTTGCCCAGGACTTTGTCACCCCCGCCCAGATCAAGGACGGTGCCTTCACCACCACGCTCGTGATCCCCAGCGGTCAGTTTGTGTCCGGTGGCGAGTACGCCGTCTTCTCTTCGGCGGCACACGGCCTCTCGGTGACCGACCGTTCGCTGGATGCCTCCGCGGCGATCTCGCTCAAGTCGTCGGTCATCATCGACCCGAATAAGCCCTCGCTGATTGTGTCCCCGAGCGCCGATGTCAACGCGAGCGTGGACAACGTCTTCACCGTGACCGGATCGGGATTCACCGGCTCCGGCGCGCAGTTCGGTGCCTACATCCTGCTGGGTGAGAAGGGCTACTGGACCGGAAACTCGGCCCTGCCCGGCGACGGATGGCTCGCTCAGGAGTGGGTCCAGCCCAGCCAGATCGTCGGTGGAAAGTTCACCGTTTCGATCAGGGTTCCCGCGGGCACCCTGAACTCGGCCAAGACCTATGAGATTGCAAGTTCCGCAGCCCACGGCCTGTCGGCCACCGACCGCAGCCTGGACGCCTTTGCGACCATCGCGATGCGTTCGGGCACCGGTAACGGCGGGGTCGAGCCGGCCAAGCCTCCGGTGGATCAGCCCGCCGTCACCAACCCGGTGGCATCCATCACCGGTGGATCGCTGCGCTGGTCGGTCAAGAACCAGTTCTCCGACTACGTGCAGGGACCGATCGCCAAGGGCTCGGTGAGCACCGTCGGCGGTGCCACCCGGGCAAACGGCGCGTTCCAGTTCGGCCAGTCCGCGGTGAGCGACTTCAACCGGGCTACCGGTACCGGAAGCGTGAGCTACTCCGGTGGAGTGCGCTTCTACGGCCACGGCGGCGTGCTGGACTACACCCTGTCCAACCCGACCATTCAGGTTCTCTCGCCCACCAGCGCGACCCTGACCGCGAGCCTGAACGGCAACCGGATCGTCTTTGGCACCCTGAACCTCGGCGCGGCCACCCGCACCGAGAACGGTGCGGCCACCACCTGGAGCGGCGTGCCCGTCCAGGTGAGCGCCGCCGGTGGCGAGCTCTTCCAGGGCCGCTACGCGAGCGCCGATCCGCTGACCTTCACGATCGGTTCGCCGGCCGCCGCCCCGCTGGGTGTCTCCGGCACCGTGCTGTCGGTCTCGGCCAAGGACAAGAACACCACCCTGCCGATCCCGGCCACCCCGCCGGCCACCACCGGGCTGAACGTCACCGAGACCGAGCTCGCGAAGCTCAGCACCGGTGAGAGCGCGACCGTGACCGCGTCGGGCTTCCAGCCCGGCGAGAAGGACATTCGCGTGGTGGTCTACTCGACCCCGATCCTGCTCGGCACCATCACCGCCGACGCCAACGGAAACGCCAGCTGGACCGGCGCGCTGCCCACGACCCTCGAGGCCGGCGAGCACACGCTGACCTTCCAGGGCTCGGTCAACCACGGATTCGTGTTTACGCTGGCCGAGCGTGCCCTCGCCGAGGGTTGCGCGGTCGAGGGCGCAACCCTCAACTGGGGCTTCAAGGCGTCGTTCCTGAACTACATCGAGGGCATTGCCCGCGGTGAGTACACCGCCGCCGACGGCGCCACCTTCACCTACCCGGAGTTCGCCTTCACCGCGGGCACCGGATCGGTGGACGGCGAGAAGCAGCGCGGACTGGTGACATTCGCCGGCTCGATGCACTTCACCGGTCACCAGGGCGTCCTGGACACCACCCTGGCCAACCCGCAGATCGAGCTGGTGGATGACAAGACCGCCTATGTGCTGCTGGATGTTCACGGCACCACCCAGGATGGTCAGGCCATCGATCAGAAGCAGGTGCGGTTCGCGCAGCTGGATCTGACCACCACTCCGCTGACCCGCGGCGACAATGCTCTGAGCGGCAACAAGGTCCCCGCGACCCTGACCGCCGAGGGTGCCGCGGCGTTTGGAACCTACCCGGCCGGTGAGGCGCTGGACGCCGTCACCTTCAGCATCCCGCTGGGGGCCGAGTGCGGAGTCAAGGCCGAGGCTAAGCCCGAGGCGGCGAAGCCGGTAGCGGCCAAGCCGGCCGCCACGAACGCCGAGGCGCCGGCCGACAACTCCTGGATCTTCTGGACCGCGGGCGGCCTGCTCGCCCTGATCGTGATCGCCACCGCGAGCACCATCGTTGTGGTCCGTCGTGGCCGCCTGGCCGAGGCCGGCGAGTAGCCAGAACCATACCCCGCGGCCCGGATCTCCTCAGAGGATCCGGGCCGCGGTTTTTTGTGCGGATTCTCCCGATTCGTCAGCCACCGATCAATAGGGGACAATGGGTATATGACCGAGTCTCCGGAGCCCCAGTCCGACCCGCTGCAGGAGGAACGTACCCGCACCACGGTCCGTGTGCGCCGCTCCCCGAAGTACTTCACATTCATTGTGATTGGCGGGGCCCTGGGCATCCTCACCGCGATGATCCTCACCTTCTCGTTCCCCAAAAATGAAGACTTTAGCCAGGGGCAAATCTTCGGATTCCTGGCGCTGGTCTGCGTGGTTGTGGGGATCGCGATTTTTGGGAGTTTGGCCATCCTTTTGGATCGACTGGTTGGGCGCAAAGAACACGTCATCGATGCGGATAAGCTATACGTGCACCCCGTGGAAGAGCCCCAAGATCTCCACGAGCCGGTGGCTCCGACTACGACCGAGGGTACCGACCAAAAATGACCTCTGCCTCCGCCTCCTACCGTGACGCCGGCGTGGATACCGCCGCCGGAGACCTCGCGGTTTCGCTGATGAAACAGGCGGTTTCCGCCACACACGGACCGGAGGTGCTGGGAGGTTTCGGCGGCTTCGCCGGCCTGTTTGACGCGTCCGCCCTGCTGGGCTACCGTCGCCCGCTGCTGGCCAGCTCGACCGATGGTGTGGGCACCAAGGTGGCCATCGCCCAGGCGCTGGACAAGCACGACACCATCGGCCAGGACCTGGTCGGCATGGTGGTGGATGACATCGTCGTGGTGGGGGCCAAGCCCCTGTTCATGACCGACTACATTGCCTGCGGCAAGGTGGTTCCCGCCCGTATCGCCGACATCGTTGCCGGCATCGCCCGCGCCTGCTCGGCCACCGGCACCGCCCTGGTGGGCGGCGAGACCGCCGAACACCCGGGCCTGCTGGGTGTGGATGACTACGACGTCGCCGGTGCCGCCAGCGGCGTGGTCGAGGCCGACCGCGTGCTCGGAGCCGAGCGCGTGCAGGACGGCGACGTGGTCCTGGCACTGGAATCCTCCGGGATCCACTCCAACGGTTTTTCCCTGGTCCGGCACATCCTCGCCGGCGCGGATATTCGCTACACCGATCACAGCGCCGAACTCGGTGCCAGCTTCGGTGAGGCACTGCTGGAGCCCACCCGGCTCTACACCACCCCGCTGTTGAACCTGCTCGGCGATGAGCGTTTCGACGGTGCCATCCACTCCCTCTCGCACGTCACCGGCGGTGGCATTGCCGCCAACCTGGCCCGTGTGCTGCCGCTGGGTTCCTGGGTCGAGGTGGAGCGTTCCACCTGGTCGCCCGCCCCGGTCTTCCGGGTCCTCTCGGACATCGCCGGCACCAGCCTGGAAAGCGCCGAGGGCACCTGGAACCTCGGTATCGGTTTCTTCGCCGTGGTCTCCGCGGAGGTGGCCGATGCGGTCACCGCGGAACTCACCGCCGGTGGAATTCCGACCTGGGCCGTGGGAACCGTGCACACCTCTGCGCGCGACTTCAGCGGCTTCGAGCAGGGTGCCAAGGGTGTGGACGGCGGCGCCGTGCGACTCATCGGTCACTACGCAAACTAGAACCCCTCACACCCCGAAGAGAGCCTTTAAAACCCATGTGCGGTATCGTCGGCATCGTCTCATCAAATCCCGTCAACCAGCAGGTCTATGACGCACTGCTGCTCCTGCAGCACCGCGGTCAGGATTCCACCGGAATCGCCACCTCGGACGGATCCACCTTCCACATGCACAAGTCGAAGGGGCAGGTGCGTGAGGCGTACCGCACCCGGAACATGCGCTCGCTCACCGGCACCGTGGGCCTCGGCCACGTGCGCTACGCCACCACCGGCAGCGCGGCCAACGAGCAGGAGGCCCAGCCGTTCTATGTGAACGCGCCCTACGGCATCATCCTGGTGCACAACGGAAACCTCACCAACACCCGCGAGCTCTCCCGCGACCTGTTCCATGTGGACCGTCGTCACGTGAACTCGACCAGCGACACCGAGCTGCTGCTCAACGTGCTGGCTAACGAACTCCAGTCCTCGCTGAGTGGCCTGGACCTCGACCCCGACACCGTGTTCAACGCGGTCTCGCAGGTCCACGAGCGGGTCGAGGGCTCGTATGCGGCGATCGCGATGATCGCCGGCCACGGACTGCTCGCCTTCCGCGACCCGTTCGGCATCCGCCCGCTGGTGCTGGGTCGCCGTCCGGGCAAGGGCCAGGACGAGTGGATCGTCGCCTCGGAGTCGCTGGTGCTGGAGAGCGCCGGTTACCAGCTGGTGCGCGATGTCGCCCCCGGCGAGGCCGTGTTCATCACCCCGAGCGGTGAGCTGCACATCCGTCAGTGCGCCCTGAAGCCGCGCCTGGTGCCCTGCTCATTCGAGTATGTCTACCTGGCCCGTCCCGACTCGGTGATGAACGGTATCTCGGTCTACGATGCCCGTCTGCGCCTGGGTAACCGCCTCGCCGACACCATCGCCGAGCACATGCCGCTGGGAGACATCGACGTGGTCATGCCGATCCCCGACAGCTCGCGTCCCGCCGCCATGCAGGTCTCGCAGAAGCTCGGGATCGAATACCGCGAGGGCTTCTACAAGAACCGCTACATCGGACGCACCTTCATCATGCCCGGACAGGAGCAGCGCTCCAAGAGCGTGCGCCAGAAGCTCAACGCGATGGGCAGCGAGTTCCGCGGCAAGAACATCCTGATCGTGGACGACTCGGTGGTGCGCGGCACCACCTCCCAGCAGATCGTGCAGATGGCCCGCGAGGCCGGTGCCAATAAGGTGACCTTCACCTCGGCGGCCCCGCCCGTGCGCTTCCCGCACGTCTACGGCATCAACATGCCCTCGCGTGCCGAGCTGGTGGCTCACGGACGTAAGATCCCCGAGATTGCCAAGGCGCTGGGTGCCGACCACATGATCTACCAGGAAGTGGCGGACATGCAGAGCGCGATCATCGAGGGCTCGGATGTGACCGAACTCGAGATGAGCTGCTTCACCGGTGAGTACGTGACCGGCAGCGTGAGCGAGGAATACCTCGCCTGGGTCGAGAAGAACCAGCTCTCCTAGGCCCAGCCAGACACACAGCGGTGCGCCGCCCGAGCTTCGGGCGGCGCACCGCTGCGTGTGGCGAGACCTCTGGGGACTACTGGGCGGCGCTGAACCCGGGGGAGCGCCAGATCTCCTCGCCGTCCTCGAAGACTCCGGTGCGCTCAAGACCCAGCGCCCGTGCCACGCCGTTGGACCCGAGGTTCTCCGGGTGGATGAACGCCTCAAGACGGGTGACGCCGTGCGCGTGCAACCATCCCACGAGCCCGCGGGCGGCCTCGCTCGCAAAGCCGCGGCGCTGGAAATCCACGCCCACCACCCACGCGATCGCCGCGGTGCCCTCATCCACGGAGATCGTGGCCTGTACCGTACCGACCACGTGGCCGCCCTCACGCACGCGAAGGAGCCAGTTGGCCCACACATCCGAAATCTCGGCCGGCGAGCCCGCAGCGAGGCGCTCATAGCGTGCGGTGAGGGCGTCGTGGGCCAGGGGCTCACCGCCGATATAGCGATGCAGTTCGGTGCTGTTCAAGACGGTGAACGCCTCATCGGCGTGGCCCGGGGTGAGCGGCTCCGCATCGAGCCGAGCGGTGGAAAAGGGACTGAGCGAGATCGACTGTGTCATTGCGCCCGAGCCTAGCAGCGGGCTCGGGTTAACGCAGTGAGGGCCCCTGCCGCACGCGGCTGGGGCCCTCACTGACAGGGTGGAGGAACACGCTAGGCGTGTTTGCTCTCACCCTCATAGTCGTCGGCATACTCTGCCCACTTTGCGATCTCGGCGTCGTAGTGATCACCGGGGGCATGCCCGGTGAGCTCGCGCTCGAGCGCATCGTAATTGACCTCGGGACTGAATGATTTCAGCTCACGAGCGATCTTGGTGTGCTTTGCCTTTTGACGGCCGCGCCCCATGCGAGACCCCCTCACGAATCAGTTTGTCGAACGGGGTTACCCGCCCGATGGTTTCACCAACCAGGGAACGATAAAGACTAACCTTGATCGTAGCATGCCGTGCGGCAAAGAGCGTCCATCGGGACACTCGTGCAGGGACGCCACGCCGAAAATCGCGAATTCGTTACGCGGGGCGCACGGGTGCGGCATATGCTTCCAAGACACGATACGGGAAGGGCGGTTTCGGTGAGCGAACGTGCACACACATACCCGCCGCTGCATACGTTTATTCTGGTGGGCATCGGCGCGATGGTGGGTGTGGCCGCGCGTGCGCTGCTGGGCGAGGTGTGGCCGCCGCAGAACCACGTCGCCTATACAACGGTGGGGATCAACCTGGTCGGGGCGTTCCTGCTCGGTCTCCTCACCGAACGCCTGGCCGCCCGCGGTCCGGAGACCCCACGCATCCGCGATGTGCGGCTGCTGCTGGGTACCGGGGTCATCGGCGGATTCACCACGTTCTCGGCCATCGCGATGGACACCGTCTCCCTGCTCCACCTGGGGCGGGTCACGGATGCCCTGATCTACGCCCTGATTTCGATGCTGGGCGGCGTGCTGACGGCCTGGCTCGGCATGATCCTGGGGGCCAAATTCTTCCGCGGACGTGCCCGATGAGCGCCGGGGTTTTCGCACTGGTCATCCTCGCTGGTGGACTCGGCGGCATGCTGCGCTACTGGCTGGATGATCGGATCCGTGCGCGGGTTGGCACGGCATTCCCCTGGGGGATCCTGGTGGTGAATGCCTCCGGTGCCTTCGCCCTCGGGCTCCTCACCGGACTGCTCGGTGCGTGGGGTCTGGATGACAGCGTCCGGCTCATCCTGGGAGTGGGATTCCTGGGCGGGTATACAACGCTCAGCACCGCGAGTGTGGACTCGGTGAAGCTCATTCGGGCGGGCCATCCGGGCCGCGCTCTGATCAATTCGCTCGGCAGCCTGACGCTCGGCGTGGCGCTGGCCGGGCTGGGGTATTTTCTGGGCTCGCTCGCGGGGTAGCGACGGCTCGTCTGGGCCGGTCATCAGCGTCATACGTGTCGTTCGGGACCACGAGGGGTTAAAGAGGGGTGGGGGGGGGGGGCCCCCCCCCCCCCCCCCCCCCCGGGCCCCCCCCCCCCCCCCCCCGGGCCCCCCCCCCCCCGCCCCCCTCAGCCCGCGCCCCCCCGGGCCAGCACCCCCCCCCCCCCGCGCCGGCACCCACGGCCGAGCCCGCCCCGCCCGGC
>NZ_JANUED010000008.1:0-198120 GCF_024810155.1 Mycetocola sp. BIGb0189
GCCCCGTACCTCGTGCTGGTCGAGCGCGATCAGGTTCGCGATGCGGGCCTGTTCCACCGCGGCCGCCTGCTGCTCAGCCAGGTACAGAGTCGCGTAGACCTGCGCGGCAGCAGCGCCGTCGTGTCTCGTGTGGAGGAAGCTCAACGCCTGCTCCTTGTGGTCGATCTTCTCGGTCATGCTGATGCCTCCTTGGGCTTGTAAACGTCGAGCTCTCGGGCGAGGTCATCGCCGCTCAACGTGGACGCGACGATGTCGCAGAACGAAATAAGTTCGGGGTCGAGCGCTGGGGTTATCGAGGACCGTCGGCGCAGCTGGATTAGGTTGACGTATAGACGGGCAGCGTGCCGCCGCTTCTTGTAATCGCCGTAACAGAACTTCCGGATCGTGCGCTCGTATTTGTCGAACACCTCCGGGCCGCCAACCTGAATTCCGGCAATGAGCGACCGGTAGCGGTCCCCGGCCGGACCCCACACCTTCACCGGCGAAAACACGGCCTCGACCGACTGGTGCGAGCCGGACAACGCCAGTTGCAGGAACCGCCAAATCCCGATCTCGGTGGTGTCGATACCGTCCGGGGTGATGGTGTGCTTCACGCGGCGGCTGTGGGAATCCGTGACCACGAACACGTCATGGTCAGACCCTTCGTGCGCGAACCCGTACAGACGCGAGCCGTGCACGGTAGAAAAAACGACCTCGCTCACGCGTTGTCTCCTTCCAGGGTGATGACCGGACGCCCGGCCGGGGTGTGCTCAGCGATCAACTCGGCGAGTCTGGCCACGGTGTCGGCATCGCGGCTGTCGTGGTGGATGGTGTCGTACGGTCGCGCCGGGTCGCCCGTCGCCCGGCCTAGCCACAAATCGATGACCCAGCCGCCCACACAGTACTTCGACGATGGTGCCCACGATGCCGACACCTTCACGCGATCCACCTGAACCCGAGACGCCACCACAGCACCCGGCACACGACCGCGAATGATCAACGGGGATTCCGGGGTGAACCACACCGGTGCCAGCGTCACCGACGCCACATCAAGCGCGGTCATGCTACGGCCGGCTTGACGTTCAGCAGGATCGAATGGCAGTAGTAGCCGCTGCTCGCATTGCCCTCGATGTTGACCTTGGCGATCAGCTTGTGAGCACTGAGAATGTGCAGCGACCACGCTTCGTCGTAATCTTCGGCGGCCTTGGCGCCGACCCGGGTGACAGCGGTGATCGCATTGTCGTTGAGGTCGATGGATTCGAGTGTTGCATCGAACCATGCGCAGCAGTCAGCGGCGTTTTCGAACTCGAGCACGGTGCCGTCGTTCAGCGTCATGGTTTTGCCCGCGATGGCGGTGATGCTCTTCCCGATCAGCTGCCCGCTCAGGTCAGACTCGGTCATGTCGTAGATGGTCTTGCTCATGGGGTGTTTCTCCTTCGGTTTCTTGTTTCATGACGGCCCACCGCGCCAACCAGGCAGAGTGCACGCCGTCGAGGTGGGGGCCTGACCATGCAGCCAGGCCCCCGGGAGCGCTAGAACGGAGTGTCGTCTCCGAATGAGCCGGGGACGTTCCAGCCACCCGCTCCCTCAGCAGGGGCAGCCGCCGGCGGACGGTTGTTCTGCCGAGCCGGGCGACGAACCAGAACCGAGATTTCCGGGTTGACGATCTCCACCTGAATGCCCGTCGTGCCGTCGTTCTTCTGGTAGGCGCGTGTCTTGATCCCAGTGCCCTTGACGCGCACAAGATCGCCCTTGCTGACCGTGATCCCGACCACTTCGCCGTGCTCGTTCCAGAACGACGCGGACAACCAAACCGGGTCACCGTAGTCTTCCCACTGGCCTGTCTGCGAGTTCTTCCGACGCTCCGTCCAGGGCACCGTCACCTCGGTAACCGTGTGAGCTCCCGCGGTTCGCTGTTCCGGGTCCTTCGACACGAAACCCTCAAGATCGATGGTCAATTCAGCCATGTGGCTTGTTTCCTTTCACTAAAAAACCCGCCACCAAACGGAGACGGGGAACAACTCGGGAGGGGGGCAGCTAGTCGGTGATGACCTCGGCTGCGCTGTACTCGATCTTCTCGGTACGGACCAGGAACACAAGACGGTTCTCGGCGGTTACGGGGACTCCAATCCGGCGCAGGCTTTCGGCGTACTCGTCCTGACGCTTCGCCCGGTCAGTCTCAGTCGAGAAGTCGCGAGTCTCGCTGAAGAACTCGGTGCCGTCCGGGTATCGTTCACCAAAAACATGACGCGATTGTCCGCCATCGGTTTTCAGCCATGCTCGATGGAACTTCATGATTGCCCTGCTTTCCGCCGCGAGTATGCGGCAATTTCTTTTTCTGTCTGGTCATACTGGCCACCCTCCGCGACTGCCGCTGCGAGACGGTCAGGCCCGTGGGCTGCATCCAGGCCGGCATAGAACTTCTTGACCTGCGCCAGGTGCTCGGAGCGGAACCGTTTTGATGCGGCGGATGATGGCCGTTCGTTCCGGTCGGGCTTCCCGAATCTTTCGTGCTCGACCTGGGCTCGCCTGCACCCTTCGAGGAACGCGGTGAGCTCATAGTCAGCGATTGTTTTCTTGTATGTCATCGTTTTCCTTTCGGTGTTGTGCGGCGGCTTCGGCTACGAGCTCGTCAAAGTTCGCGGGCTTGCCGGGGCCTTTGGGGGTGGGTGTGAAGGTGATTGCTCGGTGCCGTCTTGTTTCGCGCGCTTGCTCTGCTCTGATGGCCCGTACGCCGTCGATAATGTGCGACGGCATCAACCACCTATCCGAGGCCCTGTAATGGCGTGTAGCGGCCTCCACAGCGTCAGGGAGGGCAACATAAGCGAGATCGTTCGCCCACACCCGCGCCGTAGCCTGCGACACCGTACGCCCATCACGCGCCGACGCCAGCGTCAAGAGCTGGAACGCTTCCCGCTCGTCCATCACCACCCCCATACAGCCGGTCATACTCGGCAGCGTTCAGATCAGCCTTCGCCATGGGAACGCCAGACCTCCGCTGTTCGATCTGACGGTTCGCCGCGGCACGCAACTGGTCATACTTCTCACGGAACTTCGGCATCGACCGAATGTTCACCCGCCAAAAATCATCAGCAAGGGTCCACCGCAACAACCGGATAGCCGGTTCGAGCTCGCGGCCGTCCTTGTCCAGCATCAACCGGGCCGAGTCCAGCCAGCGGTCTGTGATCGTGGGGCGCTTGTCCCCGTTTGCCACCATCAGATCCGCAAGAAGCTCACAGAGATTCTGAACGTCGTCTCGAACTTCGTTCGCAGACGTTGTATGTAGTGAGTAGCTAGTAGTGGGTAGTAAGTAGTTAGTAGTTAGTAGTGAGGCATTGAAATCGGAACCCTTTTCGGAACCCTTCGGGGAACCCTTCCCGTCTCCTTTTTCAACCCTGACGGAGGGGTCAACGGATGCCCTCGACATCAAGTCTCGAACCTCCGGCAAAGAAAAACCTCGCCAATCGGGGAACTGCTCACTCAACCTCTGCAACTGAAAAACAACCACCCCCCGCAACCGAGCCGACGCCACCTGCCCAAAAGCAGTAACCATCGCTTTAGTCACGTTCGGCTTGTTCAAAAGCCCGTCATGCTTCAAGAACGACCGAATCAGGATTTCCTCAGTATCCTCATCCACCACCACGAACAGACCCGCCTCGAGCTCATCAGCCGCAGCACGAACCGCGGCGGCCGTGCCACCGCCAGACAACGCAGCAACACGGGGAGGACGCCAATCGGCCACCCCCGCATAGCTGAGAGTGGCCGATGTGAGCAGCTTCAGATAGAGCAGCTGCGCGCTTTCCGATAACGCTCTGAAGTCGTCATCGTTCCAAATATCAAGGCGAATGTTCGCGTGTTCTCTCGCCAATAAACTCAACTCCTTCCGTGACTATTACGCCCCCAAATTGATCTAGTTTGGTTTGAGGCCTGGTTCCATCAATGTGGTGGCGGATGAGGTCACGCATCGACGCCTTTACGCGCTGGGCCGCCGCGCCGCGCAGAATCCCCTGATCGCGACCTCGCTCCCATTCATGCTGGGCGAACTGGTCGGATTCAGCGGCTGTATAGATTGCAGCAGTATCGACGGTCACCGAATAGTCGATAGAGCGCTGCTCGATCATGTTCCACACAATCCCGCACATGTACTTAAATTCGCTTCCCGACGCCAACTTCTTGACCATCGCAGCCGGAATCGCGAGCTCGTAAGCTTTGATCGGAATGCCCATCTGCATCCACCTGAACAACGACATCTTGTAGTCGGCAGGCAGTGGCGCGCGCACGCCGGCACGGGAGCTGTTCGCGCTTTCCCAGAGCTCGTCAAACTCATACACGTAGTCATCGAGAGATTCGAAATCGGCCCTGAACCGAGCCATCTTGTCTTGCATCCCCAAGACATATGCGGCGGCACGATCATCAAGACCCTTCACGAGTGGTGAATCAGGCTGAATCGAGGTCTTGCCCGAGTTGCAATCCGCACACGCGGCAATGAGGTTGCCTGGTTTGTCATCCCCACCCAGCGCGACCGGAACAACATGATCAATATGCAACGCCACATCAGGTGCCTTTGCGCCGCAGTACTGGCATGTGTAGTTGTCACGCCGCAGGATTTCAAATCGGGTTCGCTTTGTAATGGCCATAACTCATCTTGGCCCAGCCAGATCATGCATGGCGAGGCCCCTCCTTTACTACGCGGTCACCGATAGCCGCAGCGGCCATCCAGGCCGTGTTCGGAAACTCGGTACGATGCCGGAGCAGAACGAACAGCTTCTCGGTGGTGAGCGCTTTGAAAGCGCCCACAATCTGACCCTCTGCACCCGTCATGCGTCCTCCCCGAGGATCGCGCGAGCCAGGTCCCCGTCTCCCGCCCGCCAGATCGCAGCACGGCTTTCGAGAACCTGTCCCAAAGCCACCATCTGCTTGTAGATGTCGATGTCGTGGGCGAGGATCTTTAGCTGCGCGTCGATGGTGCGGTGCAAGGTGACGATAAGGTCAGCATCATCCTCGCCCTCCCTGTCCCGACCAATCAGAAACTCGACTTCGCCAGTGTCGCTATCATCCGGGGCCACGATTATATTTCCCGTCCCCGGACCTGTTGCGGTCAGGAACGTCGCCCACGGTCCCGGTGTGGACTTCTCCCGCAGTTCGGTCAGGCGTGCGTGTGCTCGTTCGAGCAGATCAAGAGTGGTCATGATTCCTTCTTTCTAAAACGGTTCGGTGGGTGTGTACCCATCGAGTTGGGGTGCAATTGATCCGTCGTCGGAGAGGATGACGGTGCCGTGTACGGCGTGAACGATTGGGGTGAGGGTTGGGTCTGCGTGGAGGGAGATTTTGATGCCGCGGCGGCGGGCTTCTTCCGCCCACCACGGGTCGTCCTCGATCAGACTGTTGATGCTGGATTTCAGCCACACCAGATTCGCGAGACGGTTCTTCGACCGGTCCCCGCCCATCCCTCGCCCTGACCTGTGTTGAGGAACGAGAGTGTCGTCATCGATCCCGGTCCAGGCACACACATGCCCATCCCGGTTCGTGAGCTCGGCCAGCAACGTTTTCTTCGCGGCCGGGCTGGATTTCCGCCGCTTCGACGGTTTCGGATATGCCGGCATAGTCCCTCCTTCGGGCATAAGAAAAGCCGCACCCCCAGATGTAGGGTGACGGCTGAAATGGTGGGCTAAGTACCCGATATGGTTTGAGTTTATGACTACGGTTCCGGAGCGACACCCGCTTCTTAAATCCATCCCGGGTATCGGCGGTATCCTTTTTGCTATTGCAGTGGGTTATGTACCGTTGCTGTTCCCGATTGAAGCCTTTTTGAACGACGGTATCCGGATCGCGATTGCCGCTTTCATTGCGGGGGCTTCTGCTACTTATCTCGTCCAGTTGTGGACGACACCTGCCAGGGTGATTGAGGTAAATCCCCCTGACGTAATCAGCGTTCAATGCGAGCACGAGATTGAGTCCTACCCAGATGTAAGACATCGTTTACGCCAAGAACTCGAAACTGCCCTGAGGCTGGAAGCGGAACACCTTGGGCTTAGCGAGGTGGCAGAAGGTGAAGCCATGGCAGACTGGAGTTCTCAGACTATACACCGCGGGCAATCGAAAAAGCACAGTCTGATAGCCGCCACATACCAGGCGCAGGCCGCACGGCTATCGGATGAGATTAGTGCCTTGACCTCTGCAAACTACGCTGATTCGCGACTCACGAAACGCGATTCACACAGTACGTCACCCGAAACTCGACATGCGCTTCCACCTCGCGGGCGTAGCGAATCTCGGGCATGATCTTCACCATCCACTCGGGAGTATCGTCAGGGACTAGGCCGGCATCGACTAGGCCGTCACACCAGGGCTTCAGGGTCGCGACGCAATTCTCTGCATCGCGCCGATGCCTGGTGTTGACCCACCAGATCATTTCCACCCTGACGCGCTCCTGAGCGGGAACACCGGCGAAAGCGACGGCGGCAGCCTTACGAACTGCCGCCGTCTTTTTTGCCTTCGCCATAGGGTGCAGGCGGTCGTTCATCGACAACGGCAGCCGCTCCCACGGATACTTCACCACCCAGCCGCCGGCAACCGGCAACGCGAGCGGATCAGGCATCCGCGTCGCCCTCAGCGTCCGGCACAACCACCAGGTCAGCGACGCCCGCGATGGAGTTCACGCGTGCCCCGTTTTCCTCGACCTCGCGCGATATCTGCACAGCCTGCGCGAACTCGGTTGACTTCGGCAGGTACGGCGCGAACTCTCGCACGGCGGTCTTGCGAGCCATTTCTTCTTCGTGCCCGTCCCAGGGGGTGCGGGCCCACTTCTCGGGTCGCCGCTTGAGCACCTTTTCCTTGGGCATGTACACCCAGATGGGGTCACCGCCGGCGGTCCGTGATGCAGACGCGATGATGCCCGTCCAGGGCCGTTCTTCGTCGTAGTCGGCAGGTCGCCACTCGTATTGGGAACCGCCGCGGCTGTCTGCCCAATGCTTGAAATGGTCACCGTCACGCACGACGATCGTTTCGATCTTCGAGATCTGCCCCGACCTGTATGCGAGCTCAATGAGGCCCTGATATCCGATGATGGGCACGCATTCCCAGCGCTTATCCCATCCGTTCGTCTCGGGATTCTTGAACGACACCAGACGGGGCGTCAGGTAGAAGTGCCCGAGCGCGGACCCGATCTCGAGCTTGAGCTGGGCACCCTGCATGATGGCACCCAGCAACGATTCAGGGGTTGCCTGCTGAAGCTTGTCCGATTTGCGGATCTCGCTCAGCGCGGCCCGAACAAACGCGTCCGAGTTCAATGCGCCGCCGAGCTGCATCGCAATCTGCGGAGACTGCTTGCGCACGAGATCCATCACGGTCGGGTTGTTGCTCTGCTCGACGGCCTTTGCGGCGATCGTCTGGGCAAGGTCAGTCATTCTTCAGTTCTCCGTCCTCGAGGATGAATTCGATTGCGAGGCCTCCGTTGGTCTGGGTGCCGACGAGTTCGATCCAAAGCTGGAAGTCGTTTTCTTCGGCGAGCTGTCCGAGAAGTTCGAGGGATGCCGGGTCCAGGAGGGAACCGTCTGTGATGCGTCCGACTCGAAGATCAGGGTTGGCGGCGACAGCCATGGCGACCGATGCGCGGATCTTCTCGGCAGTGTTGGCATCCGCAAACGGGACGCCGTTGAGGGTGACACCGGTTTCGGTGAACCCGAGGCCGGCCGGCAGGTTTGCGGCCGCGACACCGTCCGCCTTAGTCTTGTCGATCTTCGCGATTCCCGCGGTCAGTTCGTCGTACTGTGCCCGCAGCGCGTCCTGAGTGGCCTTGCGCTCACGGATGGACGCGTTCTCGCGAACCAGCGCGTTGGTGGCCTCGACCGATTCGAGCTGCTGCTGAAGCGACTCAACATCACCCGCCACTGGAAGCGCGTCAACCTCAGCGCCCAGAGCCGCGAGTTCCGTCCGCGCATTCGCCAGCCAAGTTTCAGTCTCCGAGATCCGCGCGCGAAGTGCCTCGAGAGCGTCCCTGCGTGCAGCGTTGTGGCGGTGCTGATCCTGCGCGGCCTGGACATGGCGCACGAGCTCGCCGGCGGACTGTTCCGCCTCGGGCACGTCCGGGTGAGGTTCAGGGAGGGTTCCGATGGCCTTACCCTGCTGCCCTACCTTCGTGCGCTGATCGAACAGTTCCTGTCGGTCGGCGTCGAGCTGGGACAGATCAAACGGCAACTCGGCAACTTCGAGCAGGGAATCGACCTGCTGCTTACCCTTCTCGCCAGCAAACTTCATCGGGTCGAACGAGTAGCGCCCCATGAGGCTGTCGAGGGTGGCCTGCGGCGACTTGATTTCGTGGCCCGCTTCGGTCTTCAGCGCGACGGTGGACTTGCCGCCCACGCGCTGCTTGCGGGAAACGGTGTAGTCTCCGAGGTCAGCGACGACCTCGGTGCCGGCTGCGCCTTCCCGGATCGGGTTGTCCACCCCTGCCTTGTGTCCGGCCAGCGCCCACCAGAGCGCATCGAGCAGGGACGACTTGCCGTTACCGTTCCATCCTCCGAGCCACACGGTGTGCTGCGGCGGGTGGAGGTCAACTTCCTTGATCTTCTTGAAGTTACGAACACTGATGTGCTTGACGTGCATTACTTCTTCTCCTTGATGGGCTTGTATTTGAACGACCGAGTTCGTTGACCAGTGATGGTGTACTCGTCGGCCAGGTCGGGATGGTCTTGCTTGAATCGGGCCAGGTCGAACCGGTCACGGGCTTTTTTGGATTCCCAGGTGAACAGCGGCCGGCCGTTGCGCACGACAGCGGTCGCCTTCTCCCCCATCGCCTGCGTGATGCGTAGCGTGTGGGCCTCGAGCGTGATCTCGATTTCCTTTTTCTCTGCGATGAGCAGACCGAAAGCGCCATGGCGTTCTTCCATGTCTTCGTCTGCCTGGTAGATGAGATCGTCGGGGTTCGGGAACGCGAGTGCAGCTTCATCGGAAACAACCGGGTCCGGGGCAATCCGCGGCACCACATGGCCGTGCCAGAACTCGCGGGTTTTCTCGATGATGAGATCCACCGCATCCTGGTCCCACTCGATAACGAAATACTCGAACGTGAAGTCACCGTGAATCACCGCAAGATGCCCACGTTTCTTCCCGAGCACGATCATCTGCACGAGAACCTGGATCCTGTAGATGATGGGCGGGCCATCTGCCCAGTCATGCTTCATGTGCGCGTTTGAGGTTTTGAGCTCAACCGGTTCGCCAAGCGCGTTCACCCGGTCAGGTGTCGCGCCCAGCCATGCATACACCAGCGACTGCACCAGACCCGGACTCGGCAACACCTTCATGCCCGTGCGCCGCTCCACCATCTCGGCAACAGCCGGCTCGAGCACATGCCCGAGTTCCTGCTGCTCGTTCATCGAATCGGACACGTCCGGACTGAGCTTGTCGAGGTAGATGCCGAGCGGCGTGGACCACTTCGACAGACCGAGCACGCACGCAACCTCAGACGCCCCCAGGAACGCCTTACGCGCCGCCAACCACTCGGGTGTATTCGACGGCGCGTCGATGCGAACAAAAAGTTCGGTCATGATGGGGCCCCTTCCAGATCGGCAAAGTTGAACGTGGGCTGACTCAGGCGCTTCGCAATGACCTCGCAGTACGCCTCGTCCAACTCCACACCGATCGCACGCCGGCCAAGCCGTGCTGCCGACACCAGCGTGGACCCCGAACCCGCACACGGATCCGCGACCGACCCCACCGTTTTGGCGATCAGCTCGTCCATCAGCCGCAGCGGTTTCTCGTGCGGATGATGCCGGCCGTTCTTCGCGGTGGACTGCACCGGCGCGAACGACAACACATCCGTGGATCGTTTGCCCTGCCACGGACCGTCACCGAGGACGTACACCTCCTGGTGGGCGGGCTTCCAGGGGATCCGCAGATCACCCATGCCGAGCGCGCCGAGGGTGTCCCAGATCAGCAGCGCGCGGGTGGCTGCAGGGCGATCGATCTTCCACGACCCGAACACCAGCGCGGGCCGGTCGCCCCACGCCGCGAGGATCGCGTCACGCACCGCGGTGTCCTTATCGTTCAGGATCGACGCAGCCAGCTTGTCCCGCCGGGCCCCGGACTGATAATCGACGCCGTACGGCGGGTCAGTGACCAGCACGTCCGCTGTCTGCCATTCGGTGAGCTCACGGCAATCACCGTGATACAGCGTCACCAGATCATCTTCGTAGTAAGGCTTCACGCACCCACCGCCCATGTGACTACAGCAATGGCCGCCAGCAGGATTGCTAGCGGCCATAAAGCTCGGGACGGTTTGAACCGGGGTGGGATCAAATCCGGGGGTAGATCGTTACTCGCGTGCACGGGGCACCTCCAACGGGTGTAGGGCTTCGTACAGTCGGTCGTGTACGTCGGCACTGATGTTGCCGGCGTTGAGCTCCTGAGCGAGGACCAGACGCAACCGGGTGTTGGCACGGGTCACGACCGCGTAGGTGGTTTCGAGGGGCTGCCAGCCACCGAGCGCCCACGTCAGAGCACCCGACTTGTCATCGATCATGCCCTGCGAAACCTGTACCGCCTGACCCTGGGGGCCCTGCCACAGGCCCGGACGATCCGGCTTATCGTAAAAAGTCATCCCAGAACCTCCGCAACGATGATGCCGGCAGCATCCAGGCACGCCTCACACACCGGATACTTCTGTGGGTCCCGTTGCGGCACCCACACGTGACCACACAACGCGGTCACAGCCAAGCCGTCAATCCGCGCTTCCAGCAGCCATGCCTCGGAACTTGGCTTGCCTTCTGGACAGTTGATGATGTGAGTGAACACGCCCTCGCCTGTCGAAACGGCGACAAGTTCTTCTTCCAGCAATGTGCTCATTGTTCAATTCCTAGGATCATGGCCGTCAGCTCGGTTGCTTCGGGGCCGGTTGTGCGACGGTTCACGAGTCGGTGAATCGCTGCGATCTGGTCAGGTGTGGCGGGTGGGATGAAACCGAAACCGACTTCCATGACCGAGTTCCCGGTGCGGTTCGCTCGCTGTTTCTTGATCTTCTCCGCGAGGGTGAGTTCACGCTTCGGCTTCACCACAGGCTCGTCCGTCGCATCCGCCTTGAACCCGGCATCAACCCAACGGTCAACATCGGCGCGCTCAAACCGCACCAGATGCCCAATCATCGTCACCTTCGGCAGGCTGTGGCCCTTGCCTTTACGCCGGTACAGGGCAGACTCGGCGACCCCGGTGATCGCGCTGAGATCACGTATCGTCAGCAGGTCACTCACCAGGTGTCTCCTTCCATTCTTCGACGTAGTACTCATCGGTCTGATATGAGTGGTTGAGCGACTTAGCAGCCGCCTCGGCCCCGCGACGCGACGCCCATGAACTCAAAATCGACTCGTGCCCGCCACGCTTGATCTTCACCAGCCACGGGCGCGCGCTATTCACTGTCCACCTCCTTGTGGCAGTTCTTCGGGCAGGCACCGTCATAGCCACACGGCAGCACACCCATTTCCTTCGTGCCACGACGGCACCGACCACAACAGGGAGTTTTCTGATAGACCATCACGGCCCCTTTCAATCTGTAGGCCGCGGGAACGCATCCCACAGCTCGGTTTTTGACCACAACAATGTGGAGATAACAGCCGCGCCGTCTTCTTTCACGTGCGCGGCCACGGTTACGCGTTCCCCGATCCACATCCACGAATGATGCGTGGGTGAATAGCGGACGCGCTCAGGTATGCGAAGCGCATGCAGGATCTCTTGGAACGTCAATCCGCCTTGCCCTTGCATCAGCGTTTGCCGTTCGATCGCATGCGCGCTCGCGGTAACTCGTTCCAAATCCAGCACCGGACACGGACCGTCTTTCACCTGCACGAACGGCGTCGATGACGCGGACGGGTATCGGTCCCGCAAGCCGCGGACGAAAGCACGCGCCGCCCCCATGTGAGCCGTTGACTCAAAAAAGACTTGCGCCCCATCGGGCATCCGATAATACGTGCGGTACCCATCCCGGAAGTCCTTTACACCGCCGCACTCACGTACCGCCCGAGCAACATACTTCCGAGGATCTTTTACGTAGGCCATTGTTGCCCTCCATACCAGGGGCCAGGCATGAGCCCGGCCCCGCAATCTGGTTAGCGTCGAGCGAACTCGGCACGGTCAACAACTCGGCCGACGTTTTCGAACTCGCGATGCGAGAACCCGTGCGGCGTGTTCGGGGCGTGGTCCCATGCCACCGTGAGCCCGGCGTCGCTGGAACGAATGACGGTGCCGAGAGTGTCGGTGTTCCAGGCGCGAACGGTGTCGTTCTTACGTGCGGTCTTAGCCATGATTTGTTTCTCCTTCTAGTAGGTGCGCGGTAGCGCGTTACGCCCCGTAGGGCAGGTGGGTTACTTGGTCGTGATCCGGCGAGTGTTCCGCCGGCGGGGCTGAGCTGCGCGAGACCGGGCACGGTCTTCTTCGCGCTTACGGTTTTCGCGAGCGCAGCTTCCGCACTCGCTTGCAGTCATCCAAATGTCCGGGTTCATCTCTTCTCCTTCTTCTATGTGGCGTGTTTACGCAGTGCCGATGCGGGGAATCGAACCCGGCTTGTACCCCCGCGTCATTCCGCGTTCCAAGGGACGGCTCTCGGCATTCGCCCCGCAGGGGTCATGCCGGCACACCAGCCACCGGGGACATGCCCGGCCTGGATTGGTTGGCCCGTTCTCGCCTTCAGCTTCAGGGCCTAACAATGTGGAGTTCTCAACTTGCAGGCGCGACAATTACCGCCACCCAGAAGGGTCGGTCGAACTGTGCGCTTAGTACCTGACGGGCCGGACTGTGAGGGCCGGTCAGGATGTCGGGCTACGACTTAGACGATTCGTGAATCCACCAGGTCAGAAACGACCCGGTACCAAAAACGATCATGAACAGGGCACCGAGAGTGTCGAAAGAAATCTCGATCATGATGCGACCAGCTCGAGCTTGCCGAGACGAACTCGCAGCCGTTCCAGGCCTCGCATGGTCACTCGCACCTGCGGGGAATCAATCACACGTTCGAGTGTTTTCGGGTGAATGTGCGACTGCGGCTTCATCAGCAGATATCCGCTGTCCACGGCCTTCTGCATGGGCCGCCATGCGCCACCGTTGCGACGGAACGTCCATCCGAGTTCGCCCAGCTTTTCGAAAAGCTTCTGCGGGCCCAGGTCAATACCGACCGTGGCGAGGATCTTCGACGCATCCGAAACCGAATGATCGCCGCGCGCACCGACCAGCTCATCCCATGCGGATGCCTTCGGGGCGAGCGCTGCAATCTGCTCATCCTTCTGGGCGATCTCATCCTGAGCGATCAGAACCGCCTCAGCTAGGATCTCAGCGCGCGAACGCTTCACCGTAAACTGTCCCGTCTTGCGGATCGCCGGCAGAACCTCAGCGGTGACCCAGCGCTTGAACTCCCGAGCGGAAGGGATCTGACTGGCGAGAATCGCAGCGTAAAGGCCGGCCTCCGTGATCACCGTGAGCGTCTGGTCTCCACCGGGGGTACGCATTGAGCGCGTACCCTTATCCTCGTCATCGATCCGGCGAGTAAGGTCGGAAGCCATTCGGTAGCCAAGAGCGGAAGCAACGTCCGAGGCGACGAACAGCGGCTCACCGTCTTCGCGGATAACGCGAATCTGGTTACCAACAAAATCGAATGGTACGATCTGGGTAAGCATTTCTTCTCCTAAGGGGTTTTGCTGGCCCGGTGTTCCAGCACCGGGTTTTTCCGTTGTGAGGGCCATTCGCTGGTGCTTCTCAGCGTCGATGCCACCCACTTGTGGATAACGTCTTCGCGATAGAGAACCACCTTGTAAGAGGGCTTGAAGTACGCTGGCCCTTTCCTCATGTACCTCATGTCCGCCAGGTACTGTTTTGTAATTCCGGGCAAGAGTTCTGTGACCTGATCTGGCGTTAGATACTTGACGCCGCCCGATTTGTCCGCCTTGTTCGTTTCCATATGGAGAATCTACTGTCCCATTCGGGATAGCCGCAAGTTGAAATTACAAGTTTGTAGTTTCCAAACAGACACTTTGTAGCTTTTCAACAGTGCTACACTCTCCCATATGGACATACAGAAGATCCGAATGGCAACGAGTGAAGAGCTCCAGATCGCCAAGATTCGTAGACGCAAGACGAACGAACAGATCGCCGAAGCTTCAGGGCTTTCGCTGTCCACGGTGAACCGACTGATTGCCGGCACCAGAACCGCAGACCTTCACCAGATTGCTGTTATCGCCGACGCCCTTGGACTTGACCGCGACGAGCTCACCTTCCGAATCTTCGAAACTGCGGCCGCGAATGTCAGTGCCAGTCGAGAAAATAACGGCAGTGATGAGTTTGACCTGTTGGCCGAAAGCGAAATTCCCGCAGCCGACGCCTATGGACTTGCCGCCCAGCGCGCCACTCGCAAGGTGGACGCCGAGCCCCACGCTGAGTAAATCAAAGGAGCCCCATGCGTGAACTGATTGATCTAGCAGCACGCATGGGGGTCCGGGTCACCGGAGCCTTCCTCAGCGACGGGCGGACCGGGTTCAGCTCGATCGAAACAAGAACCATCGGGTTCGATATGAGACTCACCATGAACGAGCGTCGAACAACGATTGCCCACGAACTAGGGCACCAGCACTACGGACACGTGTGCGACGGAGACCGGCAAGAACGTGCCGCGAACACCTTCGCTGCGCATCTACTCATCACCCCAGCGGCCTACGCCGCCGCAGAGCTCATGCACAACGACGTGCATGCCATAGCGGACGATCTGCACGTAACAGTTGAACTTGTTCGACATTACCAAGCCCACTGCCTACAAAGAGACGGCATGTACACCTACCTCCGCCAAAGGATTCCTTCGGCGCAACCCTGACAGGAGCATCATGGCTGGAACCATAAAGCCCTACAGCACAAAAGCGGGCCTGCGCTATCGCGTGCGCTACCGCAAGCCAGACGGCACTCAGACCGACAAGCGCGGCTTCACCACCCAGCGAGACGCGAAACTATTCCTCTCAAGCGTGGACGTGAAAAAGGCATCGGGCCAGTATGTTGACCCGACGCAAGGAAAGCGTCTTGTAGAAGACCTGGCCGAAACATGGAAGACCGGCAAGCTCTCCACATTGAAGCCCTCATCGAGGGCCGTGATGGAAACCTCGTGGAGGGTGCACGGGCGCGCAAAATGGGGTAAGCGTCAGATAGCTTCGATCCGCCCATCTGAAGTCTCGGCTTGGATAGGCGAGCTACAGAGCGGAGACAAGCCGCTTGCAGCCCAAACAATACGGCGGGCAGTTTTTGTTCTGTCTGGCGTGCTTGAGATAGCCGTACAAGATGGCATACTTCACAGCAATCCAGCTCGCGGAATCAAGCTTCCGGCAAAGGCAAAGAAGCCAGCCAAGTATCTCACTCACGCGCAGGTTGAGATTTTGGCCAAGAAATCGAGCCGCCCCGACCTCATCAGGTTCATGGCTTATACAGGCATGCGATGGGGGGAGATTGCAGCGTTGCAGAAACAACATCTCAATCTGAGCAAGAAGCGGATTCGCATCGAATCAAACGTTGTCCTGGTGAATCGAAAGAATGAGTTCGGCACGCCAAAATCAGGGGCATCTCGAACCGTCGGCGTTCCCGTGTTCCTAGTCTTTCCTCTGTCTGGGTTAGTAGCGGGCAGGCCCGAAACAGCTTTCGTGTTCGGAAGCGACGACGCCCCCCTGCCGCGGCCGAACGCAGAACAAAGTTGGTTTGCTGGAGCCGTAAAGAAGGCGATAGCCGAAGATGAGACGTTCCCGGACATAACCCCGCATGATATGCGGCACACAGCGGCGTCCCTCGCTGTTAGCGCCGGCGCTAACGTGAAGGCTGTTCAGCGAATGCTCGGGCACGCATCCGCAGCCATGACCCTCGACATCTACGCCGATCTGTTCGATGACGATTTGGATGCAGTCGCCGAGAAGATGAGTAGCGCCAGGAAGGAAGCTCTCGCAGGATAAATGTGGGCAAAATGTGGGCAAAGCAAAAACGCCCCCGCTGACAGCTTGACTTTGAAGCCAAGCGCCAGCGGGGGCGTTTTTGTGAATTTGAGTACCGATCAGGGGTTTTAGAAGTCCCAGTCCTCATCCTCGGTCACAACGGCCTTGCCGATGACGTAGGAGGAGCCCGAGCCACTGAAGAAGTCGTGGTTCTCATCTGCGTTCGGCGAGAGCGAGGACAGGATCGCCGGGTTCACGTCGGTGACGGTCTTCGGGAACATGGCCTCGAAACCGAGGTTCATCAGCGCCTTGTTGGCGTTGTAGTGCAGGAACTTCTTGACGTCCTCGGTCAGGCCGACGGAGTCGTAGAGGTCCTGCGTGTAGTGAACCTCGTTCTCGTACAGTTCGTACATCAGGTTGAAGGTGTAGTCCTTGAGCTCCTGCTGGCGCTCCGGGGTCTCCTTGTTGAAACCGATCTGGAATTTGTAGCCGATGTAGTACCCGTGCACGGCCTCGTCACGAATGATGAGGCGGATCAGGTCTGCGGTGTTGGTGAGCTTCGCACGGCTCGACCAGTACATCGGCAGGTAGAAGCCCGAGTAGAACAGGAAGGACTCCAGCAGGGTCGAGGCGACCTTGCGCTTCAGGGGGTCGTCACCGTGGTAGTAGTCCAGAATGATCTGGGCCTTCTTCTGCAGGTGCGGGTTCTCGGTGGACCAGCGGAAGGCCTCATCGATCTCCTTGGTCGACGCCAGGGTCGAGAAGATCGAGGAATACGACTTGGCGTGCACCGACTCCATGAACGCAATGTTCGTGTAGACGGCCTCCTCGTGCGGGGTCAGCGCATCCGGGATCAGCGACACGGCACCCACGGTGCCCTGGATGGTGTCCAGCAGGGTCAGACCGGTGAACACACGCATGGTGAGGAGCTTCTCCTCGGGGGTCAGCGTGGCCCAGGACTGCACGTCGTTCGACAGCGGCACCTTCTCGGGCAGCCAGAAGTTGTTGACGAGGCGGTTCCACACCTCGACGTCCTTCTCGTCTTCGATGCGGTTCCAGTTGATCGCCTGGACGGCGTTCACCAGCTTCAGTTTCTCGGACACGTTTTTCCTTTACCTACGATCAGAAATCAAATGCTATCGGTACGGGGGTGCCGCGTGCACGTCCGGGGACGTGCACGCGGCGCAGCGGGGGCTGCTTGGCTTCGGAGGAAGCTTTTTAGAGCATGCAGCTCACGCAGCCGTCAACCTCGGTACCCTCGAGCGCGAGCTGACGCAGACGGATGTAGTAGATCGTCTTGATGCCCTTACGCCATGCGTAGATCTGAGCCTTGTTGATGTCGCGGGTGGTGGCGGTGTCCTTGAAGAACAGCGTCAGCGACAGGCCCTGGTCCACGTGCTGGGTAGCGGCGGCGTAGGTGTCGATGATCTTCTCGGCACCGATCTCATACGCGTCCTGGTAGTAGTCCAGGTTGTCGTTGGTCATGAACGGCGCGGGGTAGTACACGCGGCCGAGCTTGCCTTCCTTGCGGATCTCGATCTTCGAGGCGATCGGGTGGATCGACGAGGTCGAGTTGTTGATGTAGGAGATCGAACCGGTCGGCGGTACGGCCTGCAGGTTCTGGTTGTAGATACCGTGCTTCATGACGGAGTCCTTGAGCTCGGCCCAGTCGGCCTGGCTGGGGATCTCCACCGACGAGTTCGCAAACAGCTCGCGCACCCGCTCGGTCTCGGGCAGCCACTCCTGGGTCAGGTACTTCTCGAAGAACGCACCCGATGCGTAGGTGGAGTTCTCGAAACCCTCGAAGGTCACGCCACGCTCGATGGCGATCTTGTTGGAGGCACGCAGAGCGTGGAACAGCACCGTGTAGAAGTAGATGTTGGTGAAGTCGATGCCCTCTTCGCTGCCGTAGAACACGCGCTCACGAGCGAGGTATCCGTGCAGGTTCATCTGGCCGAGGCCGATCGCGTGGGACTTGTCGTTACCGTCCTCGATCGAACGCACCGAGGCGATGTGGCTCTGGTCGGACACCGAGGTCAAACCGCGAATGGCGGTCTCGATGGTCAGGCCGAAGTTCGGCGAGTCCATCGCCAGGGCGATGTTCAGCGAGCCGAGGTTGCAGGAGATGTCCTTACCGATTTCCTTGTACGACAGGTCGTCGTTGTAGGTGGTCGGGGTGTTGACCTGCAGGATCTCCGAGCAGAGGTTCGACATGTTGATCCGGCCGGCGATGGGGTTCTCGCGGTTCACCGTGTCTTCAAACACGATGTACGGGTAGCCCGACTCGAACTGGATCTCGGCGATGGTCTGGAAGAACTCACGCGCGTTGATCTTGGTCTTCTTGATCCGCGAGTCATCCACCATCTCGTGGTACTTCTCGGTGATCGAGATGTCGCCGAAGGGAACACCGTAGACGCGCTCGACGTCATACGGGGAGAACAGGTACATGTCCTCACCCTTCTTGGCCAGCTCGAAGGTGATGTCGGGAACTACAACACCCAGCGACAGGGTCTTGATGCGGATCTTCTCGTCGGCGTTTTCACGCTTGGTGTCGAGGAAGGACATGATGTCCGGGTGGTGGGCGCTGAGGTACACCGCACCGGCACCCTGACGCGCACCGAGCTGGTTAGCGTAGGAGAAGGAGTCTTCCAGCAGCTTCATTACGGGGATGATGCCCGAGGACTGGTTCTGGATCTGCTTGATCGGGGCGCCGGCCTCACGAATGTTCGAGAGGGACAGAGCCACGCCACCGCCGCGCTTGGAGAGCTGCAGCGAGGAGTTGATTCCGCGTGAGATCGACTCCATGTTGTCTTCGATCCGCAGCAGGAAGCAGGAGACGAGCTCGCCGCGCTGTGCCTTACCGGAGTTCAGGAAGGTGGGGGTCGCGGGCTGGAAGCGGCCGGCGATGATTTCCTCAACCAGGTTGGTCGCCAGGGCTTCATCGCCATCGGCCAGACCCAGTGCGGTCATCACTACGCGGTCCTCGAAACGCTCCAGGTAGCGTTTTCCATCGAAGGTCTTCAGCGTGTAGGAGGTGTAGTACTTGAACGCGCCCAGGAAGGTCGAGAAGCGGAACTTCTTCGAGTAGGCGAGGTCGTTCAGACCGGTGATGAACTCAAAGGAGTACTTGGCAATGACCGCGGGGTCGTAGTATTCCTTCTCCACCAGGTAGTCCAGACGCTCCTTGAGCGAGTGGAAGAACACGGTGTTCTGGTTCACGTGCTGCAGGAAGAACTCACGGGCTGCTTCGCGATCCTTGTCGAACTGGATGTTGCCATCCGCGTCGTACAGGTTGAGCATCGCGTTCAGCGAGTGGTAGTCCATGCCCTGCGCTACCGGTGACTCGGTCAGTGACGGTCCCAAAATTCTTCCAATCCATCGTGGACAACCTGTACGTCGTCCGGAGTGCCAAATAGTTCAAATCGGAACATCATCGGAACCTTACATTTCTGGGCGATGATGTCCCCGGCGAGGCAGTACGCCTCGCCAAAATTGGTGTTTCCCGCGGCGATCACGCCACGGATCAGAGACCTGTTATCCACGTCGTTGAGGAAACGGATCACCTGCTTCGGTACCGCACCCCCGACCTCTCCGCCACCGTATGTGGGCAGAACAAGAACGTAGGGTTCGGTGACCTGAAGCGCGGGTTCCCGCGCATAGAGCGGGATTCGCGCGGCCGGCATGCCCAACTTTTCAATGAAACGGTGGGTGTTGCCGGAGATACTGGAGAAGTAGACGAGATTTGTACTCATCGGGATCCCTCCAAGGTGAGTGCACCGTAGACCGGTGCCGGTGGTGCTGTGCTCGGCGGCGACTCCCCCTGGTAGGTCGGTCGCGGTCAAACACGCGGGCAAATTCGTTCCCCTCAACGAATCACCCGGGGAGGGCACCACACACCTCACAAACGGAGTCCCAAACGATCCGAACGATGGTTGCGTGGTGGCGACGCGATGGCGTCGCGGTGTTGGTGGAGCGTGGTTCGGATTTCCGAAACCACCTCACGCCAACCTAGGCGAGGCGAGCGGCCAGTTCCTCGATCTTGTCCGGGCGGAAGCCGGACCAGTGCTCGTCATCTGCGATGACCACGGGGGCCTGCAGGTATCCCAGAGCCTTGACGGCTTCGAGGGCGTTTTCGTCGGCAGAAACGTCGAGAACCTCGTACTCGAGGCCCTTGCTATCAAGCGCGCGGTAGGTCGCGGTGCACTGGACGCAGGACGGCTTGGTGTAAACGGTAATCGTCATCTTCGCAGTTCCCCTTTATCTCTAATTTGTTGGCTTGTGCGGCAACTTGTGCCCCGCCTTCAATACTACATCTAGTTGCTCGATCTGTCTCGTACCCCAAGGGGTAGTAGTTGCACCAATGTAGTTATCCACGGGGTTGTCCACCGTTTTTGGGAGTTATCCACCGTTCTTCCACCGGGTTTTCCACAATTGCTGGGGACGGACTACCCCGTGGTTTGGGGGCAATAAACGCCGTGACCGGCGTGTCTTCGATGGGGCTCACACTATGCGTCACCACCGACATCATTTTTCGTCTCAATCCCTCCCCGCGGCGTGTCTTGAACCCCGCCCCATCCGCTCCCGAGGAGCCGCCACGACGAGTGCCACATCGGCGCTTACAATTAACATATGAGTGCATATTCGAACCTCCTGGCGACCCCGGGAGTCGGTCGAATCATCACCGCCCAGCTCGTGGCACGCTTTCCCTTTGGAATGCTCTCGCTGGCCTTCCTCCTACACGTGGAGCAGGTCACCGGGTCCTACGGCAAGGCGGGCCTGGTTCTAGCCGCCACAAGTATCGGCCAGGCGGTTGCGGGACCCCTGACCAGCCGATGGATGGGAGCCTGGGGAATCCGCCCGGTCCTCATCCTCACGACCGCCGTGTGTGCCATATCCGGCACCTCAATCGCCCTGATCCACGGCGATGTCGGCATCTATGTCATCCTCGCCGTGATCTGCGGACTGAGCACACCCCCGGTCCAGCCGGCCGTGCGCACCATCTATCCCAAGATGGTCAACTCCAAGCAGCTCACCCCGCTGTTCTCCCTGGATGCCTCCGCCCAGGAGATCATCTGGGTCCTCGGCCCGGTCATCACCACGTTTATCGCGACCCAGGTGGGCACCCAGTGGGGCATCCTCACCGCGATGGTCATGCTGGTGGGCGGTGGCCTCTGGTTCATCGTGCTGCCCGAGGTGGGCCGCGTGCGCATCCCGCGCAGCAAGCGCAAGTTTGGTGTGGTGCTGCGCCGACCTCCGGTCCTGCTGGCCACCATCGTCGGCTTCCTGCTGATCGGTGGTGTCGCGGCCGTCGAGGCGGGCGTTGTGGCCACCTTCGGACACGACGGGATCGAGGCGGGACTGATCCTCGCCGTCTTCTCGATCGGAAGCCTGTTTGGGGGTCTGGCCTCCGGTGGCATCCCGATCGGCCCGTGGGCGCTGGGACGCCGCATGGCCGTGGTCTTCATCGGCGTCGCGCTGGCGATGTTCTTCCTCAACTTCTGGGGCCTGGCCATCACCCTGCTGATCGCCGGGCTCGGCATCGCCCCGGCCCTGGCCGTGCTGTTTGCCATCGTGTCCTCAAGCGTGAAGTTCTCCGACACCGCCGAGGCCTATGGCTGGGTGGGAACCGGACAGCTGATCGGTTCGGCCCTGGGTTCCGCCGCCGCCGGATTCATGATCGACCACAACGGCGAGCAGGGGGCCTTCTGGGTCGCCGGCGCGTTCCTGGCGCTGGGCACGATCGTCCCCATGCTCGGCAAACGCTGGCATCCAGACCTCCGCAATCGCGAGGTGGGGCCGATGCCCGACACCGAACCCATCCGCATCCCCTCCTAGTACGATCTCCACCGCCCCGGCCCCTCTGGACCGGGGCGGTGGGCGTTGGGGCAGACGAAACATCGCGGGACGCCGTGTTCGTCTCGGTACCGGTCCCCGCGTGATAATCTGCGCTCATGAGCACGACCCCGGATTCCCCCGTTCCCCTGCACCCGGACATGAGCGCCTGGCTGGAGGCTATCCGTGCGGATAGCGGCCCCGGATGCCGCGAACTCGGCGTCGAACGGGTGCGTGGCCGAGGGGCCGATCGGGCGTCCACCCGCGCCCCCGGGCCGGCAATGGCCGCGGTCTTGGAGTCCACGGTGGGCGCCGATGTGCGAGTACGCACCTATGTTCCGGCCGAGGCGGATCCCGAAACCAGCATCGTCTACCTGCACGGTGGCGGCTTTGTGGTGGGCGATCTGGCCTCCCACGACGCCCTGTGCCGACGCCTCGCGGTGGCCACCTCCACCGCGGTCATCGCCGTCGACTATCGCCGAGCGCCTGAGCACCCGGCACCGGCCGCCGTGGATGATGCGATCGCCGCCGTCGCCTACGCACGGACCCGGACCCCGCGGATCGCGCTGGCCGGAGACAGCGCCGGGG
Source organism: Mycetocola sp. BIGb0189 (assembly GCF_024810155.1). Classification (NCBI taxonomy): domain Bacteria; kingdom Bacillati; phylum Actinomycetota; class Actinomycetes; order Micrococcales; family Microbacteriaceae; genus Mycetocola; species Mycetocola sp. BIGb0189. The sequence continues at coordinate 22,335 of NZ_JANUED010000008.1, forward strand.
CGGCCATCGCGCTCCTGGCAACCGCGCGTCTGCTCGCGCAGGGTGAGCGGGTCCACGCGCTTTTGCTGGGCTACCCGATGACCGATATGACCCTCTCCTTCCCCAGCGTCGAAAAGTATGGAACCGGGCACGGACTGGATACGGCGGACCTGGAGTGGTACATCGAGCAGTGGGTGCCCGCGGGTATCGACCGAGGTGCCTCCAGTGTGTCCCCCATCTCTGGTTCGGTGATCGGGTTCCCTCCCACGCTGCTGGTGGCGGCCGAGCTGGATCCCCTCCACGATGAGGGCATCGCGTTCGCCCAGCGTTTGCAGGCGGCCGGCACCCTGGTGAGCGTGCGGACCGAGCCGGGGCTCCCGCACGGCTTCCTGGTGATGGTGGACGCTCTGGAGCCCGCGCGTGCGGCCAGTGAGCGGGCCTTTGCCGAGTTTGCCGAGTTGCTCACAGCCCTGCACAGCTAGCTTTTTCTCCACAGGTTTCGCGGACCGATGCGAGTGGATAGTGGTCGGCGTATGGTGGGATTTATGACCGAAAACACCAGCCCTGCCTCTGCCTCTGCCTCTGCCTCTGCCGAATCGATCCTGACCGCGGAGGTCCTGGCGGCGATCCACGCACGCGCGGCCGAAAACGATGCACACAACGTCTTTTTTGATGCGGACCTGGCCGATCTGACGGCGGCCGGCTATCTGAGTGCCGGCGTACCGGTGGAACTCGGCGGTTCGGGCTTTGGCTTGCCCGAGCTCAGCCGCGCCCAGCGGTTGCTGGCCGGGGCTGCACCGGCCACGGCACTGGCCATCAACATGCATCAGGTCTGGGTTTCGGTCGCCCGCTACCTGTATGAGCGCGGCGACTCAAGCCTGGACTTTGTGCTGCGTGGGGCGGTCGCTGGTGAAGTGTTTGCCTTCGGTGTGAGCGAGGCTGGAAATGACCTCGTCCTCTTCGATTCGGACACCGTTGCCGAACCCGATGGGACCGGTGGCTACCGCTTCACCGGCACCAAAATCTTCACCTCGCTCTCCCCCGCCTGGTCCCACCTGGGCACCATGGGTCGCGACAGCTCGTCACCCGATGCCCCCAAAATCGTTTTCGGTTTTGTGGCTCGCGACAAAAACGTGGTGCACCGTGACGACTGGGACACCCTGGGGATGCGGGCGAGCCAGTCGCGCACCACCGAGCTGCACGGGGCCTATGCCCCGGCCGAACGAGTGGTCCGTCGACTCGATGTGGGCCCGGGCGGGGATCCCCTCATCTTTGGCATCTTTGCGGCGTTTGAGATCCTGCTGGCCTCGGTCTATACCGGCATCGCCGAGCGCGCGCTGGAGCTCGCGGTGCAGACGGTCACCACCCGGCGCTCCAAAAAGTCCGGGCGCCCGTATTCCGATGACCCAGACATCCGGTGGCAGATCGCCGACGCGGGTCTGCTGATCGATGCGATTCTTCCCCAGCTCGCCACCATTGCCCGAGACTTCGATACCGATGCCCCACATGGCGCGCGCTGGTTCGCCCAGCTCTCCGGTCTCAAGCATCGCGCCACCGAGCAGGCACGCCGGGTGGTGGACCATGCGATCCGAGTTTCCGGCGGCTCGAGCTACTTCAACTCCAACGAGCTGTCCCGGCTCTACCGCGACGTGCTTGCCGGAATCTTCCACCCCTCGGATGCCGAATCCGCCCACGCCACGGTGGCTGCAAGCCTGCTGGGGCCGATCGGAGCCGCCGATGAGAGCTAACGAGCGCTAGATCGCTAGCGGATCTGCAGTCCGTTGGAGTCGTAGAACACGACGCCGGGGTTCTCGCGAACGTAGCGGGCCAGGGCGTCACGGCCCTCGACGGTCATCGGCGGCCAGGTCCAGTTCTCCACCTCGGGGAGGTTGGCGGCAACCGCGTGGAACAGTTCGAACTCCACTCCGGTGCCCAGGTACTTCTTGGGGATGACCACCTGAACCACCTGCGCGCGGGTGAACACGGTCATCACCTGGATGCGCGATCCGGTCTTGTCATCCCGCAGAATGTACTCGCGCGCGCCGGGCTCATCGGCGGGAATCTGCACGATATCAAACCGGTTCGCGTCGGCGACGCCACCGCGTTCGGTGGGGGTGCCCGCGGTACCCTGTTCGGCAAACACCGACCGGGATCGGCGCAGGAACAGCACCAGGACCACCGCCACGATTGCGATACCCAAAATCAGGCCGATGGTTCCCATGATGATCCCTTTCGCCATGCAGCAAGATGGTGGACACCCGCGGTGTCCACCATCCCAGCCTAGCGAACGGCGCTCCCCGGCGCCGGTCAGCGGTGCTACCCCGCGATGGCCGACCGTGTAGTTCGACGGCGTTAACCGGCGACGGCGAGCGTGCAATTCAGCGGCGTTAACCGGCGACGGCGAGCGTGCAATTCAGCGGTGTTAACCGGCGACGGCGCTATTCAGCGCTGGTCAGCAGGGCTTCGATCCCGGTAGCCGGCTCGCCGGTGAGCAGCCGGATGTCGTCGGTCACCACGTCGAACTCGCCCGCGGCGATCGCCGTATAGGTGGACACCCAGGCGTCCTCCTGCCAGCTCGGCACCCCGTAGTGGGCGCGAGAGGCGTAGGCCTCCTCGACCGTCTCGTTTTCAAATCGGGTCGGGGTGCCGGTGTGCCGGGTTAGGGCTTCGGCCACCTCGGCGAGGGTGATCGAGGCGGGTCCGGTCAGCGTGTAGGTGTGGCCGCGGTGCGCTGCCGGGTCCAGCAGAATCCGGGTGGCCACGGCGGCGATATCGCGGCGGGCCACCGCGGCGACCCGGCCCTCACCGGCCGGACCGCGGATAACGCCGTTGGCATCGGCAAAGCTCACCAGGGCATCCAGATAAAAGTTATCGCGCAGGATCGTGTAGTTCACGCCGCTGGCACGAAGGTGCTGCTCGGTGGCCCAGTGATCCCGGGCCAGGGTGAAGACCGAGTCTTCGGCCGCACCCACAAACGAGGTATAGACGATGTGGGTGACCCCGGCCTCGGCGGCCGCATTGATCATCCCGATATGCTCGGCCACCCGGTCGGCGCTCTCGGCCGCGGACACCATAAACAACACGTCGATGCCACGCAGCGCATCCTTAGCCTCGGGTGTGTGCCCATAGGACGCGGTGGCGATGCTTGCCCCCTCCAGCCGCGGGGCACGACCGGCGCTGCGCACGATAAGGCGTTGCTCGCGTCCGGCTTCGGCGAGCGCCGCCGCAACCGCACCTCCCAGTGCACCGGTGGAACCCGTAATGGCAAGACGAACGGAAGGAGCAGACATCGATAACCCTTTCGGTTTGGCGTCACACCAGATTGGCAGCGATTTCCGTGAGTTTCGTGGGCGTGACGCAAATGGGATGTGCTTCGCGGGTTCACCCCGCTATGAGTAGATTAGAAACACTCGCGAGCAAGGAGAACACGTGACCACACCCAACGTAACCCTGAACAATGGTGTTGTCATTCCCCAGGTTGGGTTTGGCGTCTATAAGGTTCCGGACGAGGAAACCCGTGCCGCGGTCGCATCCGCACTGGACCTGGGCTATCGCAGCATCGATACCGCCGCGCTCTACGGCAACGAGGCCGGGGTTGGCAGAGCCATCGCCGAATCGGGGCTCACACGTGACGAGCTATTCATCACCAGCAAGGTCTGGAACACCGAACACGGCTTTGACAAAACCCTCACCGCCTTCGATCACAGCATGGAACTGCTGGGGCTCGACACCCTCGACATGTTCCTGATCCACTGGCCCTGCCCGCGGCAAGACCTGTACCGCGAGACCTGGCGGGCCCTGGAACGGCTCTATGCCGACGGTCGGGTACGTGCGATCGGCGTCTCCAACTTCACCCCCGCCCACCTGACCCGTCTGCTGGAGAGGGCCGAGGTGATTCCCGCGATCAACCAGATCGAGCTGCACCCCGCACTGCCCCAGCACGAGGCCGTCGCCTTTCACCGCGAGCATGGAATTGCCACCGAGGCGTGGAGTCCGCTGGCGCGTGGCAAGGGATTGGAGGATCCCGAGATCGCCCGGATCGCAGCCCGGGTGGATCGCAGCCCGGCGCAGGTCATTCTGCGTTGGCACCTGCAGCAGGGACGCATCGTGATCCCCAAGTCGGTCACCCCGTCCCGGATGGCCGAAAACCTCGCCCTGGACGATTTCGACCTCACCCCGAGCGACCTCGCCCTAATCGATACCCTGGGCCGTGAGGATGGACGCGTGGGCTCACACCCCGACCAGGTCGAGCCATAATCGAGCGCCTCGAACGCTTCCAACTCCCACTGTGCCTCGCCGCGGTGCTCCTGGGCATCGCGGCGGGGACCTGGGCCCCGGGACTCGCCCACCCACTCGAGGTCGCGCTCACCCCGATCCTGGCGCTACTCATGTGTGCCACGTTCCTCGGGGTACCGCTCGCCCGACTCGGGCCCGCCCTCCGCGACGTGCGCTTTATCGGGGCGATTCTCACCCTGAACTTTGTGGTGGTACCGGCAGCGGTGTGGCTGCTGACCCGCACCGATTTTGGACTCCTACTGGCCGCAAACCCGGTGGACACGGGCATCCGGGTGGGCCTGGTGCTGGTCCTGCTGGCACCGTGTGTGGACTATGTCATCGCGTTCACCGGACTCGCCGGTGGTGCCCGCGACCGCCTGCTCGCCACCGCTCCACTGCTCCTCCTGATGCAGGCCGTACTGATTCCGCTCTACCTGCCGCTGATGGTGGATGTCGGATCCCTGCACATCGAGCCCGGACCGTTTATCGAAGCCCTGGCCGTGCTCCTTCTTGTTCCGCTGATCGTGGCGGCCACGGTACAGGCCACACGTCACCGCTCGCGTCTCGCGCGCAGCCTCGAACGGGCCGGCACCGCGGGCATGGTTCCGTTGATGATGGCCACCCTGTTTACGGTTGTGGGGGCGCAGAGCGCTCAGATCGGCGCAGACATCGGCACAGTGCTGATCGCGGTTCCCACCTTCGTGCTGTTCCTGCTTGTCATGTTCCCGCTGGGCATGCTGGCCGGAAGAGTCTTTCGCCTCGATGTTCCGGGCACTCGCGCACTGACCATGAGCGGCGCCACCAGAAACTCCCTGGTGGTCCTGCCCCTCGCCCTCGCCCTGCCCGCACCGCTGCACGCGGCGGCCCTGGTGGTGGTCACCCAGACGCTGGTTGAGTTGGCCGGCATGCTCGTCTATGTCCGCATGGTTCCGCGGCTCATCCGCTAAGACAGTCAGGCATGCAGAACGCTAGGCGACCTCGCTGGGCACCTCGGCCTCTCTCCCGCTAGCGCGTGACGCCCGCGCGGCCAATTCGGCAAAGGCGAGCTTGAGGTCATCCGGCTCCAGTACCTCCACGTCGGCGTCCAGGAGTAACAGCCACCGGGCGACGGCATCGGGATCGGGGGCGGTGATGCGAATCACGCTGCTCCCCTCCCCCGCTCGCTCCACCCTGCCCCAGGCCGGCAGCACCCAGCGGCGCACCCGGGAGAGGTCTCGCTCGATGCGCACCACGTACTGTCTCAGTGCCGGCGCGCCGGTGTGTTCGCGAACAAATCGGTCTAGATCCATCGCGGGCTCCCGACGCGGTACCGAAACCACCGAGGTGATCACCACCCGGCGGAATCGCTCCAGCGGGATCACCTTCCACTCGGCCGATTCCAGCAAAAATACAACCGCGTGCCAGGCACCCCGCGAATAGGCCAGTCTCAACGGCTCGATCCGGCGATTGATGATCCGTCCCACGGGATCCGAAAACTCGGCATCCACCCGTCGACGTTCCCGACAGGCGCGGGCGAGCCGGATCAACAGCAGCGGTGGCGGTGCATCGATCGCCATCCCCGCCAGGTGCGAGATGTCCAGGAAGTCCGCATGCCGGTACAGAGCCTCCATCGTCGAGTCGAGCTTGCCCGGCATGACCGCGCTGATTTTCTCGCTCACCGTGTCCAGGAGCTCATCGCGGTACTCACGATGCATCTTCGCTGCACGCAGGGCAAGCTGCACGGCCACGGCCTCATCCGCGTCGATCACGATCGGCGGTAGGGCGGTGCCGGGGTCGAGGTAGTAGCCGCCGCCGGTTCCGAAGGTGGATTCGATCGGATATCCACCCTCGCGGAGCTGGGCAATATCACGCCTGACGGTGCGCGCGGTGACACCCAGCTGTCGGCCCAGTTGATCGGCGGACCAACCGTGGCGCTGTTGGAGAAGTGCGAGTAGCCGAAGGAGTCGGCCGGAGGTTTCCCACATGAGAGGTTTTCGCTTCCGTTCCGGTTGGCGGCCACCCCGCCCCCCGCGGTGTGATGCCGTGCAACCTGTCCTCCAGTGTTGCCGGATTCTCCCGATAAATTGCTGGACTCCCAGAGACTCAGAACAAACCGATTGTGATTTGGTCCTAAATGTCCTACATTTAACGCGTGCCAAAAAACACCGCCTCCGCCCCAACTTCGATCAACAACTCCGCCCCCGAGAACACGCCGAAATCCAGCGCAACCCGAGGCCTGAGCACCCGCACGGTCACGGTACCGCAGCGCGTCGCCGCGGACATCCGGGCCAAGATCGACGCGGATGAGTGGCCCCCGGGTACCCGCATCCCCACCGAGATGACCCTCGCCAAGACCTACGGGATCGGCCGCGGAAGCGTGCGGGAGGCGCTGCGCTCGCTTGTACATTCGGGCCTGCTTGAGGCACGCGCCGGCGACGGAACCTACGTCCGGGCTCGCAGCGAACTCCAAGTTCAGCTGACGCGCCGAGTGTCCCCCGATCACCTCGATGACCTGCTTGAGGTTCGCGCTCTGCTTGAGCGTCACACGGCACGCCGGGCGGCCGAACGTGCCACACCCGCCGAGCATGCGGCGCTACGGGAGGCGCTGGCCCTGCGCGATGCATCGGATAATGTGAAGGACTACATCGGCCACGACGTGAAATTCCACGAGATCATCGTGCGCGCGGCAGGCAACTCCCTCCTTGCCGACCTCTATGTGGATCTGGACGCGGTGGCTACCCAGCTCGAATCGCTCCCCATCCACGGGGACGATGTTGAGGCATTCCGCGCCTTCATCACCCACGGACACGAGAGTCACCACGAACTGCTGGATGCGATCGTCTCCGGGGATGCGGACCGCGCCGATGCCCTGGCCGCACACCTGGTCGAGTGCGCACGGTCCATGTTTACCCCCGCCGAGTCCTAGGCATCCCGAGAGGCGCCACACCTCCCCACGGGCATCCCGGACACTCCCCCGAGATTAACTGGCAAACACCCCGCCGCGGACCGCTCGCCGAGTGCCCGTCCGCGCCCCCACACTTTTACCTGTCTAACCGAAAGAACACACATGACGACACCCTCAGCCCCACCCAGCACAAACCGCGGTGCCCGCACCGGCCTGCTCCTGGTGGGCATCCTGCTCATCGGCGCCAACCTCCGCGCGGCCATTACCCCGGTGGGCCCCGTGCTCGGCGATATCCAGATGGACCACGGCATCTCGGCGGCCCTCGCCTCGGTGCTGATTTCAATTCCGCTGGTCGCATTCGCGCTGGTCTCCCCGATTGCCCCGCTGATCGCCCGCAAGCTCGGCATGGAGCGCGCGCTGGGCGCCTCCCTGGGGTTGCTCGCGATCGCCATCGTGATCCGCTCGCTGCCCTGGTCCCCGGGCCTCTGGATCGGCACCGTGCTGCTGGGTATCGCCATCGCGGTGATCAATGTGGTCCTGCCCTCGCTGATCAAGCGAGACTTCCCCGACCGCGTGGGCAGCGTCACCGGCTGGTACTCGGCCGTGCAGGGTACCGCGGCGGCCATCGCCTCGGGGCTCGCCGTCCCGATTGCCGGGGCCGACGGCAGCGGCTGGCGGTTAGCCCTGGGTATCTGGGCTGGGCTCGCGGTGATCGCGCTGGCGGTCTTCTGGCCGCAGCTGCGCTCGCGCACCCTGCCGCTCCACGATCGCCCCGCCGCCCTGGACCCGCACCCCGCCCAGTACCGCTCGCCCTGGAAGAGCGCGCTGGCCTGGCAGGTGACCGCATTCATGGGACTGCAATCCACCGTGTTCTACTCGATCATCACCTGGCTGCCCTCGATCGAACGCTCCGCCGGCATCGATGCCACCACCGCCGGATTCCACCAGTCCGAACTTCAGCTGGTGGGTGTCCTCTCGACCATCACCGCGGCGGCGCTGGTGCAGCGCTCGCAGAGCCAGAGCCTACTGGCACTGGGGTCCGCGCTCTTCTCGGCGGCCGGCGTGATCGGTGTCCTGATTGATCCGAGCCTTGCTGTTCTCTGGGCCGCACTGCTGGGGGCCGCCGGTGGCGCCTCGATCGTGATCGTGCTGAGCATGTTTGGGCTTCGCACCTCGCACCACGGACAGGCCGCCGCACTGTCCGGCATGGCCCAGTCGATCGGTTACCTGTTCGCGGCCTTTGGCCCGATCGTGATCGGACTGATCCACGATGCCACCGGATCCTGGCAGACCCCGCTGTTTGTCCTGCTGGGGATCGTGATCGCCCAGGCGATCTTCGGAATGCTCGCCGGCCGCAACCGGGTGATCGGACTGCACGAGCCGGTGCCCGCCACCGTCTAAACGCGCGCACGGAGCCACCTCTGGCCGGGGGATCACCGATCCTCCGGCCAGAGGTGCATCCCAAATGACAGACACCAATCCGGAACAATTCCCCCTGAACGCGTGACATCGTGCTAAATTCGCTCACACCCAGCACAAGATTCGGGGGAATATCGTGCATCGCAACGTCGCGAACTCGGCGGGCAATCGCTCCCGCTCCACCAGAACATCTCCAGACGCCACCACATCGGCGCAGGTCCCACCACCGCCCGCGGTGGCCGATAGCCCGCCCACTCCCGCGCGTCGAAAACCCTGGAAGATCGCCCTCTGGGTGGCCATCGCGCTCCTCGGCGGCACCGCCTGGTACATGCTCGCGATTCTGCGCGGGGAGAGCGTCAACGCGATCTGGTTCGTTTTTGCCGCGGTCTGCACGTACCTGATCGGCTATCGCTTCTACTCCAAGGTCATCGAGCGCTTTCTGGTAAAACCGGATGACAACCGGGCCACCCCCGCCGAGGTGCACTCGGACGGACGCGACTTCGTGCCCACCGATCGCCGCGTGCTCTTCGGGCACCACTTTGCGGCCATCGCCGGCGCGGGGCCGCTGGTGGGACCAATCCTCGCCGCCCAGATGGGATACCTTCCCGGGACCATCTGGATCATCGTGGGTGTGGTCCTCGCCGGGGCCGTCCAGGACTACCTGGTGCTGTTTTTCTCCACCCGCCGGGGCGGACGCTCGCTCGGTCAGATGGCACGCGACGAGTTTGGGCGCATCGGCGGCCTCGCCGCGCTACTGGCAACCCTGGCGATTATGGTCATCATCATCGCGATTCTTGCGCTCGTGGTGGTCAACGCCCTGGGCGAGAGCCCCTGGGGTGTCTTCAGCGTGGCCATGACGATTCCGATCGCGCTCTTCATGGGCCTCTACCTGCGCTATCTCCGACCGGGCAAAATCACCGAGATCTCGATCATCGGGTTTGTGCTGCTGCTTGCGGCAATCATCGGCGGCGGATCCGTGGCCGCCACCGACTGGGGCCAGGCCATCTTCCACCTGGATCGCACCACACTCGCCTGGGCCGTGATCATCTACGGTTTTGTCGCCGCGGTGCTGCCGGTGTGGCTGTTACTTGCCCCGCGAGACTACCTATCGACGTTCATGAAGATCGGCGTGATCGTGATGCTCGCCGGAGCGATCGTCCTGGTGCGTCCCGAAATCACGGTTCCCGCCTTCAGCGAGTTCGCCGGGCGCACCGACGGACCGGTCTTTTCCGGCGGGATCTTCCCCTTCCTGTTTGTGACCATCGCCTGCGGGGCCCTCTCGGGATTCCATGCGCTGATAGCCTCGGGCACCACCCCCAAGCTGATCGAGAAGGAACGCCAGACCCGGTTCATCGGGTACGGCGGCATGCTGATGGAGTCCTTCGTGGCGATCATGGCCCTGGTCGCGGCCGTCTCGATCGACCGCGGCATCTACTTCGCCATGAATGCCTCGGCCGGTGCCACCGGCGGCACCGTCGAGGGTGCCGTCGCGTTTGTGAACTCGCTGGGACTCACCGGAGTAAACCTCACCCCGGACCTCCTGTTGCAAACCGCAAAGGATGTGGGTGAGGGCTCAATCGTCTCGCGCACCGGCGGTGCCCCCACCCTGGCGGTGGGATTGGCACAGATCATGCACTCCCTCATCGGGGGTCCGGCGATGATGGCGTTCTGGTACCACTTCGCGATCATGTTCGAGGCGCTGTTTATCCTCACCGCGGTGGATGCGGGCACCCGAGTCTCACGCTTCATGTTGCAGGACGGTCTGGGGAACCTCTTCCCCAAGTTCCGCGACCACGGATGGAAACCGGGCGTCTGGCTCTGTACCGGGGTGATGGTTGCGGCCTGGGGTGCGATCCTGATCCTCGGGGTTTCAGACCCCCTCGGCGGGATCAACACGTTCTTCCCGCTGTTCGGTATCGCCAATCAGCTCCTGGCGGCCATCGCGCTGGCCATCTGTTTGACCATCGCCGCCCGCACCCGGGCCGCTCGCTGGTTGTGGATCGTCGCCATCCCGCTCACGGTTGCCACCGTGGTCACGGTGACGGCCTCGCTGTACAAGATCTTCTCGCCGGTCCCGGCGGTGGGCTACTGGGCTCAGCACGTGGCCTATCGCGATGCCCTGGCGGCGGGTGAAACCAGCCTGGGGGCGGCGCGAGACGTGCCCGCGATGGAGGCCGTTGTCCGAAATACGGCGGTGCAGGGAACCCTGTCCATCGTGTTTGTGGGGCTCGCGCTCGTGGTCATCGTGATCGCGCTGGTCGCTACCGTGCGCGCGCTCGGAGGGGGCGCCGCCCCCAACACCGAGGACCCGTTTGTCCCGTCCACCCGGTTCGCTCCGGCCGGACTCATCCCCATGCCGGCCGAACGCGCCCTGGAGCGGGAGTGGGCGCGCTATCTCAAAACGCTCCCCGCGGAAGCGCGGCCCGAGAAAGCGGGGCACTGATCATGGGGGTGTGGCGGATGCTCGCTGCGCGGACGTCACGGGCTCTCGCGCCGCTGGCACGAATCTACCGATTCCTGGGGTCGATGATGGGTGAGGACGCCTACCGCGTGTTTGTCACCCATCAGCGCCTGAATCATCCGGGACGGCCGGTGCCCAGCGCACGGGATTTTTGGCGCGACCATTACGCCCGTCAGGACACGAATCCCGGTGCGCGCTGCTGTTAGCCGCGGGCGGCTGCGGGCAGGTGCTGGCCCACGATATCCGCCGCGCACACGGTCACGGCCGCCACCCGGAGTTCGGGGGCGGCCGTGACCGCTTGCGATGGTACCTAGCGGCGGGAGGTCGGGCGGGTGACCCTGGCGGCGGCGGTCACGCCGCGCTCGCGGGTTCCCACATCGATCGCGTCATCGCGAGTATCCGCGACGGTCCCCACCGGGGTGAGGTAGCGCTCGATCGAGTCGTCCATCTCCTCGAGCCACGGGGTGTGGTGCACGGCGGCCATGGTACCGGTCATCACCGAGGGATAGGTCTTATCCCGATAGCGGGCGATATCCACCTGCTTATCGTGCTGCCAGGACTGGAAGATACGCACAACCTCGTCCAGGTCGAACATCGGGTAGTCGGTGCGCTCGATCAGATCGCGAATGTAGTTCGCCTGATAGACGACCTCGGAGTCGTGGTCCGGCAGTGCCGCATACTCGGCCAGCCAGTGACGGATATCCGCGGCCCGATCCTCGGCGTCCGGCAGGGAAATGCGGCCCAAAATCACATCGCGCACAAACCATGCCTGCGCGTCAAACATGTTGAAGGTGAACCACTGGTCCTGCGCGCCCACGTAGAACAGGTTGGGGTTGCCCTGCCAGACGGTGCCCTTGTACAGACCGTCCGGGTAGAGGTTGTTCGGGGAGGATAGCGCGAGCGAGTCCGGCAGGAACGGATACTTGTGGAGGTAGCCGGTGCAGAGCACCACGGCGTCAACCTCGCGCACCGATCCGTCGCGGAAGGTCACCGTACTGCCATCGAAACCGACCGCGAGCGGCAGCTCCTCGACCCCGGCGGGCCAGTCGAAGCCCATCGCGTGGGAGCGGTAGCTCAGCGTCACGAGTTCGGCACCCATCTTATGTGCCTGCATCCCGATGTCCTCGGCCGAATAGCTGGCACCGATCATCAGCACACGCTTGCCGGCCAGGCGCTCGGCACCGCGGAAGTCGTGGGCGTGCATGACCTCGCCGGTGAAGTTCTCCAGCCCATCGAAATCGGGCACGTTGGGGAAGGAGAAGTGACCGGAGGCAACGATGATCCGGTCGAAGTGCTCGGTGGTGGTTTCGCCATCGGCGAGGTTTTCCGAGGCCACGGTGAAACCATCCTCGGTTTCCTGGGTCCAGCGCACAATCGTGTTGAAACGTACGAAGCGTCGCACGTCGCTCGCCTCAACTCGGCCGGCGATGTAGTCCCACAACACCGCGCGCGGCGGGTAGGAGGAGATCGGCTTTCCAAAGTGCTGATCGAAGGAATAGTCGGCAAATTCCAGGGCTTCCTTGGGCCCGTTTGACCACAGGTTGCGGTACATGCTGGAGTGCACGGGCTCGCCGTGCTGGTCGATTCCGGTGCGCCACGAGTAGTTCCACTGTCCGCCCCAGTCGGCCTGCTTTTCAAAACAGACAATTTCGGGGATCTCGGCGCCGCTTTCGCGTGCTGCCTCGAAGGCGCGCAACTGCGCCATTCCACTCGGTCCCGCTCCAATAATCGCAATGCGTTCTACCACGACATCCTTTCCGGCCCTTGGCCTCAGTTCGGCATGTTTTGGTGAGGGGAAATCACCTGCGAAAGTTGCCTCTGTGCGAACGGCCGGCGCGGGTCCCACACGGGTTCCGGCAGCTATAAACCGACGCTCCGGGCAACCCCGCAACGTCACCTATCCTAACAAAATGGCTGGTTGTGCGGCGATTCACCGTAGGCGATATGCGCCTAAACCCCTGGTCAAGCGGTCGTTATTTATATTCTGAGTATGCGAAAAATAGTGTCAAATGGGCAACTTTGGATGCGTTTTATGCACCTCGTGAAGCGTGTTCAGAGCATCCCAAAATCGGGTGTTTGAGAAATCAATTTCGGGATGAATGGGGCTCGCTAGACTGGACCGATGGATCCCCGATTGCCGCCCTGGTGGGGCAGCCTGTTTGACCCGTCGGACACCGCGCAGGCACGCGTGGAGGACGATGTGGAAAATGCCGACTACGCTTCGGGGATCGTGACCCTGGGTTCTGCACGCTGGCGTATCCGCACCGCGCGAATCACCCCGACCAAGCCGGGCGGATTTGTCTCGGCCTGGCGGCGCGGCGAGGGCGGCATCACCGAACCCTTTACCGCCGACCCGACCCTGGCCGGGATGATCGTGTTCATCGAGGATCGCGAGCACCGCGGGGCGTTTATCTGGGACACCACCCGGCTCACCGAGCTCGGGATACTCCATTCGTCGGCCCATCCGGGTAAGCGCGGATTTCGTGTATATCCGAGCTGGTGCACCGGGCTCAACCGGCAGGCCGAGGCCACCCAGCGGCGTCAGGCTGCGGGGTTTGTGGATCTCTCCCACGAGTAGGCTCGCCCCTCAACAGCCTACTGACGTTGGTGCCGCACGCGGGCCTCGCCTACCGCTCCTTGGCGATCGGGGCGAAGGTCGCGCCGGTGATCCGGGCGAGGTCTGCGGGGGCGAGTTCGATGTCGAGGCCGCGGCGACCGCCGGACACAAACACGGTGTCGTAGAGCTGGGCCTCCTCGTCGATGACCGTGGTCAGCGGCGTCTTCTGACCCACCGGGCTGATTCCACCAACGATGTAGCCGGTCTTGCGTTCGGCCAGGCCGGTGTCCGCGAGTTCCGCTTTCTTGCCACCCACGGCCTGGGCGAGCGCCTTCAGATCGAGCATCCCAGCCACCGGCACCACCGCGACGGTGAGGGTACCGTCCACGCTGGCCACCAGGGTTTTGAAGACGCGGGCGGGGTCCAGGTCGAGCTTGCTGGCGGCCTCCAGCCCGAAGTTTTTCTCGGCCGGATCGTGCTCGTACTCATGCGCGATCACCTCAATCTGAGCCTCGGCGAGCGCGCGCAGCGCGGGGGTCCCGGCCGGGGCCGGAGTCTTCTTGGCCATGCGGCACCTTTCACCAGAAAACGCGGGACCTCCAGGCTAGCAAGGGCGGGCCTCGCGAGCGCGCGGGCGTCGCTAAAACGGCCAGATGACCGGCACATAGAACACCGCGACCGCCAGGAAAAACAGCAGCAGGGGCAGACCTAGCTTCCAGTAGTCGCCGAAGCGATACCCGCCGGGTTCCAGCACCATCGTGTTGGCCGGCGTCGCCACCGGGGTCAGGAACGCGGCGGCCCCGGCCACGGTGAGTGCCATCATGAACGGCAGCACCGATACCCCCAGGTCCCCGGCGACAACCAGCGCGATCGGGGCGACGATCAGCACCGTGGCGGTGTTGGAAATCAGCTGGCCCAGCACCATCGTGAGCGCGCAGATCGCCAGCAGCGCCAGGTGCGGGGAGCCGTCCCCCACGATGCCCAGCAGTCCCGTGGCCAGTAGGTCGGCGGTGCCGGTCTGGACCACGGCGGTGGAGAGCGGGATCATCCCACCGATCAGCACGATGGTGGTCCAGGAGATGCTGCGGTAGGCCCGCGGCGGGGTCACCACCCCGGTCACCACCAGGGTCATCGCGGCCGCGAGACCGGCAATGGCCGGCGGGACGATCCCCGTGGCCAGCAGGATGATCATCGCCAGCAGGGTGAACATCGCGCGCTTGGCACCGATGCCCAGCGGCACCCCGCGGCGCAGCATGTCCGGCTCGTCCACCACCAGCATGCCCGGGGTCGCGACCTCGTGGGTCAGGTCCGACCAGGTGCCGGTCAGCAGCAGGGTGTCCCCCGCCATCAGCACCGTATGCTCCTCGGTAATGTTCTCGCCGCCACGCTGAATCGCCAGGATCACCAGCGATCCACTCCCGGTTACCATTCCCGGATACGCGTAGGTCCCGATCAGTTCCGACCGCGGCGCGACCACCACCTCGGAGATGCCCTTCTTGGCGCCGATCAGGCGGGAGCCGCCATCCAGATCGTACTGTTCGCGCAGCGTCTCGGCGTGCGCTCGCAAATCCCCCATCGGTGTACGAAACGGCCGGGTGGGCAGCAGGAAGCGGCCAAAAAACACCAGAATCAGCAGGGTGCCCACCAGCAGCGGAATACCCACCAGGGCGAACTCAAAAAACCCGAACGGACGCGCGCCGGCACCGGCGGCCTGCTCGCTCACGATGATGTTGACGGGCGTTCCGGTAAGCGCGAGTAGCGAGCCCGCATGGGCGGCAAAGGCCAGCGGAATCAGCATCTGCGAGGGCGCGAGTTTGGCTCGGATCGCCACCACCACAACCACCGGAACCAGGGCCGCCACCGCGCCGTTGACGCTGATCAGAGCCGTGGCGATTGCCCCGAGAATGCCCACGACCAGAATCAGCGTGGAGCGCTTTTCGCCGGCGCGGCTGATGACCTGGGTGCTCACCCAGGTGGTGACGCCGGTGGATTCCAGCGCCTCGCTCACCACAAACAGTGAGGCGATGAAAATGACCGTGGGATCCCCAAACCCGGCCGTGACCTCCCCGAGGCTGAGCACCCCGGTGGCCCACAGCGCGAGGCTCACCCCGAGCGCCACGACCCCCAGCGGAACGCGGTTCGACATAAACGCGGCGATCGCGAGCGCCAAAATGATCAGTGTTGCCGCCATATACGCCCCCGTCTCGAAAGAACCTCCCGGCTCAACCATCGGGCCACCTCAGGAAAATTCGGGGTTTCACCCCCACCCTAGCGAGGCCATACGTGGATTCGGGGCAGGTTGACACACGTTGGCAGAACAGATGTGAGGTGCTGTCGCGCTCTCCCGGGAAACCGGATGTTTTTGGGTGATTCGGGGTGTGACTCGATCCGATCGGCGGCGACTGAAAGAATGGGGGCATGAGTGCAACGCTGGGTGTCCATGACATCGCCGGAGGCTACGGCCACCGCATCCTCTTTGAGGGCCTGAACCTGACCGTCACCGAGGGCGACGTGATCGGCGTCGTCGGCGTCAACGGTGCCGGAAAGTCCACCCTGCTGCGGGTGCTCGCGGGCCTGGTGCCCCCGGTTTCTGGATCGATCACCCGCTCCCCCGCCGACGCGTTTGTTGGCTACCTCCCGCAGGAGCGCGAGCGGGTCGAGGGCGAGACGATCACCGCGTATATCGAGCGCCGCACCGGCTGCGCCGACGCCCAGGCGGAGATGGATTCCGCCGCGCTCGCGCTGGCCGATCCCGATCCCACCGGTGCCAACGCCGATGCCTACGACCGCGCGCTCGGCCGCTGGCTGGCCAGCGGGGCCGCGGACCTCGAGGATCGCATCCCCGAGGTGCTCGCCGACCTGGGCCTGGATCTCCCCATCGACACCGCGATGACCGCGCTCTCCGGCGGGCAGGCGGCCCGCGTGGGCCTCGCCGCCCTGCTGCTCTCCCGGTTCGATATCGCGCTGTTGGATGAGCCCACCAACGACCTCGACCTCGACGGTCTGGAGCGTCTGGAGGGCTTCATCCGGGGGCTGCGTGGCGGGGCCGTGCTGGTCAGCCACGACCGTGAATTCCTCGGCCGGGCGGTCACCAAGGTCCTCGAGCTCGACCTGCACCAGGGCCGAAACTCGCTGTTCGGCGGCGGCTACGACGCCTACCTGGAGGAGCGCGAAACCGCCCGCCGCCAGCGTCGCGAGGCCTACGAGGAGTACGCCGATACCAAGGCCGATCTGGTCTCGCGGGCGCGCACGCAGCGCGAGTGGTCAAGCCAGGGTGTGCGCAACGCGATGAAGAAGTCGCCCGATAACGACAAGATACGGCGCAAGGCCTCGGTGGAATCCAGCGAGAAGCAGGCGCAGAAGGTGCGCCAGATGGAGAGCCGGATTTCCCATCTGGAGGAGGTCGAGGAGCCGCGTAAGGAGTGGAAGCTCGAGTTCACCATCGGGCAGGCTGCCCGCTCGGGCGCCGTGGTGTGCACCCTGGATGCGGCGACCCTGGATCGCGGCGGCTTCGTGTTTGGACCGGTCAGCGCGCAGGTCAACGGCGGCGACCGGATCGGCATCACCGGGGCCAACGGCGCCGGCAAGTCCACCCTGCTCGCGCTGCTGCTCGGGCGGCTCACCCCGGATAGCGGACGCGCCTCGCTCGGCTCCGGCGTCGCGATTGGCGAGGTTGATCAGGCCCGCGCCCAGCTGGTCGGTGATGCCTCCCTGGCCGAAACGATGGCCGCGCGGCTGCCCGAGCTGGAAATCGGCGAGGTACGGACCCTGCTGGCCAAGTTCGGACTGCGCGCCGACCACGTGGATCGTCCGGTGGATGAGCTTTCCCCCGGCGAGCGCACCCGGGCCGGACTCGCGCTGCTCCAGGCTCGCGGCGTCAACCTGCTGGTGCTCGATGAGCCCACCAACCACCTCGACCTGGCCGCGATCGAACAGCTTGAGCAGGCATTGGAAAGCTACACCGGCACCCTGCTCCTGGTCACCCACGACCGCCGGATGCTGGACAACGTGCGTTTGACACGTCGCTGGCAGATGGCCGACGGCCGGCTGAGCGAGGGGCTGGTTTAGCCGCTCTCGCCCAGCCTGGCGATTGCCTCGGCTCGGGAGGAGACCCCGAGCTTGGCGAAGAGGTTGTTGGTGTGGGTCTTGACCGTGGAGAGCGAGACAAACATTGCCTCGGCGATCTCGCGGTTGCTCGCGCCCTGCCCCATCCGCTCGAGCACGTCGCTCTCGCGCTCGGTCAGTCCGGCCTCGCGGGCGAGGGTCTGCAGGGCCGAGCGCTGCCCGAGCCCACGGATCATCACCGCGGCCACCTCGGGGGCAAACGTCTGCTGCCCGGCGACCGTGGCGGTCAGGGCGGCGAGGATCTGCTCGCGGCCCGCACTCTTGGTCAGGTAGCCCGAGGCACCGGCCGACAGCGCCCCGGCGATCGAGGAGTCATCGGCATAGGTGGTGAGCACCAGCACGGCGGTGCCCGGCAGCTCGGCACGGATCTGTCGGGTCGCCTCGGCACCGTCCAGGATCGGCATGCGCAGATCCATCAGCACCACGTCGGGCCGGGTTTCCCGAGCGAGCGCCACTGCCTGCTCACCGTTTTCGGCGGTGCCCACCACGCTCACACCGGGTGAGTATTCGAGGATCGTGGCCAGGCCATCGCGCACGGTGGCCTGATCATCGGCTACCAATACCCGGATGTCCGTGGAGTCGCTCATCAGCAGGGGCCCTTCGCCAGGCCCGGCGGTTTTTCCGGGCACTCTAGTATCCCAGACCCCGGGAATCTCGGCCCGCATTAGCGATACTCGATTTCGCCGGTGACGACCCAGTCGCCCTCCAC
Organism: Mycetocola sp. BIGb0189; assembly: GCF_024810155.1. NCBI lineage: Bacteria > Bacillati > Actinomycetota > Actinomycetes > Micrococcales > Microbacteriaceae > Mycetocola > Mycetocola sp. BIGb0189. The sequence continues at coordinate 40,744 of NZ_JANUED010000008.1, forward strand.
CTCACCCGCGCTCAGTGTCCCGCCCAGGGCGCTAAATCGCTCGCGCAGGCCGCCCAGACCGTGACCGCCCGAGGGGATTGCCGACCCGGCGGCACCGGCGACCGGGGCACCGGTGGAGATCCGCACCAGCGACCGGTGTGCCGAGGTTTCCACCCGCACTTTACTGGGCGCTCCGGGAGCATGCTTACGGGCGTTTGTCAGAGCCTCGGTCACGGCCGCCCGCAGCGCGTCGGTGACCGCCGCGGGCACGGTGTCCAGATCCCCCTCGGTTTCGATGGTGACCGCGTGACCCAGCGCATCCGCGTGCCGTTTCAGGGTGTCCAGGGCCTCGGCCAGCGAGCCGGATTCGCGCAGCGCGGCCACCGCCCGGCGCGCATCCTCCAGTCCCTCCTGGGCGAGGGTGCGTGCGCCGCGGATGCGCTCACGCAGCGCCGGATCGGCCGACTGGGCCTCGGCGATCACATCGATCGCATCCAGCTGCATGACCAGTCCGCCCAGCGAGTGCGCCAGCACATCGTGCAGGTCTCGGGCCAACCGGGTGCGCTCGGCGAGTGCCGCGGTTTCCGCGCGCTGCACGAGCAGTGCGCGGTCGGCCTCACGCTCGGTGGAGGCCATCCGGCGCATCAGCGAGACGCCCACCACCCCGACCAGGCTGATCAGCAGCGGCAGATCGTTGGGTTCAATCCCCGGAGCGAACAGGCGCGCAATGAGGTAGCCCGCGAGCCCAATCGCCCCGACCCAGAGTGTGCGCGGAATCGGAATCCAGGGCGATCCCAGCAGCACAAACACCGCCACCGGAACCACGATCGATGCGCCGCCCGAGCCCAGCCCGCCGGCGACCCCGCCGAGAATAACAATCAGTGACCACGCGCGGAAGAACTCGGTATCGCTCAGCCGAGGCCAGTAGAACGCGGCCAGACACCACAGCACGCAGGCGATCAGCGTGAGCACAATCGCGGTGGTTTTGGTGGCAAATGGCCCGGCCAAACCAAAGGTAGCGGCCACCGCGGCGACCACTCCGAAGAGGTGCACGATCATCCGTGCGAGGGTACGCCCGGGGCTCACCACACGGTCGGAGTGCCGGTGAGCGGGGGCGGGACTGGTCAGGCTCATGACTCAATCATGCGTGATTTACCCATCAAAGGAAGGCTTAGACCTTGATCTCCACCCGTTTCTCCACCCGGATGGTTGATCCGCCGGGGTGGGTGGCCCGAGCAGACTGAAGACATGGAAATTCTGATCAATGTTGTTATTAGCGTCGTCATCCTCGCCTGGCTGCTCATCAACCAGCTGCGGGTCAAGCCCCTCACCACCTCCCACAAGCTGTGGATCATCCTGGCGGCCATCGGTGTGGCTCGCGCCTACGGGTTTCTGGCTGATCACCCGCTGACCGTCTCCGATGTGATCCTGACCCTGGTCAGCATCGCGATCGGTGCCGGCATCGCCCTGTACCGTGCCCACACCGTGCGCCTGTGGTCGGACAACGGCACCGCGATGCGTCAGGGATCCTGGCTCACCGGCGTCCTGTGGATCGTGGGTATCGCCCAGCACCTCCTGGTTGACCTGTTCGTCGCCGAGGGCCTGGGTGTTGCCACCCTGACCTTCTACCTGGCCCTGATGCTCGCCGTACAGCGCTTCGCAATCAACAACCGTGCCGTCAAGATGGGCCTGATCAAGCCCGGTGAGGTCATCACCAGCCGGTCCACCCGCCCCGCCCGCGCACGCTAAACCCCAACAACATTTCCACACGCCCCCGGTCGCCCAGCGGCCGGGGGCTCTGGCATGTCTGCGGTGGTGCGCTGATAGGCTCGGGGGATGAAGATCCTGTTCGATGCACGCTACATCCGTACCGATTTTCACGACGGGATCAGCCGCTATTCGGCCAGCCTGGCGGCGGCGCTGTCCGAGCTCACCCCGGTGACCTTCCTGATCCATGATCCGGCGCAGCGCGACTCGCTGCCGGCGGACGCAGACACCCTGCTGATCCACGCGCCGACATCCTGGCGCGAGCCCTTCACCGCGCGCATCCTCAACCGTTACCGCCCCGACGTGGTGTTCTCGGCGATGCAGACCATCGGTGCCGCCGGGCGCAGGTTTGGCCTGGTGCTGACCCTGCACGACATGATCTACTACCGCCACCGCACCCCACCGAAAAACCTGGCGTGGCCCATTCGGCTCGGCTGGCGGGTGTTTCACCTGTCGTACCTGCCGCAGCGCATCACGCTGAATGCCGCCGATGTGGTGGCCACCGTGAGCGAGACCTCGAAGGCGGACTTTGAGCGGGTAAAGCTCACCCGTCGCCCGGTCGTGGTGATCCCCAATGCCCCGCAGCCACGCGGAGACGCGCCGCTCGCCGACACCTCCCGGGCACCGCGCAACCTCGTGTACATGGGCTCGTTTATGCCCTATAAAAACGTGGAAACCCTGATTCGGGCGATGGGCGATCTGCCCGAGCACACCCTGCACCTACTGAGCCGGATCACCCCCGAGCGTCGGGCCGAGCTGGAGGAGCTGATCCCCACCGGTGCCAGCGTGATCTTCCACAACGGGGTGACCGACGCCGAGTACGAGGCCATGCTGCAGAACCGGGCGATCCTGGTGACCGCCAGCAAGGATGAGGGCTACGGGCTTCCGGTGGCCGAGGCCCTGGAGCTCGGCGTGCCCGCGGTCATCAGCGATATGCCGATCTTCCGCGAGGTTGCCGGCGACGGTGCCCTCTACTTCGACGTCAACGCCCCCTCGCAGGCGGCCGCCCGCATCCTCGAACTCGACGATGATGCGCGCCGCGCCGAACTCGTGGCCGCCGGGACCGCACACATCAAGACCTTCAGCTGGGCGCGCTCGGCCCAGACGCTGCTCACCACGCTCGAGGCGATCCACGAACACCGCAGCACCCGGCCGTAACATGGCCCGCCACACCCTGGCAGCTTCGAGGCGACGGGCATAGGCTGAGGGATACGCCGCGCTTCGGCGACGTCACTCGGCTATTGGAGACTCCCCTATGACCCTTTCCATCCCGCAGATCCTGCTCAACTCCGGTCGTCAGATGCCCCAGCTGGGCCTCGGCGTCTGGCAGGCCACCGACGATGAGGCCGAGCGCGTGGTGCACTATGCCCTCGCCGAGGCCGGGTACACCCACATTGATACGGCCGCAGGCTACGAGAATGAGGCCGGTGTGGGGCGCGCGATCGCCCGCGCGGGCCTGGACCGGGACGACCTGTTTGTCACCACCAAGCTGCGCAACCAGGACCAGGGCTATCAGCAGACCCTCGACGCATTCTCGGTGAGCCTGGACAAGCTGGGCCTCGACTATGTCGACCTGTACCTGATCCACTGGCCGCTGCAGAACGACCAGCGCCGCATCGACACCTGGCGCGCGCTCGAGGAGATTCGCGACTCGGGCCGGGTGCGCTCGATCGGCGTCTCCAACTTTGAGCAGGTCCACCTCGACCAGCTGCGGGCGGCCGGGGCCAGCGTGCCCGCGGTCAACCAGATTGAGCTGCACCCCGGGTTCAACCAGGACGAGCTGCGCGAGCGTGCGCTAACCGACGGCACCGCGATCACCTCGTGGAGCCCGCTGGGTGGCACCTCGAACTCCGGCTGGGGTCCGGGCAGCAAGCCCAACACCGTGCTGACCGATCCGGTGATCGCCGAGATCGCCGCCGCCCACGGCCGCTCGGCCGCGCAGGTCATCATCCGCTGGCACCTGCAGAACGGTCTGATCGTGATCCCCAAGTCGCTCTCCGAGGCGCGGATTTCCGAGAACATTCAGGTGTTCGACTTCGAGCTGAGCGCCGAGGAGCTCGCGCGGATCACCAACCTTCCGCAGACCGGCCGGGTGGGTGCCGACCCGCTGGTGGCCAACTTCGGTGCCCCCGCCGAGTAGTCTCGGACACAATAAAGCCGGCCGGATCCTCGAGATCCGGCCGGCTTTGTTATGCGGGGTTACTTACCGAGCTTGGCGACCGAGTCGGCCAGCTGCGGGACAACCTCATCCAGGGTCAGTTCCAGCGCGCGGATGGTCCCGGCGCTGGAGCCGGCCATGACGATGCCCTCGGGGTCGGCGAAGATCGCGCGACCGTCCTTGACCATCGGCAGCGCCTGGATCAGCGCGTCATCCTTGATGGCCTGCAGCGGGTAACCGATCGTGGTGAGGACCGCGGTGTCCGCGTCCATCGCCGGGACCTGCTCAACCGAGACCGGGGCGTAGAAGCCCTGCGCGGGCAGCGCCTTGATGGTCGGGTTCAGCACAAACCCGAGGTCGCCGTACAGGTCGAAGCGGGCGTCGCCGGGCAGGCTGGCACCGTAGGCGTCACCAAACTTGGAGCCCGAGGTGAAGGTCTTTCCGGCAAACTCGGGGTGCTCGCTGCGGATGGTGGCAATCTTATCCTCGAGGCCCTTGATCAGGGTTTCGCCCTCCTTCTCCTTGCCCAGCACCTTGGCGATCATCCGGGTGTGATCGGTCCACTTGACCGCGTAGTCCGGGGTGCCCTTGACGGCGCTCACGGTCGGGGCGATCTCGTTGAGTCGCTGCCACACCTTCTCGTCCAGGGCCGCCCGCACGTTGAGGATCACGTCGGGGTTGAGGGACTGGATCTGCTCATAGTTGAGGGTTGCGTCGGTGCGCGGGATCAGCACCGGGGTGTCCTTCCCGAACTCGGCGGTGGCCCAGGGGCCCACCCCCTTGTTCTTCTCGCCGAAGGACTGCCAGTCGTAGATTGCCACCGGCTTCACCCCGAGCGAGAGTGCCACCTCGCCGTCGGACCAGCCCAGCGCCACGACGCGCAACTGCTTGCCGTCCTTGGGCTTGGGGATATCGATCTTGCCAAAGTTGGTGTCCACCGAGGCGAGGAGGTCGCCGGAGGCGGGTTTGTCACCCACGTTTTCGCCGGTGGCACACGCGGTCAGCGCGAGCCCGGCCACGGTGAGCGCCGCCAGGGCGGTCAGGGTGCGACGCACCAGGGAGGTACGGGACATGATTCCTCTTTCTCTCGGGAATGGTTCGGACGGGAAAGGCTAGGGGTGAGCGCGGATTGGGCGCGGATCAGATGTGTTCGGGTTCGGGAACGGAGGTGCCGGTTCCGGTGCCGGTGCCTGCGGAGGAGGCGACCGCCCCCTGCGCACGCGGCACGATCAGCGGGGTTCCGGTTTCAGGGTCGGGGATGATGCGGGCACGCACCCCGAAGACCCGCTCGACGGTGTCCTCGGTCAGGACCACGGCCGGGGCGCCCTCGGCGACGATGGTGCCCGCGTGCAGCGCAATCAGGTGGGTCGCATAGCGGGCGGCCTGGTTGAGGTCGTGCAGTACGGCAACCAGGGTGCGGCCGTCGCGGTGCAGTCGGGCGCACAGTTCCAGGACCTCGATCTGGTGGGCCAGGTCCAGGAAAGTCGTGGGCTCATCCAGCAGCACAATCGGGGTGTCCTGGGCGAGGACCATCGCGATCCAGACGCGCTGGCGCTGCCCGCCGGAGAGCCGGTCCACGGTGGCTGAGGCGAGGTCGGTCAGCCCGGTGTCCTCCAGCGCACGGGCAACCTTTGCCTCATCCTCGGCGGACCACTGTCTGAAGACACCCTGGTGCGGATGTCGTCCGCGTGACACCAGATCGATCACGGTGATCGCCTCGGGGGCCACCGAGGACTGCGGCAGCAGTCCCACCCGGCGCGCCAGCTCCTTTGTCCGCAACGCCTTGATATCCGCGCCGTCCAGCAGCACCCGGCCGGACTCGACCGGGAGGATCCGGGCGAGTGACTTCAGCAGCGTGGACTTGCCACACGCATTGGGTCCCACGATCACCGTGAACGATCCCGGCGGGATGGTGACGCTGAGCTCGGGCAGGATCGGACTCTGGCCGTAGCCAACCTGCAGGGAGACCGCTTCGAGGGTGGATTCGGGTGCCATAGGTTAGGCCTTTCGCAGACGGGAGATCAGCATCCAGACGAGGTATCCGCCGCCGAGCACCACGGTGACCACGCCGACCGGGAGCTGGACCGGGGCGAGCAGGGTGCGGGCGACCAGGTCGCTGATCACGAGCAGGGCGGCCCCGAGGAACGCGGTGGGCAGCAGCGGGATTCCGGGGCCGCGGCAAAGTCGCAGCGCGATCTGCGGGGCGACCAGCGCGACAAACGCGATCGGTCCGGCCACCGCGGTGACGGCGGCGGTCAGCACCACGCCGAGCCCGAGCAGCGCAACCCGGAGGAGTTTGAGGTTCACGCCGCGTCCCGAGGCCGTCTCCACGCCGAGACCCAGCATGCACGCCTGACGCCAGAGCGCGAGCAGCAGCGGGAGGCAGATCAGGGTGATTAGGATGGTGGGGGTCAGATCGATCCAGCGGATCGTATTGAGCGAGCCCGCACCCCACACCTGGGCGGTGATCGCGGCCTCGAGTTTGACCGTGATCATCAGGTAGGAGTTGATCGCCCCGAGCATCGCGCTGACACCGATGCCGATCACGATCAGTCGGTATCCGTGCAGGCCGTGGCGCAGCGCCAGCAGGTAGACCAGTGCGCCGGTTGCAGTGCCACCGATCAGCGCGCCCACAGTGGTTCCGGTGGAACCGCCGCCGACCACGAGCATCGAGAGCAGCGCGCCGGTGTACGCCCCGGTGTTGAAGCCGATGATGTCGGGGCTGCCGAGCGGGTTGCCGGTGAGGGTTTGGAACACCGCGCCGCTCATCGCCAGGGCGATGCCCCCGAAGAGTGCCATCAGCACGCGCGGGAGGCGCCAGTCCAGCACGATCCGGGTGGTTCCGGGATCGGCGTGGCCGGTGAGCGCCGCCCAGACATCGCCGAGGGACAGCGGCAGATCGCCGATGGTGAGCGAGTAGCCGGCCACGCCGAGGGCGATGATCAGGCAGGCGAGGCCGACCCAGAATGAACGACGGTGGATGCGCAGGCTCAGACCGCGCACGCGGACAACGCGCTCGCCCGAGGCGCGCAGGGTAGGGGCATTCACAGTCCCTTCGCCTCCTTTCGGCGCACGACCCGGATCAGGATCGGGGGGCCGGTGCGTGACGAACACAGTGCGGTGACGATCAGTGCCAAGCTCACAGTCCCTTCGCCTCCTTTCGGCGCACGAGCCAGATCAGGATCGGGGCTCCGAGGAACGCGGTGACGATCCCCACCGGCAGCTCCGACTGCACCAGCACACGGCCGATCATGTCGGCGCTGAGGAAGATGATGGGCGCGCCGATCATGCTCAGCGGAATAACCCAGCGCTGGTCCGGCCCCACCAGCGAGCGCACCGCGTGCGGGGCCATCAGCCCGAGGAAGCCGATTGGGCCAACCGCGGCGGTGGATGCCCCACAGAGCACGGTGATCACGACGATCGAGACGGCGCGCAGCAGCGCGACCCGGGTTCCCAGCGAGCGGGCAACCTCATCGCCGAGGGCGAGCGCGTTCAGCGAGGAGGACAGGGTGAGCGCGATCAGGAGTCCCAGAATCAAGAACGGCGCGACAGCGATCACCGTGTCCATCTGGCGGCCCTGCAGAGATCCGGCGGCCCAGAAGCGCAGCTTGTCGAATGCCTCGGGGGTAAGCAGGGTGATCGCGGAGCTAATGCCGGTGAAGATCGCACCGAGCGCAACACCGGTGAGGACGAGTTGGACCGGGCTGGCGCCGTGGCGTCCGGCGGTCCCGATCAGATACACCGCAACGCTGGTGACCAGTGCGCCGCCGAGCGCCCACCACACCTGGCCGAGCGTGCCGCCGGCGCCGAAGAACGCGGCACCGATGACCACACACAGGTAGGACCCGGCGTTGACCCCGAGGATGCCGGGGTCGGCGAGCGGGTTGCGGGTGATCGCCTGGATCAGCGCGCCGCTGGCACCGAGTCCGGCCCCGACGATCAGCGCCAGGATGGTGCGGGGAACGCGATAGTCGCGCACGATGATTCCGGTCGCATCAACCTGTCCCCCGGTGAGCGCGGCCCAGGTCTGCGCGACGCTGAGCCGCCCCGAGCCGACAAAAAGGCTCAGCGCCGCCAGCAGCACCAGGATGATGATTCCAAGAATCAGGATGAGGGTACGCGAGCGTGCCGATCTGAGGGTGCCGTGCGCGCTTTTCGCGGCACGGGGCACCGGAAGTGCGCTCATGCGGGGATCTCTTGTCTTTCGATGACCGGGCGTGAATTCAGCCCAGCCTTACCTAACTTCAAGGCTATAGGCGGTCAATTCATGACGCAATCACCAAAGACTGACACCGGATCCGGCAGTTCGGACACCGGCGGCGGGCCGAGACTATTCCGCTCGGCGCGGCAGCGTTTCGGACAACCCGATCGACGGATGGAAACCCGCGAGGTGGCCGGACGCCTGGTCCTCAGCACCCGCCCGCGCTAATTATCCGCAGCCGAGGGGTGGGCTGCGCGGGCTTTTTCGATCCGCTCGCGCAGCACTTCCGGATCCCCCACCGACAGGAACAGGTGGGTGGATCCCTCCTGAGCGGGGGCGAGGGTGATCGCCAGCAGCGGTCCCCCGGCGCGATAGTTCCAGAAATTCACGGCCCCCTCGGCATAGTAGGTTCCGGAAATCTTGAATCCGAGATCCGCACCGAGCGTGCGCAACCCGCGCGCCACGCCCTTCTTGGGCACCACTCGCACCTCTCGGATCGCGGCCAGCGGCACCGCGAGTTCGCGGCGGAAGCACCAGAAACGGTCCAGGCCGCGGGGCCGCACACGCAGCAGGTCGCCGTCGATGATCAGAGTGTTGCGGTTACTCATTCGCGATTCCGTTCCGGGCGGGCCGGGCACCGCGATAGCGCCCCGGGGTGGTGCCCATGATTCGATCAAAGACCGCGATAAACGAGCTGGCGTTGTGATAGCCCACACTCGCCGCCGCATCGGCCACACTGACTCCGTCGCTCAGCGGGCCGAGCGCCGCGTGCACCCGGGCCTGCTGCCGCCAGGATCCGAAGGTCTGATCCAGCTCGGATTCGAAGGCGCGGGCGAGGGTGCGGGCGCTGCATCCCAGGGAGAGCGCCCAGTCCTCGATGCCGCGCGGATCGGCGGGATCGGCAAGCAGAGCCTCGGCGATCGGGCGCAGACGCTCATCCTCGGGCATCGGCAGGTTCAGCGGGATCGCGGTGGGCGCGAGCAGGTCAAATACCAACCCCTCGGCACGCTCACGCTGTGCCAAACCGAGGTCCTCCTGAGACAGGTGCACCAGGAGTTCGTGCAGCAGCGGGGTGATCTCCACACACACCGGAACCTGCGGATTGAACGTGCTGATTTCCGGGTTAAAGAAGCTCGCCTGGAACTCCGCTCCCCCGCTGACCCGGCCGTGGTGCTCGATCCCCGCGGGAATCCAGATCCCGATGTTGCGGGGCAGCGTATAGCGCTCCCGACCGATCCCGGTGGTCATCACCCCCGAGCGCACCCACAGCAACTCGTGGATCGGATGTGTGTGCGGCTCCCACTCGATCGGATACGGCGTGACCTCCGCCTGCCCGGCGATACTAAAGTCGATCTCCTCGGGCCGGGCCTGCGGGGGCGTGGGCCGAACCACTGCATCGCGAGAACGCCTGGGCGAACGGGCCGATCCGGGGTTCGCGCGCGTGCTCATGCCCCCATGCTAGTAGGCGTATGACGGCGCCGACGCAAGAGGGTGCCAACCATCAGTCCCGCGCCCACCAGGGCAAGCCCCAGCAGTGCGGCGAATCCGGGGGAAGTGCCGGTCCCCGGGAGCGCAGCCGGGTCGGGGGCAGCCCCCGAGAGGGGCGACGCCGTCGGGTCACCCGGCTGCGCGGGTGTGGGGGCGAGGCTCGGCTCAGGGCTCTGGCTCGAGGTTGGGCTCGGCTCGGGGCTCGGCTCGGGCGAGGGCGTCGGTTCGGGCGTCGGCTCGATGATCACCGGGGCCTCCACTGCGAATGCCGCGGCGAAGATGCCCACCTCTGTGCGCACCTCCACGCGGTGGGTGCCCAGGGACAGATCGGCGGGGATGGGGAAGGTCAGGGTGCCGATGCCGTCCTCATCCACGTGCACGGTGCCCAGTTTGCGGGCGTCGCTGAACAGCACCGCGGCGGCGGCCGAGTTCGCGGGCAGGCCGCTCAACCGGAGGGTCTGCTGATCCCCCGGGTGCAGGCGCGGAGTCCCGATCCCCACGGTGATCCCGGTGTCCTCGGGCACGGGCTGGCCGGGGTCGGCAAAGCTCAGCAGCGAGAGTTCGGTGTGCGCGGGGGCGACGTTTTCGGATCCGAGATACCGTACCGAGACGGGCAGGATGCCCTCGGGAAGGTCCGCCGGCAGGTCCACCGTCACACGTCCGTTTTCGAGGATGCCGGTCAGCACAAAGGGGTCTCGGTCGGCGGAGGAATCGTCCGGGACGCCCGCCGGCTCGGCAGCAGCCCTGTCAGCGGCGGACGGTGCCTGCGTGCCAGGCTCCTCGGACGTCGGCACTCCCACCCGCACCTCGATCGCGCCCTCTACCGGCTCGGCCGCCACACCGTCGAGTCCCACGTCCACGCGCAGCGATCCCACCGAATCCAGCTCGCCGGATGGCTCAAACACCGCGTGTGGTAGCGCGATCCCCGGGTGCACGGTCAGGGTCAGCGGCTCGCTGGCCGAGCGGGTGAACCGCGCATCCGCGGCGCTGATGACCCGCAGCGTATGCTCGCCCACGCTCAGATTCTCGGGTACGGCAATCTCGCTGGATACCTCGGTGCCGCCCGCATCGGTCTGGTTCCAGGTCGGTCCGGCAACGCCGTCGATTTCCAGGGTGTGGGTACGGTGCTCGCGCTGGAACAGGCTGGTTTCGCGCGTGATGACGCTCGCCGATCCACCGCCGTAGCGCAGTTCACCCGTAACCCGCGGGGTGAGCGTCACGGGAATCGGGCTAACCGAAACCGTGGTGGAGAGGCTGACCGCGGCATTGCGTCCATCCTCGGGCATCAGCAGCTCGACCCCGAAGTCCCCGGTGACACCCGCGGGCAGCGGGATCATCACGCCCCCGGCAATCACATAGATACTGCCCGAGTAGGGGACCCCGATGGGCGGCGTAACCGTATAGCTCAGGCGACCGGCGGGACCGGCCCCCGGATCACGCACGTCACGAACCTGCACGCGGAACGCGTTGGCCTGGTCTAGTTTCTGGGAGGCCGGGTCCACCGAGAGCGCCAGCGGACGCGGCAGCACGTTGAGAATCTGCGGGGCACTCAGCGCCTCCGTGTGCAGGCGATCTCCGGCATAGCGCGCGACCACCCGATGAGCGCCGGGCTTGGTGACCTCGAAGCCGTATACCGCGCTTCCCCCATCCGTGATCTTCTGCGCCGGCACCGTGCGCACCCGGCCGTCGGGTTCGGTGATGTCGAGGAACACGTTGCCCTCGCCTCCGGCGAGCGTGGCGCTCAGGGTCGCGGTCTCGCTCGCGAACGTATCGCGGCCACCGCCCAGGGTCAGCGTGGTGGGGATCTTCGCCACGGTGAACGCAACGGGTGCGATCGGACTCTCGTTTTTCAGCTTCGGATCGGAGAAGGAGAGTCTCAGCGTGTAGTTTCCCGGTTCTAGGCCCGGGGGCATCGGCACGTAGAACTCGGTATTGTCCATGACCGGATCGCGGAAGGAGGTCCCCCAGACGTTACCGCGCTCATTCAGCGCGTCGATTCGCATGGGTGCCTCGACGCCGTTGATCCGCAGCCTCGCCATCGCATCGGCACCGTACACATAGTTCGGCACCTGGATCGGGGTGATCGCGATTGGCGGCGCATAAATCAGGGTGCGGTTTAGCACGCTCGCCCCCTGGACGCCGTCGGTCCGCGGGAACTGCACCGAGACCTCGTAGCGCCCCACCGGCAGCTCGCCCAGGTCCTCAAAGGAGAACTGTGTCTTCTGCGCGGCGGTCACCTGGATCTGCCGCGGCGATCCGGGAACAAGCGTCGTGGTGGCGTCGCTCCCCACGCCACCGGTCGTCTTGAGGAGCGAGACGGTGATGCTGCGATCCCCCACCGGGACGCGCGCGGTCTCCACCGTTGCGGAGATCGGGGTGCCCAGCGGATGGTTCGCCGCGAGCCCGGTGAGCGTGAGGTCGATCGTGGATCCGACCACCCGGAAGTCGCGATTCGGCGGGGTGAAGCTCGCGACGATCCCCTCATCCGGGCTGCTCACGCGCCAGCGCAGCTGGTAGGGACCATACGGCAGGTTCGGGGGCAGGTTCAGGCTCAGTGCCCGGTCGCCGCGCACCGGTGTGGACCACTTTCGCACGCTCTCGCCGCTGCCCCAGAGGTCAACCTCCAGGCTGAAATCGGCATCCGCCAGCGCATCGGGAACGCCGGTGAGGCGCACGGTAATGTCCGGATTCTCTCCATAGGGGAAGCTCACGGGCAGGGCATCGACCACGAGCGTGGGTGCGGCCGCGACGGCCGCGGCCGGGGCTGCCGCGGCGCTCGGTGCAGCCAGGGAGCCGAGGGCCACGGTCCCGCCCAAAAGCAGGGTCAACGACAGCACAAACGCGAGCGGGTTTTTCACGAAACTCCTGAAGCAGCCTCAACTCCGTACCGAGGCGCGGAGCGGTCATGGGTCTCGGCGGGTATTCCGAGGTGGGCATCCCCAGATTAGTGGCCCGGTCAGGCTATTTCATAACTATTGCTATCTATTAGTGGCGGCGGCCTCCGTCGCGGCGGGAATCCGCTCGACTGCGGGAACCACCGCGAGCACCCCGGCGCGCGCCGAACGCAGTGCGCCCGATACCGCCCCGAGCACGACCACGTCGGCGCCGAGGTCCGAGGCCGCGAGCTCCGGGGCGGGAAGATCCAGCTGATCGGCCAGGGATTCCCGGGCGATCACCAGGACCGGTTCGATCACATCGGCGATGGCCCCCGAGACGATGATCAGCGCCGGATTGAACAGACTTCCCAGCACCGCGGCAACCCGGGCCAGCAGGTGTCCGGCGCGCACCACGATCGCCTGCGACCAGGCATCTCCGTCCTCCGCCTGATCCAGCACCGCTCGGGCGCTGAGAGCGGGGAGTCCGGCGCGCACCAGCGGGTGATCGGCGGGCAGCCGGTCCCACCCCTCCTCGGCCCACTCGAGAATCCGAGAGCCCACGCCGTAGGCACCACCCACCTCGGGCACATGGTCAAACGCCACGGTTTCCCCCACGCCCCCGTGCGCCCCGCGCAGCAGGTGCCCGGCGAGGACAACACCCGAACCCAGGCGGTCGCCGGCCAGCAGGGTGATGTAGTCATCGGCCTCCTGCGCCCCACCGATTCCCCCCTCGGCGAGCGCGGCGAGGGACGCATCGTTTTCCACCCGGACGATCGGTGCCCACTCCCCCAGCAGCTCGGGCAGGTCGGGGTTCATCCGCTGCCAGAATCCCTCGCGGTGCTTCGGCGAGCGCCCCAGCGCATCCACCGGGGCGGGAACCCCGGCACAGATCGAGAGGATGTCGGCACGATCGCGCTCAGCCTGGGCCAGGGTGTCCGCAATGGCCGTGTTGATCTCGGCGCGACGCTCGGCGGCGCTCTCGTGGCTCGGATCGAGACGTCGAGTGGTCTGGGCAAGCAGAATCCCGCGCAGATTGGTCGCGCGCACGGTGAGGTGGGAGCGGCCGGCGTCCACCCCGATCAGGACGCTGCGGTCGGCATAGAACGCAAACCTGCGCGAGGGACGCCCCTTGCGATACTCCCCGGCGACCCGGGCGTTATCCAGCTCGCACAGCAGCCCGCGTTCGATCAGCAGCTCGATCACCTCGATCGAGGTCGACCGGGTCAGCCCGGTGGCCTCCACGGCGTCGGTCGCGGTGAAGATGTCGGCGTCCCAGGCGTATTCCAGGACGGCTTGGAGGCTCGCTCGCTGCTGCGTTGCGGCGGGAGCTGGGGATCTCGTCACGATGCTTGACCTTTCGATATTCCCCCTATTATGCTCTACCTCAAGTTGATTTGGTTCCTAAATTTATTCAGTGGATCAACATCGTTCCCGCTCCCGGGAACTCGGAAGGACAATGACGTGCCTCTCTTTACTCCCCGAAATACGCGAAGTTCGCGCACCCCGCGAGGGTCTCGGCGACGACGCCGACTCCTCACCGGCGCGCTCGCACTGGCGGTGGCCGCCGGCGTGCTCAGCGGATGCGCCCCGCAGGGCCCCGAAAACGTTCGCTTCTACCTCTCCAAGCCCGAGGCGATCCCCTACTTCCGCGAGCTGGTGAAAACCTATAACGCCGAGCAGAACAAGATTCACGTGACGCTCGACACCGCGGCTAATCTGCAAGCCGGCTTCCTGCGCGGCAATCCGCCGGACCTCGGACTCCTGAACTACAACATGGAGATGTCGCGGTTCATGGAGCGCGGGGCACTGAGCGATCTCGGGGACATGCCCGAGGCCTCACGCATCCTGCCCGATGTGCAAAAGCTCGTGGATCAGTACGCCACCTATCAGGGCCGCACGAGTGTGCTCCCCTACTCGGTCATGGCGGCCTCGGTCATCTACAACAAGCAGATCTTCGCCGAGCAGGGCATCGCGGTCCCGCAGACCTGGGAGGAATTCCAGGCGGCCTGTGAGAAGCTCACCGCCGCCGGGATCACCCCGATCTACGGCACGTTCAAGGACCCCTGGACCGTGGCCCAGGGGTGGTTCGACTATGCGGTGGGCGGCATGGTCAACGTGGCCGACTTCTACGCCGGGCTGAACAGGGAGGGCACCGATGTGGGACCGCACTCGGCGGTCTCGTTCCAGAAGACCCTGCTGGAACCCACCCAGCGGATGCAGGAAATCGCCCAGAAGTACACCAATAAGGACGCGGCGGCCAAGGGTTACGGTGACGGCAACCTCGCCTTCGCCCAGGGCAAGGCGGCGATGTACTTCCAGGGGCCGTGGGCGCTCGGCGAAATCGCCAAGACCGCCCCCGATCTCCAGCTGGGGACGTTCCCGCTGCCGATGACCGATAATCCCCAGGACCTGAAGGTGCGGGTCAACATCGACCTCGCCGCTTGGATCCCCGAGGCGTCCACGCATCAAAAGGCTGCCCGTGAGTTCCTCAGCTATCTGTTCCAGCCGAGTGTGATCGACGACTATAACGCCAAGTTCCTCGGCTACGGCACCACCACCGATGCGGCCCCGGTCACCGATCCCCGCATCGTGGGCATGCGCGAGTACTACGACCGTGCGGCCTTCTACCAGGGGGCGTCCAAGGCGATCCCGCTGACGATCCCCACCGAAAACTACGTGCAGGGGATCGTGCTGGGTGCCGATCCGAAGAGCACCCTGGCCACCCTCGACGCAGACTGGGCCCGGCTGGCCCTGCGCCGCTAGGGACAAGGAGACAACATCATGGCAACAACGACGTTGATCAACACCGGCGCCCCGGTGCCCCGGCCCCCGCGCTCACGCCGTCGGGTCGAGGGCGTCTACTATCTGTTCCTGGTTCCCACGCTGGTCCTCTTCAGCCTGGCAATCACCCTCCCGGCAATCATCGGCATCGTCTCCAGCTTCACCAACTCGATCGGGTTTGGTGACTGGAAGTTCATCGGCTTCACCAACTATGTGGCCGCCTTCGGTGACCCGGCGATCCTGCAGAGCTACCTCTTCACCTTCGGCTTTGCGCTGGTCACGGTGATCCTGGTCAACGCGCTGGCGTTCCTACTCGCGGTGGGGCTGACCGGGAAGATCCGGCTGAAGACCACGCTGCGCACCGTGTTTGTGGTGCCGATGGTCATCTCGGGCATCATCATCGCGTTTGTGTTCAACTTCCTATTCTCCAACGCACTGCCCGCGCTGGGTTCGGCGCTGGGCATCGACGTGCTCTCCACGAGCCTGCTCGCCAGCCCCGATCTCGCCTGGATCGCCATCGTGATCGTCACGGCCTGGCAGGCTATCCCCGGCACCCTGCTGATCTACATCGCCGGGCTGCTGGCCATCCCCACCGAGGTCTATGAGGCCGCGGACCTGGACGGTGCCGGCCGCTGGCAGCAGCTGCGGCGGATCACCCTGCCGCTGGTGGCTGGATATGTGGTCATCAACGTGATCCTCGGCTTCAAGAACTTCCTTAACGCCTACGACATCATCTTCGGTCTGACCGGGGGCGGCCCGGGCACCTCGACCCGCTCGATCGCGATGACCATCGTCACCGGCTTCACCGGCGGCGACTACGCCTACCAGATGGCCAACGCGACGATCTTCTTTGTCATCGTCATCCTCATTTCGCTGATCCAACTGCGGATCACCCGGGGAAGGAACACCTTCTAATGACCACCCTGACCCCGCGTCGATCCGGCAGGATCGGCACCGAACGCCCGCGCTGGTCCACCACGATCATCCTGCTGCTGTGTGCGGTGACCGTGATCATCCCGCTCTATGTCACCATCGTCACCGCCTTCAAAACCACCAGCCAGGCGGTGGATGGCAACGTGTTCTCGCTGCCGGCACCGTGGAGCGTGGACGGATTTGTTCAGGCGTGGAACCTCACCAACGTGCCCCAGGCGTTTGCGGTCTCGGTATTTGTGACCGCGCTCACCGTGGCCGGAACGATCCTGCTGGCGGCGTTTGCCTCCTTCGCGATCGCCCGCAACTGGGACCGTAAGTTCTTCCGCTGGTCCTTCTTCTACCTGCTGGCGGCGATGTTTCTGCCCTTCCCGGTGCTCGCGCTGCCGCAGATCCAGCTGACCGGATTTGCCGGACTGGATAACCCGGTGGGGGTCGCGATCCTGCACATCATGTTCCAGCTGAGCTTCAGCGTGCTGCTGTTCACCGCGTTTCTGCGCTCGATTCCGATTGAACTCGAGGAGAGCGCCCGGATCGACGGTGCCTCCACCTCCCAGGTGTTCTGGAAGCTGATCTTCCCGCTGCTAGCCCCGATGAGCGCAACCGTGGGCATCTTCGCGTTCCTCGCCTCGTGGAATGACTTCATGATGCCCTCGCTGATCACCTCGGATCCGGCGATGCAGACCCTCCCGGTGGTCCAGTCGATCTTCCAAACCCAGTTCAGCAACAACTACAACGTGTCCTTTGCCTCCTACCTGATGGCCATGGCCCCGGCGATCATCGTCTACCTCTTCACTCAGCGCTGGGTGATGGCGGGCGTGACCCAGGGCGCGGTCAAGGGCTAACCGTTCAACCGAAAGGAAACCGTGTCTACTCCGACCGAAACCGTATTTGACCGCACCGGCGAGGCCGCACCGTGGTGGCGTCAGGCCGCGGTGTACCAGATCTATCCGCGCAGCTTCGCCGATTCCAACGGCGATGGACTCGGGGACATCCCCGGGATCACCTCGCGCGCCGACTATCTGGCCAAGCTCGGGATCGACGCCGTGTGGCTGAGCCCCTTCTACCCCTCGGCTCTTGCCGACGGGGGCTATGACGTGGCCGACTACCGCAACGTGGATCCGCGCCTGGGCACCCTGGATGACTTCGATGCGATGGTTACGGCCCTACACGCACGCGGCATCCACGTTGTGGTGGACATCGTCCCCAACCACACCTCCGACCAGCACGTCTGGTTCCAGGAGGCGCTCGCGGCCGGACGCGGATCCGCCGCCCGCGAGCGCTATATCTTCCGCGAGGGCACCGGCGAGAATGGCGACCAGCCGCCCGCGGACTGGGTGTCGGTCTTCGGCGGCCCCTCCTGGGAGCGCGTCGCGGACGGTCAGTGGTACTTCCACCACTTCGCCACCGAGCAGCCCGACCTCAACTGGCGCCACCCCGAGGTGCGCGCGGACTTTGTGAAGACCCTGCGATTCTGGTCGGACCGGGGCGTGGACGGCTTCCGGATCGATGTCGCCCACATGCTCACCAAGGACCTCTCCGACCCGCTGCCCAGCCAGGCCGAGCTCGATGCGCTGCCCCAGGATGGTAACCACCCGATCATCGACCGTGACGACGTGCACGAGGTCTATGCCGAATGGCGCGAGGTGTTCAACTCGTACGATCCGCCGCGCACCGCGGTGGCCGAGGCCTGGGTGCACCCCTCGCGGGTGCCGCTGTACGCGAGCCCGAAGTCCCTCGGTCAGGCGTTCAACTTCGATCTGCTGGAGGCCGACTTTGATGCCGAGGAGTTCCGTCGGATCGTGACCGACAACCTGGCCATTTCGGCCACGTCGGGGTCCTCGACCACCTGGGTGTTCTCCAACCACGACGTGGTACGTCACGCCACCCGCTACGGCTTGCCCCGTACCGAGCGTGGTGCGGATGGACGACCGCTGCACAAGCACGGATCGCAGTGGCTGCTCAGCGGCGGCACCGACCCGGTGGTCGACACCGCGGGCGGGCTGCGGCGAGCGCGGGCGGCGAGCCTCTTCCTGCTGGCGCTGCCCGGGTCCGCCTACATGTATCAGGGTGAGGAACTGGGGCTGCCAGAGGTTGCGGACATCCCGGCCGCCGATCGTCAGGACCCTACCTTCTTCCGCACTCAGGGGGCCGAAATCGGGCGCGACGGCTGCCGGGTTCCGCTTCCCTGGACCGAGTCCGGTCCGTCCTTCGGGTTCGGTGAGGCAGGCGCACACCTGCCCCAGCCCGCGTGGTTTGGCGAGTATGCGGTCTCCCGCGAGTCCGCCGATCCGCACTCGACCCTGAGCCTGTACCGCCGCGCCCTGGCTCTGCGTCACGAGCTGCAGACCGCGGAGGAACTGGAGTGGTTGGAGACCGGACGCGCAGACGTACTGGAATTTGTGCGTCCCAACGGCTGGCGTGTGATCACCAACTTCGGTACCGAGCCCTACCCGCTGGGACCGGATACGGTCGCACTTTCGAGCTCTGACCCGGTGGATACCGCCCTGACCGAGGTGCCCGCCGAGACGACCGTGTGGATCGCCGCCCGCTAGTACCCCACGCAAAAACCCGCGGTGTCTCATTCGAGACACCGCGGGTTTTATGTGTGAGACCGGTGCCGGTGCGGTGCCCGTGCACCACACCGGTATCAGTCCCTAGGCGCTGCGACGACGGCGCAGCACGCCGATCCCCAGGAGGAGCAACAGGACCGCGAGGCCGCCGGCGATGAGCGGGTTCACGCCGGTGTGCGCGAGCCCACCGTCGGCACCATGCTGGCCGACCCCTTGCGCGCCGCCCGTCGGTGAGGCAGAGACGCTCGGACCGGCGGTCGCGCTCGGCTCGGCGGAGGTGCTCGGGCCCGCCGTGTTTCCCGGCCCCTCGGCCACCACCAGGTCGGCCCGCGCCTCGAGTGTGCCATCGGAAACCACCAGCGTATGCGCCCCCGCGGGAGTATCTCCGGGGATCGTCACCGTGGTGTCAAAGGCACCCGCCTCGTCGGCGGTGACCGTCCCGACCTCAACTGGATCCGAGTGCAGCGTCAGGGTAAGCGCGGCCCCGGCACCGAATCCCGCACCGCTTACGGCAATTTTCGCGCCGGGCACGATTCGGTCGGCCCGAATGGTGACGCTCGGCGTTCCGGGCGCGACGGAACACGTGGCCAGCCCCACCGTCTTCCCGGTGGGGGCCGGAATCACCGGGCAGATGCTCGGGTCCGCAACCGCCGGGCCGGACACGTGAATGTCCTCTCCGACGATGGCCGCGTCAAATCGCTTGCCCATCCAGCTCACCCCCGAGACGCCACCGGCACTGTGTCCCAGTCGCACAAACGAGGGATCTCCCAGATCGGTGCGCACACCATTGGCGAGGAACACGTTGTCGATCAGGTTGGAGATGCCAAACAGGGAGGGTCGCACGCCGCGCGCACCCACCGGCTTACCGATTGCGCCGGTTTCATAGTAAACCTCGGCAAACAGTCCCGAGCTGGTCATATCGCGAGTCAGCGAGTGGATGATCACCTCGGCCTCGTCCGCCTCCCGCGGCGCTCCCCCATCCAGCAGGCCGTAGACCATCAGCTGGGCATCCGGAGCCTTGATGGCAAACTTGCCCAGTCCCGCCAGCTGCTTATTCTCGCTGAAGTCATCTTCGAAGCGTTCGCGAACCTTGGCCCGATACTCGGGGGCGAGGTCCTCCATCACCAGCGCGGTGGTGGTGTAGAACGACCATCCCGGATCCACCCACTGTCCGTGTTCGTTGCGGTACGGTCCGCCCTCGCCCTGGTCCGCCTGCGGAGGCCCGGACCGGGTGGGATCGAGGTAAACCTTCTGCACGGTGGCCCAGGTCTTACCGTTTTTATCGGCCGTGGTGGGGAAGAACCACTCCTCATAATTGCGGGTGAGTTCCGGCCGCCACGCGTTCCAGGTGTCGGCATCGGCCGTGTGACCAAGCTCGGTGGCGATCTGCGCGGCAAAGCGCAGATCGAAGATGAGCGAGGCCACAAACTCGCTGTCGCGCTCGTCCAGATAGTTGTGCCCGTGCAGCACCCAGCGCATGTTGTTTTTCTCCCAGGCCAGGTGGATCTTCAGCGCCTGATAGATGCTCTCAAGCTTGTCCCTGTCGCCGGTGGCCTGGTAGAGGATCCAGGCCGTCTGCGCCTTGCGCGAGGGCAGGGATTCACCGCCCAGCTCGCCGTACTCGTAGGCATCGGGAGAGACCTGATCGTTGACCAGTGCCATCATGCCCTGGAAGGAGGCCCAGGCGTTTTCGGGGTCGGTCTGCACCAGCTGCTGCATACCCAACAGCGAGTCCCAGCTCGCCACGTTGCGGGTGCCCGGGGTTCCATTCATCCACATCGAGGGTTTGCCGGTCCCCAGCTGAGCAAAATGATTGCCGGTTTCGGGAGTTGCCGGCAGGATATTCATCTCCAGGCCGGCCCACGCCTGCAGGTAGAAGTGACGCACCTGCTCGGGCGTGATTCCGCCGGTGGCCACGCGTTCGATTCCAAAGTTGCCCACCATCGGTACGCGGGCTAGATAGTCGTTCCAGAACGCCGACCAGTGGGTGTGGGCCGATTCAACGGTGTCGTCGCTGATTGCCGCCACCGCCGCGGCGGAAGCCACTGCCGGTGCCGGGTGCTGTGCGTCGCGGATCGCCCAGCTGGCACCGATCGAGTAGCTGCCCGACTCGGGCAGGGTCGCACCCCAGTAGCGTGAACCCGCATCGGGGGTTTCGGTCCCCTGGCGGCCAAAACGCAGGGCCGATTCGGACTCGAAGAACCGAACCTCCGCGGCGGCGGGGAAGGCGATGGCGACGCTCGCATCCTTACCCTCCACGCTCAGCACTCGGCGGCCGGCATCGTAGACTCCGGTCCCCGAGATGGCACCGGCAACCACCGGCTGCGCCCCGGGGACGCTGCCGGTGACGGTCCGGGTGAACGCGTCGATACTGGCGGAGTCAAAGCGGTCACGGATGCGAATCTCGCCGCCGAACCCGGTGTATTTCGCCGCGTATCCGAGCTCGGTTGGGTCCCAGGATGGGTTCGCGCTGCGTGCGGTCTTGAGGAGTGCCGAGCCCGGGTGGATACTCAGCCGTTCAAACGTGGTGTGGGTGCCGGCAGTGCCACGGCCCACCTGAAAGAGCTTGACGTAGAAATCGGTGTTTCCGCTCCAGCCGGTAACCCCGGCCAAGTCATATGACAGCTCGCCGGAGGCAGTGGAATCCGGCTGGAGGGTGATGTCGTCCCCGGTGAGGGAGCGGTTCACCTTGAGGGCCCAGGCACCGGAATCGGCGGCAACCTTGAGAGTGAGAATCGGGTTCTCGGTGACGTTGATCGACACCGATCGGGCACGATATCCCCAGTCTTTCCCGGGCAGGGCCAGGGTGGCCCCGCGCGCCCCGGCGCTCAGCGTGGTACCGGCGCTGCTGTGTGACCAGGCCGCCACCGACCCGGCATCAAACGGGTCTGTGAGACCGCCGGGCTCTCCGGGGGTGGAACCAGCTTCGGTCACGATCTCGGCCGCGCCAAACACCGTGGTCGCCGGGGCACCGGGGCCACCGACGGCAAAGAACTTGAGGGTAAAGGTCGTGACTCCACGCCAGCCGGTTGCGGTGGTCAGATCGAAGCTCTGGGTCCCCGGAGTCGTGATGTCATCGGCGTGCAATTTGATATCGTCCCCGCCGGGTGCGGCGACCTTCACCGCCCACTTTCCTCCGGTCTCGGGCACGCTCACGGTGAGGTGTGACTGCTCACGCAGATCAATCGTCACGCGCTGTTCCAGGTCGCCCCAGTAGCCACCGCTGGCCGCGGTGGTGAGTGCAACCGCGCCACCAGGACGGTCCTCGGCGGTGAGTCGTTTGAGGACCCAGGGGCCGGCGGGAGCCGTCACGCTGGAAAAGTCGGCGTGATATCCGGTAGGGATCTCGGGTTCGGTGCCCGGCTCGGGCTGGGCATCCGGCCCGGGCTTGAGGAACGTCTGCATCAGCCGGTCCGACCGCACCGCGGTGTCGTGGGCGTAGAACCCGGTGGAGAGCGGGAGGTCCACGCCGGAGTTTTGTTCCAGCTCGCTACCATTGCCGTCGAAGTTGTAGGGGTTCAAAACCACCCGGGACTGGGGAACCGAGAGCCAGCGCTGCTGGGTGGGTGAACTATCGGCCAGCTCATCGAGGGTGGGTGCGGCATTGGGCGAGGTTCCGGGAACCGCCGCGGCGACGGGACTGGTCGGCGGACCGGGGACTGCGACGGCGGGCATGCCGGGCAGTGCGAGGGCGCTGGCGACCAGGGTCAGGCCGAGGGTGGCCGCCCCCAATCGCACGGGGATGCTCTTCATTGGGCTCCTTCACGGGCACGACGCTACGGTGCGCCGGGCGAGTCGATTCGTGGTTCGAACACTGCGACGCGTGATCAGACGCGTCACCGAAACGTTTCGGTAAACGGACGATAGCAGGACGATCGACCGGAAACAAGGAATTTGCCCGACTTCCCTCCCGGAGACCGCGATCTCCCCCGGCGGGGCCTCACAATGGTTTAGAGTCAAAACCGTCGGCATCACGGCGGATGCGCGATACGAAGGAGGACTCGGATGACGCGTCGGGTCACGATCAACGATGTGGCCGCCCAGGCAGGAGTCGCGATCAGCTCGGTTTCCAGCGCGCTCAATGGCCGCCCCGGAGTCTCCGATGCCACGCGAGAGAAGATCCTTGCGGCGGCCGATGATCTGGGCTTTGTCCCCTCGGTACGCGGACGCAGTCTTGCCGGAAAAAAGACATTCTCGGTCGGCCTGGTGGTCCACCGCGACCCCGACGTCCTGGAGCTCGATCCGTTCTTCGGCGGGTTTATTGGCGGCATCGAGTCCTATATCGACGCGCGCGGTTTCGCACTCGTATTGCAGACCAGTCCGGGGGCCAACGAGGTTCTCGAACGCTATCGTCGACTGGCGGCCGGCCGCCGCGTGGATGGGGTATTCCTCAATGAGCTCGAGGTGGATGATGCCCGCGTCCCCGCGGTCCAGGACCTCGGCTTGCCCGCCGTGAGTATCGGCGCCGATGAGGATTTCCCCCTCCCCAGCGTGCGCCAGGATCACCGGCCCGGCATCGACGCCCTGGTTGAACACCTCGCCCGATTGGGGCACACCCATTTTGCCTTCGTGGGGGGCCCGCCGCGTTTTGTGCACTCCCGCCAGCGCGAACGAGCCTGGCGAGACAGTCTGGGTGCGCGGGGCATCGAGGCCGGTCCGGTCGCCGACGGAGGCTTCACCTACGAGGGCGGTATCGAGGCCGCCAAGATCCTGCTAGCCAACCGCGTGCGCCCCACCGCGGTGATCTGCGCAAACGACCTCAGCGCGATGGGATTCATCGCCCAGGCTCAGCACCTAGGCTTCGATGTCCCCGGAGATCTTTCGGTGGCAGGCTATGACGGAATCCAGCTGGGGGCCTATCTTCGCCCGACGCTGACCACGATTCAAACCTCGCCCAACCAGATTGGTTTTGAAGCGGCCCGCCTTCTCCTGCAGGCAATAGACGGCGAACCCACCGTCGATGTGAACGTTCCCGCGGCCGAACTGGTGATCCGGAATTCCACCGGCCCGGTTCCCCCATCCGCATAATTTCCTCCTTGCGCCGCCCTGCCTGAGCGTGCTAAACCTTGTTTACCGAAACGTTTCGGTTAGGTTCCTTGCCCTGAGGGGCGCAATCACAAGGAGTATCACATCATGGCAACAAGGAAGTTGCGGGCCTCCACACCCATCCGCCGCACCCTGATGGGTGTCTCCGTCCTCGCTACCGCCGCCCTACTGGCGGCATGCTCGGGCGGCGCATCCCCCACCTCATCCGACGGAAAACCCGCCGGTGAACTGCAGATCCTCGTCTCCAGCGCCGATGCCTCGGACGCCGCGTTCAAGGCGATCAATGCGGGGTTTGAAAAGAAGTACCCCGACGTCAAACTCACCTTCTCCTCGGTCTCCAACGACAACTATCCGGCCACCAAGTCGTCCCGACTCACCGCCGGAAACGTGGACATCGTGGTGGTCAAGAGCTTCAACGAGGTCCCCGATTTCGCCAAGGAATCCACCTCGGATGACGTCCTGCTGGCACGCGCGGGCGGCCTACTGGAACTCGGTAACGAAAAGTTCATGTCGAATTACACCCCCAGCGTCCTCGACGCGCAGCAGGTAGACGGCAAGCAGTTCGCGGTCCCCACGGGCCTCAGCTATTCCACTGGCGTGTACTACAACAAGGCCGAGTTCGACAAGCTGGGACTCACGGTCCCCACGACCTGGAGCGAATTCGAAAACGTCATCTCCACCATCAAGGGTGCCGGGGACGTTCCCTTCGGCATTGGTGGCAAGGACACCTGGCCCGCAGGGCTCGCGATGCTGGGTGCCGTGGCCGGCCAGTATCCCACCGTCGAGGCCAAGCAGAAGCTGGTCGAGGGCCTGTGGAAAAACACCACCTCCCTCACCGATGCGGGCCCGCAGGGTGTACTCAACAAGACCGAAACCGTGTTCCAGAACGCCCAGCCCAACTTCGCCGGCACCGGCTACGACGAGATTCCCGCCGCTTTTGCCGCCGGGAAGTTCGCGATGACCATCGATGGAACCTGGAACGAGCCGACCATTTCGCAGGCCGTGGGTGGCGCCTTTGACATTGGCTACTTCCTCTTCCCCGGTGCGGACAACGCCGCCGATAATGCGGCCCTGAACGGCAAGATTGAGCTTCAGCTCGCGGTCGCCGCCAACACCAAGAACAAGACCGCGGCCCTGGCCTGGTTAGAGTACTTCTCGGAGAAGAACAACTACACCACCTTCGTGGAAAAGTCGGGGTTCTCCCCCACTCAGCCCGACATCACCGCGACCCCGTTCCTCGACTCGATCGCGAAGTACACCACCACCTTCCAGCCCGCCTGGGACACCCTGTGGGTGGCCAACAACAAGGCCGGTCAGGACGCCGTGTACCCGTTCAACTACCCGGCACTCACCCCGCTGGGATCCAGCGACGCCACCAAGGCGGCGCAGTCGGCACAGGCAGCCTGGAAGGCCGCCTTCTAACCGCTGGTTTTCAGGCTCACGACCGCTAGTCGCTGAGCCAGATCGCTCGGGGGAGGCCCCGCCCCGTTCGGGGCCTCCCACCCAGATCCAAGGACGTATCCGTGTCTCAATCCTTCCCATTTCCCCGCCGTGGCCCGGTTCGGCTCACCTTCGGCATCGGGCTCGTGGTGCTTGCACTATTCGGGCTCGTCCCCGCCGTGGGAGTACTCGTGGTGTCCTTCACCGACCTGCGCGGGCTCCCCTACCTGCCCGTCAACTGGGTGGGCATTCAGAACTATCTCGACTTCTTCTCCCCCGCCAAGTGGAGTGACAGCGCCAACGCACTGACAAACACCATCGTGTTTGCGTTCTTCAGCACCATCTTCCAGATCGCCCTCGCCCTGGGCATCGCAATCCTGTTGAATAAACCGCTCCGTGGACGCAACTTCTACCGGGCCGTGGTGTTCATGCCCACGGTGCTGGGTGTCACCGTAACCGGTCTGGTGTTTTCGCTGCTGTTCAACGTCAGCGGCGGACCGGCCACCTCGGTACTGTCCTGGTTCGGCGGCGAATCGGCATTCTTCGGCGATCCTAAGATCGCCCTGGCCCTGGTCATCGTGGCCCAGATCTGGATGGTCCTCGGCGTCTCCGTGGTGATCTTCCTCTCGGGACTGCAGGCCATCCCCGAAGAACTCCACGAGGCCGCGAGCATCGACGGGGCAACCGGATGGCAGCGCTTCCGGTTCCTCACCATCCCGATGCTGGCCCCCTCGATCACCGCCAATGTGCTGCTCGGAATCGTCAACGCCCTCCAGAGCTATCAACTCACCTATGTCCTGACCGGACCCAACAACCATTCCACCCAGGTCCTCTCACTGCTCGTCTACGTGCAGGGCTTCGGTGGCAAATCTGGAACCACCCTCTCGCAGTCCCAAGGGTACGCCGCATCCATCTCGATGGTGCAGTTTGTCCTGGTGGGTGCGGTGAGCCTGATCGCACTGTGGTTCCTGCGCCGACGAGAGGCCAAACTGTGAGCGCCCCCAGCCTGACCCGCCGCGATGCAGCGGCCACCCTTACTCCGCCCCCGCGACGGCGCAAAAAGCTCCGCATCGGCGCCTATCTCTGTATCGCGCTGATCCTACTGGTATTCCTGTTCCCGCTGGCCTACCTGCTGAACACAGCACTGAAATCCAACGCCGAATTCATCGCCGATCCGGTCGGCATCGTCCGTGACCCTCAATGGGGCAACTTCCTCGATGCCTGGAACCAGGGTAACTTCGGCTCCTACATCCTCAACAGTGTGCTCTACACCGGCGTGGGTGCCGCCATTGGCACCTTCATCGCACTGGTGATGGCATTTCCCGTGTCCCGCGGCTACATTCGCGGGGGCAAGTGGTGGTCGATTCTCTTTGTGCTGGTGCTGTTCCTCCCCAATGCCCTGATCACCCAGTTCCAGCTGCTGTATCGCCTCGGGCTCTATGACAACCGTCTCGGATACGTGCTGATGGTGGGTGTGGGGGTCGGTATCGGCCCACTGCTGTTTAGCGGATTTGTGAAGTCAATCCCCACCGAGTTGGATGAGGCCGCGGCCCTGGACGGGGTCGGCTACTGGCGCTACCTGTTCAGTTTTGTATTCCCCTTGGCCAAGCCTGCGTTGGCGACAATTTTCATCCTGCAGGCCGTGTGGATCTGGAACGAGATCATCCTCGCGACCGTACTGCTCGCCGATCCCAGTAAGTTCCCGGTCACCGTGGGCCTCTACGCGTTCAAGGGCACCTACTCCAACCAGTGGCCATTACTCGCGGCGGCCACCTTCATCGTGGCTGCCCCCCTCATCGTCGGTTACATCTTCATTCAGCGTTACCTGGTGAGCGGCGTCCTCGGCGCCGTCAAGGGTTAGCCACAGTTCCAGCGCCCGCGGGCGCACTCTCAGAAAGATCTCGCATGACTATTTCACGCTCCAACGCGCCCGAAATCCCCTACGTCCTAGACCGTATCGGCGTCCTGATGCGTCCCGAACCCGGGAATCCCCTGGAGGTCGAAGGCGTCCTGAATCCCGCAACCGCCTGGGGTACCGATGGGGAGCTGTACCTGTTCCCCCGCCTGGTCTCCGCGGGGAACGTCTCCCGCGTGGGCCGTGCCCGTATCGTCCTCGATGAGGGTGGTGCCCCGGTCGATGTGGAACGACTGACCCCCGTGTTGGAGGCCGACCGTGGCTGGGAGCACGGTAGCAACCACGGCGGAGTGGAGGATCCTCGGATCACCCACATCCCGCAGATCAACACCCACGTGATGACCTACGTGGCGTTTGGCCCGACCGGCCCGCGCCCGGCCCTCGCCGTGTCCGCAGACGGCGAGCGCTGGACCCGTCTGGGCCCGGTCCTCTTCGCCTATGAGGACTCCCTGGATACCGATCTCAACCTGTTCCCCAATAAGGACGTGGTGTTTTTCCCCGAGGTGGTTCCCGACCCGCACGGGGTTCCGAGCATCGCAATGCTGCACCGTCCGATGTGGGACTTCAGCTTCGTTCGTCCCGATGAAGCACCGCCGCTGCCCGCGGGAACCACCGATG
The DNA here is from genome assembly GCF_024810155.1 of Mycetocola sp. BIGb0189. Taxonomy (NCBI): domain Bacteria; kingdom Bacillati; phylum Actinomycetota; class Actinomycetes; order Micrococcales; family Microbacteriaceae; genus Mycetocola; species Mycetocola sp. BIGb0189. Next base: position 68,516 of record NZ_JANUED010000008.1, read on the forward strand.
ATCGAGCAAGCGTCTGGATCTCCTACATCCCGCTGGCCGACGTCGAGCGGGATATCCGTGCCCTCACCCGTCCCGGCGGGCACCGGTTTGTTGCGGGCTCGGAGTTTGACTGGGAAGCCCTGAAGATCGGTGCAGGCCCAGCCCCGCTGCGCGTCCCCGAGGGCTGGCTGGTACTGCACCACGGGGTGACGGGCACCGTGGTGGGGGGTGCATTCGTCCCGCAGGACAACGTGCGCTACGTCGCGGGAGCACTGCTGCTGGATGACAAGGACCCCTCGCGCCTTCTCTCCCGAACCGCAGAACCGCTGCTGGTGCCCGAAACCGCCGAGGAAACCTCGGGCACGGTAGCCAACGTGGTCTTCCCCACGGCAATCGAGAAGATCGGTGAGCGCACCTTTGTGTTCTACGGAATGGCCGATTCGATGATCGGTGTCGCAGAACTGCGGCGCGCACAGGCATGAGCACGAACATGAGTGCGGAGACTCGTGCTACCGTTTCTCAGGTGAGTGCAGTGACCGATTCCGCACACGCCGAGCTCCCCACCGAGCTCCCCGTGCTGCTGGCCTTTGACCTTGATGACACCCTGGCGCCGTCCAAGACGCGCCTGCCCGATGAGATGGCCCAGGTGTTTGCGCAGCTGCTGCCGCGCACCCAGCTCGCGGTGATCTCCGGTGGTCAGATCGGCCAGTTCCGCTCGCAGGTCATCGAGGCGTTGGAATCCGCCGGGGCAACCCACCTGGAAAACCTGCACCTGATGCCCACCTGCGGCACCCAGTACTTCCGCTTTGTGGACGGTGTCTGGGAGCGTCGCTACGTCGAGTCGCTGAGCGATAACGAGAAGGCCCGCGCACTGCGTGCGGTTGAGGACTCTGCCCGTGAACTGGGCCTGTGGTCCGAGGAGACCTGGGGCAACGTGCTCGAGGATCGCGAATCGCAGATTACCTTCTCGGCCCTGGGCCAGGAGGCCCCGGTCGAAGCCAAGTATGGCTGGGATCCGACCGGTGAAAAGAAGGAAGCCCTGCGTGCCCGCGTGGCCGAGTTGATCCCGGACCTCGAGGTACGTGCCGGTGGATCGACCTCGGTGGATATCACCCGCCGAGGTCGCGACAAGGCCTACGGGGTGAACCGTCTGCTTGAGGCCACCGGTCTGGAGCTCTCGGACATGCTGTTCTACGGGGACCAGCTGCAGCCCGGCGGCAATGACCACGCGGTCGCCGCGATGGGTGCCCGCACGGTCGAGGTGACCGGATGGCCGGACACCCTCGCCCGCCTGCAGGCGCTGCTGACAAACTAACGCTATTTCTCTCATCGGCCGGGCCCTTCGGGGCCCGGCCGCTGTGCGTTCACGAGCCGACACACGCATGTGGATAACACCTGCGGCTAAGGTTCAGATTCCTCCGCTATCGTGTCGTCGACAAGTGAATGAGAGGGATCCCGATGGAACTCACCAAATACGCCCACGCAACCGTGACCCTGACCAAGGACGGACACGAGCTGCTGATTGACCCGGGCACGTTCACGACCAACACCGACGAGCTTCTGGCCGGAGCAGACGCGGTGCTGATCACGCACGAGCACGGTGATCATTTTGACCGAGACAAGATTCTGGCGGCCCTGGAAACCCGCCCCGACCTGCCGATCTACGCTCCCGCCTCGGTGACCGCGCAGCTGCCGGCCGACCGAGCAAACATCCACACCGTCTCCGCCGGGTTCAGCGACACCGTCGCCGGCTTTGGTTTCGAGGTTTTTGGTGAGGACCACGCCCTCATTCACCAGACTATTCCGCTGGTTGCCAACGTGGGATATCTGGTGGACGGTAAGGTTTTCCATCCGGGCGATGCCTACCTCGAACCTGGAGTGCCCGTCGACACCCTGCTGGTGCCCACCAGCGGCCCGTGGGGCAAGCTCGGCGAAGCCATCGACTACGTCCGGGCGGTGGCACCGCGCCAGAGCGTGCAGATCCACGACCTGCTGCTCAGCGAACCGGGCCGCCAGATGAGCGGACGAATGCTCGGCGATGAGAACCTGACCGGAACCCCGATCTCGACCCTCGCCGATGGCGAGACGCTCGCGGTCTAAACAGGTACCGAGGATAGCGGGCCGCCGCGATGATACTGGATCATCGCGGCGGCCCGCCTGTCTGTCTGTCTGTCTGTCTGTCTGTCTGTGGTGTGCCTAGGCGGCGTGGTCGGTCGAGACCGCCGCGTCGTGCTGGCGGGTCAGCTCCGCCCGAACCGCGTCGAGCTTGGCACCCACGCCGGCAACGGTGTCGCTGCCGAGGAACAGCCGCTCGGGGAAGGCCCCGCTCTCCACCGCATCCATGATGACGGCCGCACCCTTAACCGGGTCGCCGGGCTGGTTGTGGTTGGCCTGAACCGCGATGCCACGCATCTCTCCCGCCGGAGTCTGAGAGTAGTCGGCGATTGCGACCGACTCGTGCAGGCTGCTGCCGTCCAGGAAGTCGGTGCGGAAGTATCCGGGCTCCACCACGCCCGCGGTGATCCCCAACGGTGCCAGTTCCATCCGCATGGCCTCGGTGAAGCCCTCAACCGCGAACTTGGTCGAGGCGTACAGGCCCCAGCCGGAGGAACTCACAAATCCCCCGATCGAGGACAGGTTGACCACGGTGCCGGATCCGGCGGCCCGCATCACGGGAAGGATCGCGCGAGTGACCGACAGCAGACCGAAGACGTTCACCTCGTAGACGGCGCGCGCCTCGGCGTCGGTACCCTCCTCCACGGCACCAAGCAATCCGCGACCGGCATTGTTGATCAGTACGTCGATGCCACCGAAGTGCGCCAGCGCGGTCTTCACCGCGGTCTGTACCTGGGCGGGGTTGGTCACGTCGAGGCGAACCGGCAGCAGGGAATCCCCGGCATCAGGGAACGCTGCTCGTACCTGCTCCTCATCGCGGGCGGCCGCAACAACGCGGTGTCCGCGAGCCAGGGCGGCGCGGGTGATTTCGGCTCCGAGGCCACGGGATGCGCCGGTAATAAACCAAGTGCTCACTGTCATTCTCCTTGTGTTGAGGGGCCGTTTGCGGCCCGTCTCTAGCCAACCGCGTTCGCGACCCTCCTGGGACGCCCAGGCGGGGGCGGGGCTACCGGGGTCTGCGCCGCCGGGGTCTGCGCTGCCGGGGTCTGGCAGGCCCAGTCAGGGCCCTGGTATTTCCGTGGGGGCCCGAGGACAATGGAGGGATGACTGCGTCCCAGGAACTCTCGACCTTTCTTCGTGCTCAGCGCTCGCGCCTGCGGCCCGAGGATGTTGGGCTGATCCCAGATGCGGTTCCGCGGCGTGTTCCGGGACTGCGTCGCGAGGAAGTTGCGCGGTTGGCGGGGGTCAGCACCGACTATTACACGCGGCTTGAACAGGGCCGAAAGTCCGGCCCATCGGAGTCTGTCCTCAATGCGGTGGCGCGCGCGCTCAATCTGGACTCCACCGCGCGCCGCCACCTGTTTCACCTGGCCCGACCCGAATCACTGCGCGCGCCGGGGCAGGTGCGCGAGGTCCAACGGGTGCGCTGGGAAACTCAGCGTCTGATCGATTCCTGGGCCGATCAACCGGCACTGGTTTTGGGTCGCCGCACCGATGTGCTCGCCACCAATGCCCTGGGCCGTGCATTGCTCTTTGATTTTGATTCGATCCCCGCCGCACAGCGCAATTACACGCGTTGGATGCTACTCGATCCACAGGCACGAGCGGTCATGCGCGATTGGGAAACCGTGGCCTCCGAAATGGTTGCGGTGCTACGTGTGGAGGCAGGCAGGTTCCCCGAGGACCGTGGCATCTCCGATCTGGTGGGCGAGCTGACGGTGCGAAGTGCCGAGTTTTCAGGTTGGTGGGCCGACCAGAAGGTTCTCGCGCACACCCACGGGACCAAGCGATTTCGGCATCCTATTGCCGGCGATCTGGAACTGAGCTGGCAGGGTCTCGCGCTTCCCGGTGATGATGACCAGACGATTTTTGTGTATTTCGCCGATCCCGACTCTCCCAGTGCCGAACGGCTTGCCCTCCTGGCAAGCTGGTATGCCGAAGAACGCGACGCGCGTCGGCCCGCGGCGCTGCGACGCACGCTTGCCACTCCGGTACCGAGCCCTGAGGATCCCCCGATGCCTCTGCGGTGAGCACATCGGAAACGGCCATCGCCCCGTCGGAATTCTCGTTCCGACGGGGCGATGTGCTGTGGGGTCAACCGGTGGTCACCCGCTACCGGGTGTTACATACCGTCCTCGTTTCGCGGACGCCGGCGCAGGGCGATCACCAGGCCGAGGAGGAGCAGGGCTGCGCCTCCCAGGAGCGGGAACGTGATGTCTCCGCCACCGGTGTGAGCCAGACCGCCACCGGTGCCGGGGCCGGCAGCTCCCGGGGAGGAGGACGGAGAGCCACCGTTGCCGGGGGTCGTTCCCCCGTTACCGGGGTCCGTCCCACCGTTACCAGGGTCCGTCCCACCATTACCGGGATCGGTCCCACCGTTACCAGGCTCCGTCCCACCATTACCAGGATCGGTCTCCTCGCCGGGGTCTACCCCGGCCGGCAGGTGGTTGTCCGCGGTGATGTTGAACGCCACCGTGTACGTGCGCACAACATCCCCGTTACCCGAGGCCACCGTGAAGGTGCGCACGGTGTCGCTGCCCGCGGCACGAACACCCGCGGCCTGGACTCCGGGCAGGATTCCGGCCAGGCCGGTGGTCCCCACGGTGCCGTCCGCGGCCGGCAGAACGGCCGCGGTGGGCAGCGCGTGATTCGCCGGCCAGTCCACCACGTAGGAGCGCACCTCGGGGGTGAATCCGTCGATGGTAACCCCGGCCACGGTGATCCCCCGGGCCGCGGCCACGCTCTGCGCGGTCTCATCGGCGTAGTTGGTCACCGTCACGCTGCCGTCGGGAGCAAGCGCGACCTGCGCGGTCATCGCCCGAGCCAGGTTGATCCGTTCCCAGCTCTCGGTGCCCTCGGCGGTCAGGTCCAACGGTCCGCCGGAGTCGGCCGCGGTCTGTGCGAGCACCGAGGTACGCTGGGCGTCATTCAGCTCGGGGAAGGTCGTCTTCAGCAGAGCCGCCGCATCGGACGGAGCAATCAGCGGCGCGCCACCCGCGGTCACCTTGGGGAAGTCATACCCCAGGCGCTCGGTGTAGACGCCGGTGTAGCCGGCCACATCGCGGTTCTCGTACGGAGTGCCCGAGCATGCGGTGAGCGAAGCACCCGCACACTTGCTCCCCAGCACATCCTCGAGTTCCTGCTGCGCCTGCTCCAGCAGCGGGGCGAACTCGGGGTCCGCCCAGCGGTGAGCGACCACGGCCTGGGCGATCATCCGACCACCCATTACATCCAACGGATAGTGGAATCCCAGCACCAGTCGGTTGTTGCCGTACTCCGATGCCCGCGCCAGAATGGCCGGTGAGAGCTCGGGGATCAGCGTTGCCAGGGTGGTCCCGGCGATGTAACCGGCATAGGTGTGACCACTCGGATAGGACCCGCTCCCGGCCAGGCCGCCGTAGCCACCGTTACGGGAGTCCTTGATCAGACCGCCCTCGCTGGCCAGGCCCAGCCGCAGGAACGGCCGCGCGTACTGCCACACGGGCTTGACCGCATCGGCACCGTCGATCTTCTGCCCCACCCGGTCCAAGATCCACTTGGTCTTGGGCAGTTCACCCGCATCCATCGCGGCGGAGAAGATCGGACCAAGGGTCGAGCCCAGCGCATCCGTTCCGGTTTTCACCGGTGAGTTATCGGCGTCCACCTGGGCCCGATCCACCTGGGCCTGGCTCGCGGCGTTGTTGATCTCGATCTCCTTTTTATCGTTGAACGCGATCACCTTCTCCCGGTCGGTCACCTTGGCTTCGGTTCCCAGAATTTCGGGACCAAGCTTCGAGAACCCGCTGAGCATGTCGGCGGCATAGTTGCCGTCGGTCTTGGGCCAGGAATCCGAGGCGAAGCCACGCGAGGTGATATCACCCGGGAAAGGTGCCGATACCGCGGCGCGGGCGGTCGGAGCCTCCGCTGCCGGGGCCAGTGCCGGTGCCGTGTGTACCGCTCCGGGACCTCCGGTCTGCACGGTCACGCCGAGGGTCGGTTCCGAAGCCGCCGACTCACCGGCCGCATTGAGCGCGCTGACCGTGGCCCGGTAGGTTTCCCCGGGCTTCAGCCAGGTCGCGGTCCCCGCACGCTCGGTGGGATCGGTGATGGACAGCACGCGTCCCTCGCCAAAGTCCACCCGGTATCCGGTGATCGCGGTTCCGCCATCATCCGCCGGTGCGGCCCAGGTGACGCTCACGCTGGTCGCATCCTGGCTCGCGGTCACCTCGGTCGGCACACCCGGCGCGGTCTTCGCCCGCTCGATCAGACCAGCACGAGAGTTCTGCAGGGCATCCAGTGCGGCGGCGAGCGCCGTATCGGATGCCTGCGGCGCCGACAGCGCAGACGCGGCCGAGGCGATCTGCTCCTGGAATGCGGCCCAGGTATCCGCGCGGAAGCGACCCTCGGTCACGGCCTTCGCCTGGGCGAGGGCGTTTTCCAACTGGATTCGGATTGCCGGGGTCAGCTGTGCCTGCGCCAGGCTCAGCGTTCGCACCCGTGCGTTAATGTCACCCTGAGTGAGGGCCGTGTTTTTCAGTGCCAGCTGGGCCCCGACGAGCTCGCGGCGGAACGTGGCCGCATCGATACTCGGGTAGCGGTCCAGGGTCGGGACCACGGTCTCGGCCGCGGTAACCGCGGCGGTCAGCGCGCCCAGGTCCAGCTCCTTCTCAACCGGCTTGTCCCCGGTGGTGAAGGTGTAGCGGTCGATGTTTGCCACGAAGGGATGGCTGCCATCGGTCTCCGAGCGAAGCACCGCACTCAACCGGTGGGTTCCGGTGATCGCGGCGGGCAGCCAGATGCCGGCGTCCACATCCGTGGTCCAGTTGCTTGTTGAGGTGGGCGGCAGCGGAACCGTGGCAACCGGGGTTCCCGGTTTGGCAGGATCGGCCGCATCCAGGTAGAACTCGATGCGGGAGTTTTTGCCTACGCGGTTTGCGTTGGCCGTATAGTGCACCGACACCCGGGTGATGGGCAGGGTACCAAACACAACGTTGCCGTAGTCGATCCAGTCCCCATCGGTGGTTCCCCCCACATTGGTGACCGGACCGCTGTTCCAGGTGCTGTTCTCGGACTTGATCTGGCCGGGACGTGCGGCCACCCACTTCTCCGCCTCGATGGCCACCGTGTTGGTGGTCGGGGCGGTGAAGGTGAACGCGTCAAAGTTACCCACGTAGGGCAACGCGTCGGTGGTATCGGCTCGAAGTACGGCGAGCAGGGTGTGGGATCCGGTGACCGGGGTGGTGAGCTTTGCGCTGACGTTGCCCGCCACAGTCCAGTTATCTCCGGTTGCGGGTAGTGCCACGGTAGCTACCGGGGTGCCGGGCTTGGTGGGGTCGGCCACGTCCAGGTAGAAGTCCACCCGAGCGTTTTTGCCCACACGACCGGAGTTGTTGACGTAGTGCACACTCACGGTATCGGTACCGATGTTCCCGAAGTCACGGGTACCGTAGTCCAGCCAGGCGCCGTTATAGGTGCCACCGAGGTTGGTCACCGGCCCATCGTTCCAGGTGCTGGATTCGCTCTTGAGTCCGTTACCGGAGTTCTTGACCCAGGATTCGGCTTCAACCACGAGCGGACGCGGTCCTACCGGCTCATCGCTGTGCGGGAACAGCTGGAAGCGGTCAAAGTTGCCCACCCAGTCCTGCCCGCTGGTGGAAAACTCGAACGTGATCGAGCGTGCCTGAATCAGCGAGTCGGTATCGGTGAGGTTCAGCGTGACCGTGGAGTAGTTGCCGAAGCTGCCGGTGCCGGGGAGGGTTCCCTGGGCGATCACCGGACCGTTGATGTCTCCGGCGTGCACCCGTACCGAGGAGCGTTCGTTGCCCACGGCGGCGGAGTTTGCATAGCGCACCTGGAGGGTTTCGGGGACACCTCCGGCAAAGTCCATGCCCAGGTAGCGCACCCACGAACCGTTACGCACACCACCGAGGTTTCCCCCGGACTGGAATGCCTCATTCTTCAGCTCCCCACCGGACCACTCATCGGAGGCCTCGGCTTCGAGCGTGCGGAAGCCTCCCTGACCGATGCTGAGGTGATCGGCCGCCTGGCGCAGAGCCTCGGTGGTCGAGCGCAGCGCGGCACCGGAGGTGTCGGCGTTTGCCAGCGCCTTCTGAGCCGCGGCGAGCGCCACGGTGAAGTCGCGGTAGGTGTTGGCGGCATAGTTCCCCGGACGCACCAGCAACGCCTGGTCCACCAGGTGCTGCAGCGCGAGACGGGAAACCGAGGTGACACTCAGCGTGATCGACGACTGGGTGGTGACGCCCTGGCCCACCAGCTGATGGGCTGCCACACCGTCGGCGAGCACCGAATCACTCAGATGAACCGAGACGCGAGCATTCTCGGTGAGGGTGCCGCCGATGCTGAGGGTCAGCGTGGTGGCGTCGGTCACGGTAACCCGGGCGGTAATCCCCGCGGGGACACCCGAAACGGTGGCGCTCCCGGCGGCGGTCAGATCGGTTCCGGCCGGTGCCGACAGACGCGCACCGTCTCCGAGGGTCAGGGTGGTTGTCGCGTTCAGCACGCCCTTGTCGTTTGCCGCGAGGGTGTCCTTCGAGGCGGTAACCGGATAGGTCTTGGTGGGGCTTGCGCCGGGCGTCTTCTGGCTGGCCGAGTACGCCGGTGCCGAGTTCTTACCCCAGCTCGAGGCCGCCGAACCCATCGTGAAGGACAGGTTTCCCCCGCCGATGATGTCGGCATAGTCGAGCCAGGTGTTGCCGTAGGCACCGCCGTTGAGCGCCGCCTGCTGCACATAGAAGTTATCCGAGGAGACGTTCTTCGCGCCGATCGTGAAGGTACGACCACCGGGATAGTTGATCTGCGCCTGGTCGAAGAACGGGGTACCGATCTGGTACTGCGAGGATCCGGCAGTCACCGGGAACAGGCCCAGCGCCGCGGCCACAAACATCGTGGACATGGTGCCCGCGTCGTTGTCCATGGTGGGCAGGAAGCCGTCCGGGGCGAGCTTGTACACCCGAGTCTTGATCGGCGGGGTGAACTCTCCCCCACCGCTCGGGGGCCGGTTGCCGTCGGTCTGCCCGGTGGCAATGTAGCGGTTCCAGGTTTCCTTGGTGTAGGTGTCGCGCACCCACTTTTGGGTTTTGGCGGGCTCGCCCACATAGTTGAACAGGTAGGGTGCCTGCAGATCCACCTCGTTGGCGTTGGAGTGCAGCATCGCCCGGCCGTTGTTGGGGTCGTCCTCGCCGAAGAAGTGGTTGACCGCGAGGCGCGCGGCGTCGTCCCCACCCATCGAGGCGATCAGTGCATTCATGTCATAGGCCGGATACCAGTGGTACTGCCACAGGGTGCCCTGGTAGACGTTGGCGGCCTCAAACTTTTCATAGTCCACACCGGTCCACTCACCCTTGCCGTTGCGCGGGGAGAGCAGACCCACCTTGGTGCCGTCCTTAGCGGTCCAGGCGTCGGGCTTAATGTTGCTGGTGAAGGCCATGTTTGACTGCGCACGCAGGCTCGCAGCATCCGCGGTTTTGCCCAGCTGGTCGGCGATGATCGCCAACGCCCACTGGTCATAGCCACGCTCGACGCTAACCGCCGGGCGGTCATTCACAAAGCCCTGTCGCTGCTCCTGGCCGGAGTAGTATCCCACCAGGTTAGCGATCATTGGATACGCCTCATCCAGGCGGGTAAACCCGGTGTATCCCTTGGACAGGGCGTCGGCGATGATGACCGGGGAGCGTTCCCAGCGCACACTCGGTACGCTCTGGGTGAGGTCTCCCAACTTGTTTTTACCCGCACGTGCCTGATCGGCAAACAGGTAAATCAACGACTGAATCATGTCGCGATATCCCGCCGGGTTTACATAGGCGAACACCGAGTACTTGCGGAAGTCATCCCAGGATGCCCAGCCGTCATAGTAGGTGAAACCAGCCGCGGTGTGCACGACCCCGTCCACACCACGGTAGGTGCCCGATGTGCTGGTGGCGTTGATCGGCATCGCGTTCATCCGGTAGAGATGCGTATAGAACAGCTTCTGCAGCTCGCCGGTGGGATCGGCCTGGGCCGAAGCGGTGATATTTACCGCTCCCAGACGCCCGTTCCACTCGGCCTTGGTCGCGGCCTTGACCTGCTCAAAGCTCTTGCCACCGACCTCGGCAGCCTGATCAATCTTTGCCTGGTCGCTGCTGATCGGAGACAGCGTCACCCGCAGCCCCACGTTTTGGGTGCCCGCGGCGAAGGACAACACGGCACCGGTATCCTGGCCCGAGCGGGTCGCTGTTTCATCCAGCGGTGTGCCATCCGCCCAGGTTTTTACGCCGGCCGGCTGCTCGGTCTCGGCGTAGTAGAACAGCTGATACTTGGCACCGTTGAAGTTTCCGGATACCTGCCCGGCCAACGACACGCGTCCGTCCTCGAGCGTACCGGCGGTCACCGAGGATGAGTCCCGAGAGGTGAAGTTGTTTTTCAGATCGAACACCAGGCTCGGGGTCTGATCGGCGGGGAACGCATAGCTGTGTACGGCGGTGCGAGTGGCCGTGGTCACCTCGGCGTTAACGTTCTTGCCGGTCTTCACGATCGCGTTCTGCGGACCGCCCGAGAGGGCAAGGTTTGCCCGGTAGTATCCCGGACTTGCGTCCTCATCCTTGTGGCTGAAGTCGTGGGCGTAGGTCGAGGTGTTGGGGCGCTGGGTGTACTGCACCGCCGTGGGAACCACCAAGATGTCCCCTCCACCACCCGAGCCACCCACGCCGTCGAGGTTGGTGTGGGTGAATCCCGAAATCTGGGTGGAGTTGTAGTTATAGCCGGTGTGGTTGCGCCCGGCACTGGAGAGCGGGTTGACCTTGGCGAGGCCGTTGGGGGCCTGGGCACCGGGGAGGTCGTTACCGTTGTCATCCGCGGTGGAGACAAACGGGTTGACCAGCGCGGTAAGGTCGGTCGCGGCGGGGGCCGCGCTGGCGCTCACCGGGGTCAGCGCGATTGCGCTGGCCAGGCCAACGCTCAGCGCAAGGGTGGCGGCAAGGGGCCGAAACAGGGCGGAACGGGTGCCGATGGGCACCGTTTCCGAACGCTGTTGCAGGCTCGCCTGTGGACGATTTCGCATGTGTGCAGTTCTCCGATTCAAGAATCAATGCGCACTCCACCACGCACCGAAACGTTTCGGTCGGCAACCAAAAAAATAGCGCCAACTCTGGGGCAATAAGGCAGGAACGGTCGGATCGACCGGGGGTGTCAACCGAACCGCTTCGTACGGTATCAACCCCGAGTAGGCTAATTCGCGGCACCCCGGTTACGCCATCCCCTCATTTGGGTTACGGCTCGGTGAACGACATGACGACCAGGATGGCCGCGCGACAGGGAGCGCTAGGCGGTGGGAGGCTTCCCCAGCGTCCCGATCAGGTCGGCAACCGCGGTGATCGAGGCCTCCGCCAGGAAGGGGTCACTCTCCTCGCCGATGATGTCGGTGTGATAGGCGATCCCGTCGCCGGCGAGCAGCACCAGGCGGGCCAGGGTTTCGTCGCCCAGCGAGTCCACCAGAACCTCAAACCAGCGATCCCGCGCCCAGCGCAGGGTGATCCACGCCTCGTTATTACCCGCCTGACCGAGGCGGGTGGCGGCCACCACCAAGCGCTCCAGCGGCGAGGAGTATTCCAGCGAGGTGCCCACGTAGTAGCGGGCGGCACCCTCGGGGGCGATTCGCATGGCGGCGGCGTCCGCGGTGACCAGCGCCTCCAGGCGGTCCAGGATCTCCCGGTCCATCGCATCACGGGAGCGGAAGTGGTGCAGCAGTCCGGCCTTGGAGAGGCCGCTGCGCTTGGCGATGGCGTCGATGCTGGCCGATCGCACGCCCTGCACAACGAGGAGGTCGACGTAGGCCTCGATGATCTGATCCGGTTTGCTCTGCTGGTCCATGTGACTTCCAGTTTGGCACATCCAACCGGTTGGTAGTGCCCCATGTGGCGGTGCGTGACACGAGCCCCGGTCACGCACCGCCGGGGTTTTTGTTGGGAGCCGATACCAGGCGGCTCCGAGCGCCCCAGCCATACCCTAACCGGGCGCTCCTCCCAGCGGTGGTGCGCGGCACAAGCCAGTGCGCGCACCACCGGGGGTTTCGAGGGTTAATCACTCCCTCGAGTCTGTGTTACCGCTCGACTATGCCCCAGGCCGAGCCGTAGCCCTGCGGCTCGGCGGCGGCGAGCAGTTCCAGGAACGGCTTGGCGTCAAACGCCTCGGGGCCGAGGACACCGGCACCGCTCCAGGTGCCGTTGGCCAGCAGTTCGAGGGCCACAACCGGGTTGATGGCGGTTTGCCAGACGACAGCCTGCGAGTTGTCGCGGGCCATGGTCTCCTCGTTGTCGGCCACGTGGTAGAGGTACAGCGACTTCTTGGTGCCGTCCTTGTGGGTTCCGGTCACCAGCACACCGGCACAGGTTTTGCCCTTCATCAGCGGACCGAGGGTCGCCGGGTCGGGCAGCACGGCGGCCACCAGGTCGCGCGGGGACACCTGCTGACCGTGCACGGTTACCGGCTCGGTCTTGTCGAGGCCGAGCTTGTTCAGGGTCTTCAGGACCTCGATGAACTCGTTGCCGAGGCCGTACTTGAACTCGACCTTCTTGGCGTCGATCCAGCGCGGCATCAGGTGAACCTCTTCATGCTCCACGTTCACACACTCAACCTCGCCGATGCCCTCGGGGAATTCGAAGGTGATCGGGTCGGAGAAGGGCTCCACCGCGTGCCAGCCACCCTTGTCTTTGTCCCAGAGGATCGGCGGGTTCAGGCACTCCTCGATGGTGGTCCAGATCGAGAAGGACGGGGCAAACTCGTATCCCTCGACGGTCAGGTTGGCGCCGTCACGGACCGAGAGCACGTCGATCTCGTCGAACAGCTCGTCGGCGGCGTAGCGGGCGAAGATGTCGGACAGGCCCGGCTCCACGCCGATCCCCACCAGTGCCAGCTGCTCCTTCTTTTCCCACTCGTCGGCCACGGCGAACTGGTCGTCGCCGAGCTTGATGTTGGTCTTGGTGAAGGGGTCTTCGGGGTGACGTACGGACAGGCTCATCGCCATGTCGAGGTAGGTGACGCCGGCGGCGTGAGCACCGTCGAAGATCGGCATCACGAAGCGGGGGTCCACGGCGTTGAGGACGTGGGTGGCACCGGTCTCGCGGATAAGGGCCTCGACGGCGTCGGCGCTGGAGGCGTCCACCTGTGCGGCGGTGTAGCGGGGGTCGCCAATTTCGGTCACCAGGCCCTGCGGGCGTGCGGGGTCATAGTCGGCGATCGTCAGCTTGTCGAAAAAGGAACGGCGAGAGGCGATTCGGGCTGCGGCACTGCCGACGCCACCGGCGCCGATAATCAGGATGTGCACGATACTTCTTTCTGTTGTGACGGTGTTGCTTCGGTTGAGGAAAAGACTGGGGCTAGTTCTCGGGAACCAGCACGGGGGTTTCGCGGTTGAGCGCCTTGCCGGAGAAGAACTCCTTGGCACCGGGGAACCGCGACCAGATGAACATCACGATCAGACCCAGCAGCAGCGATCCAACACCCATCACGAAGGTGCCGCTGGTGCCGAGCAACTGCGTGGTGCCGTAGTTCGGATCAAGCATGCTGATGGCGGAGTAGACAAACACGGTGCCCATCATCAGCCCGCCGATCAGCGGGAGCACGAACCGGAACACGGTGTTGCGGGCGCTGTCGAAGAGGTTCTTACGGAAGAACCAGATGCAGGCAAACGAGGTGATCGTGTAGTACATGGCCACCGCGAGGGAGGTGGATTCGATCGTGTCGGAGAGGATGTTGCCGCTCAGCAGGGACATCCCCACATAGAAGATCACCGAGACGACGCCCATGAAGATGGTCGAGAAACCAGGGGTTGAGTACTTGGGGGTGATCTTGGCGAACGGGCCGGGCAGGCCCTTGTAGACACCCATCGCCAGGGTTCCGCGGGCGGTGGGAAGAATCGTGGTCTGGCAGGTGGAGAGGGCCGAGACGAACACCGCGAACACCAGGACCCAGCCCCACTGGCCGAGGGCATCGTTACGCAGACCGAAGAACACATCCTCGGCGGTGTCAGGGTTGGCCAGGCCGGTGCCGGTGGTGCCGACTCCGGCGTGCATCATGGCCAGCAGGGTCATGCCGATGTAGGTGATCAGCAGCACAACGGTGGACAACAGGGCCGCCAACCCCGGAGTGGTGCGCGGGTTCTTGGTTTCCTCGGCGAGGGAGAGGCAGGTGTCCCAGCCCCAGTAGATGAAGATCGCCAGCAGCACACCCTGGATGAATCCGGCCGGGTTATCGGCGGCGAACGGGTTGAACCAGTCCCAGGAGAAGGCGAAGTTGTGGAACGCGCCGCTTCCGATGGCGAGCGCCAGGCCGATGCAGAAGGCGATGATCGCCAGGTATTGCAGCGCCATCAGAATGTTTTGGGTCAGCGCCCCGGCTTCCACCGCCCGGTAGGAGACCCAGGTCATGGCGGCGATGATTACGGCACCGAGCGCCACCACGAGGGTGTGGTTCTTGGCGATCGACCCGTCACCGATGAGCAGCAGCAGGTACTTGGAGGCGACCTCGCTCTGGCTCGACATCACGATCACGCCGGCCACAAACACACCCCAGCCGGCCATCCATCCGGTACGCGGGCCGAATGCCTTGGACGCCCAGGTGAACGCGGTGCCGGCATCGGGGACCGCGGTGTTGAGCTCGCGGTAAGCAAAGGCGGTGAGGCACATCGGCACGAAGGCAACGATCAGGGCGATCGGCGCCTGAGCTCCGGCCGCGATCACGATAAACCCGAGGGTTGCCGCCAGGGAGTACAGCGGTGCGGTGGAGCCGAGGCCAATCACCATCGAGGCCATCAGGCCCAGCTTGCCGTGCGCCAGGCCCTTACCGCCCTGGCTCGCGGCCACGTTTTCTGTCACGCTCACTTGTGCTCCTCTGCAACGGTACGCCGGGGTGGGGATCGAGCCGGTCGTCGAGTTTCCGCACCTCCCAACCATTCGGTCGGGAGGTAGGTAAATCGTGCCACGCGATCTTTCCCCCGTCAACACGATCACCCTCGATTTATGCCTCGTGACCCCCTCGGCACCGAGTTTTCTCGCTGGCAACTCCCGTGTCACGCCGCGCAACGGCGCGGATTATTCCCCCGTCGCGGCGTTGCGAAATTAAATTGTAAACACCTTGTTTCGGATACCTGGATGCGGGTCAAATAACCCTCCGGCCGTCGATCCGGCTAAGACGCTCACCACGGTTCGTCTTGTGCACGCGTCGACGCGCGGCATGAATATGCGAGGCCGACATTTGCGAGAAAGCACCGTCGGAATCATCCAGCCACGTTCCGGGGCGCGAACCGTGCCGCTTGGCGAGCTGCGAAGCAAGAGAGTTCCTGACCACGATCTCAACAATCCCGATTGACTGATGGAAAGCCCCGGAAGGCCTCTGTGAAAGCATGTCTCCGGGGTTACGACTTTTAAGCTACGCGTGCACGCTGGCACATCGATCGCCGGAACTCAGACTGTGGACAACCACAAATATTTCGCGGGGTGTGGAGGATCGCAGGATATGCAGGAAGCCCCGGTCGAAGACGATCAACCGGGGCCACACGGATTGGCTTTGCGCGGGCCTGCTAGCCCAAACTCAGCAGCACCAGGCTCAACAGCGGCGGCAGCACGGTTGGCACAAAAACGAGAATTCCCAAGATAAAAGCCGCCAGGCCCAGTCTCGAGCCGCGCAGCTCGGGGTGTGCTCGCAGGTTGGATCGTGATACCAGCGCCACGACAATCGCCGCACAGGCCACAACGCCACCACCGAGTGGGAGCACAATGGCTACGAATAGCGCGACCAGGGCTAGCCCGGCCGCGATGCATGCGGCCCCATCAACCGGCCTACTGGAAACCGAACTCATGATCCTCTCCCCCGTCGAGAGCCTGGCGATCCCCCGACCGCATAACGACTATTTGATTCGAGCATAGTGGATGCTCCCCGGCACGGCTTATGCGCGGCGCGAGCGCGTCATCAGAACGATAACGAGCCAGCGCAGAAGCAGAATTACCACGATCGCAGCCAGCGTCCATACCGCGATCAGCCCGTCCGAGGCTTCAAGAAACCCGGTCAGTACAGGATGCTGCCGCACGGTGTCTGCATCAAAGCTCCACCATGTGTCCTGAGACCGCACCCCGGAGCTGTGCGAGTGGCGTTCCCCTCCCAGCGCCGTAGCGATCCCCGGTCGAACCACCGCATTCAGGATCACACCAACAACAAGCGGCCCGACCATGCACACCAGGAAGCTCAGCGTTAGCCGGCGCTGAGACTTGCGCTCACGGCCCTCATCGGTGGTACTCATCAGAGGCCACCGTAGCACCGACGAATAATCTCCCCGAATCAGCCCGCTAACAAATTGCGTGGTCACCCCATCTCCTGCCTTCCAGTAGGAGAGTTAGCTGCTCAGTTCCTTGATCGGATAGTTCAAAGACTTAAAGTGAGCAATGACCCGCTTTTGCTTCTCTGCCACACCGATATCCATCGCTCCCGGCTTGACACCCAGATTCCATCCTGTGCGATAGTTCTTCCCGTCAAAGGTCAGATAGCCAGCTGGGCCACGCTCGGCTATCCATCGCCGGTCCCGAATGGCGTAGCGTTCGCGCTGCTCCTTATAGTCCAATTCGTCCAGCAGAAGTACGCCATCGATGCCCACGCTCTCCTCCAGTTCAAGCGCCGAGCGCACCTCAGCACCAAACTTGCTCACGAATTCTTGATGACTTGAGATTTTGGCATCTCGCGCAAACTTGGCAGCGATGAGAGCGAGAATGGCGAACTTACCGCCCCTATAAACCTCCACACCATCCGCTCCGACGCCCCACTCATACTTAGTCCTATCAACCCCGGACCCGGAGTCGCCTTGCGGGCTCGGGCTGTCCTTTTGACCAAGCCAGTTGCGAAGAGAATCTAGCTCCTGAGCGATCAGAGCCAACATCTCGGTGGGAACCTCCGTCTCCTTCAATCGTCTCGAGCCATCACTCGGCGGTTCATCCCAGCCACGCCACACGTGAAAACGTGCGCTTGCACGGGAATGGAGTGCCTCGACCTGATACTTCGCCACCGAATTCGCCGCCGACTTCGCAAGCACCTCCGCCACGCTAGCGTTCGTTAGCTCACGGTGGAGTTCCGCCGCTTCGTTTAGGTCCTCGCGATAGAAACGCTCAGCTGCTTGCTGGCTCTCGATTTTCTCTCGTTCATGTTTTTCCTGATCCCTGACATGGATTTCCTTGTCCCTCTTTCCGCGATACGCCAACCAGGCGAACCCGGCAACGAGAACGGCCATCAGCGTGGCAAAGTTACTACCAATTTGTGAGATTTCCACCCAAAACTGCACAACACACTACTTTCATGAGAAGAGAATTTACTCGTGCACACTAGCGGTAAAAAAAGCTACTCTGTGTGGTCTCAACGGCGCGTTGCGCAGTAATAATAAAGCCTGTCATTCATTGAAAATCCCTGAAAAAACACAACCCCCAGTGCGGGGCATAGGCGCGCGTGTGACGCACTGCCGAGGCGAACATCACTCCAGATCAATGAGGCTTTGTACACAAAAACCGGCCGGTCTCGATGGAGACCGGCCGGCTTTTTTGTGGTGGACCTAGGGGGATTCGAACCCCCGACCTCTTCATTGCGAACGAAGCGCGCTACCAACTGCGCCATAGGCCCTTGCGGTAAGAACGAGCGTATCACGCGGGAAACGCCGCGCCGAATTGGTCGACGCAAAACCGCGGCCGATCCGCGGATGGCCCCGGGACTGGGTTCTTGATGTTCCGGGGCACACCCGCCAGACTCGGGATAAGCGCGCCCGGAGTGCGGATAACCGTGGATCTCACGGTCAATGCGAGAGGACGCAGATTGACACTAAGCAGGCATCCACTCATCGCACTCACCCTGGCCTCGGCTGTGGCCCTGGGGCTGGTCGGCTGTATCGCCACCGAGCCTGATCCTCCACGCCCGACCCTGGTGCACGATGAGGAAGAAGCCGCGGTCATCGACACCACCCGAGAGCAGAGTGAGCGAAACGGAACGGGCGAGCTGGGAGACGGACTCCCGCCGCTCAATGCGGATATCACGGTCGAAGATTTCAACACGGATAATCTCTTCACCCCCACGCACGAGACCGTCGCCGACCTGAACGGCTTTGGTACCCTCCTGGCCGAGTCCCTGCAACGCCTGGATAACGCGGCATTCGCCCAACAGGGCACCGCGAAGTCACGTGAGGATGCACGACTCGCATTCATCAAAACCCTCACCGGGCGCTACACGCTGAGCGAGGATGCGCGGCGAGATCTCGAACGCGCAAGCAACGCCGCGGTGAAGCTCGGAACGGAACCGGTGCCCGACCACAAGAGCACGGTGACCGCCAGCCGGGTCCGGCTTCTGGGTGGCGGGATCGAGGAGACCCTGGGGAGCCGCACCCGGGTCTCCTATGAGATCATCTTTGCCCGCGACCTCACCGGCAGTCCGGTGCGTGAGCGCTGGGATGAAATCGTTGCCTACGGCGTCCTCTTTGATGATCTCACCGGCGAAATCGCCCGGATTCAGGTGAACCGCACCCCGCTCTAGCGGGCGAGGATCACCCAGATCGCGGCCACGTGGCACATGGTCGCGAAGCTCGCGCCACCCACCATCGTCCAGAGTCTGAATTTCAGTCCGGTCGCGATATCCACAATCTGGGCGGCGGCAGCAACCGCGAGCAAGAGTGCCAGGGCGGGTGAGGCGGGGGCGATCCAGACTCCGATGGCAACGGCAACGCCCAGCGGCACCGACCGTGCGCCGTACATGACCGCGTAGAAGCGATCGGCCGGCGCCTGGCTAGCGGGGACCATCGCAGCAGGACTGAGCATTGCGGCCACCCCGAATCCCGAGGACACCAGCGCCGCGACGGCATTAAGCAGTACCAACCACCAGATCATTATCGTTCCTTTCAGAATCGTTCAGTACTGAACCATTCTGAATGGTAGCATTAATACATGAGCTCACCAGAAGGTTTTCGGTTTCTCGCCACCCGTGGATTTCGGCTCGGGGTGGCGGGTACCCAGCTCACCCAGTCGTTTGCCGAACGCCTGCAGGCGCTGGATCTGACCTATAAGCAGGTAGGCCTGCTCGCCCTGGTGGACGCCGGCCTCGCCACCTCCCAGCGGGAGATCTCCACACAGCTTCAGGTTGCCCCGAGCCTCGTCGTGAGTCTCGTCGATCAACTAGGCAATCGCGGCGCAGTCACACGAGAGCGCAGCGCCACCGACCGACGCATTCAGGTGGTTGCCCTCACCGATGTTGGCCGGGATCTCCTGGCGCAGAGCACCCGCATCGCAGCGGATCTCGACGAGGAGCTGTACGCGCGACTCACCCCCACCGGAAAGAAAGCATTGGAAACCCTGCTTGCCGAGCTCGGGCCCACGTTCCCACTCGATTGAGAGGGATCACCCAGAACAGCACGCAGATGCCCCGCTCACGCGAACGTGAGCGGGGCATCGTGACTCAGTCTTGAGGGTGGGCTCGCACCCACAACGCGGCGACTAGCCGGCGTTGCGACGGCGGGCCAGCAGGTCCACCGAGAGGTCTTCGCCGTGGGCGTACTCGTCCACGACGCCCATCCGGGCAAACCGGCTCACCGGGCGATCCGCAGCCTGCTGCGTCGCCTCGGTCGACTCCTGGTCGGCGGGTGCGGACGCCGCAGCCTCCGCGCGCTCGGCCACCGCGGCCGGGGTGATCGACACCGGAGCCTCGGGAGCCAGCTCGGCCGCGCGCTCGGCGAGCACCTGGGCGAGGGCCGCGCGACGCAGCGCGTCCTGGGCGTCCTGCCGCGCCATCGAGGCGGCTGCCACCGATCCCTCGGAGGCATACATCGGGGCGGGCAGCACCGGCGGAACCCAGGCACCGGGGCGCAGAGGCTCGGCCTGGGGAACTGCAACGGGCAGCGGATCGGCAAGGTCCTGCATCGGCTGAGACTCGGTGGGCACCACGGTAGCCGTCTGATCCAGCACGGCCTCGGGTACCGCCACCAGCTTGACCGGACGGGCCAGCGCCACCAGCAGCGAGACTCCCGCGAGCGCCATCAGTGCACCCACGATCAGGAGCACGGCCTGACCGCCACCGGCCAGAATTACGCTGCCGGAGACGATGCCGATCGCACCGATCAGCAGGGTCACGGTTGCCATCAGCCGCGAACGCTTGCGTGCCTTGGCACGAAGTGCGGTCAACGGCGGACGCGCGGTGAGCTCGGCCCGCAGCTGAGCGGCTTCTTCGAGCGCCTCCTGCTTGGCGCGCTCGCGAATCTCGGCCTGCACCTTGCGCAGTACCTTCTGCTTCTCGGCGACCTCGCGCGAGGAAATCTCCAGGTGGACCTGACCGGGCATCTCGGTGGTTTCGGCGAGTACACGCATGGTCTGCTGCAATCGCACGGCGTTACGCTCGGTCGCCAAATACTCATTGCGTCGGCGCCATGTGGGCACCAAATAGATGAGCCACAGCACGGCTGCAGCCGCGAACACCACACCACCACTCAGAATTCCACCCGGCATACACCTACGGTACGTGCGAATGACAAAAAACGGCCCTCGCACCGCGGGTGTGTCTACAAACACTCGGCGGATATTCCGGCAAACCCGGCGTGTTGCACGATCGTGATGCCTAGTACTCCAGTGGCAGGCTTGCCGCGAGCCGATCAGCCTCGGGAATCTCGGCCAGGTGCGGATCGGCGAGCCCCATCCGCCAGCGCGCGTAGACACCCTCGGGGGCCTCCTCGGCCACGACCGCGAAACAGTAGTGGTCGCGCCAGTCTCCGTTGATGTGAATATAGCGTCGGCGTAACCCCTCATACCGGAACCCGAGCTTACGCACGACCGCCAGGCTCGGGGCGTTCTCCGGCCGGATGCAGATCTCCATGCGATGCAGCCCGAGCATCCGGAACGTGTAGTCGGTGGCCAGCGCCACCGCGGTGGGCGTAATGCCCTTGCCCGCGAATCGCTCGGAGATCCAGTAGCCCAGGCTCGCCGAAGCCAGGGAACCGTAGGTGAGCCCGGACACCGTCAGTTGCCCGGCCAGCTCCCCCCGGTACTCCATGATCAGGGGCAGGCTCTCCCCCGCCCGTGCGGCGGCGAGGCGGTCGCGAATGGACGCACGCACGTCCATCGCGAACATTCCGCGGGGGCTGGTGGCCTCCCACGGCGCCAGCCAGGATCGATTACCCAGGAGCTCACGCTCCAGCGCCTTCGCATCCCGCAGCTTCACCCCGCGCAACACAATATCCCCAACCTGCTGCGGCTGGAAACTCCAAGATGCCACTCGTGTTTCCTAGTCTTCGAGGCCCGCAACAAAGTCGCGCAGCCACGGCTTGAGCTCGGCGCCCAGGTCTTCCCGGTCGGTGGCAAGCTGCACGATGGCCTTGATATAGTCGGCCCGGTCGCCGGTGTCATAGCGGCGACCGTCAAAGATCACGCCGTACACACCGCCCGCGATGGACTCATCGGCCGCGAGCTCCTGCAGAGCATCGGTGAGTTGAATTTCGCCGCCCTTACCCGGCTCGGTGTGCTCCAGCACACCAAATACCTCGGGACGCAGGACATAGCGTCCGATGATGGCCAGGTTGGAGGGGGCATCCTCCACGGCGGGCTTCTCCACCAGCCCGGTCACCCGGACCACGGACGGGTCGTCGGTGGCTTCAACCGCGGCGGCACCGTAGAGAGAAATCGACTCGGCGGGCACCTCCATCAGGGCGATGATGGTCGCGTTACGCTTCTCCTGCTCGTCCAGCATCTGGACCAGCAGCGAGTCACGCTCATCGATCAGGTCGTCACCCAGCAGTACGGCGAACGGCTCGTTGCCTACGTGACGCTTGGCCCGCAGCACCGCGTGCCCGAGGCCCAGCGGGTCTCCCTGGCGCAGGAAGTGGATGTCGGCGAGGTCGTTGGGCTGCTCCACCGAGTCCAGACGGCGCTTGTCACCCTTCTTGCGCAGGGCAATTTCCAGTTCGGTGACCCGGTCAAAGTGGTTTTCCAGGGCGTTCTTGTTACGTCCGAGGATCATCAGAACGTCGGTCATCCCGGCGTCCACGGCCTCCTCAACGACGTATTGAATGGCCGGCTTATCAACGACCGGAAGCATTTCCTTGGGCATCGCTTTGGTCGCCGGAAGGAAGCGGGTTCCGAGACCTGCGGCGGGGATAACTACCTTATTCGCGCGCTTTGACATACCCCCAGACTACTCACACCGGGTACTCGGCAACAGCCCACGCCGTATCCAGTACCGTCCATCACACCTAGAATGGGGCTATGTCCCATGAGGTAGATCACCAAAAGCGAGCCCTCCGCGCCGAGCTGCGCGAGCGCCGCCGCAATCTGACCAGCACCGAGCTGGAAAACACCACGGTCGGACTGACCACCCAGCTGCAGGAGCTCGTCACCCGTTCTGGGGCACGCAGCATCGCCTGCTATCTGTCCCGCCCGAGCGAGCCGAACACCCGCCCGTTCTTGAACTGGGCACTCGAGCGCGGCATTCGCATCCTGTTCCCGATCTCCCGCGAGGATGGCCTACTGGATTGGACCGTCGGCGAGACCGGAGAAGAGAGCGCGGGCCTGTTCGGAATCAACGAGCCCATCGGTGAGCTGCTCGGTCCGATCGCGATCAACGACGTGGACCTGATCATTGTTCCCGCCGCCGCGGTGGACCAAACCGGGATGCGCCTGGGTTGGGGTCGGGGCTACTTCGATAAGACCCTCGGATCGATGGAGCGCTGCCCACCCGTGTACGGCGTGATCTACGATAGTGAACTGCGCGATTCGATCCCTCAGGATGTTCATGATCGCCCGGTCAACGGTGTCGTCACCCCGACGCGGATCGCCGAACTCGGCTAGATCCTTCCACTCTCTCCCTTTAACACACAGGAAATATACGTGCCCCTCTACTCCTATAAGTGCACCGAGTGCGGAAACGCCTTCGATATCACCCAGAGCCTTTCTGACGCAACGCTGAGCGAATGCCCGTTATGTGGTGGGAAACTGCGTAAACTTTTCGGCACGGTCGGTGTGAGCTTTAACGGCTCGGGTTTCTACAGCACCGACTCCAAGTCGGGTTCCTCCGGGAGCTCCGGCGGAGCCAAAAGCTAACGAAACCACCACTGAAGGGGGACCCTATGATTAAGGGCTTCAAGGAATTCATTCTTCGCGGAAACGTCATTGATCTCGCCGTCGCGGTGGTCATTGGTGCCGCATTCACCTCGGTTGTCAACGCAATCGTGGAGAACATCTTCAACCCGATCATCGGCGCACTGTTCAAGGCCGACAGCCTGGACGCGACCTGGGTTCTCTCGATTCCGACCCTGGACCCGGACAAGCCCGCCGAGGTGAAGTTTGGTGCCGTTGTTGGAGCGATTATCTCGTTCCTGATCGTCGCCGTTGTGGTGTACTTCGTATTTGTCCTGCCGATCAACCACTTCAAGAAGCGGGCCGACGCCCTGCTGGCCAAGAACAAGGAAGCCGCCGCCGAGGAGACCCCCGAGGTTTCCGCGGATGTGGCCCTGCTCGCCGAGATCCGCGACCTGCTCGCGGCCAACGCCGACAACGCGGCCCTGGGCTCGCGCGGACCGGGCAAACACTCGGGCGAATAGTTCCTTCCACACAAACGCGGCGACCGGATCGGTCGCCGCGTTTTTGTGTTGTGTCTACCCGCCGGCTAGCGCCGCGTACGTCGTATCAGAGCAACAACTGCGAACACCACGATCCCAATAATGGCGAGCGTTACCAGCGGTCCAACATAAACTGCGGTGGTCATGATCTCCTCCCTAGTTATTTCTCGTAATCGGGCTCTTAGTCACGTCTACTTCCATCCACGCAGTCCAGCCTGCGGGGAACCCTTTGAAAGCCACCGTGAGAGCGCCGCTGTAGCGAGTGACCTGGTCTGACCGCTTGATCAGTTTTCGGTCTGAGAGGTCTGCGCCAATAATCCGATACTGCGGATCATACGATCGCGAGATTTTGCCGGGGCCGCCGTTATAGCCCGTGTAGTCAAAAGAAAACCCCATCTGAATGATTACGAGATCCACGTTTGCATAGCATCCGGTGTATTCCTGGTGGTAGTTACTCCCTACACCGCGTTTACAGTCAGCGACTCCGCGTACGTTCGAACCAATCTGCGCAGCTTGCGGTGTTCCATTACCTATGGTTGATACTGCAATCGACCCGTCGCCATAGGTAGAAAGCTGAGAAAGCTCACCCGCAATAACCACATCGTCTGTGCGAATCGGCTTCCCACCCGACATCGACTCCCACGGAACCCCGGCGTCGAGTTTTGCAACGAGTGCATCTGCGGTTTCTTGCTGGACACCGTACGTCGAAAGCCGTTGCCGGATTTCAGTATTGACCCGTGCAGAATCGGCTTCGTGTTGTGCCTGCGGCGAACTGCCTGCGGCTGTAGCGGTGGCAGCGGAAAGTACAACGGGGGCCGTCAATGCCCCTGCAAAAAGCAACCCTGCGATCGCACCTCGGAATTGAGATCTGAACTTCATTGTTTCCCCCAACGTTTATTGAGGTGAATCTATGCTCAGGCGTTGAGAGGAACAAGTGAGTATTAGTTATGTATCGTGTTCGTATTCGGATTATCGGACGAACGCAGCCACACCGATCCAATAAACGCGGCGACCGGATCGGTCGCCGCGTTTTGTGTGTACCGCGGGTTAGCGAGTGTGGGTGCCCCAGTGCGGAGGCACGTCGGCGCGCATGCGGGCGTCGTTGCCGGAGTCCCCGGAGGTCTGGAGCGGCTTATCGCCCCAGCCCGCGTCGGAGTCCTCGGAGGCACGAACGGGGCGAGTGCCCGCTTGCGGTGCCGGATCGCTACCGGGCACCGCGGCCGTGCGGACACGGCGGGAGCCGGGCACCCGACGGATCGGTTCGGACGTGTTGTTACTCATGATTCCAGCGTACCGCGGGGCACGCTCGGCGGGTGCACCCGGTGGCGTGCCCGCTCAACCTCGGTTGGCTTGGCAGGTACGGCCGGTGAGCGGCGTCTAAGCCTCGGGTTCGGCGGGTGCCGCGGGTCGTGCGTCGGGAACGCCCAGCAGGGCCGTCACCTTGGCGCTGACACCCTCGGGATCCGCAAACAGGTCGAACGAGTGCACCCGCAGGTAGTGCCAGCCCAGACGGCGCAGCACGTCGGGACGCAGGCGCAGCGATTCCCGCAGCGACTCGGTGGTCACCTCGGGATCGGACTCGACCGCGACCGCCTTGCCGTTATACGAGGCAACCAGTGCCAGCGAACCGCGGTAGCCCACCTCGACGTCAAGACCTCGACGGTACAGGCGCTCGGCCAGGTCCACCATCATCGGTTCGGCACCCTCGGTGTTCGGCGGCGCGGGAACATGCTGTACGGGCTTGCGCAGGATCTCGGCGAGCGCCGCGATCCCGTGGCTGGTGCGGGCGGGATCGATGTCCTGCGGCTTGATGCAGGACACGATCACCATCGACCGCCGGGCACGGGTCATGCCCACGGCCAGCAGACGGTCGCCGCCGGGCTCGCCCAGCGCACCAAAGTTCGACAGCACGCGGCCGTGCGGGGTGAGGCCGTAACCGAGCGAGAAGATCACCCGGTCGCGACTCTCGGCCACCGACTGCTCCAGGGTCAGCACGGCGAAGGGCTCGGCGCGCTCGCGCAGAATAAAGTCGGCCAGCTCGGGGTGCTGAGCGAACGCCGAGAGCACCGCCTGGTTGAGCCGGGTCGCGTGCTTGACGCTCGCGGTGACCACCATCAGCGACTCCCGCGGACGATTCGCCGCGTGTTCCAGAACCAGGTTCACCACGCGCGACACCTCGGCATCCACCGACTCGACACCGCCGGTGTCGGGATCGGGCATACCCTTCCCGCCCTTGACATAGTCGACGGTCAGGCTGCCGTGGCCGAGGAACGAGCCCGCCCACGGGAGGGATTCGATCTCACCCGCGTAGAAGCGCTGGTTGACCAGCTGGCTCAGGTCCTCGCCACCGGCCCGGTAGCTGCGGGTCAGGGTCAGCGTGGGTAGCAGCTCGCCGAGACGGGCCAGCGCCGAATCCCCGTGCAGGGCCTCGATGTCGAAGTTCTGGGCCTCGTGCCGGGAGGGATCCGCGGCGGCCAGGGTGAAGGGAAGCGGGCTCTGGGTGACCGGGTCACCGAAGGCCACAACCTGCTTGGCACGACCGATCGCCGCGGCGTTCTCGGCCAGGGTGGTTGCACCGGCGTCGATCAGGAACACGGTGTCAAAGCGCAGCGAGTCCGGGATCAGGTGCACCTCATAGGGCGAGGCCACCCACACCGGGGAGAGGATCCGTGAGAGGTGCGGGGCCTGATTCTCCAGGGCCATCGGATCCACCGCGGCCCCACGCAGCAGGGTGCGCAGCGCGGCGGCCTCATCGGAGTGGTCCACCAGACCGATCTTCCAGGTGTCGCCCAGCAGGGTCGCCAACTGCGCGCCCTGGGCGGAGGCGTGGGCCTCATCCACCAGGCGGAAGTCGGATTCCAGACGGTCGATCACGCTGGTGTTCGCGCCGAGCAACGCCTTATTGGTGGCCAGCAGGTGCTCCAGCACCGACTGCCACCAGGCCAGCTCGAGCTCGTCGGCGACGCGCTCCTCGGGGACGTGACGCACCGAGAGGTCGGTGATCAGCGGCGCGAGACCGAGCTCCTTGAGCTCGGCGATCAGCGTGGTGCGCTCCTGCAGGTTTTCCATGACCTGCGAGTCCGCGGCCAGGCCCGCCATCAGACGCACCAGCTCCTTGACCGGCAGCGCGACCAGGCGCTCATCCCGGGTCACCCGGTGCAGCGGACCGTCCAGCCGGGAGAGGTCATCCACCACGCGCTGATAGGTCACCTGCACGTCGGCGATACCCAGCGGAACCTCGGGCATCGCGCCGGTGGACACGTAGCGCTGCCAGAGCACACGCTGCGCCTGGATCCTCCGCAGAGCATCCTCCATGTCGGCAATATGTACACCGGGGCGCACATACTCACGAGCCAGCTTCTTCAGGCGGCGCCGGTTGGCGGTGTTCATGCTCGGCGAATCGCGACGCGAGCTGTGGGCGATGATCAGTTCCTCAAGCGAGCGGTCAAACACGCTCGGCGAGAACTTGTCCAGGGTGTCGCGCAGATCCAGCAGCAGGCGCAGATACACACCCAGCTCCTCGACCGACTCGAACGGACGCATCCGGGTGTGACCGATCAGATCGTAGGCACGCTCCAGCAGGCGCGGCAGCTCGGTGCGGTTGAGCTTCTTCGCCAGCGCGTGGGTCGCCTTGGCCTCGGCGGTGGTGGCAAAGGTGGCACCGTACCAGGGTGAGTCTCCGGGACCGTACTGGAACTCGCCCAGTGCCGCGGCGGCCGCAAGCTTCTGCGAGATCGATCGGCGGTCCCCGGCGAGGTTCCCCATCGAGGCGAGGTCGAGTCGCGCGGCGGTTGAGGGCGGGAAGGGCAGATTACCCAGGCGCGTCAACGATTCCAGGGCCTCGATGACCGAGACGCGCAGGGTCGGGTCGATCCGCGACAGCGCGCCGCGGTAGTCCAGCAGTACCCGGCGCAGGCGCACCAGGGCGTCATCCACGTCGGCAATCTTGGGGGCGATGGCCTTCTCATTGCGGCTGATCGCCTCGATCAGGTCGCGGCGCACGGTGGTCGGCCCGACCGAGAGTCCGGGCAGGCCCACCTTGGCCAGGCGGTGACGGATGCCGTCCAGTCCCGAACGCCGGGCACCCACCACGAGCACCCGCTTGTGCTGGGAGACCAGCGCACCGATCGCGTTGACCGCGGTCTGGGTGCCACCGGTTCCGGGCAGGGTGCGCACCACGAGGGAGTTGCCGGCGGTGATCTGGGCGATCACGTTTTCCTGCTCGGCATCGGCGTCCAGGAGCAGGGTATCGGTGGTCGGCGGACGCTCGTCCTGACCCACGGCATCCACCGGGAGGAACAGGCTGTCCACGAGCTTCTTGGCCCCGGCATCCCCGGCGATGGCCTCAAGGATCGGGTGCTGGCGCGACTGCACGTCGCGGGCGAGCGCCGGGCCGATGTCCGCGAAGGTCGACACCAGCAGGCGCGGCTGTACGCTGAACCACTCCAGGCGACGGGTGATCCCGCGCAGCTCATCGATCACCGGCTGCGGCTGGAACACACCCTTGGCCACCGAGAGTGCCTCAAACGCGTCGGCGTCCAGGGCGATGCCGAACTGCTCGCGCATCGCGCGCACCAGTTCGGGGTTCATGACCGAGCGGCCCTTGAGCTTGAGCTCGTAGTCCTTGCCGTAGCGGCGAATCGCCACCGGGCGCAGCAGGACCGGGGCGCAGTAGTCAACCCCGTCGTGACGCCACTGGGCCAAACCGATGGCCAGGTGGACGGCCTCGATGCCGCGCACGGTACGCAGCTCGACACCCTTGGTGGTGATCACGTCGGCGGCGGACTTGGCCCGCCGCAGCGCCAGCTCGTCCCGGATCAGGTTCGACAGCAGCGTCGAGTGTCCGGTGATGAACTGAGGCAGACCGCCGGGATGGGTCGAGGAGAGTTCGATCCGGGTACGCGGCTCATCGGTGAAGAACAACAGCGGTGAGGTACCGCCCACGGCGCGAATCTGTTCGATCCAACGGGCACGTTCGGCGGCGGGGTCGGGCTGGGCGACCGGGGTGGGACGCGGGGGCACGGCGGCGTCGGAGACGTCGGTTGTCTCACTGCTCTGGGGCGTGGTGTCCGGGGTCACATCGGTGCCTTCCGGGTTGTTTGCGGGCGCGACCGGCGCGCTCTGGTCAGCCACGGACCCCACAGCGGATTCGTGTTCTTCTGAGTTTTTGTCGAGCGGCCACACAACCACACTTTAGGCGTTTTTTGCCCGCTTCGGGGTGAGCCTCGGCCGGTGTTGACCGGAAATCACCGTTTTCACGCAGGAAACGGGGGTCAAACTCGGGTTTTCCTAGCCTCGGGCCAGGCGTCCCAGGATCTTGCCCTCCGCGCTCTGAACAACGAGTTCGGCGTCGGTGATCCGCGCGGTCTTGCCCGCGGAGAGCCAGGCATCCACATTTTCGCAGGCCATCCGGGTGGACCCGAGCGCGTCCAGGGTCACGGTGTCGCCGCTCTGTGCCCAGGAACCGATCAGGGTGTTACACCCGTCATTGCCGTTCAGGGTCCCGTCGGGATTGAGGATCAGGGTCGGGGTTTGTCCCACCCCGGGTTCGGCGGCCGCCCAGGTCCCCACCACCGCACTCGATCCCGCGTCTCCACTCGGGGTCGGAGTCGAGGGGGCCTTCCCCCGCACCAGGGTGGTCAGGGTGGTCCCCTTCTTATCCTGCAGAATCAGATCCTTGCCCTCGATGCTCACCCGTTCGGACTGCGAAAAGACAGTGGGCAGGGTCTCGCCCTCGCAGGCGATCAGCGTGCTCGGGCCCGAGGTCACGGTCAGGGTGCCGCTCGGGGCGAGCTTCCAGGTGCCGCTGCCGCCGTTGCAGCCGTCCGATCCGGTCCAGGTGCCGTCCTTGTCCAGAGTCAGAAACGGGGAGGTGGAGTAGGAGGTGGTGGGAACCCAGGTGCCCTCCAGATCGCGCTCAGCGGGGGCGGCGCTGCCCGGACCGCTGGCGCATGCGGTTAGGAGCAGCGCGCCCAGGGCGAGGACGGGCAGAAACAGGTGGCGAGCGGACATCGAAAGCCTTTCGTCGCGATCTGAGGATCCCGCACCCCCGGCCGGATCAATCGTGCCCCCAGCATAGCGACCCCGGGCATCCCACACCGGATCAGGCGATCACAACCCGGTTACGGTTATGGTTCCGCGCCGGGCATGAAACTGCCATACTCAAAGAATCAACTCACACCCTGGGGGAACACCGCATGATTCGTTTTCTGATTGGTACCGCGATCAACCTCGGCACCGCAGCGCTGGGGCTGCTGCTGGCGGCCTGGATCATCCCCGGCGTGCACATCACCGCCTCGGGATTCATCGTGGCCGTGGTGGTCTTCACCGTGGCCCAGGCCATTCTGACCCCGTTTATCTTCAATCTGGCACGCAAGTATGCCACCCCGATTCTCGGCGGCATAGGCCTCATCTCGACCTTTGTGGCGCTGTTTGTGGCCACGCTCTTCCCCGGAGGGCTCGGCCTGGCCGACGTGACCGCCTGGGTGCTCGCGCCGATCGTGGTGTGGGTGGTCACCGCGCTGGGTGGATGGATCCTCACGGCGATTTTCCTCAAGAAGCGCATCGAGGAGTCCAAGAGTCGCAAGCGGTAGCGGCGGACAGCGTTCGGGCCGGCACGGGACATCCCGTGCCGGCCCGCTGTGTGTCCGGCTAGGCGGGAACCAGTTCGGTCCCACCGCTACCGGCCGCCTCCGCTCGCGCACCCAGGATGCGGCGCAGGAGCAGGCGTTCGCACAGGGTCCAGGCGGTGGTGATCATCAGGTAGATCGCCGCGGCCAGCGGAACCCATAGCGCCATCAGCACGGTCATATAGGGCATCCAGCGCATGACCCTGGTGAGTCCGCTCAGGTCGGGCATCACCGGCTGCCCGGGAACCGGGGCAGCCGGTGTGGGCGCGGGTTCCACCGGCAGCAGCAGGTAGCGACGCTGGAGTTCGGCGGTGATCGCCATGATCAGCACGATGCCCAGGTAAATCCCGATCCGCGGCCAGGCCTCCCCCGAGTTCAGCAGGGTCATCAGGTTTCCGCTCAGCGGTAGCCCGCCCAGGGTTTCGGTGAGCAGGGTATTGGGGGCACCGTGAATCTCGGG
The DNA here is from genome assembly GCF_024810155.1 of Mycetocola sp. BIGb0189. Lineage (NCBI taxonomy): Bacteria > Bacillati > Actinomycetota > Actinomycetes > Micrococcales > Microbacteriaceae > Mycetocola > Mycetocola sp. BIGb0189. The sequence goes on from NZ_JANUED010000008.1 coordinate 99,285, forward strand.
CTTAATGAAGAGGCCGTAAATGGCCGAGAGCACCGGAATCTGAAGCAGCAACGGCAGACAGCCGGCCAGCGGCGAGGCCTTCTCGGTTTGGTAGAGCTCCATCAGCTTGCGCTGACGAACCTCGGGGTTTTTGTATTTCGCGTTGAGCGCGGCGATCTTAGGTGCGAGGCGTTTGCGGGTCAGCTCGGCCTTCACCTGGGAGCGGCCCACGGGAATCAGCGCGGTGCGCACCAGGATCGTCAGCAGGGCCACGGCGAGCGCCGCCCCTGCCTCGGGTGCCAGCGGTGCCACAAACTCGTGCAGGCGGGTGACGAGCCAGTAGGCACCGTCAAGGAGCAGGGCAATCGGCCCAAAAGAATAGAGGTCCATCGGGGTTTCCAAACGGGTAGGAGAAAGAAGGAATCATCGATGGATTCCCCTCACTCCCCCGGCGTGAAACCGTGGAGGATGGGCTCGGGCGGGCGCGATCAGCCGACTCGAAAAACCGAGGCGTTAGGCGAGGATGGCGCGCGGGCCGGAGGGGAATCCGAGGATTCCTCCCGGCGCTCGAGGGCGTGGTTTGCCCGAGGTGTTGGGGTTGCTCTGGCTGGGCAACCGGCGAATGTTGCGGGGATCCCGCACTCGGGTTCGGGTCGCGGTATCCACCATGAACCCGATACTCGGCAGCGCGCGGGCGGCCACCACGGCCAGGGTCAACAGCACCAGGCTGGTCACACCGGTGGTGGCCAGCATGGTGAAGGACTGCGCGTGCACCAGCTGTTCGGCGACCGCGGTAAAGAACTGGGTCAGGAAACTCAGCAGTGACACCGTGTCTCCCTTCGCCGTGGTTCCTGGAACAAGTGTAACCGGAGCGATAGCCTGGAACCATGGGAGCTTGGGAAACAGGAGCATTTGATAACGACGGTGCCGGCGATCTGATCGTCGCCATCACCGAGGGCTACTTCACCTTTGAATCGGTGGCGTGTGCGTTCGAGGATGAGGACTATGTCGAGGTGGACGGCGGCCAGATCGCCCTGGCCCTCGCCGAGCTGGCGGTCCGATCCCGAGCGGGCGAGCCCCTTCCTCTGGGCGGCGGCGACTCAGCCCCGTTTGCGGCACTGCTCTCCCCCGAACGCATCGAGTGGATCCGCACCCAGGCGACCCGCACCCTGGCAGGGGCGGAGACCTCCGAACTGTATGAGCTGTGGGAGGAAGCGGGCGAGCTGGAGGGCTGGCTCGCCGACGCGCGCGCCACGCTCGCGAAGCTGTAGCGCAGCTCACGGCCACGGTGGCCGCATCTGGCGTCCGGTATCTGGCGTCCGGCGGCCGGCGTCCATCGAATGGTTGACGGCCGGTCAGCCGGATGGGCCCTGCCCGGAGGCGGGACACGGACCGAGACTGGGAACGTAAGAGTTCTCCGTCCAAAGGATGTCCGATGTCACTTCCCACCACCACCGCCGTCTCGGCCGGTCCCGGCGCGCTGCTGCTGCGTATCGGCCTGATCACCGCGGTCTCGATGACCACGATCGACCAGACCATCGTTGCCCTGTCGGCTCCGACCATTCAGTCCGAGCTGGGGCTTAGCCAGGAGGGCCTGCAGTGGGCGATCAACGCCTACCTGCTGGCCACCGCGGCGTTCTTCCTGGTGGGTGGACGCCTGGCCGACCTCTTCGGCCACCGTCGCATGGTGATTGTGGGCATCGCCGGATTCGCGTTCGCCTCGCTGCTGTGTGGAATCACTCCCACCGGCGAGTGGGCCGAACCCATCCTGATCGGTGCCCGCGTGCTCCAGGGACTCTCCGGCGCACTGATGTTCCCCGCGGCGGTGGGGTTACTGGTGCAGTCGGTGCCGCGCGAGGGGCGCGGACGCACGATGGCGACCTTCTTTACGATCACCGGTGCGATGACCGCGATCGGTCCGATCGCCGGCGGTTACCTCACCCAGTGGACCTGGCGAGCCATCTTCTGGGTCAACATCCCGCTGGCGATTATCGCGATCATTCTGCTGATCATCGCCCGCAACGTGCGGATGGTGACCCCCGCCGCGGCACCGCGCGATCGCCGTATCGACTGGCTCGGAGCCGTCCTGGTGGCCGCCGGGATGTCGCTGGTGATCTACGCCCTGCAGCGCTTTGGTGAGCTCGGCTGGGGCACCGCCTGGATCTGGACGGTCCTGGCCGGCGGCATCGTACTGCTTGCCGGATTCATCTGGTGGCAAAACCGCACGCCCGCACCGCTGGTGCAGCTCAACGTGTTCCGGAGCCGCGGATTCAGCGTTTCCAGCCTGGCCATCCTGATCGCCAACATCTCGTTTGTGCCGATCTTCTTTTTCCTCAGCGTCTACGGGCAGCTCTCGCTGGGACTCTCCGCCTCGGTGACCGGGCTACTGTTCCTCAAGCTGTTCCTCGGCTTTGCCATCGGGGCCCGGATCGGCTCCCGACGCTATGACCGTCAGGGCATCCGCATGGTCCTGCTGATCGGTGGTGTAGCCGGAGCCGCAGGATTCGGCTGGCTGGCTCAGATTGCGACCAACCTCGACATCGACGGCACCAGCTTCTTCAACCCGCAGACCTGGCCGATCGCCCTGGCCGGATTCGGGATCGGGTTCATGCTGACAGCCGCCAGCACCGATGCCATCAACCGGGCCCCGCACGCCGGTTACGGCGAGGTCACCGGGATCACCCAGACGCTCAAGAACTTCGGTGGGGCGCTCGGGATGGCCGTGATCGCCAGCATCGTAACCGGCCGCCTGACCACCCTGCTCACCGATTCGCTAGGCAAGTTTGGGGCCACCCCGGCGCAGGTCACCGATGTGGTCAACCAGGTCACCGGGGCCGGTTCCGGTGCCGCCAAGGATCTGCCAGCCGGGATCCCCTCCTCGGTCGCGCAGCATATCCTCGACAGCGTCAAGCTCGACTACGCCCATGCCGCCCAGTGGGGCTTTATCGCGATGGCCATCGCGATGGCGGTCCTGGTGGTTCTGGCCCTGCTCTCCCCGCGCGGAGCCACCCCGGTGGCCGAGGCGCAGTCTCCTGATGTTTCCAAGCCCACCGCTACGATCAAGCCATAACAGGAGTTAGGCTCTGGGTATGCCTCGCCCCGTAGCCACGCCCCCAACCCGTTTCCTCGCCGCCGTCACCGTCCTCGGGCTGGGGGTGCTCGGGCTGACGGCCTGCAGCGGGAGTAACGAGGAAGCCTTCAACACCTATCGGCACGGCATCGAACAGGTCCCCGGTCTCACCCACTTTGAGTCGGGGCTCTCGCGGGCGGTTCCCCTGGTTCCCACCGGGCGCATCCAGGTTGAACTGCCCGCGGACCGGGGTGTCTACGACGCCCTGGTCGCGGCCACCTGTGGCAAGGATCGTGGCATTGCCACCACGTTCGAATACACGGTGACCGGTGAACACACCGCGTTCACCGTGCAGGACTTCCCCTGCACCACCCAGAAATTCGACCCGCTGAAACTGGTCGCCGCTGCCGATTCGGTGGAGACAAAAACCACACTCTCCATCGGTAACCTCAGCCCCGGTCTCGCCCCGTCCCCCACCTCCGCGGACCAACCATTCACGCAGCGTGTTCGGCTGGATGCCGGAAACGATCCGGCAGCCGCGTTTGCACTGTTCGCCGCCATCGCCCCGCAGCTGCCCGATAACACCCTCGAAATCGAGGGCGATCACCTCCGCGCCAGCACCGAATCCGCCGCCGAGGTCACCACGTTGGCCTCCGACCTGGCGGCATTGAACGAGACGGTTCCGCTGCTGAGCGCGAGGTTCGCCGATACCCTGACGCTCGACACCGTGAACGAACCCGACAGTGCGGGCATCGTCGCGTTCCTCACCGCCCGCTCCCCCGCTCTCTATCGGGACCATCCGATCATCTCGCGGATCGGGGTCCCCGATACCGCGGTGGCCCCGCCGTCAGACGCGGCCCTCGCCCTGCAAACCTGGGTGGACAACACCCTCGGTCTCACCGGCGGGGTGACCGAAAACACGCTGACGCTCAGGCTGGCGAACGTGGATGAGGTCGACACCGTCAGCCGGCAGATTGCCGAACACGGCACCGACCTGGTCGGCGTGGTCATGATCACCCCGGCCGCGGGTGCCGGGGTGCCCGAGTTTGTTTCGGTCCCCAACACGATCCGGCCGGGCACCAATCCCGGTGACAACCCCTTCCCGGTGCTCACCGAACGCTTCCGAGCACTCGCGCACACCGAGCAGGTGCGCCGGGTTGAGGCCGGCCGCGGATCGCTCAGGGTCTGGCTCCTCCCCTCGGCCGTGGGCGACGAGAGCGCGAGCGAGACCGTCCGCGCCGTCATGCGCGGCATCGCCGAGGAAGGGGCCCTGACCACGGTGTGGCTCGATGATGTGCCGCTGGACGGCTACCGCTAGGCAGAAATACAGCGACGGCCCCGGGGAAATCCCCGGGGCCGTCGGCATGTGGTGTGACTAGGCGATGTGGAAGGTCGCGCGCAGCACGTCCTCGGAGCGCGAGGACTTACCCACGCGCAGCTCGAAGGCACCGGCCTCAACGATGCGGTTACCCTTGGCCTCCACGATGGTGCACTCGGATGCCGGCAGCGCGATCGAGACCTGCTTCGACTCACCCGGAGCGACATCCACCTGGGTGAAGGTCTTCAGCTCCTGGTCGGCCCAGCTGACCGAGGTCACGGTGTCGCTGACGTAGACCTGCACGGTTTCACGCGAGGGGCGTGCACCGGTGTTGGTCAGGGTCAGGGTTGCACGCACGGTGTCGGCGGCTGTCAGGTTGGTGTCCGCGATCACCAGGTCGGAGTACTCCACCGTGGTGTACGACAGGCCCTGTCCGAACTGGAATGCCGGGGTCTGGGTCAGGTCCGCGTAGCGGTTACCGTGCTGGCCACGGATCTGGTTGTAGTAGGTCGGCTGCTGACCCGAGTGACGGGCGAACGAGATCGGCAGACGTCCGGCGGGCTCGATCAGACCGAGGGCCAGTTCGGCGATCGCGCGGCCACCCTGCATACCCGGGTTGGCGACCCAGAGCAGCGCGGCGGCGTTCAGGGCCGACTCCGGCAGCACCAGCGGCTTGGAAGCCAGCAGGACCACGATCATCGGGGTGCCGGTCTCGGCCAGGGCATCCAGCAGGGCGATCTGGCCACCGATGAGCTCCAGGGTCGCGGTCGAACGACCCTCACCCACGAGCTCGATGCGGTCACCCACAACGGCGACGACGTAGTCGGCATCCTTCGCGGCGGCCACGGCCTCGGCGATCTGGGCGGCATCCGGTGCCACCGGAACCACAACCTGCGGGCGCGGCTGACCATCGGGGAAGAACTCGCCCTCGGGGTCGGCGGCCAGGGTCAGGATGTCGGCACCCTGAGTGTAGGACACGCTCCAGTCGGCGGGGGTGTGCGCACGCAGACCGTCCAGCACGGTGGTGATCATCTCGCGCGGGTGACCCTCGGGGAACCAGCCGGCCTGGCCGGAGTTACCCGCCCAGTCACCCAGCTGGGTCTGCGCGTCATCGGCCAGCGGACCAACCACGGCGATCTTCTTGGCGGCACCGGTCGGAACCGAACGGCCCGACTCATCGGCGACAAAGCCGCCCTCGAGCGGCAGGACGCCGTCGTTGTTCAGCAGCACCAGCGAGTGGCGAGCCACCTCGAGGTTCAGCGCGGTGTGGTCCTCGTGACCCACCAGGGCTTCCTGAGCGGCCACATCGGGGTGACGCGGGTTCTCGAACAGGCCGAGCTCAAACTTCAGGGTCAGGATGCGGGCAACCGCGGGGTGCAGCTCATCCTCGGTCAGCATGCCCTTCTCGATGGCCTCGAGGGCACCCTCGAAGAACTTCGGGGTGGTCATGACCATGTCGTTACCGGCCTTGACGGCGGCGGCGGCGGCGTGGGCGTAGTCCGGCTGAACCTGCTGCTCCCAGACCATCCGGCCCACGTTGTCCCAGTCGGTGATCAGGGTTCCGGTGTAGCCCCACTCGCCGCGCAGCACATCGTTCAGCAGCCAGTCGTTCACGGTGATCGGCACACCGTCGGTGCTCTGGTAACCGAGCATGAAGGTGCGGCAACCCTCGCGGGCCACGCGCTCGAACGGCGGCAGGAACCAGGAGCGCAGCTTACGCGGGGAGATGTCGGCCTCGGAGGCGTCACGGCCACCCTGGGTCTCCGAGTATCCGGCGAAGTGCTTGGCGGTCGCGAGGATCGCCGAGGGGTCGTTCAGGCCCTTGCCCTGGTAGCCACGAACCATCGCCGAGGCCAGCTCACCGATCAGGTGCGGGTCCTCACCGAAGGTCTCATCCACGCGGCCCCAGCGCAGGTCGCGGGCGATGCACAGCACCGGGGAGAAGGTCCAGTGCACACCGGTGGTGGCGGTCTCCACGGCGGTGATCCGGGCAACCTGCTCGGTCAGCTCGGCGTTCCAGGTGCCGGCCATACCCAGCTGGGTCGGGAAGATCGTGGCACCCTTCCAGAAGGAGTTTCCGTGGATGCAGTCCTCGCCCACCAGCAGCGGGATCCGCAGCTCGGTCTCGGCGGTCAGCTCGTGCGCACGAACCACGCGCTCGGGCGAGGTGTGCAGGATCGAGCCGACGTGCTTGCCCAGGACGTGATCGTCCAGGTCATCACGCGCATCCAGCTGGAGCATCTGCCCCACCTTCTGCTCGCGGGTCATTCGACCCAGCAGGTCTTCTACCCGCTCGGCAATCGTGAGGTCGGGGTTCAGGTACGGAAGCGTAGTCATGAAACGTAAGTCCTTAGATGGTCGGGGGCCGACCGGGTTGATGCGGGAGTCGGGAGCGGACCAGCCGCTCCGCAAAGGGCCCCCTCCTCCACCGGGAGAAGGGGGCCAATTGGTCTTCTAGTTACCGGGCAATAGCATCCTCCGGTCCCCCATCGGGAGAAGGGGGCCGATTGGTCTGATTACCGGGCGGTGGTGTCGTCCGGCGATGCGGGGGCGGGCGGGGTCACCGGGGTGACCGCATCCGCGTCGGCCGCGGGGCTCGCATGCTTGGGAGCCGAGGCTCCCCCGCTACCCGGATCGCTGCCCGACGGGGGCGTGGTCCGCACGGCGGTCACGCTCGAGGACACCTTGATGCCCTTCTTGCGCATTTCGCGGGCGCGCTCACCGGCGCTACGCAGGCGCGGGTTCACGTACTCGTCGATACCGAAGTTGATCAGCGAGAGGGCCATACCCAGCAGCGCGATGCAGAGACCGGCGGGAACGTACCACCACCAGAAGTCCGGGAAGGCACCGTTCTGCTGTGCCCAGAACAGGATGGTTCCCCAGTTCAGGTTGGTGATCGGAATCACACCGATGAAGGCCAGGGTGGTGAGGCCCAGGACGGCCGCGGTCACGGTTCCCACGAAGGAGGAGGCGATGATCGCGATCAGGTTGGGGAGCATCTCCACCGCGATGATGCGGTACAGCGGCTCACCGTTGGCGCGGGCGGCCTGGACGAAGTCCCGGTTACGCAGCGACATGGTCTGGGCACGCAGCACGCGGCTACCCCAGGCCCAACCGGTCAGCGCCAGCACACCGGCGATGAGCAGCAGGCTCGGGTTCTCGTACTGCGAGGCCACGATGATCATCAGCGGCAGGGCCGGGATCACCAGGAACACGTTGGTGATGGCCGAGAGGCCCTCGCTCTTCCAGCCACCGATGTATCCGGCGGTCACACCGATGATCACGGCGATCAGGGTCGCGATAATACCGGCCGCGAAGCCCACCACGAGCACGCCGCGGGTTCCGTAGATCAGCTGGCTGAGGACGTCCTCACCCATGTGGGTGGTTCCCAGCCAGTGGGTGGCCGAGGGGCCCTGACGCAGGGCGGTGAAGTCCTTGTCCAGCGGGCCGTAGGGGGCCAGCAGGTCACCAAAGATGGCCACCAGGACAAAGAAGCCGAGGATGCACAGACCGGCAATCGACTTTCCGTTGCGGAACATCGAGAAGGCCTGCCCAAACTTCGTGGCGAAGTTCTGCTTACGCGGCGGGCGGGGCGCGGTATCAACGGCGGCGATAACCGCGGTTTCGGGCTGAGTCATGGTCTATGCCTCCGACTGACGGGTGCGCGGGTCGAGAATCGCGTAGGCGACATCGGCGAGGATGTTGGCCACCAGGATGGTCAACGTGATGATCAGGAACAGACCCTGCATGAGCGGGTAGTCCTTCGCGTTGGTGGCGTCAAGCAGCAGCTTTCCCACACCGGGGTAGGAGAACACGAGCTCCATCACCAGGGTTCCACCCACGATGAATCCGAGCGAGAGCGCAAAGCTCGACAGCTGCGGGAGGACCGCGTTGCGGGCGGCGTAGTTGATGAGCACCTTGCGCGGGGAGAGTCCCTTGGCCTGAGCCACGGTGACGTAGTCCTCGTCCATGACGGTGACCATCATGTTACGCATACCCAGGACCCAGCCACCGAGGGAGGAGATCACGATGGTCAGCGCGGGAAGCGTACCGTGGTTGATGACCTGACCGATGAAGTCCAGCGAGAATTCGGGGGTAGACCCCTTATCGTACGCATGGGATGCGGGGAACCAGCCCAGTCCGGTGGCCAGCAGCGCGATGGCGATCAGGCCGAGCCAGAAGTAGGGGACGGTAGAGAAGAAGGTCGTAATCGGGATCAGGGCGTCAGCCTTGGATCCGCGACGCCATCCGGCGTAGGCACCCAGGGTGGTTCCGATCACAAACGACAGGATCGTGGCGATACCCACCAGACCGATGGTCCAGGGCAGGGCCGAGGCGATCACATCGGTGACCGGTGCGAGGCCCTTGGAGAAGGAGCGACCCAGGTCGCCGCTGAAGAGCAGCTTCCAGTAGCTGATGTACTGCTCCAGCATGGACTGGTTCTTGTCCAGACCAAACAGGGTGCGCAGCGAGGCTGCGGCATCCGGGCTGATCAGACCCTGGTTCTTGGCGATGTACGCCGAAACCGGGTCACCCTTGAGGAAGCGGGGCAGGAAGAAGTTGATCGTGATCGCCGCCCAGGCGGTGAACAGATAAAACGCTGTGCGTCGGAGGAAGAATCTCACGGGGTCAGCTCCGGGGGGAAGTAGTGCCGGGCGCCGCGAAGTGCTTGTCCGGGTTGGGCGAGGCATCCCGCAGCTGACGCGTGTAGGCGTTCTGCGGGTTCAGGATGACGTCATCGGCGTTACCGCGCTCGACCACGACACCGTGGTTGAGCACCATAATCTCATCCGAGAAGTGACGCGCGGTCGCGAGGTCGTGGGTGATGTAGAGCACACCCAGGTTCGACTCACGCTGCAGGTCGGCAAGCAGGTTCAGCACACCCAGACGAATCGACACATCGAGCATCGAGACGGGCTCGTCGGCGATCAGCAGCGAGGGGCGCGAGGCCAGGGCACGGGCGATGGCCACGCGCTGACGCTGTCCACCGGAGAGCTCGTGCGGGCGACGATCGATCACGTCGTTGGGCTCCAGGCGCACACGCTCCAGCAGACGGAACACCTCGTCCTCGACCTGGTCCTTGGGAACCACCTTGTCCAGCAGCAGCGGACGCTCGATGTGGTGACGGATGGTGTGGTACGGGTTCAGCGAGGCAAACGGGTCCTGGAAGACCATGCGAACCTGCTGGCGGTACTTACGCAGCGCACGGCCGCGACGCGGAATGGCCACGCCATCCAGCAGCACCTCACCGGAGGTGGCGCGCTCAAGCTGGGTGAGGATCTTGGCGATCGTGGACTTACCACTACCACTCTGACCCACCAGGGCGATGGTCTTACCCGAGGTCAGGGTGAAGTTCACCTTGTCCAGGGCGAGGAAGTCACCGGTACCGCGGATGCGGTAACGCTTGGTGACGTCTTTGAATTCAAGGGTCGTCATGGCGGTTACGCTCCAGTCTCGGTGGCCGAGGACTTACCACGCACGAAGTCGCCGCGTTCGCCGGTGAGGCTCGGGAAGGACGCGAGGAGCTTACGGGTGTACTCGTGCTCGGCGTGGTGGTAGATCTGCTCGGCGGTGTTGATCTCAACAACCTTGCCCTGACGCATCACGGCAATACGGTCGGAGATTTCCAGCAGCAGCGGAAGGTCGTGGGTGATGAAGATCACCGAGAAGCCAAATTCCTTGCGCAGGTCGGAGATCTGCTGCAGGATCTCGCGCTGCACCAGCACGTCCAGCGCGGTGGTGGGCTCGTCCATGATCATCAGCTGGGGCTTGAGGGCCAGAGCCATGGCGATCATGACGCGCTGACGCATACCACCGGAAAGCTCGTGGGGGAACGCACGCAGACGGTCACGGCCCACGCCGACGATCTCCAGCAGGCGTGCCGATTCCTCGGTGCGCTGTGCCTTGTTCATCTCGGGGCGGTGGGTCGTGAAGACGTCACCGAGCTGCTTGCCGATGTTGACCACGGGGTTCAGGGCGTTCATCGCACCCTGGAACACCATCGAGGCCTTGTCCCAGCGGAACGCACGCATCTGCTGGTCATCGAGGGAGTTGAGGTCGATGTCCTCGCCGCCCTTGTCGTGGAAGATGGCGGATCCCTGGGTGATCACAGCCGGCGGCTTGAGCAGCCGCTGGATACCGTAGGCGAGGGTGGTCTTACCACAGCCGGATTCACCGGCGAGGCCGAGGATTTCGCCACGCTTCAGCGTGATCGAAACGTCTCGCACGGCTTCGACGGGGGGATCCACGTCGTACATCACGCTGAAGTTCGAGACCGTCAGCAGATTGTCGGAGGTCACAATGCGTTCCTGATTCTTGTCATGCGTCATGTCTTAGGCGGGGATGGGGGAAGACATGAGAAACCCGTGGGCGGGGGTGGAGCGCTGGTGCGCTCCACCCCCGTCACGAAAGGTGATGCGGTGCGAAATTACTTCGCGGCGGCCTTCAGCTTGGTCAGGATGAGGACCGAGTTGACCTGAGTGGGGTCGGCCGGTGCGTACGGGTCCTTCTCGTTCGGCCAACCCACGTAGTTACGGGTGTTGTACGAACCGATGTAGGGACGGGTACCGATCGGCATGGCAGGAACGTCGTTGACGAAGATCTGCTGAACCTTGTCCAGGGCCGCGGTGCGGGCTGCGTCGTCGGTAGCGTTTGCGTACTCGGCGAGCTGTGCGGTGGCCTCGGGGTTGTCGTAGCGACCGAAGTTGAAGTCGGCCTGCTCACCGATGGGCTTCAGGTACATGCCGCCCATGGTGTTGTTGTAGATGTTGTAGGGGGTTGCTCCGGTGTCGGTCCAGTGCAGGATCGCGTCGAAGTCACCCTTACCCTTGTTGTCCCACCAGGTGTCGGAGTCCGGGGTGTTGACCTTGGCCTCGGCACCCAGAGCCTTGACCGAGTCCGCGATCAGGCTGATGCCGGTCACGTAGTCGTTCCAGCCCTGCGGGACGGAGATGGTGAAGGAAACCGGCTGACCCTGCGGGTCGACCAGCTTGGTGCCCACACCGGTGTAACCGGCGTCGGTCAGGATCTTCTTGGCTGCGTCAACGTCAACCTTGTAGTCCTTGCCCTTGTACTCTTCCTGGATGAAGGGGTCACCGGCGGGGGTGGGCAGACCGGTGATCGACTTGATCGCCGGAACCGCGCCCTCACGAGCGACTTCCTGGTGCTTGTGACGGTCGATCACGTCGTTGACAGCCTGACGGAATGCCAGGTTGTTGAACGGTGCCTTGGTGGTGTTGACGTACATGGCGTCGATACCGAGGCCCGCGGCGGCCCACTGCACGTTGTGCTCCGGGTCCTTGTCCAGGAAGGCGGACTTCACGTTGGGGATGAAGGCCTGAGCCCAGTCGGCGTCGCCGTTAGCCAGTGCGGTGGTCAGAGCGGTGTTGTCGTTGTAGGACACGTAGTACAGCTTCGGGACGGCGAGCTTGCCACCCCAGTAGTCGTCGCGAGCGGTCAGCTCAACGGACTGGGTGTCGAACTTGGTGAGCTTGTACGGACCGGTTCCAACGGCTTCCTTGAAGTCGTAGGTTGCGGGGTCCTTGACGCCCTCGTAGATGTGCTTGGGGACGATGCGCTTGTGCAGCACCTTCTCCTGCTTCACGAACATCGAGTTTTCGAAGTCCAGGGTGACCTTGTTGCCGTCTTCGGTGACCTTGGTCAGGCCCATGGCGTCGATGTCGAGCGCGGGGTGGTCCAGGAACATCTGGAAGGTGTAAGCGATGTCGGCGGCGGTGAAGTCCTTGCCATCGTTCCACTTCACGCCATCGCGAGCGGTGACGGTGACGGACTTGTAGTCTTCCGACCACTCGACCTTTTCGGCGAGCCACGGGGTGGCGGCTTCGCTCGGGTTTGCGAGGTTAATCAGGGCCAGCGGCTCGAGGATCGAGTTGATGTATCCGAGCTTGAGGGCCGAGGAGTCGCCAACCCAGGGGTTGTTCGACTCGGTAGCGATGGCACCGTCCGGCTTGGCGATGGTCAGCGCAGCGCCGGCCTTACCTTCACCGGCGTTACCGCCGTTGTTGCCACCGCCGGCACAGCCGGTCAGGGCGAGCGCGGCCGCGAGCCCCAGGGCGACCAAAGAGGACTTCTTCGTCATTTCTCTCTCCTACATAGGATGGGAGTTTCGAAGCGTCGTGCTTCGAAACGGATATTCACTGTGAGTGCGGACACCCGGGTGGGCGTGTCCAACCGCGGGCTGTGTCTCCAACCCGTTCCCGATGGTGATGCGCCACCGGAATGCGGTTACCGATCTACCGTGATCGCCACCTGCTCGCGACCCTGTGAGACCCAACTGCCGGGGGCGATAAAAAATCCGGCTCGCGCGAAGGAGCCGGGAAGCGCCTCGTTGCGGGTAGACAAATTGTCGTTATCCCTGAATCTCGGTGGTGGAGAATGACCGCTTATCGTCGCCATCTCTGTGTCCTCAACCCGTGGGGCGGGTGAGGCACAAGCGTTGATATTGGCCGCTCTTCACCGGTGAGACCGGTAATCTTCCAAAAGGTTACCGGCTTGTCAGTAAGTTTTCAAGTGCGCCACGTTCCAGTCTGCGCTATCCTCCTAAATACAGACGCGTCACGTGCCGTGCACGTCACATAACATTCGAGTTCTACTGGGTCAGTGCACTCTTGATTACGGTTCGACAACACTTGCCGAAGCAACGATGCAGACGCAGATTGAAGGGGGTGCCCCACGTGGCCACCGCAAAAAAGCAAACACGTTCGCGTCCGGAAACCATCGCCCGTCGACGCGAGATTTTGCGTGCAGCAACGGACATTTTTGGTTCCAAGGGGTCGGTAAACGGCACCCTGACCGATATCGCCGAGCAGGTCGGCATGACCCACGCCGGCATCCTCCACCACTTCGGTTCCAAGGATCAGCTCCTGATGGAGGTGCTCACCTACCGTGACGAGTCCGACGTGGACCATCTGGAGGAGAAGCACATCCCCACCGGGATCGAGTTCTTCCGCCACCTGGTGCGCACCGCATTCTCCAACGCCCACCGTGCCGGTCTGGTGCAGGCATACGCCGTCCTTTCGGCCGAATCGGTGACCGACGATCACGCGGCCCGCGACTACTTCGAGGACCGCTACCGCACCCTGCGTCAGGAGGCCGTTGAAGCCTTCACCCAGATCTGTGCGGAGCGCGGCGTCGCCACCCCCGAGACCGCCTACCGTGCCGGTGCCGGCATCCTGGCCGTGATGGATGGTCTGCAGGTGCAGTGGCTGCTGGATCCCACCAACATTGAGCTGGGCGAAACCAGCGAGTTCGCCATCGAGGCTATCGTGTCGGCCGTGCTGAGCCCGCAGCCCTCCCCGCTGCGTGAGCCCGCCCTGGAGGCCGTCGCCGACTAGCGGAGACTCACCCTCACCCACATTCAGACTCCCCCGCTATAGTGGAGGGGTTTGATCGAGGCCGGAAGGGGGACCATGAGACGCCAGATCACCACGCGGATCGCCGGGTTCTCCCCGCGTACGCTCCTGGTTTTTACCGTGCTCCTGGCGATCATCACGGTGGCTCTGATGGCACCGCGCTGCACCAACGCCGCGCAAACGCTGCGCGCACCGGCCCACAACCTCGTGATCGAGAACACCGACGCTTCGCCTGACATCGTGTCCGCGCACACCAACGCTTCGCACGACCTCGTATCCGCGCACACCAACGCTTCGCGTGACATCGTCTCCGCGTCCTCGGCCGCGCACCGCTCCGAGGCCCTGAGTCCCGAGTCGGGCGCGTTCAGCCGCGGGCTGGCCGAGGCGTTGGCCGCCGAAACCGTGGACGACTCGTCGCCATTCTGTGCGCCGACCGGGCCGAGCCCCGACAACGTGACCAGCGCCCGCACACTGGATCAGCACACCATCACCACCGGCGACGCCGTCACCACCACCGCGCTCGGACTCGAGCCCATCGTGACGGCCGTCTCCCCCACGCACTCTCACACTCCGGCGGCACCGCTGCCCCAGGACCTCGGGATATCCCGGACCTAAACCCTCGGCCCTCGCGTCCGTCTCGATCCTCGGCAGACGCACGCCACCCCGCACTCGCGGCGCACGACACTGCCCGACCTCACCGGTCCGGGGTCCGTCCGTCCGAGCCTCCCCCGCGCACTCGCGCATTCGGAGCACGAGTCGACCTGACCGGTCCGCGCGCTCCACGTTTTGGCATCCTGATCCGCATCGCGAAATCATGCCCCTACCCAAGGATTTTTATGAGTACCCGTCGTACCACCCTGATTGCCATCGGTTCAACCCTCGCGGTTGCCGCCATTGGCGTGATGATCTGGGCCGGAACTACCGGCCCGGGTGACACCGCCCCCACCACGCCGATCGCCGAGAGCGAGGCACCCAGCACCAACAACGCCGCCCCGCAGCCCGAGCAGCCGCCGCTGACCCTGGATCGTCGAATCGACGGCGACCCGCTGGCGATGGGTGCAATCGACGCCCCGGTCACCCTGGTCGAGTTTGCCGACTACCGCTGCCCGTTCTGCGGCGTGTTCTCGCGCGACAGCATGCCGCAGATCAAGAAGGAGTTTGTCGACACCGGCCTGGTTCGGGTGGAGTGGCGTGACTTCCCAATTTTTGGTGATGACTCGATTGCCTCGGCCGTGGCGGCCCGCGCCGCCGGCGAGCAGGGGAAGTTCTGGGAGTACCACGACGCCATCTATGCCGCCGCTCCCGAACGTGGGCACCCCGACTATCCGCGTGAGCGACTGCTGGAATTTGCCCAGCAGATCAAGGTGCCGGACATGGCCAAGTTCACCGCCGACCTTGATAACCCCGAGCTGCAGCAGGCGGTCATGAAGGACCTCGCCGAGGGGAAGGCCCTGGGGGTAAACTCCACCCCGGTATTCGCGATTAACTCGACCCCGGTGGTGGGTGCCCAGCCCCTTTCGGTGTTCCAGGAGGCCATCCGGTCCGAACTGGCGAAGGTCGGGCGCTAAGCGTGGATATTGGATACACCGGCGCACTGCTGGGTGGCATCCTCACCCTGTTTAGTCCGTGCTCGGTGATGCTGCTGCCGGCCTTCTTCGCCTACGCATTTGCCAGCCCAACCAAGCTGTTGCAGCGCACCGGGATCTTCTACCTGGGGCTGCTGGTTACCCTCGTCCCGCTCGGCCTTCTGGCCGGAGCGCTGGGGTCCCTCCTCACCGAGAATCGCGGCATCCTGGTCTCGGTAGCCGCGGGCATCGTCATCGTGATCGGTCTGCTTCAGCTCATCGGGATCACCATTCCCGGTCTCAACCGCGGGGCCGTGGGCGAGGGCACCTCGGCGGTATCCGTGTTTATACTCGGCGCGGTATATGGGGTCGCCGGGGTGTGTGCGGGGCCGATCCTCGGCTCGGTGCTGACCGTCGCGGCTACCGGAGCCAACCCGGTGTACGGCGGCATCATGCTGGCGATCTTTGCGCTGGGCATGGCCCTGCCGCTGGGTGTGCTGGCACTGATCTGGACTCGCATAAGCGCGGGCAAAAAGAGCTGGCTGCGTCCGCGTCAGATTCGGATCGGACGCTGGGAAAACTCGGTCTGGATGGTGGTTTCGGGGCTGCTCTCGATCGGAATCGGTGTGCTGCTCCTGATCACCGAGGGCACCGCATCGCTCGGCGGAATCTTCACCGTGAGCACCCAGTATCGGGCCGAGTCCTGGGTCTCGGAAACTGCGGTGCGGGTGCCCAACCTGGTGTTTGTGCTGGTCGCGGTCGGGATGCTCGCGGCGGTCGCGGCGCTGGTGTTCTGGCGCTCGCGCACCCGCAAGCGTGAGGCCGAGGCGGTCTCCGCGTAGATTGACGAGTACGGAGCGGCGGCACCCGCACGTACCTAGCCCCTCACCAACAGAGCCGCACGGGAACCAGAGGTTCCCGGGCGGCTCTGTTGGTTAGGCCCGCACGTAGGCCAGGTCGGTGGCACCGCGTCCGGCGCGGCGCCCCTTCTCCTCAAAGGTGGTGAGGACCCGGCCTTCAAACCGCTCGACAACCCCGTCGCTCTCGGGGATCACCGGTACCAGATCGGTACGACCACGGAGCACCTCACGCATGTGATCGGCATAGGGTTCCCAGTCGGTGGCGAGTCGCCAGATGCCCCCCGGACGCAGGACCCGGGCGACCTGATCGGCAAACTCGGGCTGCACCATTCGGCGCTTGTGGTGCCGCGCCTTGTGCCAGGGATCGGGGAAGAACACCCAGATTTCGTCGAGGCTGGCCGCGGGCAGCGCGTCCAGAATCTCGGGGGCATTGGCCTCGATCAGGCGCAGGTTGGGTGCGCCGCCGGCCCGGTCGGCCAGCGAGATCGCCTGGGCCAGACCCGCCCAGTACACCTCAAGAGCCAGATAGTTGTTGTCGGTGTTGGCCAGGGCGGCGGCGGAGACACACTCCCCCATCCCCGAGCCGATCTCCACGATGGTTTTTGCCGTGCGTCCAAAGATCGTGGGGAGGTCGATGCTCACCCGCGGGTCCACCGAGGTGGACGCGTGCGCACGTGGCACCCGCACCAGGTAGTCGTCGCCCACCCGGCTCATCGCCGATTCCTGGCCGGCGGTCAGCCGGGCCGAGCGGCGCACAAACGACACCGGGTATGGCCGATACTGCTCGGGCACCCCCTCGGGGTTGGGCACCACCGGGGCGCGATCGCCATCCTCGGCAAGCGAGATCCCGGGGGCCAGCGGCGCGATCTCGGTGGCTGCATCCGCGATCTCCGGTGCGGCAAACACCTCGGGCTCGGAACCGTTTTCGGGGGTCGACGTCATGAAATCCTCTGAATCAGTGCGGGCGTCGCGCGGCGCGACTCCCTAAATTTTAGGGGACACCCCGCGCGGAGCCGAATTAGGCGAGAAACACGACCTCGGGCCCCTCACCGAATGGTGAGGGGCCCGAGGTTATGAGCTAGACCGTGTGGCTAGGCGGCGTCGTGTCGACGTGCGCGTGCCAGCATGAATGCTCCACCTGCCAGCAGCAGCAGTGCCGCGGCACCACCACCCCACAGCAGGTTGGGGTCCACACCGGTCGAGGACAGGCGGTCGCCCTTGGGGGCCTCCGCCGGGGCCGACGGAACGATCGCGGCGGGGTTCAGCACCACACCGGCATCCCAGGTCGGGTCGATGCCCTCGGTCGCGCCCAGGTTGAACGCGGTGTAGTCGCCGGTGAGGTTGACGTTGTCGTCTCCCAGGACAATCACGCGGGTCCATCCGGTGGTGGCGTCGGCATCCGAGTCGCGTCCGCTGTTCTCGCCATCCGCGCCCGCGGTGGTGAAGTGGTACAGCTTGGCCTGCTCGGCGGTCAGCTCGAAGCGGACCTTAAAGCTCCCGGCGGGCAGGTTGTCGAACACGTAGCGTCCGGCCGAGTTGGTGGTGGTCCGAGCAAGCTCGGTACCGTTCTCGTCGGTCAGGATGACGTTCACTCCGGGCAGCGGCTTCTCATCCGCGTCCTGGATTCCGTTGGCGTTGGTATCGACCCAGACGTAGTCACCAATCGCATAGCTCTTGGAGACGAAACCGAAATCGAGCGACGGATCGTGCTCACCGTTTTCCAGCAGGCCCTCGGAGGAGGACTCCCAGTCGGATGAGTTGACGTTGCGGTTGTCACCCTGTCCGGGCTTGGTCGGGGTGTAGGGCTTCAGCGCCTCGATGGTTGCGGGGTCATCCCGAACGATCTTGACGGTGTAGCTCTCGCCCTGTTCCAGAGCCGGCAGGTTGTCGAACGAGTAGCGACCATCGGCGTCGGTCACGGTGGACTCCACCGGGTTACCAAACACGTCGGTCACGGGCTTGCCATCGGGGCCCACCAGCACAAGCTTGACACCGGGGATACCGGGCTCGTTCTTGTCCAGGATGCCGTCGCGGTTGAGGTCTACCCAGACCACGTCGCCCACCGAAACGCTCTTGCGAACGAATCCGAAGTCGAGGGTCGGGTCGTGGTCCTCGTTGCTGATCAGGTCACCGGAGGCGGCTTCCCAGCTGGAGGAGTCCTTGGCACGATCGGATCCGGCACCCGGGGTGGTCGGCACAAAGTGCTTCAGCGCCGCCTGGGTTCCCGCGTCATCGCGCACAATCTTCACGGTGTACGACTCACCCGGCTGCAGGGCCGGCAGGTTATCGAACGAGTAGTGTCCGTTGTCGTCGGTGATGGTCGGCTCGACGGCCTCGCCGAAGACGTTGGTCACGGCCTTGCCGTCCGGACCCACCAGCTCGAGCTTGACACCCTGAATACCGGGCTCGCCCTCATCCTGGATACCGTCACGGTTGATGTCGAGCCAGACGAAGTCGCCCACGGAAACGCTCTTGCGCACGAATCCGAAGTCCAGCGAGAGGTCCTTGGCACCGTTGGTGACCAGGTCACCCGAGGTTGCGGTCCACTCGGAGGAGTCCAGCTCCCGGTCCTCACCGGCACCAACCAGGGTCGGCACGTAGGGGGCCAGAGCCTTCAGGGTGCCCTCATCGTCACGCACAATCTTGACGGTGTACGACTGACCGGCCTCCAGAGCCGGCAGGTTCTCGAAGGAGTACTTGCCGTTCTCGTCGGTCACGGTCGGGACAACCACGTTGCCGTAGATGTCGGTTACCGCGGCACCGTTGGGTCCCACCAGTTCCAGCTTGACACCGGGGATACCGGGCTCGCCCTCGTCCTGGATGCCGTCACGGTTGGTGTCGGCCCAGACGAAGTCACCCACGGATACGCTCTTGCGAACGAATCCGAAGTCGAGGGTGAGGTCCTTGTCGCCGTCGTTCACCAGGTCGCCGGAGGTGGCGGATCCGGTGGAGGAGTCCTGTGCCGGGTCAGTACCCGCGCCAGCCTTGGTCGGAACAAAGTCCTTCAGCGCGGCCACGGTCGAGGGGTCGTCGGCGACGATCGTCACCGTGTACGACTCACCGGCGGGCAGCGAGGGCAGGTTGGCGAAGGTGTACTTACCCTCGGCGTTGGTGGTGACCGGTCCGACGGGGTTACCGAACACGTCGGTGACCGGGTTGCCCTTGGCGTCGGTCAGCTTCAGCACAACCCCGGCGATACCGGGCTCGTCGCCGTCCTGAATGCCGTCACGGTTGGTGTCGGCCCAGACGAAGTCACCCACGGATACGCTCTTGCGCACCACACCGGCGTCCCAGGTCGGGTCGATACCCTGCGTGGCCGAGAGCTCGGCATCCGCGTAGCTCGTGGTGAGGGCGGTGTTGGCATCGTTCAGGGTGATCTGTGCGGTCCAGCCCTTCGCGTCGGCATCCGAACCGGTGGCACCGGTGGTGCCCTCGGCGTTCTGCGTGGTGAAGGTGTAGATCGCGGCCTGCTCGTCGGTCAGGACAAAGCGCACCTTGTAGTCGCCCGCGGCCAGACCATCGAAGAGGTACTTGCCCGCCTCGTTGGTGGTGGTTTCGGCGATCTTCTTGCCGTCTACATCGGTCAGGATGACCGTGACACCGGCGAGTGCCGGCTCGGTGGCATCCTGCTTGCCGTCACGGTTGGTGTCGATCCAGACGTAGTCACCGATCGCATAGGACTTGCTGACAAATCCAAAGTCGAGGGTGTCGTCACGCTCGCCACCGTTGACCAGGTCACGCGAGGTTGCGGTCCAGGTCGAGGAGTCCTTGGCACGGTCGGTACCCTGCTCGGCCTTGGTCGGCACGAGGCCGTCCAGCGCCGCGATGGTGTCCGCATCGTCCTGAACGATCTTCACGGTG
Organism: Mycetocola sp. BIGb0189; assembly: GCF_024810155.1. Lineage (NCBI taxonomy): Bacteria > Bacillati > Actinomycetota > Actinomycetes > Micrococcales > Microbacteriaceae > Mycetocola > Mycetocola sp. BIGb0189. The sequence continues at coordinate 119,309 of NZ_JANUED010000008.1, forward strand.
TAGTGCTGGCCCGCGGGCAGCGTCGGAAGGTTGTCGAAGGAGTACTTACCCTTGGCATCGGTGATCTGGGGTCCGACGGGGGTTCCGTAGACGTCGGTTACCTCGGCGTCGCCGGGTCCCACCACCACGAGCTTGACGCCCGCGATGCCGGTTTCCGAACCGTCCTGAATGCCGTTGCGGTTGGTGTCCAGCCAGACGTAGTCACCCACGGAGACCATCGGTCCCGCGGCGACGTTGACCATCTTGGCCTCGCCCGGGGACTGAACGCCGTCCTCGTCGATGGTCAGGGCGACCGGAACGGAGGAGAGCAGGTAGCCCTTGGGGGCCTTGGTCTCCACGACGGTGTACTTGCCGGGCTCCTTGACGGTTACCGAGCGGTGCGGGTGGGTGTCGTCGCCCTTGGTGACGAGCTTTCCGTCCACCACGTAGACGTTCTTGACGACGACCTCGCCGGCCTCATTGCGAACCTCGAAGCGTGCGCTCTCGTCGGTGATGGATACGTCGGAGTCGACCGAGTCCACCTTGGAGACGTTCAGCGGGTACGCGTTGGAGGGCACGATCGTGGCCGAGATGCGGCCGATCGAGTTGGTGATGCCGATGTCCGGAGTGAACTCCTTCACCTTGACCTTGAAGAACAGGTCCACGGCCTTGCCCCCGGGCAGTGCGCCCGCGGTGATCGCGATCGTGTTGGCGTCGGCGTCGTACTTCGTGTCGATGCTCGAACCGGGGATCCGGTAGGTGTCCGAGGATACCTTCTCGGTGGTACCGTTCTTGACCTGGTCGGGCTTGACGAAGCCGAGGAACTCGAGCGACTTGGGCAGCACGTCCTTGATGTCAGACACCATTGCGTCGAACTTGCCGTGCGGCACCATGCGAACCCGGTAGATGAACTCGTCGTTCTTCATCTTGCCGTCGGCGTCCATCTCGACGCGCAGCGACTTGGTGTACGAGTCGGTCTTGGAGTTGTAGAGCGTCTTGGTGAGCTCCAGCTCGTCACCAAACGAGGTGGCCGAGGAGGAGAAGCTCGAGTCGTAGACGAACTGGTTGGAGGCACCCAGGTAGGAAGCCGAGTTGTCCACGGCGACGGTGTCCTTGCCCACCAGAGCCTTGACCGGCAGGGTAACCCGCAGGGTGAACGCACGGTTATCGGCGTTCGGTGCGGCGGCAAGCTTTGCCGATGCCACGAACTCCAGGTCGCCGTTGGGGGCGATGACCGCGGTCACCGAATCGTCGGCCCGGGTACCCTCGCGGTTAACCTCGATGCTGCGCTGGATCGCGGGCAGGGTTTCGGGGGTCACGTCAAAGACGTTGTGGTCGATCTGGTCCACGATCTTCGACTTGCGGGCATCGCCGGCGTGACGCTTCACGGCGAACTCGTAGGTCAGAGCGATCGGCTGACCCGGCTGCACCTGGGCGTCACCGCTGAGGTTCTTCTTGGTGAAGGTGTCGGCGTCATCCAGCGGGAACTCGCGGTCCTTCTCGATCACAAACGCGTGCTCATGCGACTTAACGATCGACTTTGCATCGGCGTTGTTCGAGTAGGTGAACGAAGCGCGGTTGGTCGGGCCAACGTAGAGTTCCTGGGCGGTGGGGATCCAGCCCGGCTTGTTGGTGAGGTTAACCCCGTTACCCGCGAGGGTGAGGAGCTCCGCCTTGACCTTGATCTCCACGTTCAGGGTCGGGTTCATGCCCACGTTGATCAGCAGCTTGTTCCCCAGCACGGCGTACTGGTTCACAAAGGTGTCGGCGGCAAACGCGGTGGCGTTGCCCGTGAAGTTGGCGGCGGGGAGAATCTTGGTTCCGTTTGACGCGGTGATGAACGCGTTGTCCGAGTCCAACCAGCGCAGCTGCTCGGGCAGATCATCGGAGATCACGACGTTCTGGTTGAGCTTGTACTTGGTGTTCTCCAGCGACTTGAGCTGGTTCAGGTCCGCGCGCAGGGTGTAGGTCACCGGAACGGTGGGGTCCAGCTGGCGGGTGCCCTCCTTGAAGGTCACCGGGAAATCGCGCGGAATATCCGACCACTTGTCAAAGGCACCGATGCCGTTAATGGTGGTCTTGATGTCGACGCTGGCACCGGACTCGTGCGCGGTACCACCGGTGATCTTGGCGGTGTTGGGCAGCGAAACCTTGAGTTCGGCGTTCTCGCTCACGTCGCGGGCGTCGTACTGAGCCTGCAGGCTCATGCGGATGCTCTCCAGCGCGGCGGCATCCTTGATCCGCAGGTTGTAGGTCAGGGTCAGCTCGGAGTTCGCCGGGGCCTGAGCGGTGTAGACGAAGGAGGTCGCGGTCGGCTTGGTGACGCTGGCCGAGGGCGCGGGCTGCTCGGTCCGGTTCATGCCCTTGGCATCCCAGGTAACCAGCTTTGCGGTGGGTTCGCCCACCAGCACCAGGCTGCTCGAGAACGAGTCGGTGATGGTCAGCGGCGTGCGTGCATCCTTGCTGCGCACCACAACGGTGTAGGGGATCGAGGTGGTGAGGAACTCCGGCCCCATGACAACCTGTCCGTCGCCGTTGATGCTGACGCCCGGCCATGAGAAGTTCCCGATGTTCTTCTTGCCGGAGTTGTCGATGTTGGTGAACTGGTCACCGGTCTTCTTCACAACCACCGTGGAGGTGGTCGGCTTGCCGTCGACGAGCCAGGTGTCGGTGATCTCACGCGAGGTCTGGACCTCGGTGTACTGGAAGTTGATCTGGAAGGTTCCCTGAACCCGGTCCTCGGGGATCTTGTCCGCGAAGGTCACCAGCAGGTTGCCCTTGCCATCCAGCGTGTAGGACTTGATCGCGGTGTTTCCCGCGGGAACCACAAGCGCGCTCTCCGGAATGGTCACACCCTCGGGCAGCTTGACGGTCACGACCTGGCCATCCGCCATATCGCTGTAGCCAAAGGCCAGCGTGTAGTCCTTCCCCGGCTCGAAAACGGGGGTGCCGTTCTGGCTGCCCGCGCTGCCGGTCTTGGGAAGGGTCAGCTTCACAACCGGTTCACCGGCGGCAAATGCGGGCATGCTCACACCGGTAATAACCAGCAGAACGGAGACGACACCGGCAATCAGTGCGGCGATGCGTCGGGACATTTTGGGCGCGCTCGAACGCGCCCTCGTTTGCACGAGGGCATGACTCATATGGGGGTATGTACTTTCTTGGGGGGAGGTGAGCCCGGGGTATGTGTGCGTGATATTCGGGATCACGGCGCACGGACTCCCAGAGAGCCTAGGGCACTTTTGCCCCCGATATACAAAACCCCCGTTAGGCACTAATAAACCCTCGAAAACCCGGGCGTGTCGTCCTTTTGGGGGACAGATAAACACCCGGGTCGGAGCGGATATTCCCGCATATCACCGACAAAAAACAAAAAACCGGGCCGAGGCCCGGTTTTCTGATGGTGTTGCTGGTGCCCCTGGAGGGACTCGAACCCCCAACCTGCTCCTTAGGACGGAGTTGCTCTTCCATTGAGCTACAGAGGCCGGCATCGGATCACCGCCGATAAAACTCGGTGACCGTGTCCATGTTAGCCCAGGACCGAGCCCGCCGCGCAGAACCACCCGGCATGTGCCGTCGCTAGGGCGTGGCGCAGTGCTCGGCGGCGAAGTCCGTAACCTCGGCCGCAGCGCTCTGAGCATCGTGCAGGTCCTGCGGGTCAAACGGCGACGCGCCCTCGAACCCCTCGGCGCTATACCAGGATGCGTCGATCAGGGTCTCCACCGATCCAATGATCGAACCGGGGGCAGAATCCCAAAGGGACTCCCCCGTGGTGGCAACCTCGATCATGAACTCGGTCTCGGCGCGATATACGCCCCCATCCCCCACATGCTCGGCATAGCCGTCGGCATCCAGGCTGTCCAGCGGTTCACGCAGCGGAATCAGTTCCCGTGCGGCGTCGCAGAACTCCGCCGTCACCGTATCCGAACGGGGTGCTTGCTCCGGTGCGGAATCGGCAGCAACTCCGCTTGAGGCGACGAAACCGCTAAACGCAAAGAGGGACAGTGCCAGCAAGATTCCGGCAAAGAAGGTGACCACGCTGACACCCGCGCCCACCCAGATGGTGCCCAGGGCAAGGCCCGAGGCGCGCCCGTGCTTATTGCGTTCACGAACCGTCTGCACGATGCCCAGGACCAGTCCGACCGGGGAAACCACAAAGGCCGCGATGAACGCGATGATCGTCAGGGTCTCGGGAGCGGGACGGCCCAGGGTCGGCTGCGCCGAATGCGCGGGGTACGTATACGGCTGCGCACCGGGGCCCTGTGACGGGTACCCGTACGGCGGGAGGTTCGGTGGATACGCGCCCCCCGGCGGGGTGGACGAGCCCGGCGGAACCGATGAGCTCGGCGGAACCTGCCAGCTCGCGGGAACAGTCGTGGGCGGCGGGGTCGGCGGGGTGCCCTCGGGGGTCGGCTCTGTGCCACTCATCTCGGGGCCTTTCACATCATGCGGTTGGTGATCCGGTCGCACCGGTCCCCACTACAATAACGAACCCAATTGTGAGTTTGCATCCGGGCGAACCCCGATCCCTCCCCCGTGCACACCAGGACGGAGGATTTACCGTCCGCGCTCCGTCACATCCAGGAGTGTTTCCAACGGCGTCTGGGCCACATTGGAGCCCGCGACCAGGCGATATGTGCCGCCCGGACGGACCCAGCCGGCCTCGGCGACACTCCACACCTCGAAGGCACGGGCAGGAATGCGCACGGTCACCGTGGCGCGATCCCCCGCGGCCACGGTGCCGGCGCCGAACCCGGCGAGCCAGCGTACTGGACGCTCACCCTCGGGGGTCTCAACCGGCGGTTCCAGGTAGACCTGAACCACCTCACGGCCGGTGCGTGCACCGACGTTTTCAATCACCACGTCGACCTCAACCGAACCATCTTCGGCCGGACGGGGAATACTCAGCTCCCGATAGCTCCAGTCGGTCCATCCGCGGCCAAACCCAAACGGCAACGCCGGGGTCGCGCCGGCGCGCAGCCAGCCACGGTAACCGACGTGGACACCCTCGGCATAGTCGATCCGACCCTGTTCATTGGGGATCGCATGCGGCACGGGCACGCTGGCCTCATCGGCGGGCAGGGTCCACGGTAGGCGGCCCTGCGGTTCAGCCCGACCGGCCAGCACATCGGCGAGAGCCCCGCCGGCCTCCTGTCCGGGGAACCAGGCCCACAGTACCGTCTGGGCATCCTCCAGCCACGGCAGCAGTACCGGCGCTCCGGCGTTGACCACGATGATGGTTTCGGGGGCCACCGCGAGCACGCGGCGCACCAGCTCATCCTGTCGGCCGGGCAGGGACAGGGTCGTTCGATCCCAGCCCTCGGATTCGACCTCCTCGTTGGTCCCCACAACCAGCACGGCGCGCTGCGCGGTGCGGGCGGCATCCACGGCACTCGAAATCTCCAGGTCGGCATCCTCGCTGGGGGTGCGGTGGCGGAACTCGGCGCGCACAAACTCGCCATAGCCTCCGGCATGCACCACCTTAAGCTCGGCCCTCAGGACCGCCACTCGAGGTTCGGTGACGAGCCCCTTGGTAACGATGCTCGGCGGATTGTTGACGCTGGAATCCAGCACAACCTCGGCCCCGGCGGGGGTGCTGCTTTCTGCGATCAGTTCACCGTCCACGATGATTCGGTAGGCACCCACGGTGCCCACCTCGAGGCTGTGCGGGCCCGGCTCATCCAGCAGGATCCGGGTTTCCACCACGACGGTGTCGATTCGATCGTCGGTGACACGCTCCCAGCCCTCCCACTCGACCATCTCGCGGTGTCCGAGGACCTCACCGGCGGCATCCAGCTGGGTGACCGTGACGATACCGGCACCGGGCACGGTCGGGTTTCCGGACGCATCAACAAAACCGGTGAGTCCGGCCAGGACTGGGATGGTCGGCGCATAGCGACGACTGTCGCCACCGCGGCTCAGGGTCACGTTGCTGTTCGGGAACGCCTCGGTCAGACCGTCGTGAATCTCCTGCACCCGGGCGGGGTGCACGGTTGAGCTGCCGCCGCCCAGGACGTGGGTGCGCGCGGCATTCGGACCGATCAGGGCGATCGATTCCCCGTCCACCAGGGTGGGCAGTCCGGCGTCGGGTCGGCGCAGCACCACGGTGCCGGCCGCCGCGAGTTCGCGGGCCATCCGGGCATCGGTGTCGACCGCGTCCAGACCGGCGGGCGGCTCGGGTGCATCGAAGCCGGCAAGCTTACCCACGCGGGCCGCCATCAGCAGGATACGGCGCACCTTGTCGTTGATGATCTCCTCGGACACCTCACCCGCGCGCACGGCGGCCAGCAGGTTTTCGGCCCAGGGACCACCGGGACCGGGCATCACGATATCGAGCCCGCCGGTCGCGGATTCCACCGTGGTGTTGGTGGCCATCCAGTCACTGATCACGGTGCCATCAAAGCCGAGTTCATCCTTGAGGACATCGCGCAGCAGGTGCGAGTGCTCGGTCATCGGGGCGGTCTCGGTCCCGTCGTCCACGCCGTTATAGGCGGCCATGATGGACCACACGCCTACCTCGCGCACCGCGTGTTCGAACGGGGCAAGGTAGACCTCGCGCAGCGTGCGCTCATCCACCTCGGAAACATACTCGGTGCGCTTGGTCTCGGAATCATTGGCCACATAGTGCTTGAGGCATGCGGCCACGCCGCACTCCTGCAGCCCCTGGACCACGGCGGATCCCACCTCGGCGGTGAGCAGCGGATCCTCGGCGAAGCACTCGAAGTGACGGCCGCCCACCGGGGTGCGCTGAATGTTGACCTGCGGGGCGAGGACCACATCCACGCCGTGACGACGGGCCTCACGAGCAAACAGGTTACCCACCGCACGCGCACGCTGGGGGTCCCATAGGGCACTCAGCGCGCTGGGCGAGGGCAGCAGGATCGAGGTCTCCCCCGGGGTTTCTCCGGTGCCACGCACACCCACGGGACCATCGGATACCACAACGGAATCAAGGCCGATCTCGGTAATCGGGGTCAGACGCCAGGAGGTCATGCCGGTCAGCAGCGTGATCCGCTGCTCAAGCGGGATCCGGGCGATCAGCTCGTCGAGGGTGGTTCCGTCCCGATGGGTCGGGAGAACCTGAGGTGTTGTGGGCATCGTTGCGTCGCCTTCCGTGCGTCTCTGCGCGTGTGCGTTGACTTAAGGTTACTGGCCTGTAAGTAACTTGGCAAGCATTTGGTATGTCGGCGCGTCTCGATCCACGATTCGGGTGCCCCACACGCACTCACGGCCGGACCCGTGCGGGGTCCGGCCGTGAGTGCGCAGTGGCTAGGCGGCGAGGTGACTTTCCAAATACGGTTCCCAGGACGGGACGGCGCGATCGGCACCGCGCACCGTCCAGGAGGGTCCGCGGGGCGGCCGCGGGGCGGCGTTGAGACTCCAACCCATTTCACGCGGGGTCCGGTCGGCCTTGAGATTATTGCAGCGCATGCAGCAGGCCACCAGGTTCTCCCAGCTGCCGGCACCGCCGCGGGAGCGGGGAATCACGTGATCGATGGTGTTTGCCGAGGCCCCGCAGTAGGCACAGCGGAAGTCGTCGCGGCGCAGCACACCGCGCCGGCTGACCGGCACCCGACGCACCCGCGGGAGACGCACATAGGTTCCTAAGACGATCACCAGGGGGCGGGCGTATTCCGCCTCCGAGGTCCAGACCGGGTGTTCGATATCAACCTCGAGCACCGTGGCCTTATTATTCATGACCAGCACGAGTGCTCGTCTAAACGAGACGATCCCGAGCGGTTCGTATCCCGCGTTCAAAATGAGTGTGCGCATGAGTGGTTCTCCCTCGCGAATGGCCTGGACGGCTTCTAGGTAATTCGACAACAGCCCCGAGCAAGGCACGGTTTCCCCGGAAAACAAAAATGGCGCTGTCTTTACGACAGCGCCAAAACTCGGGGTGGCTACCCACCCCACTCCGGAAGGTAAACACACTCTCCTGCACACCAGGAACGTCCGTGGGTCGGACTCCGGGTATTCGGATCATGTGCTTCCGCTCCTTACAACGGGTAACGACCTCACCCTAATACAGAAATGGCGCAATTTCCGAAGAAATTGCGCCAATTCCGATGAACAAAGAAGGAAGCTTAGCCCGCGATCCGAACGATCGACCAGCTCTTTGCGTAGATCGGACCGATACGCAGCGGCACACCCGGACGCGATGCGTGCAGGATCATGCCGTTACCGGCGTAGAAACCGATGTGTCCGGCACTGACCACGAGGTCTCCGGGAACGGCGTCGGCGACGTTGATCTTGGTTCCCATGCGCCCCTGAGTGTCCGCGTTGTGGGGAAGGCCAATACCAAACTTGGCGAAAACGTACTTCACAAAACCGGAGCAGTCAAAGCCGGCCGGGGTTGCACCACCGAGGACGTAGGGAACGCCCTGGTACTTGAGCGCCTCGCTGAAGACAGCGGACAGGCTGTACGACGGGGTCGGTGCGTTGGAAGACAGCAGCTGGTCGGCCGAAGGACCGGTGTATGCGGTCTGGTTGGCGGCGAAGGCTGCACGGCTTGCGGCGGCATCAGCGGTGCGCTGAGCCTGAGCCTCGGCCTGTGCACGAGCAGTGGCGTTCGCGGTCAGCTCGGCGGAGCTGGTGGCGTCAAAGCCGTCGCGGGCCAGGTCGGCGGTCTCGGCCACGGCCGAGTCGACGGCGAAGCTCTGCGGGTTGCCGGCGGCGGTGTTCCCCGAGGAGGGATCCTTCTGGCCGGGCAGACCTGCTGCGTATGCGGGGAGGGCAACGGTTCCAAACAGTGCCGGAACTGCCAGGGCCACGGCGAGCGTGGAGCCCCAACGACGACGCGGAGCGGTCGGTACGTTGGTCTGGACGGTGCGGGTGAGCTGCGGCTCGGGAGCCTGAGCCTCACGTGCGAGTCGGGTCTCTCGACGGCTGAGCGTCTGCGAACGAGCCGCGGTCAATGAGTCTGCGTTCGACTCGTTGTTTCCTGCTTCAGTCAAAGTGACTTCCTCCGGCGCCTCCCGACGGCGACCGTGCGGGGCACGATTTCACCGTTCGTCTACTTCAAGAATACTTGGAGTCTCGATCATGAGGAGACGAACGGGAGAGCGCCTCATGATGGGTCCTGCGGTCTGGGTTTAACCATCGGACTCAACCGACAGTACGCGAGATTGAGACGGTTGTCATCTTCCAGAGGGATATTTCTAACAAATTGGTAACGTCCAACAGTCTTTTTATGTTTTCCCTACAACGCAAAACCCCCGCCACAATTCGTGACGGGGGCGGCGGAACACCGGAATAACGCGGGTTAGAGCGCCTCGGCGTAAATGTGTGCGGCCACCTCGGTGGGCAGTTCCAATCCGTCACCGAAACCTTCAACTCGTACCAGAACGTACGAGCCTGCGGAAGTGAAGGTTCCCGTCTGACCCGGCATCACGCCGGCCTGCTTGAGCTGCAGCAGCAGCTCCGGCTCAAACTGCACCGGCTCGCTCAGGCGACGGATACGTGCGCTGACCGGAGCGGTGGTGTCGGCCACCAGCTGCACCAGGCTGGAAACGCCCTCGGTGAAGGACACGGCCTCGGGTCCGCCCAGGTCGGCCAGACCGGGGATCGGGTTGCCGTAGGGCGACTCGGTGGGGTGGTCCAGGACCTCAAGAAGCTTGCGCTCCACCTGCTCGCTCATCACGTGCTCCCAGCGGCAGGCCTCATCGTGCACGAGTTCCCACTCGAGTCCGATAACGTCGCTGAGCAGACGCTCGGCCAGGCGGTGCTTGCGCATGACCTGGACGGCCTTGCGGCGGCCCTCGATGGTCAGTTCCAGGTGGCGATCGCCCGAGACAACCACGAGTCCATCGCGCTCCATCCGGCCAACCGTCTGCGAAACCGTCGGCCCGGAGTGCCCGAGTCGCTCGGAAATACGCGCGCGAAGCGGCACGATGTTCTCTTCTTCGAGATCGAGGATGGTTCGCAGATACATTTCAGTGGTGTCAATGAGATCGGTCATTGGGTCTCCCTACTAGCCCTCGGGGGTCGCACTTAGCTTAGCCGTTCCTTGCTGGGAACATACCGGAGCGCCTCGCCGTGCAACGGTTGTTCCGTGCACTTCTAACCATATCTGTGACGAACGACAACAACATCGCTGACGCACCCCCTTTCTCCGCTCTAGAATCTGGTTATGCCTGAGATTACGATCCCCTCCAACCTCCTGCCCGCCGACGGCCGCTTTGGTTGCGGCCCGTCCAAGATCCGCCCCGAGCAGAGCGCCGCGCTGCTGGCTGCCGGATCCGAACTGCTTGGTACCAGCCACCGGCAGGCACCGGTCAAGAACCTCGTGGGCCGTGTCCGCGACGGTCTGGCCTCGCTCTTCTCGCTGCCCGAGGGCTACGAGATCATCCTCGGCAACGGTGGATCGACCGCGTTCTGGGACGCCGCCTCGTTCGGCCTGATCGAGAACCGTGCCCAGCTGCTGAGCTTCGGCGAGTTCGGCTCGAAGTTCGCCGCCGCGGCCGCCGCCCCCTGGCTGCAGACTCCGGATGTGCGCACCGCACCGGGCGGGTCGCGCAGCGACTTTGAGGCCGTGGAGGGCGTGGACGTTTACGCCTGGCCGCACAACGAGACCTCGACCGGTGTTTCGGCCCCGGTCACCCGGGTGCACGGCGACGCCGGCGCGCTGACCGTGATCGACGCCACCAGCGCCGCCGGTGGTATCAACTTCGACACCGCTCAGGCCGACGTCTACTACTTCGCCCCGCAGAAGAACTTCGCCTCCGACGGTGGACTGTGGTTCGCCGTGGTCTCCCCCGCCGCGATCGAGCGCATCGAGCGCATCGCCGCATCGGGCCGTTACATCCCCGAGTTCCTCTCGCTGGCTAACGCCGTCACCAACTCGCGCCTGAACCAGACCCTGAACACCCCGGCGCTCAGCACCCTGGTACTGATGGACAGCCAGGTGCAGTGGATGAACGCCAACGGCGGTCTCGCCTGGGCCGACGCCCGCACCAAGGAGTCCTCGGGACACCTGTACGAGTGGGCCGAGAAGAACTCCTTCACCACCCCGTTCGTGGCAAACCCCGAGCACCGCTCGCAGGTCGTGGCCACCATCGACTTCGATGACAGCATCGATGCCGCCGCCGTGGCCAAGGTGCTGCGCGCCAACGGCATCGTGGACACCGAGCCCTACCGCAAGCTCGGCCGCAATCAGCTGCGCGTGGCGACCTTCACCGCGATCGACCCCGACGATGTGCGCGCACTGACCGCAAGCATCGACTACGTGGTGGGTGCCCTCTAGTAGGTCCGCAATAAATAGACGTCCCCCGCATCCACATGGATGCGGGGGACGTTTATTTGTGAAGGGCCACCAGAGACGGCCTTTTCGAGTGAGTTATGGTCTAGCGGAACGAGGCGGGACCCTCGTCGTCCTCGTCTTCGACCAGGTCCCCGTAGATGTCCTCATCGCCGGTGGCGTGACGTGCGCGGCGGTTCCGGGAGCGGTTCCGGGTACGCCCTCGGGGGCCAGACGCTACCTGATCGGACTCTGGCTCCAATGCGTCGGAGTCATCGTCCTCATCATCCGCGTCGGATGCGTCGTCCTCGTCATCCGATTCGTGGTCGTCGTCGTCCGAGTCGTCGTCGTCATCGTCCTCGTCGTCCGAGTCATCGTCGTCATCCGAGTCATCGTCGTCGTCATCATCCGACTCGTGTTCGTCCTGCACCTGGTCGACGTCCACGCCGTCGATGTCTCCGCCGTGGACGCGACGGCCGTGCTCGTCGAACTCGTCGTCGTCATCATCATCGTCGTGATCATCGTCATCGTCGTGGTCGTCTTCCTCGCCGGACTCCGCACGCAGCAGGGCAAGCTCGGCCTCGGCCGCCGCGGCGGCAGCCTGGCTCGCACGGTACTCGGCCAGACGCTCGGACCACGGCACCCACTCGGGCGAGAGCAGGGCACCGTCGGCGGGGATCAGGGACACCTCAAGGACGTTGGGCTCGGCGCTCTCGTCCACGCGAGCAATCGTGACGTTCCAGAGCCATCCCGGGTAGCCCGGAAGACGGTTCTCGAACAGCATCGACAGGACTCGCTCGCCCTCGACCCGGTGACCGATGTGACGTCCCACCTGAGCCTCAGGGATTACCTCCAGCAGCGCGGCCCGCGACACATCCACGGCTACCGCCAAGACCGGATCGGCCTCGAACACCACCGGGGCCTCCTCCGCGCCGTCCTCCACCGCGCCGTCCTCCTCCGCGCCTTCCGCACTCTCCGAAACCTCGGAGGGTGCCGCGTTCGCGACGGCGGGCACGGCCCCATCGGAGGCGTCCTGCGTCGCCGGCGCCTCGGGCTCGGTAGATGCCTCGGTGGCGCGCACCGAGTTCAGGGTCTGCGCCAGTTCGACATCCGCCAACTCGACGTCTGCCCGCTGCGCGGGCACAGTGTCCGCCGTACCGTCGGTGTGCACGTTAGCGTCGTGCTCGAGGTTGTCGGTTTCTGAAGTCACTGGGTGTTCCTTGCTCTTGGGTGCCGCTCGCTGGCGGAAAACTGGGGTCGCTCGCGCCTAGGCGTCGAGCTCGTCGGCCACCCGGCGCAGTGCCTGGGCGACCAGCTTGGCCTGTGAACCCTCGGGATAGCGGCCCTTGCGCAGGTTGGAACCCACGCCGTCGAGAACCTTCACGACGTCCTCGATGATGATCGCCATATCGTCGGCGTTCTTTCGCTTCATCCGTGCCAGGCTCGGCGGAGCCTCGAGCAGCCGGACCGAGAGCGCCTGCGCTCCACGTTTTCCCGCCGCAATTCCAAACTCCAGCCGGCTGCCGGGCTTGACCGAGCTCACGCCCTCGGGCAGCGCCGAAGCGTGCAGGAACACCTCCTGGCCATCATCGCTGGCGATGAAGCCGAAACCCTTGTCATCGTCGTAGAACTTGACCTTGCCGGTGGGCATGGGAAAACCTCGCTGAGTTGCGCGGATCGCCGCGGGCGATCCACTGTGTCTGGGTGGGCATCGCTGGACGCCGCCGTGAACGGGTTGTTCACGGCCCCAGCTTACCCGTGATCCCAGTGGTTTTCTGGAATTGGCGGGACCGTGACGTTCGCCTCGGCACCCCGGTGCGGGTTATCCTTGGGGAGTGACGATCGAAGAGCCCCGCAGCGTGTCCCGTACCGAGCGCGTCCTTGCCTACCTCCTACTGGTGTTTGTGGCGGCGGCGATCATCTCGTTTTTCGCCATCATCATCGGTTCCTCCAACGGAATGACCCCCGAATCTTTTGACACTCCGCTCTGGCGCGTCATCGCGTTTGTGCCGTGGGTGGGTCTGCCGGCGGCGTTCATCATCGTCTTTGTGCTGATCTTTATCGGCAGTCGAGGCCGCGCGGCCGCAAATAAGAAGGCAGTACGCTCCGAAAACGGGAGCTGACCCCCATCGTGCAACCTCGCGTCGCCGACCTCCGAGTACTCGCGGGAGCGCTCTCCGCGCGCACCGAAACCGACCTAGATGTCCTCCTTCGACTGCGTCGCGTTTCCCCCACCGCGAAGCTCACCGACTTTTTTGACCTCGCCGAGCTGCTCCTAGCCGAGGATTCGCTGCGCGCGGCGCTCTCCCCGCTGGATCGTGAACGCATCGACGCGCTGGCCACCGCGAGTGCACAGACGCTGTCCGCGGCGCTGACCACCGAGCTGTCCGAGCGAGCACTCCTGGCCGTGCCCGACAAGGCCCCCGTCTTTTTGGAAACCGTGACCCGGCTCGCCCGCGAGATCGGCACCGAGGCGGCGGTACTGCCCGACTCGGATCCGGCCGAGGATCCCACCCCCGCCCCCGCCGGACGTCTCGCCCGCGGCGAGCGCGCCCTCAGCGAGCTGGTCATTGGGCTGGGCGATACCCCGGCCCGGGAGCTGCTGCGTGGCGGCCTTGCCCAACCCGAGCTGCGACGCCTCGGCACCGAATTGGGCCTCGACCCCGAGCTCATTCCCGCGCTGATGTCCCTCGCCGCCGATGCCCAGCTGGTCACGCTCACTCGCGACGGCTGGGTCCCGACGGAAGCCGGTGAATCCTGGCTCGGACTCGACACCCCCAGCCGGTGGCGCGTCCTTGCCGAGGCCTGGGCCGCCGGTTTCCCCGCGGGCATCGCCTCACTCGCGCGCATCAATGCGCCGTATGCCACGCTCCTCGAGGCAGGCTTCCCCGCGGCTACCGACCCGCTGCGCGCCACATTCGCGCAGCGGCTCACCAGTGGCGAGATCCTCGGGGTTCTCTCACACGGACGGCTCACAATCCCCGGTGCCCGCATCCTGGTGTCTCCCGACACGCTGGCCGAGGTCCTCACCGACGCGTTCCCCGCCCCGATCACCGGCGTCTACCTCCAGCATGATCTCAGCATCATCATCCCCGGAACCCTGGCACCACACCTGGAGCGCACCCTGCGTGGGTTCGCCGACCTGGAAAACCGGGCCGAGGCCTCGACCTACCGCCTGAGCGACGCCAGCATCATCCGCGGGTTGAGCGCCGGAATCACGGCCGAGGAAATCTCGACCTTCCTCGAACAGATCTCCCTCACCGGGATTCCGCAGCCCGTGCGCTACCTCATTACCCGAGGCGGCGAGCGGTTTGGTTCGCTGATCCTCCGTCCGGATTCGGGCCAGAGCAGTCTCACCGTGACCGAGTCGACCCTGCTCGATCAGATGCTCGTGGACCGCAATCTCTCCGCCCTCGCACTGCACCGGGATTCGGCCATCACGGCACACTCTCGGTTCGACCCGGATGTGGTGTTCTGGGCGCTGACCGATGCCCGTTATCCGGTGGTGGCGCACACCGTGGATGGTGCCGTCCGGCGTCCCCGACGCCGCGTGGCCCCCGTCGCGATCGTCGCCGAAACCGACTACCGTCCGCTGATCGATGTCCTCACCTCCGCCGCCCGGGACACCCCCACGGAAACCGACGCCGCCTGGCTGACTCGACGCCTGGCCACCGCACTGCGGGCCCGCGAAACCCTTAACATCACCGTTCATATGCCCGGGCACGGTGACTTCACCTTCCTGCTGGAACCCACCGGAATCTCCGGCGGTCGCCTACGGGGGCTGGATAAGGCCGCGGATACCGAGCGCACCTTCCCGATCGCCAACATCACCACGGTCTCCGAGGTCTAGGCTCAACCCTGGTGCGGGCTTCCCGATGTTCGCGGGGAGCGAGAACCACACCCGTTTGCCATGTCCGCCTCCCGAGACTCGGGAAAGGCGGGTAGACTTGGCGGTTATGTCAGACGGCCCCCTCATCGTTCAAAGCGACCGCACGGTACTCCTCGAAGTCGCCCATCCCCAGGCCGAAGACGCGCGCCACGAGCTCGCGGTCTTCGCCGAACTCGAACGCGCCCCCGAACACATTCACACCTATCGGATCACCCGTCTGGGACTCTGGAACGCTCGCGCCGCCGGACACACCGGTGAGGATATGATCGCGACCCTGGAGCGCTATTCCAAGTTCGCCATTCCGCCGAGTGTGACGATGGACATCGCCGAAACGGTTTCCCGCTATGGCCGCCTGGTGATCGACCGTAACGAGGAGGGCGAGCTGATCCTACGCTCCGACGATGCGGCGGTGCTGCGTGAGGTCTCCCATGCCAAGCGCATCCAGCCCCTCCTGGTGGGACACCCGGAGGCCGGGGTCTACCTGGTGGAGCCGTGGGCGCGCGGCCAGCTCAAGCAGGACCTGGTAAAGCTCGGCTGGCCCGCCGAGGACCTCGCCGGCTACACCCCCGGCACCCCGCACCAGATCGATCTGGCCACCGACGGCTGGGAACTGCGCGGCTACCAGCAGAAGGCGATCGACAACTTCTTCGACGGCGGCTCGGGCGTCGTGGTGCTGCCCTGTGGTGCCGGCAAGACCCTGGTGGGTGCCGGCGCGATGGCCACCGCCAAAACCAACACCCTGATCCTGGTCACCAACACGGTTTCCGCGCGCCAGTGGCGTGACGAGCTGCTGCGCCGTACCAGCCTCACCCCCGAGGAGATCGGCGAGTATTCGGGTGCGACCAAGGAGATCAAACCGGTCACCATCGCGACCTATCAGATCCTCACCGCTCGCCGAAAGGGCGAGTATGCGCACCTGGCCCTGCTGGATGCACTGGACTGGGGCCTCGTGGTCTACGACGAGGTCCACCTGCTGCCCGCACCGGTCTTTAAGCTGACCGCCGAGCTGCAGGCCCGCCGCCGCCTGGGCCTCACCGCAACCCTGGTGCGCGAGGATGGCCGCGAGGGCGACGTCTTCAGCCTGATCGGCCCCAAGCGTTTTGACGCCCCCTGGAAGGAGATCGAGGCCCAGGGCTTCATCTCCCCCGCCGCGTGCTTCGAGGTGCGGGTCGATCTGCCCTATGAGGACCGGATGGCCTACGCCGCCGCCGCGGATGAGGAGCGCTACCGCCTGGCGGCCACCGCCGAGGCCAAGCTGCCGATTGTGAACCGCATCCTCAAGAAGCACAAGGGCGAGCGGATCCTGATCATCGGCCAGTACCTCGACCAGATCGATCACATCGCCACCTCGCTCGGGGTTCCCCAGCTCACCGGATCGACCCCGGTGGATGAGCGCGAGCGCCTGTTCCAGGAATTCCGCGACGGTGTCTCGGACGTGCTGGTGGTCTCCAAGGTTGCCAACTTCTCGGTGGACCTGCCCGAGGCCTCGGTCGCGATCCAGGTGTCCGGGGCGTTTGGATCCCGGCAGGAGGAAGCTCAGCGTCTGGGCCGTCTGCTGCGTCCGAAGTCGGTCAAGAAGACCGCCCACTTCTATACGCTGGTGGCCCGGGACACCCTGGATCAGGACTTTGCGCTGAACCGCCAGCGCTTCCTCGCCGAACAGGGCTATTCGTATACGATCCTGGACTCGGATTCCCCCGAGCTCAGCGACGTTCCCGCCTGGGTATAGCCTCCCCGGGCCACACGCCCCGCCGTATCCGTGGAGGCGCGTGTAGCCTCCCGCGGTCCATAGGCCCCTGCCGTATCCTCGGTGGGGGCCTGCCCATTTCCCGCACACCCGGGTGTGGGCAGCCCCTGTGGAGCCTTCGCCGCGGGTGGGAATCCCAGGACATCCCGATAACGTTCAGACTTCTTTCAGGAACTGTGCAGATACTGGGCACATGACCGGACCCAGAATTCTTATCGTTGATGACGAACCCAACATTCGCGACCTGCTGACCACCAGCCTGCGTTTTGCAGGCTTCGCCGTCCGCGCCGTAGGAAACGGTGCTCAGGCTATCTCCGCCGTGCTGGAGGAGGAGCCCGACCTGATGATCCTCGACGTCATGCTCCCGGATATGAACGGTTTCGGCGTGACCAAGCGCCTCCGTGCCGCCGGGTACACCGCCCCCATCCTCTTCCTCACCGCAAAGGATGACACCGAGGACAAGATCACCGGGCTCACCGTGGGCGGCGACGACTACGTCACCAAGCCCTTCAGCCTCGACGAGATCGTCGCACGGATCAAGGCGATCCTCCGCCGCACCATGCAGGCCGACGAGGATGCGATCATCCGCACCGGCGAGCTCACCATGGATCAGGACACCCACGAGGTCCTCGTCGGTGACACCCCGATCGAGCTGAGCCCCACCGAGTTCAAGCTGCTGCGCTACCTCATGCTGAACCCCAACCGGGTTCTCAGCAAGGCACAGATTCTGGACCACGTTTGGGAGTACGATTTTAACGGCGACGCCGGCATCGTGGAGAGCTACATCTCCTACCTGCGGCGCAAGCTCGACCAGTACTCTGCGGAGCCCCTGATCCAGACCAAGCGTGGTTTCGGATACATGCTCAAGACTTCGAAGGTGTAACAGCTCATCTCCATGCACGATTCCCTCAGCGAGTGGTGGCACTCGATCTCGCTGCGTACCAAGATCACCGGGGTCACCGTTCTGGTGCTGGCCTTCGGCATTCTCGTTGCGGGAATCGGAACCATGGCGATGCTGCGTCCGGCACTGCAGGGGCAGGTGGATGAGCGACTCAAGGCCGCGGCCGAGTCGATGGCCACATTTGGCAAGATCGACCAGTCATCCACCTCCTCCGGCGGTCTGTCGACCACCGCGAATGACTACTACTTCGCGTTCTACTGGCCCGATGATGGCAAACTCGTGCAGACCAACTGGAGCGATAAGTCGCCCAGTGTGGTGCCCAAGGTTCCCAATAACATTCATCTCCAGGATGCGCTCTCGCGCGGCCGCGCACCCTTCGCGCTGGACAGCGCCAACGGGTCCACCCACTTCCGCGCCGTCCTGATCCCCGTCTGGTACAAGGACGGCCCCGAGGAGCAGGGCGTGATGCTCGTGGCCACGAGCACCCGCGAGGCCGAGAACATTATCGCGACCTACCTCACCATCTTCTTTGGGCTGGGCCTCGCGGTGATCCTGTTTGGGGCCGCGCTGACCCGCCTGCTGGTGACCTCCACCTTTACCCCGCTGCGTGAGGTGGAACACACGGCCGCGGCCATTGCCGGGGGCGATTTCAGCCAACGATTGGCGGTCACCACCCCCAATACCGAGGTGGGCAGGCTCAGCCGCTCCCTCAATACGATGCTGGATCGCATCGATCAGGCCTTCTCCGACCGTGCCAAAACCATCGGCCAGATGCGCCGCTTTGTGGGCGATGCGAGCCACGAGCTGCGCACCCCGCTGGTCACCGTGCGCGGATATGCCGAGCTGTATCGGATGGGCGCGCTGCAGTCCTCCGAGGATGTCAGCCAGGCGATGGAGCGCATCGAGAAGGAGGCCATCCGCATGGGTGGCCTGGTGGAGGACCTGCTGGAACTCGCCCGCCTGGACGAAACCAAGCCGCTGAACCTCGGCCGCCTGGATCTCTCAGCGCTGGCTCGCGACGCGGTGATGGATGCCCGTGCGGCCGATCAGGGACGCACGGTGACCCTCGTGGTCGACGAGTATGTCCCGGTGAGCCCCGTCTCGCTGCCCGCCGAGGCATATCCGGTGGCCACGCCGCCGCGTCCCGCCCTCCCCGCGGGCGCGTCACCCCGACCCAACACGGCTAATACTTCCCCGACCGGCGAGATTCTGCCGAGTGGCGAACCAGCACTCACCCGTCCGCCGCTGGATGAGACCGCGATTCCCCAGGTGGATCCCACCCGGGTCATCGATCTGCCGGCGACCGAGGTTCCCACCACCACGGGCAAGGTGCGTACCGGGACCGGTCCGCTTTCCCGGGTCCGCGGCGACGGCTCGGGTCCGTTCACTTCCCCCACCTCCCTGGTATCCCGACTGCGTGCGCGTCGTCCGCGCCGGAATACCGGACCGGTTGCCACCGAGGTACCCGAATCGCCGGTTCCCGCACCGTCCTCGGTGCCCACCCTGGAGACACCGGCGATCGTGCTGGCCGAGGAGAACAAGATCCGCCAGGTGGTCACCAACCTGATGGGCAACGCGCTGCGCTTCACCGACACCAGCTCACCGATCGAGATCGGTGTCTCGGCCAACCCGGAAACCCGGCGGGCGTCGATCGCGATCATCGACCACGGCGACGGAATCCCCGAGCAACTGCGGGAGAAAATCTTCCAGCGCTTCTGGCGTGCCGATACCTCGCGCACCCGCGAGACCGGCGGCAGCGGCCTGGGCCTGGCGATCGTCGCCTCAATCATCGGCGCGCACCACGGCACGGTCACCGTCTCGGAGACCCCCGGCGGCGGCGCGACCTTCCGCGTCGAACTGCCGCTGCTGACCGAGGCGCCGCAGGGTCCCGGAGCCTCGGCCGAGTAGGTTCTGCGTCTCGTATAGCGCGCCTCCTCCTCGGCGGCGGCAAAGTCGGGTTAGCGCGCCTCCTCCTCGGCGGCGGGGAGCCGCAGCAGGAGCGCGGTCATCAATCGGGTCGCCGCATCAGCCAGGTCCAGCCCGCTGATCTGCTGCGCCCGGGTCAGGCGGTAGCGGAGCGTATTGGGGTGGATGCCCAGCCGATCGGCGGCATAGCGCACGTCGGAAAACGCGTCGAGATAGGCGCGGATACTGGGGATCAGTGCGCCCTCATGGGTGGCATCATGCGCGTGCAGGGCTTCCAGCCGCGGATCGCGGAGGTCGGGGCGGGAGGACAACCAGCCGGTCACCTCCCCCAGGAGTACGTCCGAGCGCAGACCCGATCGGGTGACCACGGCGGGGAATCGTGCCGGGTCGCGGGCGACGGTGTCCAGTAGATGATCCACGCTGAGACGCGCCTCGGGTAGCGTCGCGAACCCGCCCTCGGCTTCGGCGATGCCCGCGTGTAACGCACCGGTCAAACGTGAGCGCACACTGGCCAGGGCGGTTTCGGTCCACTCGGTCAGGCGGTCGGGGTCGGTTCCGGTGATGATTGCGTACAGCCGTCCACGATGGGTGCCCATCACGATCCGGCGGCGATCGCTGGATGCCGAGAGGCGGAGGTACCCGGTGAGGGCGGCCACCGCGCTTTCCTCGAGCCCGGCGGCCGCGTCCGGAGCGAAGCCAATCACCGCGAGGAACTCATTTCCGCGCGGATCCAGCAGGCTCGCCAGTGCATAACGGTCGGTGACCGTGGGTTCGGTTCCGGGAGCACCCAGTCCCAGGCCCTCACGGACCAGGCGTTCTTCCAGCCCAGGTCCTCCGGGGCGGCCACGCAACCCGCGCACCGCGAGCCGAGCGGCACCGGGCAGCAGGTCGCGGGCATCGGGGGCGAAGGGGACAACCCCGCGCTGAATCCAGAGCGTGCCGAGGAATTCTCCGCCGTCGTGGATGCCCACGGCGAGACGCTCCTGACGCAGCCCATCGGCGGTTGCCGGGACCTGCACCACGGTGTCTTCCCGAGCCAGCGCACTCAGCACACCCTCGTCGCTGAGTCGGCGCATCTGGGCGGCTGGACCGCGCCGCCCGAGGATCGAGGAAATCCGCAGCTCATCCGCCCCGGCCACCGCACGCGAATAGGCGAGCACCTCGCCGCCGGGTCCCTCGATGCTCACCAGTCCGCGCACCTGGGCGGCCACCGATTCGGCCAGCGCAAACAGGTCACCGGCGTCCTCACCACGGGCGGGATCTGGGAGCGCGGCATGCCCGAGCACCCGCTGCACGAGCCCGGCCAACTGGTCCCAACCGGCGTCGGGATGCACTCGGACGAGGTGGACGCCGCGCTCCTGGGCGGCAGCGATCGCGGCCTCGGGCTCGCCCGCCAGCTTCACAAAAAGCACGCTGCCCTCGGGAGCCAGCGGCACGAGGGAAGCAAGGTCCGCATCACGCACGCCGATCAGCAGCAGCACGTCGGCATCGGGGATGCTGCGGGTGCGCAGCTCGTCGGCCTCGATCACCGCGCTCGCACGGAGTCGAACCGAGGTTTTACCCGTGGTGATCAGCCGGGCCAGGGGCGCGCCGATCGTATGCAGCAGGGTGCGCAGTTCCACATCACCGGTCATAATCCTCACCCGTCTCGTCTTATTGTGCAAACGTCCTAGAGATAGCCTAGAGCCTCATTCAGTTGGCCAATAATATTGGTCGTATTCCGGCGTAGATTTGCAGGGCCTCCCGCCCCGGGTGGCGTTCGACCCCGTCGTCAGGAACATCATGACCACAGAACTTCCCACCGTGCCCGGCGAGGACGCCGTCGCCCTGGTGCGCCGCTGGCTCACCGAGAGCAAGGACCATGCCCCGAGCCGTTCGGCGACGCTGCTGGCCGAAACCCTGCGCGATCCCGCCGGCCTCGACTTCACCCTGGGCTTTGTGGACCGGGTCATCCGCCCCGAAGACCTGGGCGTGGCCGCCAAGAACCTGCGCGCCCTGGCCAGGAACACCCCGCGGTTCCTGCCCGCCTACATGCGCGGTGCCGTGCGTCTGGGTGGTGCGTTTGCGCCGATCCTGCCCGGGATCGTGGTTCCGATCGCCCGCCGCGTCCTGCGCGGGATGGTGAGCCACCTGATTCTCGATGCCCGTCCGGCGCAGCTCGGTCGCGGCATCAGCCACCTCTCCGCCGCCGGTCACCGCCTGAACATCAACCTGCTCGGCGAGGCGGTGCTCGGTGATGCCGAAGCCAACCGTCGCCTGGCCGGAACCCGCGAACTGCTGGCCCGCCCCGACGTGGACTACGTGTCGATCAAGGTGTCCTCGGTGGTCAACGAGCTGAGCCTCTGGGACTACGACAACACCGTCACCAAGGTGGTGGACCGCCTGGTGCCGCTGTACCAGCTGGCCGCAAACTCTCCCTCCCCCAAGTTCATCAACCTGGACATGGAGGAGTATCACGACCTCCACCTGACCATCGATGTGCTGAAGGCGATCCTCGACCGCCCCGAGTTCCTGACCCTCGAAGCCGGCATCGTGCTGCAGGCCTACCTGCCCGATGCGCTGGGCGCGATCCAGGAGCTCACCGAGTGGTCCCAGGCCCGTCGTGCCCGCGGTGGTGCCGGCATCAAGGTGCGTGTGGTGAAGGGCGCCAACCTGGCAATGGAGACCGTCTCGGCCACCGTCCACGGCTGGGAGCTCGCGACCTACGGAACCAAGCAGGACTCCGATACCAACTACAAGCGTGTACTCGACTGGGCTCTGCGTCCCGAGCACACCGACGCCGTCCGCCTGGGTATCGCCGGTCACAACCTCTTTGACATCGCCCACGCACACCTGCTGGCCGAGGCCCGCGGGGTCTCCGACCGGGTCGAGTTTGAGATGCTGCTCGGCATGGCCGAGGGCCAGGCCGCCGCGATCTCCAAGGATGTTGGCTCGCTGCTGCTCTACACCCCGGTGGTCGCCCCCGAAAACTTCGACGCCGCGATCTCCTACCTGGTGCGCCGGCTCGAGGAAAACGCCAGCCCGCAGAACTTCATGTCCGCGGTGTTTGAGCTGACCAAGGACCCCTCGCTGTTCGACCGCGAGAAGAACCGCTTCCTGGCCTCGCTGGCCGCGGTGGATGCGACCGTCCCCGGCGCCAACCGCACCCAGTCGCGCCTGGCCGAGGTGCCTGCGACCCCCGCGGCCGCGTTTGCCAACACCCCGGACACCGACTCCTCGCTGCCCGATAACATCCGTTGGGCGCACCAGATTGCCGCCCGCATCCCCACCTCCGAGCTGGGACTGGCCGGGATCGCCGCGGCCGCCGTCCACACCGGCGACGAGGTCGAGGCGCTGATTGCCGGTGCCCGCGCCGCCCAGCCCGCCTGGCATGCTGCCGGATCCGCCGAGCGCGCCCGCGTGCTGCGCGAGGTGGCCCGAAACCTGTCGGCCCACCGTGGTGAGCTGATCGAGGTGGCCGCCGTGGAGACCGGAAAGAGCCTGGACCAGGCCGACCCCGAGGTATCCGAGGCCATCGACTTTGCCGTGTACTACGCCGAGCGTGCCGAGGAACTCGACCGCATCCAGGGCGCCGACTTCACCCCGGCGACCCTGACCGTGGTTGCCCCGCCGTGGAACTTCCCGGTCGCGATCCCCACCGGTTCGGTGCTCGCCGCGCTGGCCGCCGGATCCGCCGTGATCCTCAAGCCAGCCCCGCAGGCCCGTCGCTGCGCCGCGGTCATCGCCGAACTCCTCTGGGAGGCCGGGGTGCCGCGCGAGGTGCTGATCCTCGCCGATGTGGCCGAAGGTGACCTCGGCAAGCAGCTGATCTCGCACCCGAACGTGGACCGGGTGATCCTCACCGGCGCGTTTGAAACCGCCGAGCTGTTCCGCTCCTGGCGACAGGACCTCCCGCTGCTCGCCGAGACCTCGGGGAAGAACTCGATCATCGTGACCCCGAGCGCCGACATCGACCTGGCCGTGGCCGACGTGGTCTACTCGGCGTTCGGACACGCCGGACAGAAGTGCTCGGCCGCGAGCCTGGTGATCCTAGTGGGCGAGATGGGACGCTCCGAGCGCTTCATCAACCAGCTCAAGGACGCCACCTCGAGCCTGCGCGTGGACCTGCCCACGAACCTCGCCGCCCAGGTGGGACCGATCATCGAACCCGCCACCGGCAAGCTTGCCTGGGCGCTGAACGAACTGGCACCGGGCGAGACCTGGGCCGTGACCCCGAAGAAGCTCGACGACGAGGGCCAGCTGTACTCCCCCGGCGTGCGCCTCGGCGTGGCCGAGGGTAGCCGCTTCCACACCACCGAGTTCTTCGGACCCGTGCTCGGCGTGATGAGCGTCCCCACCCTGGAGGACGCAATCCGCGTGCAGAACGGCACCGCCTACGGCCTGACCGCCGGTCTCCACTCGCTGGATGCCGCCGAACTCAAGGTGTGGCTGGACGGCGTGCAGGCCGGAAACCTGTATGTGAACCGCGGCATCACCGGGGCGATCGTGCGCCGTCAGCCCTTCGGCGGCTGGAAGCGTTCGGCCATCGGTGCCGGGGCCAAGGCCGGTGGACCCAACTACCTGTTCGGTCTGGGTTCGTTTGCCCCGGCCGCCGTGTCCGTGGTTCCGCAGACGGGACCGGACGCCCGGGTGCGCGGCATCATCAACGCCGCCAGCGGCATCGACACCGAGACCCTGCTGCGTGCCGCCGCCCTCGACCAGGCCGCCTGGGACACCGAGTTCGGGATCGCCGCAGATGTGTCAGACCTGGGCCTGGAGCGTAACCTGTTCCGCTACCTGCCCGCCCACACGGGCGTGCGGATCGCCGAGAACGCGAACCTGACCGACGCCGTGCGTGTGCTGATCGCCGCGGTTCGTGCCGGCGGCAACGTCCCGGTGAGCACCGGAATCGCCCTGCCGGGAACGCTGGAGTCGGCGCTGCGCGCCTCGGGTCTGACGGTCACGAACCAGAACGATGCCGAGTGGCTGGCCACCCTGCCCACCACCGACCTGGCCCGCATCCGCGTGGTCGGTTCGAGCACCGGTGACGAGTACGCCGCCGCCGGTGGACGCCCCGAGCTGGCCTTCTACCGCGACCCGGTCACCGAGGCCGGCCGGATCGAGCTGCTGCCGTTCCTGCACGAGCAGGCCATCTCGATCACCGCACACCGCTTCGGCAACCACGACGCCTGGTCCGAGGCAGCAATCTAACCGCCCTCCCCAGGCAAGCCACCGCCCCCGGAACCGTCCTCGGTCCCGGGGGCGGTTCCGTTTCCCGTGGCCGTGGTGTCCAACCCACCCGGTGTTCCCGCCGCGCGCCGGCGCCTACCCCTATTCAGGAACCGCTTTTCGGGGTGCTCCGAAACGCAGGACGCCGATCAGAACCAGCGTGACACCGGCCAGTGCGCCGGAGGCCCAGGCGAGTGTCCCGTATGACCAGACCGCCGTCAGGGTGCCCGCGATGATGCTGGCACAGCCGCCGGAGACGTTCATGGTGAGATCCATCAGGCCCTGTAACCGTCCGCGCTCCCGGGGTGGAATGCTCTCGGAGACCAGCACCGAGCCCGCCACGATACTCATTGACCATCCAAATCCCAGCAGAGTAAGCCCAGCCGCAAATCTCCAGTGGTCTCCCGAATGCGGCAGCGCGAGCACGACGGCCGCGGCACCGGAGAGTACAAGCCCGCAGAGCCCCACGAACCGCGCGCCTCGCCACCGGGCAAGCAGTCCAAAAACCGGGCTCAGGACATACATCGCGACCAGATGGGCGCTCATCATCATCCCCACCAGGCCGGCCGGAGTATCCACCATTCCCAGGTGCACGGGGGCCATCCCCATGAGGGCGATCATCACCGAATGCGCGACCAGCGTGAGGACCAGGGCAAACATCGCCGCGGGGTGGCGACGCAACACCGTCGGAAGATCCCGTCGTTCCACCCCGGGTCTACGCCCATTCGCTTCGATGGCTCCGGCTGGTGCCCAGTGGAATGAAATACTTGCCGCCAGAATGTAGAGGACCAGCAACACGATAAAAGGCGGTGCCGATTTGGTCCCGCCGGTCAGGCTCATCAGGTTCGGGCCAATCAGCGATCCACACGTCCCCGCCCAGAGAATCAGGCTGATCGCCAGGGGCAGGTGGATGGGATCGGTAACCGCGTCGGCTGCGGCAAAGCGGGTCGCTAAAGCGCCCACGGTACCTCCTCCGATAAGGACCAGGGCGATCAGGAAGAAGGGCCAGGAATCGGCTGCGATCGCCAGTACCGTGCCCATGGCTCCGAGCGCAGCCAGGGAAAACGCGGTACCGAGGGCGGTGCGTCGCCCTCGACGCCGCGACAGCGCGGCGATGGGGAGGGTGAGGAGACTCGCTCCGAGAATCATCGCCGTCTGCGACAGACCGGCAATCTGCGCGGACCGGGACAGCTGATACGCAACCGGCGTCACCACGGTGAGTGCCAAACCGGCAGCGGTGGAGGCGAGAACCTGCGTGGCACCGAGTGCCAGCAACGCGGGGGCGAACACGGTGGATATTCGGCGACGACGCATGGTCATGGGCTCCCTTGACTTCGGGGACCAGCGTGTACGTCCAAGCTAGCTATCGTCTCGACGCCCGGAAGCCCGGGCACGCTAGCCTCAGGTTTTCGGTCCCGGATCGGCCGGGTTTACCCGTGATGCTTGCCCTCGCCCGCACTCGTTGCCAGAATGGGGCCACCGGGGCGGGGTGCTCCGCGGGGCAAGGAGACCAGCGTTGGATATGACCGCGATCAATCCACTACTCGTGAGCATTCTGATCTTCGCCGGGGTGGCGGTGCTGAGCTGGGCCGTGACCGCCCGCACCGGCTCGTCTGCCTGGCTCGACCGGTTGTGGTCGATCCTGCCGATTGTCTATGGCTGGGTGTTTGCCGCGGCCGCGGGCCTCGCGGATCCCCGGCTGAATCTACTGGCGATCCTCGCTACCGCCTGGGGCGTGCGTCTCACATTCAACTACGCCCGCAAGGGTGGCTATAGGCGCGGTGCCGAGGACTATCGCTGGGGAACCGTGCGCAACAGGTTGAATCGCACACAGTGGTTCTTTTTCCACGCGCTCTTTATTAGCGTTTACCAGCAGGCTCTCCTGCTGCTCCTGGTGCTTCCCGCCTGGACCGCATACGAACACCGCACCCCGCTGGGGTGGTCGGACTGGCTTTTTGCCGCCGTGTTCGTCGTCCTGCTGATGGGTGAGGGCACGGCCGACGGTCAGCAGTGGCGGTTCCAGCAGCGCAAGAAAGCCGCCGTGGCCGCGGGAAAGCCGTTGGCCGACGGCTTTATCAGCACCGGCCTGTTTCGCCTCTCCCGGCATCCCAACCTGTTCTGCGAGATCATGATGTGGTGGATGTTCTATGTGCTGGGAGCCATTGCGGTGGGAGAGCCGTTCTCCTGGACCATCCTGGGAACCGTGCTCCTGACCGCACAGAGCATCGGCTCGACGGTGATGGCCGAATCCATCTCCGGCGCTAAGTATCCCGGCTACGCGGCCTACCGCGCCCGGACCTCACGCCTGCTCCCCTGGCCGCCGCGCGCCTAATGCTCATTTAGCCTGTCATTCCCGTGCAGAAACGATCCTCGACTCTTGTAATTCTGGTCATCGGCGCGTAACTTCGCTGACAAGAAGGTGAGGACAAGGTCCCTCATCAGGAGTCGACCGGGTCTGCAAGACGAATGTGCTTGCAGGCCCGTTCAAGCTCCGTAGCAACAACAAAACGGGCGCCCTCCCGAAGGAGAGCGCCCGTCTCGTGTGAAACGAGGGTTGGACTTAGAAGTCCATACCGCCGCCGTCGCCACCGGCTACCGGAGCAGCCTTCTCGGGCTTGTCGGCCACGACGACCTCGGTGGTCAGGAACAGACCGGCGATCGATGCGGCGTTCTGCAGGGCCGAACGGGTGACCTTGGCCGGGTCGATGATGCCCTGGGCGATCATGTCACCGTACTCACCGGATGCGGCGTTGAAGCCGTGGCCGACGGGCAGGTCGCGGACCTTGGCGGCCACAACACCGGGCTCCTGGCCGGCGTTCAGTGCGATCTGCTTCAGCGGAGCCTCGATGGCCACGCGAACGATGTTTGCACCGGTTGCCTCGTCGCCGACGAGCTCCAGCTTCTCGAAGGCCAGCTTGCCGGCCTGGATCAGGGCAACGCCACCACCGGCGATGATGCCCTCTTCGACGGCAGCCTTGGCGTTACGCACGGCGTCCTCGATGCGGTGCTTGCGCTCCTTGAGCTCAACCTCGGTTGCGGCTCCGGCCTTGATGACCGCAACACCGCCGGCCAGCTTGGCCAGACGCTCCTGCAGCTTCTCGCGGTCGTAGTCCGAGTCGGTGCCCTCGATCTCGCGACGGATCTGAGCCACGCGACCGGCGATGGCGTCGGCGTCGCCGGCACCCTCAACGATGGTGGTCTCGTCCTTGGTGATAACAACCTTGCGGGCGCGGCCCAGGTCGGTCAGCTTCAGCTGCTCGAAGGTCAGGCCGAGCTCGGCGGAGATAACCTCTCCACCGGCCAGTACGGCGATGTCCTTGAGCTGAGCCTTGCGGCGCTCACCGAAGCCCGGAGCCTTGACGGCGGCGGACTTGAAGATGCCACGGATCTTGTTGACAACCAGGGTGGTCAGCGCTTCGCCGTCCACGTCCTCGGCGATGATGACGAGGGGCTTGCCG
This sequence comes from Mycetocola sp. BIGb0189, assembly GCF_024810155.1. Lineage (NCBI taxonomy): Bacteria > Bacillati > Actinomycetota > Actinomycetes > Micrococcales > Microbacteriaceae > Mycetocola > Mycetocola sp. BIGb0189. The sequence goes on from NZ_JANUED010000008.1 coordinate 147,653, forward strand.
GTCTGCATGACCAGGTCGGCAACCGGGGACAGGTCCTTGACCGAGGAGATCTTGGAGTCTGCGATCAGGATGTAGGCATCCTCGAAGACGGTCTCCTGGCGGTCGGGGTCGGTGACGAAGTAGGCCGACAGGTAACCCTTGTCGAAGCGCATACCCTCGGTCAGCTCGAGCTCGGTACCGAAGGTGCTGGACTCCTCAACGGTGACCACACCCTCCTTACCAACCTTGTCGATGGCCTCGGCGATGATCTCACCAATGCCGGTGTCGGCGGCCGAGATCGACGCGGTGGCGGCGATCTGGTCCTTGGTCTCGATCTCCTTGGAAGCTTCGGTCAGCTCGGCGATAACCGCGGCCACGGCCTTCTCGATGCCCTTCTTCAGGCTGATCGGGTCGGCACCGGCGGCGACGTTACGCAGGCCCTCGCGGACCAGAGCCTGGGCGAGAACCACCGAGGTGGTGGTTCCGTCACCGGCGACGTCATCGGTCTTCTTGGCGACCTCCTTGACGAGCTCCGCACCGATCTTCTCGTACGGGTCGTCGAGCTCGATCTCCTTGGCGATGGACACACCATCGTTGGTGATCGTGGGGGCGCCCCACTTCTTCTCAAGTACTACGTTCCGACCGCGCGGGCCAAGGGTGACCTTGACGGCGTCGGCGAGCGTGTTCAGTCCACGCTCAAGACCGCGGCGGGCCTCTTCGTCAAAAGCAATGATCTTTGCCATGTGGTTTTTCGTCCCTCCCGGACGTCGAAAACGGGGTTAGCACTCGATGAATGTGAGTGCTAACTCGATTCTGGCACTCTCCACCTACGAGTGCAAGCCGAACCAGGCAGATGACGGCGGATGAACAGGGAGCCCGCAGGGTGCCTATTCGACGCGCACTTCGGCACCGGAGATCAGCGGCACAAGCTCAACCCAGGCATTGCCGGGAGCCAACAGTATCGGCTCGCCCGCCTCGGTGGTGAGCGTGATCGGCGCGGTGGCCTCGGTCTTGGACCAGGTGACCGGAATCACCTGCCCACCGGTCGCCACGTATCCGGTGCCCGAACCGATCAGCACGGTCTTGGGCACCCCCTGGTACTGGTTATCGATGTTCACCCGAAGCACAATCACGTTCGTCGCAGACCGGGTCTTGCCGTCGGGATCCAGATCGGGCTTGCCCTGCTGGGAGCGCAGGAAAACCCCCTGGCTGGCATCCCAGGCCCAGGACTGCTGTCGGGAGGTTGAGAACGTCGCGTGGATTGTCGCCACCGGGATACCGCCCTGGAGTGCCGAGGCACCCTCGGCGGTTTCGGCATGCTCAAACTGCGTGGGCGGCGCGCTCAGTCCCTGTTGATCGTCGATCAGTTTCTCGGCCCGCAGGATGACGTTGTGCGGGGCAGGTTTGTCCTTGCTGCGGTACATAAACGGATCGGCATTCGGCTGACCGTGGATGAAGTTTTTGACCGGGGTGTTTTCCATCTGGTCCACGAAGATCTGCTGTCCACCCGAGTAGGCCACGAGGCCACCGAAGGGGGAAATGATGTCCGGGTCCATCGGACGAATCGAACGCAGCGGCCCCAGCTCCTCGGGAATCTGCGACTGCCAGACCGCAACATAGCGGGTCAGCCCACCCTCGACCAGTTCCTCAAATACCAGGTCGGCACGTTCCAGGCCGCGCTGAGGACGGGCCTCCACATCGTTCCCGATCTTGGCGGCGAGCGAGGGGCGACTCAGGACCGCCCCGGTCGCCGGCTCACCGGTGAGTGGTGCCACGGTCCCCGGAACATCCTGGGTGGCGGTCGGCGTTGATGACGGGGCGGGCGAGGGGCGCTGAGCACAAGCGGCCAGCAGGGAAACCCCGAGGACGCAGGTAACCAGAACCCGCGTGACACGAACGGCGCTCGCACCTGCGGTGGATGAGGGGGCGGCGAGTCTCAACATGCCGCTAACCATAACGCGTCCCCGGTCAATTTGGGCCGAGCCTCGCTGGTTTAGCGTGCGTTATTGGCGCGGTGCGCGTCCCAGGCCGAACGGATGATCTCCTCGGTGCCGCGACGGGCGCTCCATCCGAGTTCCCGCTCGATTTTGGTCACCGAGGCCACCACCGATGCCGGGTCCCCGGCACGACGCTCACGAATCTCCGGGGGCAGATCAATACCGCTCACTCGGCGCACGGTCTCAACCATCTCCAGCACACTGGTACCGAGCCCCGTGCCCACGTTGAACACCTCGTTCCAGCCGTGCGGTCGCGACCCCAGGGTATCGAGAGCCGCCAGGTGGGCATCCGCGAGATCACTAACATGCACGTAGTCTCGCACGCAGGATCCATCCTGGGTATCGTAATCATCGCCAAAAACCAGCGGAGATTCTCCCTGGTCCAGTCGTTCAAAGATCATCGGGACCAGGTTGAGTACCGCCTGATCTCCCAACCGGTCCGAACCGGCACCGGCCACGTTGAAGTAGCGCAGGCTCACCCCGCGCAGACCCCAGGCGGTGCCCGCAGCGGCAACCAGATACTCGCCCTGAAGCTTCGACATTCCGTACGGATTGACCGGAATTGTAGGGGCGTCCTCGGCGATCTGTGCCCCGACCGCATTGCCATACACCGATGCCGAGGACGAGAACACCAGATTCTGAACGCCGGCTGCCTCCATCGCCAGCATCAGGTTGGCCAGGCCACCGATGTTCTGCTGAAAGTACCAGGCGGGCTTTTGGACCGATTCCAAAACCTGTTTGCGTGCGGCGAAGTGCACAACGGCCTCGATGCGGGCTGTCTCGAGAATTTCGGTCAACCGCCCAACAGCATGGGTATCAGCCAAATCGAGCTCGTGAATAACCACGCCGGGAATACGCTCGGGGATGCCGGTAATCAGGTCATCCACGGCGACAACCTCATCGCCCCGGGCCTGCAACAACTCGACCACATGCGCGCCGATATATCCCGCACCACCGGTTACCAGAATCCTCATACCGGGGATCCTATCGCACCCGTTTTCCGGGGCGTGGATCCACGCCCCGACCCCGTCTTACGCTAGCGGCTTGCCGAGTAGTCGGTTCCCAGCACAACCACAACCTGGTTCGCCGGTGCCGGGCCACCGGCATTGTTCTTGGCATACTCCTGCGACTTGGTCACGGTCTGAATGCCCAGGGCCGCGGCCACACCGCGGGCTGCAGACTCGCCAGCCTCATCGTGGTAGTACACCACGCTCTGCCGGACGGCCTTGTTCTTGGCATTTCCCACGCTGATCTGCTGGGTCCAGCCCGCCTGGTTCAGTCTGGTCGAGGCACCGGCGGACAAGCCCGTGGTGGTTGTGCCGTTCAGGACGTAGATCGAGGCGGTCTTATCGATCGCACCGGTGGTCGGGGTCTGGCTCGGCGGTGCCTGGCTCTCGCCCGTGTCGCCACCGTTCTGATCGGTTCCGCCATCATCGGGGTTGTCCGTGGCACCATCGGTGGGTTCCTCGCTGGGCTGTTCGGTCGCGCTCGAGGTTGGCGGGGTGAAGTCGATCTTGCCGTTCTGCACGGCGATATAAACAATCCCGCCCAGAACCAGCACCACCACCGCGAGGACCGCGACCAGCCAGCCCCAGTGACGCCGAGGCAGGGCACCGGCGGCACGATGAGCACCCACACGCTTGGTGTGCGTGCGGGTGTTGTCAAAACGGTCGTGGGGGTGGCGTTCGCGCATCTGGGTGATTCCTCATGGCGGGTCGAGCAGCCGGGCAGATGCCCGGTACGGCGGGAAAACGATCGAGGGAGGCTAGTGCTGTCCGGTGGCGCGGCGTTCGCGGGCGGCCTGGCGGGCCTGACGCAGTCGCTGCAGACGTTTGATCAGCATCGGGTCAAAGATGAGGGCGGCGGGACGATCAATCAGTCCCGAGAGGATCTGATAATACCGAGCCGGGGACAGCGAGAGTTCGGCACGAATGGCCTCCTCCTTCAAACCCGGGTGCTGCCACCAGCGGTTTTCAAACTCGAGGATCGCACGTTCGCGATCGCTGAGCGCACCGGCACGCACGGGTTCCGGCGTAGGTGCCGTGGAATCGGAACTCATTGTCATCTCCCCACCAGTAGCGCTCACCTCAAGAGGTCCGTGGGGTAATCCTAACCCGAATCCCCGACGCTAGATGGGGACCTGCTGAGAGAACCCCCACCCAACCGGTGAGACTTACCCCAATAGGGGGAACAAACCGTGGGCGAGAGCGTTAGATTAGGAGTGGATCACCACCCGAAGGAGACGGTATGAACACCCCTGTGAACAAGAGTGACGCCGAGTGGCGTGAAGAACTGAGCCCCGAGCAGTATCAGGTGCTGCGTGAGGCCGCGACCGAGCGTCCCTGGACCGGCGAGCTGCTGGACGAGGAGCGCGCCGGCCTCTACACCTGTGCGGCCTGTGGTGCCGAACTGTTTAAGAGTGGAACCAAGTTTGATTCGGGCTGCGGATGGCCGAGCTTCTACGAGTCCGTGCGTCCCGAGGCGGTCAAGCTGATCGAGGATAGCTCGCTGGGCATGGTCCGCACCGAGGTGCGCTGTGCAACCTGCGACTCGCACCTGGGACACGTCTTTGACGACGGCTTCGGAACCCCCACCGGCGACCGTTACTGCATGAACTCGATCGCCCTGAACTTCACCGCGGAATCTGAGTAGCGTGAGCGCAGGGGCATACGAGGCCGCACTGACGCGGCGATCACGATCAAAGGTATCGCCGGAAACCCCGGATCACGATGAGCTGGTGCGGCTGGTTTCGGCTGCGGGTCGCGTTGCCGATCACAGTGGCCTGGAACCGTGGCGGCTGATCGAGCTGCGCGGCACCGACCGTCACCGTCTCGGTGAGGCGCTGGCGGAGGCTGAAGGCAAGCGCTCTCCCTCCACTAAGCCGCTGCGTGCCGAACTGCTGATCGCGATCGTGTTTGCCCCGAAAAAGTCGCATAAGGTTCCCGAGTGGGAGCAGGAGGCCGTGGCCTCGGGTGTTGCGCACGTGCTGAGTCTGCTCCTGGACGAGGCCGGCTGGGGTGTGCTGTGGCGCACCGGCGAGCTGACTCGTACCGACCCCGTACACCGGATGCATGGACTCGCCCCGCAGGAGAAGCTGCTGGGCTGGCTGTACGTGGGTGGGGTGCTCCCCCGCGACAAACCCGAGCGGCCCCGCACCATCGACGGCGCTCGGTTCATCACCGGCCTGCCGACCGCGTAAAACACAGAATGCCCGTGCCCCTGATGATCAAGGGCACGGGCACTTTGCTGTGCCGGTGGCCTATTCGGCGCCGGTGTGAGCGGCCGCGGGGGCCGCATGACGGTGACGGCCCCAGCGCGGCAACCCGGCAATAATTGCGGCAACCAGCGCGAGGAGTGCACCGCCGACGGTGGCGAAGGACATCTGGTCAGCACCGAAGTCCATCAGGTCCAGGATCACCGCGGTGATCAGCTGACCGGCGATCATGCCCATCCCCATCAGCAGCACGCCGGTGGAGGCGACAATCCACGCCGAGAGTCCGATGCAGACACACCCGATCAGTCCGCCCACGTAGAGGGACGGATCGCTCGGCCAGGTGAACTCGGTGAAGTGCGGTCCGCCACTGATAAAGACGGCGCAGAGCAGCGCGAAGGTGCCGAACAGGAAGTTTAGGAACGTGGCCGAGAGCACGCTGTTTGCGGCCGCACGCACACGTCCGTTAACCGCCTGCTGCCAGCCCAGCAGAAGCCCGGCAATAAAGGGCAGGATCAGTGCCCACACGGGAATGTCCACGGAGATCTTGCCGGTCACCGACCAGCCGGCGGCGGCAAGCACAAGCGCGGCACCCAGCAGTCGGTTGATACTCGGCCGAACCCGTCCAAGCGGCCCAAATCCGATGCCGTCGAGGATGAGCCCGGACACGGTCTGCCCGGCAACCACGGCGACGCTGAACATCGCGATGCCCACGATGGCCCCCACCTGGCTCTGGCTAAACACCAGGAATGCGCCGCAGAAGCCCGCCAGCAAAATCCACCAGGGAACCGTTTTCCCGGCAATTCCGCGGAAGATCGCGGCGACTCCGCGGCGCCCCGGGCGGGAGAAAATCATGATCAGCGAGAGGACTACCAGGCCCGACCCGAACGAGACGGCGGCCGCGGCCAGGCCGTCGTGTAGTGCCTCACCGAGGTGACCGTTAATGCGAGCCTGAATCGACATGGCCGATCCGATCACGACGGCAAGAATAAGCGCAATCCAGCGCGGGAGAATGCGGGCGGTCCGCTGTGACATGGTGAAGCCTTCCAACTTGGCGTACGCAAGGGGTCGCACGCCGCGTGCCAGCTTACTCCGTGGGTACGACGCATACCCCCATACCGGGGGACCTGATCGCCGAGTTCCTGCGGCTGTCAAAAATGCCTGTCCACCACGTTGTCTCTACACCCGTTATCATTAGTGACTGCCCTGTGCCCAAAATCGGCACGTCTCCCCGTACCGGCAAGGACAACTCTTTACATATGGCCCTCACCAAGAAAAAGCGCATCAGCCTGACAGTGATCCTGTCCATTGTTGTGGTGGTGCTCGCCGTCGCCGTCGGCGGCGGAATTTTCGCCCTGACCCTCGCTCAGAAGTTTGATGGTCAGACCGAGAAGATCGACGATCCGTTCCCCGATGAGGCGAGCCGTCCCGCCAAGACCGACACCGGCGCACAGAACATCCTGCTGCTCGGCTCGGATACTCGCGGCGAGATCGGCGATAAGGAGCTCGACAACATCAAGGGAGACCGCTCGGACTCGATGATGGTCCTGCACATTCCCGGCGACCGCTCGGGTGTGTACATCACCTCCTTCATGCGCGACAGCTGGGTACCGATCCCCGGCCACGGCTCCGCCAAGATCAACGCGGCAATGGCCTACGGCGGCCCGAAGCTGGCGGTACAGGTGGTTGAGGGACTCATTAACACCCGCATCGACCACGTCGCCGTAATCGACTTCGACGGTTTCGAAAAGCTGACCGATGCGCTGGGTGGCGTGACGATCGATAACCCGATCACCTTCACGGCCCTGCACGGAGGCAAGACCTTTAACCAGGGCGAGATTACCCTCGATGGCAAGGACGCACTGTCGTTCGTGCGCGAGCGCTACTCGTTCCAGGATGGCGACTACCAGCGTGCTCGTAACCAGCAGCTGTATATGAAGGGCATCCTCAACAAGCTGCTGAGCAAGGAAACGCTGACCAACCCGGGTCGTGTGATCGAATCAATCGATGCGCTGGCACCCTTCCTCAAGGTTGACAGTGGTCTGAACGCGGCCTTCGCGGCTGGCCTCGCACCGAGCATGGCTAACGTGCGCGGCGATGACGTGAAGTTCTTCACCGCTCCGACCACCGGAACCGGCACTTCGCCCGATGGACAGTCAATCGTGCTCCTCGACGATGCCAAGATGGCCCAGCTTGCCACGGCTTTCCAGACCGACAAACTCGCCGAGTTCATCGCCGCAAACCCCAAGTAGCTCGCGCAAAGGCACCCACAAGACGAGGTCGGCTCCACGATTTTTAGCATTCAGGGCGCCCCGAACTTCACCGTGAAAAAGAGTAGAACAGGATCATTGAAACTTGGGATTCATTGACAAGATCATCGGCGACCAAAAACGTCGGGTAGCTGGTCACACCGATCTGAGCGGGTGGCAGCGGGTGAGCTGGCAACTCGCACGCAAGACCTCCGCGATGATGGTGCGAGGCATGGGACGTGGCCCGTTTCTTCGCTCGCGTCGTGGTCAGGTCCTCCTCGGCCGCGGGGTCAGAATCCACAACCCTCAGTTCATCTCGGTGGGTGCAAATTTTGTGGTGGAGGACTTTGCCGAAATCCAGGGGCTGGCACGGGATGGGTTGGTATTCGGTAATTCGGTTTCAATCGGTTCGGGCGCGATGATCAGGCCCAGTAGCTACTACTCTCGCGACATCGGGGTAGGCCTGGTCATGGGAGACCGCTCAAGCATGGGTCCCAACTGCTACATCGGATGCTCAGGAGGCATCGAAATTGGCGACGATGTCATGCTCGGACCGGGTGTTCGCCTCTTCGCCGAAAACCACAATTTTGACGATACTGATTCCGAAAGCATCAAGGAGCAGGGTGTCACCTGGTCACCCATTGTTATCGAGGACGGCGCCTGGCTTGCCAGCGGCGTCACGGTAACCTCCGGTGTTCGTATCGGCAAGGGGGCGGTCATCGCCGCGGGCGCTGTGGTAACCCGAGACGTTCCTGCCGGAGGCGTATATGGCGGAATCCCCGCCCGAGATCTCAAGAAAAGATAAACACACAATGTCGAAAAAAATCCTCTTCATCCACCCCTCGGATGAGCTCTATGGTGCCGACCGTGTGCTCCTTGAAACCCTTGCCGCGCTGCCGAAAGACTGGACACTTGAAGCCTGGCTTCCCAGCGACCTGGACTATGGCGACAAGCTTTTGAGCGCCGCACTGATCGAGCAGGGAACCCGGGTTCGCTCGATGAAACTCCCGGTGCTGCGCCGCGCGTACATTACTCCCCTCAAGCTTGTTCGCATTGCCGGATGGGCCATTTCGTTCTTTGGCAAGCTGGCAAAAAACCGGCCGGATCTGCTCTATGTGAATACGACCGCTCTGTTCCTTGCGGTGCCTTTAGCCCGTATCCTACGTATTCCCACGGTGGTGCACCTTCACGAGTCGCTGCGCGGCACCGAGGGCAGGGTCATCTGGTCGGTCATCTCCCGGGCGAATCAAATCGTGGCCGTGAGCAACGCAATCGTTGAGGATGCTCCTGCTCGAGCACGCGCTAAAACCCGCGTAATCTATAACGGTTTCGATCTGCCCCCAGCGCAGCCGCGTGAACGACACGATAAGATCCAGCTTCTCTTCGCCAGTCGGTGGAGCGGGTGGAAAGGTGTCGACGTCCTCATCGACGCTTGGGACAGTGTGGATACCGAACGCTTCGAGCTGACCGTGCTCGGAGGTCCGCCGAGCAGCGGAGTCAGCATTGACGTCCCAAATCTGGTGACGCAGTCATCCGCCCGCTCACAGATCAACGTGGTTGGCGAAGTTCACGATGTGCGACGGTACATCGACGCGGCTGATGTGGTTATTGTCCCCAGCATCCAGCCCGATCCTCTCCCCACGATCGCCATCGAGGCCGCAAGTGCCGCTCGCGCCACCATCGCCACGCGGACCGGTGGCCTGCCGGAGATCGTGGCCGAGGGCGAAACCGGCTGGCTTGTCGTTCCCGGTTCGGCCGATTCACTCGCCGCTGCAATCAACGCCCTCGATGAGGAGTCCCTCACCGTAGCCGGCGATGCGGCGGCCACACGATTCGCGGATAAATTTGCCGTCAGCCGCTACCACCATGAAATCGCAGAAGTGCTCGAGGGGTGGGCAAAATAGTGTCTACCGAACAAACTTCCTCGGTTCGACGCACGCTTAACCTCACCGGGCGACCCTATACAATCGCGGTTGTTGTGGTTCTCAGCATCGTTGCACTGAGTGCCTTTACCGGCTACTACGGGTTCCCCATTCTCGGGTTTGTTGTGCGACCTGAACAGGTTACCCCCGTGCTCCTGCTGATTCTGGTGCTCGTCTCGGCGGACGGTCGCGCTGGCCTTCTACAGGTTGTCCGTCGACGCTCGATCTGGGTTCTGCTCGCGTTCATCGCGCTGAATCTCATTTCCACCGCGTTGTTCTCGCCCAGTCTGGTCAAAAGCGCATCGATTCTGACCTGGTTTGTGCTCGATACGATCCTGTTTGCTTCGCTCCTCGCACTCGGACCGATCCTGTCCAGGTTTGAGCGGGCGCTCGTCTGGAGCATTGTTCCCTGGGCGTTAATCGGCATCATCTCAGCTACCCTGGCCAATCAACTCAAGCTCACCGGATTCGGTGTCGACTTTGACTGGCTCTATCAGGTTTGGGTAGCCCGTGGCACCTCGCTCGAAGCCAACATCTACGCGACCTTCATCATTCTGTTGCTGCTGCTTTTTGTCTGGCGCTACCACCAGCGTCCGTGGGTAGTCGTTGTGGTCTCGGCTCTCGCGTCCTTCGGCCTTGTAGCGTCCCAAACACGCACCTCGTTTATCGCGCTGCTGGGAAGCCTGGTTGTGCTGATCCTGGCGGGGTTCCTCTTTCGAAAGAGCGTCACCCATGTGCGTGCGCGAATCATCTCTGCGGGCACGGCTTTTGTTGTGGTTCTTGCCGTGTTCTTTGCCTCGGGAGCAATCAGCAGTTTCCTGTACGAGCAGGCTCCGCTCAACAACGATGGTGCCACCGTGGCACCCAGCGATCCCGCAACGCCGAGCGCCGCTCCCGGGGCCTCAAGCACCCCGACCTCATCCTCAAGCACCCCCATCGTCCCGGACATCGACAACCCCGATACCAAGGACAAGCTCGGGGATCTGTCGCTTGGCGGCGGAACCTTCGTTTTCCGTCTCCAGGTATTTGATCTGGCAAAGCAGGAAATGAACGGTGTGAACCTCTGGATCGGCAACGGGACAAACACATTCGGTCTGCGGCACGAACAGCCAGGAACACCGGGAGTGGCCGGACACATCATCATGCTCCCGATCCAGATTGTCTACGATGTAGGTCTGATCGGACTCGCGCTCCTCGTCCTCTTCTTTGTTCTATTGGTACGGGAAACGCCTCGTCACCGAAGGCCGATCCTCTTGGCGGTGATTGGGGCCATTGCGGTGACTTCAACACTGACCAGTAGTTTCTGGTTTGCAATGATCTGGATCGTCCTGGCAGTGGCCGCCGGCAGTGTTCGCGCCCGGCGAGGCGAACCCACTGCGTCCTCGACCCCGCAAGTCGGGTAACACGATGCGAGGTTTCGCCGGTCGAATCTTCTCCTTCTCCGGCCTACAAATCCTTTCCGGGATTTCGCCCCTGCTGATCCTGCCGGTGATCAGTCGGGTTTCGGGCCCGGATGGGTGGAGCAGCATCGCGATTGGCCAGTCGATTGGCGCGATCGCCGCCGCAGTGATCCTCTACGGTTGGGGGCTGACCGGCCCCGCCAAGGTGGCGGTAGCCCCCACTGCGGAGCGTGGCGGACTGTACCGCGACAGCGTTCTCACCAGAAGCGCGCTAACGCTTGTCATGGCACCACTCGCAGCCGTCGGGGCAGCGCTACTCGCATTCGCCGAGTTTCGTGTGGAAGCCGCAATCATGGCCGTGGGTATGGCCCTGATGGGACTCGCCCCGAACTGGTACGCGGTGGGTATTGGCCGCGCGAGAATCGTCGCCGCGTTTGACACGGTGCCTCGTCTTGCAGTGACCATAGGGTCATCTCTTCTCATCATCGTCACCGGAAACATCCTCATCTATCCCGTGCTCCTCACGGTTGTCGGGCTGGTCACCGCGTGGCTAGCGCACCGGACGCTTTCCGAACGTCGCAGACTCTCCCGCGGCGATCTTAAGGTAGTTCAAGCAAACCTGCGATTCAGGTTCAAACCCGCGGCATCGGCTCTCACAATGGCCACATATGAGAGTTTTCCCGTCTCGCTCATGTCGATCGTTAGTCTGCCAAGCGTGGCGGTATTCGCCGCCGCCGAACGCATCAACCGGTACGGCATGATCATCATCTACTCCGCCAGTAACTCGCTCCAGGGCTGGGTCGCAGGGACGGGTAGCGCCGCACGTAAACGTCGACTCACCGCACTTCTCTTCCACACCGTGCTCGGACTTACCGGGGCAGCGGTGATGGTTTTCTTCGGGCCCTGGCTTAGCACCGTCCTCTTCGGATCGCTGATCACCATTGGGTCCGACACCGCGCTGTTCTTCGGGCTCTCGCTTGGGCTCATGTCGATCACCACCTCGATCAATTTCCACATTTTTATCCCTCTCGGGCTCAACACCCAGGTGTTTGTGGGGACACTCATTGCGGCGAGTGTGTCGGTGGCCGCGGTATCCGTCTTGGGCGGTCTCTATGGGGCTCCGGGCGGCGCACTCGGCGTTCTGTGCGCCCAGTTGGCTCTGCTGCTGTGGCAGATTATCGTTCTTCTTCGACACAGATCAGAGGTCCGCGTCCACAACCGGTCAGACGGCTCGTAGCCGAAAACCGATTACTCGTTTTCCATCAGATTCACCTCATGAAAAGAGCTCACCATCCTAAGACGATTTATCGAGAGTGCGTTATTCATTCCGCTCGTGATGGTGGTAGCGAGTTTCAGCTTTGTCGGGTGGAATATCTCCCAGCACGACACGACATCCGCCGCGGATGAATATGTCTATATCGACTACTTCGACAAGGTTCCCGACTCCTTCCGCCTTCACAACGGTGAACCCACCGGAAACCTGGCTCGCCAGTATGCACTTTGTCATGGAATTCGTGGGTATATAGACGCAAACCCGGCGGCGTGTGAGGGTGCACTCACGGATGAGCACATCGCGTCACTTCCATTTAGTGGGGAAACAACTGCCGATATCTATACCCCCACATATTTCATGATCACCAAGGCGTTTGCCTATCCGCTCAGCATATTCACCGGAGGAGATCTGGTTAATGCCGCTCGACTGACGGGAGCGCTGTGGCTGGCCGGCGCAGGAATCTTCCTATCCCTGACGCTGTCTCGACTCCGCGTCTCGCGGTTGACTTCCGTGCTGGCACCATTGGCGATTATCGGCTCGGTACCCGCCTACACGGCGAATACGTATCTGAGCACGGACGCCCCGGCTCTGCTGATCGGGAGCGCGCTGACCTTTCTTGCTATTCGATACTTCCAAACCGGTCGCGGTTTGTGGTGGATACCGGTGATTTCTGTCATCGGTGGGTCCCTCAAACTCCAGAACCTCGCCATCACCGGCGTTGTAGTTCTTACTCTCGTCAGCTGGGTGCTCTTCCGATCAAGCCCGTTCGTACACAGAGGCAAGGCCGTTGTAGCTTCGGCGCTGGCAACCGTAATTCCTGTGGCAATTCAGCTTATTTGGACAATCATTCGAGCGTCAGACCTTGGTTCGAGTCAGCGGGAGATAGAACACAATCAGTTGGGACTGAGCAACATTGTTAGCGAGGTATTCAAGTTCCTCCCGACCCTTGGCCAGGGTGTGGAGGTGCTCTCCCTCGTGAACGCGGCCGGAATCGCCTCAGCGTGCCTGCTGAGTGTATTTGTTCTCTCCGGCTTCATCGGAGCGGCGAGCACGCAAACGGCACCGATATCCACCGTCGCCCGCTCCAGCCTTTTCATGTTGTTGGTTCTCGGCCCGCTGCTCGCAATCGCGGTGGCCGCCACAGAGGGGTATTATTTCGAACTTCCGATTCGCTACGCTCTCACGTTGCTGCCGCCTACCTTCATCGCGGCGGCGGTGTTTTTTGAAACTGGTACCGCCGGCAGGGTTCGCGCGGTTCCGGTAATCTGTTCACTCATTTTCGCGCTAGGTTTTGTCATCACAGGTACCCCCTAGTGTGCACCTAAAGGTGAAGCCCCGTCTCTTTTCAGAGGCGGGGCTTCTTCATACTCGCGAAGAACCCGATCAGCGGGCGTGAGACGTTATCCCGCCAACTCGGCGAGGTTTTCCTCGTAGGCCCCACACACACGATCCCATGTGTAGATGGCCCGACTGCGCTCCAGCGCGGTTGCGGCGCTGCGCTCCTGGAGGTCGGCATCACCCAGCATGCGTTCGCACGCCTGGATGATCGCCTGAGGCTCGGGAGCCGTCAGTACGGCACCCTCACCCAGCACCTCGCGGTTATACACGGTGTCACGGGCCACGGTGGGGGCACCGCAGGCCATCGCCTGGACCAGAGCCGGGTTGGTGCCACCCACGCTGTGTCCGTGGAAGTACACGCCGGCGTGCTGCCAGAGTGCGTGCAGCTTGGCGTCGTCGCTCACATGACCCAACCACTGCACACGCGGGAGGCGGGCTGCGAGGTCTTCGGCGCGCTCGTCGAGTTCCCCACCGTAACCGCTGGATCCCACAATCACCACGTCGTAATTCTGCCCCAGAGTCTCGACCGCATCAAAGAACTCGCCCACGGTGTTCTCGGGGACAAATCGGGCCACCACCAGCACGTAGCCGCGTCGGGTCAGCCCTTCAGGTACGGGCAGTGTCTCGGACGGCTCATCCCCGCCATAGGGGATGAACACCCCGTCAACCCCGAAGTCACGCTTCCAGCGTTCGGCGATGGCCTCGGCGTCATACACCATCCGGTTGCCCCAACGGGCGGTGAGCTTGGCACCGATCCGGAAGGTGAGCTTGGCCAGACGGCCCCATTTCTGACGGTCCCACTCGATACCGTCCACGTTCACCAGGGTCTTGATTCCACGCATCCGCAGCAGCGGCAGCCAGAATCCGTTGGCCACGTTCATCACCAGGGCCACATCCGGCTTGTGCCGGGCGGCATGCCAGCAGGCGGTCAATCCGTAGGTGAGCGTGCTGAGCGACTTCTTTTCGATGCCACCGGTCACCACGGTGTGCACACGAGGGTCCCGTCCAGGATCCTCATCCCGGGTCGACCCGGTACGCCCATACACGGTGACGTCCCATCCCTCATCGGCCAGATACGGAGCGATTCGGCGCACGGCGGTTTCAAACCCGCCATAGTAGCTGGGGTAGCCGCGCGTGCCGATCACAACAACGGATTTTGACGACGGAGCCATGGATTCACTTCGATTCTGCATAAAAATTACGGGGTCAAACTAGTAGGCGCCGCTGCTGCCCATTACCGCACGCACGGTGCGCCAGAGAATGATGAAGTCACCGGTCATGGACCAGTTCTCCACGTAGTAGAGGTCCAGGCGCAGGCTATCTTCCCAGGACAGGTCGCTGCGACCGCTGACCTGCCAGAGGCCCGTCATTCCGGGCTTTACCAGGAAGCGACGGTGTGCGGCGTCCTCGTATCGGTCAACCTCACTACGCAGCGGCGGCCGCGGGCCGACCAGCGACATATCGCCACGGAAGACGTTGATCAACTGCGGCAGCTCGTCGATGCTGTAACGGCGCATAAACGCGCCGAGCTTGGTGATTCGAGGATCGCTCTTCATCTTGAACAGAATGTCGTTACCCTGCGACTGATGACGCAGCGCGTCCAGCCGATCCTCGGCGTCCACCACCATCGAACGGAACTTCACCATGTGGAAGTCGTGACCGTTCAGCCCCACCCGCTTCTGCCGGAAGAACACCGGCCCACGCGAATCCTTTTTAATGAGAATCGCAAACAGGAGGAAGAACGGGGAGAGCAGCAGGAGGCCCAAGCCGGAACCGAGAATGTCCAGCGCACGCTTGGAGGAGTACTTACGTCCCTCAAACTCGGGGATGTCCACGTTGATCAGGGGCAGGCCCGAAACCGGGCGCGCACGAATTCGAGGTCCCGCGATGTCGGTCAGTGCGGGGGCGACAACCAGGTGAATCCGGCGGCTCTCCAGCTGCCAGCCCAGTTGTCTCAACGCCTCGGGGCTCATCTGATCGGAACCGGTATACACAACGGTTTCGATGGATTCCGAGTCCAGGACCCGCTCGATATCGGCCAGGCCTCCACGAACGGGAATACCGGGGAGGAGATCCTCGCGCGAACCGGTTGCCGAGGTGATCGCCGCAACCGGGGTCAGGCCCGAGCCCGGCGTGCGCAAAATCTCGGTGGCCACGTGGCGGGTCTGAACCGGCTCACCGATCAGCAGGGTGCGGTTGAAATACCATCCGCTCTTTCGCTTGTGTCCAACCCAGACTCGCCACATCCAGCGTGTGCCCACCAGCAAAATCAATCCGGCAGGCAACGCCAGCAGGAAATACCCTCGTCCGAGCTCGACCTTGCCCAGGTAGCAGATGATGGCAAGCAGACCGAAAACACGCAACGTCGCATCAATTACGAGTTTGTACTCGGTGGTCCCGCTGCCCAGAATTGAGGCGCGGCGGCTGGCAAACAGCGAGAGCGCAAACAGCCATACGGCGACCAGTACCGCGGAGAACACCGTATAGGACACAGAGAAGCCAAAACCGGAGGCATCCGCTTCGATGGCGAGGCTCTCGGTTTCGGTCCCAAAACGGATCCACTGACTGCCGAACACCGCAAAGAGAACGCTCAGCGTATCGGTGAACATCAGGCGACGGCGGTAGACCTGTTCCCAGCGTCGGGCAGGGGAAGGTACGGGCCAAGAAGGCATAGAAGAATGATCTTTCGGGGGAAGGCTGCGCCCGGGGGAAGCGCGGGGCGCGATCGAAAACGCATGCCCCAGAACCACAATAATGAATAACGAGCATTCTGGGAAAAAACCATAGCGAAAACCCGGAGAATCACCACGATAACCACCCCGTTTTGGGGGTGCCCAATCAGTTTTTCTGCCGATCAGCACCGTTCCCGCCGCCGTACGGACAGTCGTCGCCCGATCCACCGAGCGTTCTGGCACGATGGGATCAACCCGAGAAGGGAACCCGAGATGACATCCACACGCCCCGCCGCCAACGCCGACGGCATGCGTCGTCACAACCTCGCCGCGGTCCTGGAGATCATCCATCGTCGTCGGCAGCTTTCGCGCACCGAGATTACCCGGGCATCCGGGCTGAGCCGGTCCTCGATCAAGGGTCTGGTGGCCGAGCTGGAGACCCTCGGGCTGTGCTTTGAGAGCGAGCCGCTGGCCAACAATCGCTCGGGGCGTCCCTCCCCGATGGTGCAACCGCGACCCGATGTGCTGAGCGTCGCGGTAATGCGCGACGCCAACGGGATCACCGTGGCGTTGGCAACCCTCGGGGCGAAGATTGTCTGGCGTCGGGCGGTCCCCCTCCCCCGCAACGTGTCCGCCCGGGATACCGCGGATATCGTGGCCACCACGATCGCCGAAGCCCGGCAGGAGCTTCCCGCCGGAGCCGTGCTGGTGGGGATAGGCGTGGCTACCCCGGGGTTTGTGACCGGTGAGAATCACGAGTATGTGAGTGCGTCCTCGCTGGGATGGGATGCCGAACCGTTTGCCCGCTACCTCACCGAGGCCACCGGAATCCCGGCAGAAACACGCTATGACGGTCACCTGGGAGTGTTGGCCGAGAGTATCTGGGGGGCCGGGCTGGATCGAAAAAACGTTGTCTACTTCTACGGCGGCCCCGGCGGGATCGGCACCGCGGTGCTGGTGGGTGGGCACCTCCTCACCGGTAACACCGGTATCGCCGCCTCCTTCGCTCACGCCACCGTGCGGCCCGGCGGCGGGCGATGCTGGTGCGGTGCCCGCGGCTGCTTCCAGGTGGAGGTCACCCAGTACGACATTCTGCGTGCCCTCGGGGAGATCGGTGCCCTGCCCGAGCTGCCGCCCGAGGCCGCCGAGGACCGCTCCCCGCGCACCGTCTACGCTCCCCCGCACGATGACGATCCGGTACTTCCCGAGCCGCCGCAATCCCCGCACGAGCGTCTCGAGAGTTATCTGGCGCGCACCGGTGCCGCCCTGCGCGCGGCCGTGATCGCCTACGATCCCGAGCTGATCCTGTTTGACGGATTCTTCAGCCACCTGCTGGCCTATGATTCCGACACCCTGGCGAGCTACTGCGTGATCTCCAGCTTCGACAGCATGCGCCAACGGGTGGAGCTCGGCACCCCCGCGCTAGGTCCGGATCTCCTCCTCCTCGGTGCGGCAGACCTCGGATTCCGTCGTCTCCTCGCCGATCCTCTCGGCGTCATCGGCGGACAGCCCTCGGGTGAGATTACTCCGGCCGCCGAGCCGCGTTAACCGGTCGCGCCGTCATATTCCGATTCGGGAACATGACGGCGCGACCGCGTTTCGACGTTAGGACTCGTCGGGTTTTTTGAGCAGGAAGGTCATCGCCAGCGCGAGGACCTTGACTCCCAGACCCACGGTGAGCGCAAACCGCAGACCGTGCCCATCCGCGAGGATGCCGTACACCGGCGCGAACAGCCCACCCACCGTGGCCCCGAGGCCCAGGGTGAGTCCGCTTGAGGTTCCGATCCGGTTCGGCAGGTACTTCATCCCCAGCGCAACCTGCACCGAGAACGGGATGAAGGCGGCAAACCCGAGCACCGCAATCGCGATCAGCGCGACCACCGTGCCCGGCGCAAGCAGCATGACTCCGAGGGCCAGTGGGCCGATCAGGTAGCCCAGACGCAGGGTGAGGATATGGCCGATCCGGTCGGCAAGCCAGCCGCCGGCCAAGGTTCCCAGCACACCCATCCCGGTGAACAGGGTCAGGCTTCCGGCACCAAACTCGGTACTGACCCCGAACTCGCTAATCAGGAACAGGGCGAGGAATGCCTGGATTCCGGCCGATCCCGCCGAGGACAGGATCACCATCGCCGAGAACCAGCCGAATGCTCGCCAGTCATCCTTGCCCTGCCGTGCGGGCTTCGTCGGAGACGGAGCGGCAACACCCGAGCGCGCACGCTTTGCCCGTTCGACACCGCGCCAGATCGCCATCAGCAGCGCCAGAGCCACCGCCGGAAGTGCAAGGAGCGGGGTGGCAGCGAGGCCCAGGTTTCCGATCACCAGCGACACCGCGAGCGGTGCCAGCGCCATACCGATATTTCCGCCGACCGAGAAGACCGCGAGCCCGCTGGTGCGCGGACCCGAGGCGGCCTTCGCCTGACGTGTGGCCGAGGGATGGTACGCGGCGACCCCGAGGCCGGTGCCGGCGACCGCGAGACAGGTCAGCAGCAGGTCCTGGGTGAGCCCCGAGATGCCGACACCGACACCGGCGATCAGGAACCCCACCACCGCGAGCCAGGGAATGCGCCAGCGATCCACCAGCAGCCCAAACGCGGGCTGGAGCACGCTGCCCAGTAGGTTGGCGGCGAGCATGATCGCGCTGGCCGCGGCGTAGGTATAGTTGCGCTCCAGCACCATAAACGGGATCAGCGCCGGCACCGCCCCCGCGTAGAAATCGTTGACCACGTGGGTCACCGACATCAGCGCGAGCTTTCCGCGTTGTACCTCCCCGGTCATGCGCGGGGGCGCTACCTGCGGCAGCGCCCCCGTTCCAACCGATTCCAGGGAATCAATCGCCTCGTTTTTTGAGGTCACTCTGCCAGCAGCCAATCCACCTCGCGGCGCAGCAGCTCGTGCCGTTCCGGGGTGTCAAACGCCTGTACGCCGTGGCCCAGGGCGTCGTAGACGGTGCGGGCACCGTCCTGTTCGGTGGTCCACACCAGTGCGTGGGTCAGGTCGGCATAGTCGTGGGTCAGTAGAACACGGCTGCCCGGGTATGCCTCCAGATAGCTGTACATCTCGTCATAGGGATGGAAGTCGGCAAAGCCCGCGGTGATCGGGTGATCCGGGTCCGAAACCTGTACGTGCGAGACGCCGATCGGCGGGTGCATCGAGGTCCCGCGCACCCACTCGCCGCCGATCCACTGGTGCCACTCGTCCAGCCCATCGAGGCTGTTCGTGGCGGCGTGCAGCGCGAGGATCGGTGCCTTACGGGCGCGGTAGGCACGCAGCGCGGCGAAGGCCTCGTCCCACTCCTCGCGCGGACCGTCGGAAACCTCGGTGTACTCGCCAAAGCCCGAGTTGACCACCAGCAGGTCGGTATCCTCCAGCTCCTCGAGGATGCCCTGCGGCTTGAGCGCCCGCAGCACAACCTCGTGCCCGGCCTCCTGCAACACCTGGGCGACGCGGAAGCCCGTCGCGGTGAAATCGTGCCAGCGGTCCTGGTACTGACCGGAGCCGGTCAGGATGGTGATTTTTGCCATGATGTTTCCCTTTCTCGGGTGGGGTTAGGGGTGCAGCAGGGTGGTGGGGATCGGGGCCGAAACCAGGCCGGAGGCATCCAACTCCGCCCACAGCTCGGCGGGGATCTCCCAGCTGGCCCAGGACAGGTTCTGGTTCAGCTGGCCGCGGTCGGCCACCCCGGTGAGGATCATGTCCACCTCGGGATAGCCCAGCACATACTGGATGGCCACCGCACCGATGGGCACGCCGTAGCGCTCGCTCAGTGCGTGAATCGCGGCGACCCGCTCGACGATCGCGGGCGGGGTGGGCTGATAGTGGAAGTGACCGGAGTCCTTGCCATCCACCAGGCCCGCGTGCAGGGTCGAGGCGATGCTCAGGGTCACGCCCTGCTCCCGCACCAGCGGGATCACCTCGTCCAGCGCCTCGGAGTCCACCAGCGAGAAGCGGCCGGCGAGCAGCGCGGCGTCCAGCTCGATTTCGCGCAGGAACCGGGCGAGCATCGGTGCCTGGGTGATGCCGACGCCGATGGCACCGATCACGCCCTCGGCGCGCAGCTCCTGGAGTGCCGCATACGACTCGGTGGAGGCCTGGTCATAGAAGCGATCGGGATCGTGGATATACGCGATGTCCAGCCGGTCTACGCCCAGCCGGGCGAGGGAGGCGTCCACCGAGCGGCGAATCCCGTCGGCCGAGAAGTCGTAGCGCCACAGCGCATCCTCGTGTTCGAGGACCGGTTCGCCGTCGCGCACCAGGCGGCCCACCTTGGACGAGAGCACGTACTCCTCGCGGGGATACCGGGTCAGCGAGGGCCCAAACAGCTTCTCCGAGGCACCTCCACCGTACATCGGGGCGGTGTCGAAGTAGCGGATTCCCGCATCCCAGGCGGCATCCACCAGGTCGTCGCTGTTGGCCTGCGGGTCGGCATGATGGATCAGCGAGGTTGCGCCGAGGGCCAGGCCGCGGGCCTGCGGGAAGGTAACCCGCTTGGTGGGTTCGGTTGTCATGATTAGCCTTTCAGTCCGCCGCCGAAGTTGATACGCATGTACTTCTGCAGCCAGATAAAGATGATGATCAGCGGAATGGTGGCCACGAGTGATCCGGAAATCACCAGGGTCGGGATGATGGCCTCCTCGGTATCACTACCGCGCATCATGCTGTAGAGGCCGAGGGAGAGGGGGTACTTGGTGTTGTCGCTCAGCATGATGAACGGCAGCAGGAAGTTATTCCAGATTCCCACGAACTGCAACAGGAACACGGTGAGCAGGCCGGGTGCCATCAAACGCAGCCCAATCGCCGAGAAGATTCGAAACTCGCTGGCCCCGTCCACGCGTCCGGCATCCAGCAGCTCCCGTGGTACCGAGGAGGCGGCAAACACGCGGCACAGCCACATCCCAAACGGGCTGACCATGACCGGGAACAGGATCGCGAAGTACGTGTTGGTGAGCTCAAGCTGAGCCATCAGCAGGTACTGCGGGATCGCCACCACCACGCCGGGCAGCAGCATGCCGGTGAGCACCAGGCCGAAGGCGACCTGCTTGCCGCGGAACTCGTACATCGCCAGGCCGTAGCCGAACGCCGCCGAGACCAGCACCGAGAGGGCGGCGCCTCCGCCGGCGTAGATGACCGAATTGCCCATCCACGTCCAGAACGCGCCATCCTGATAGTTACCCAGCTGGGCGACGTTGCGGAAGAACCCGTCGATCCCGTCGGGGATAAACGTGTTGGTGGTGAAGAGGGTATCGCGCCCCTTGGTCGAGGCACTCACCAGCCAGAACAGCGGAATGAAGCAGTACAGCGAGCCGATGATCAGGATCGCCGAGGGGATCGCGCCGAGCGCCTTACGCTTGGCCCGAGCGCGTTCGCGCTTGATCTCCTGCGGCGGACGCTCGCTCGCCGGCAGCGCGGCGGCGACGGGAACCGGGGTCTTATCGATCGTGGTCATCAGTCGCCCGATCCCTTCTTACCGGCCAGCCGGAAGACCAGCAGCGAGAGTCCAAAAGCGATCAGCGCGATGATGATCGCCCCGGCCGCGGCCATGTTGGTTTCGCCCTGCTCAAAGGCCAGGCGCTGGATCTCCATCAGCGGCACCCAGCCGGAGGTGATGGAGGGGGACATGGTTTTCATGGTCTGCGGCTCGGCGTACACCTGAACCGCGCCGATCACACCAAACAGCAGGGTGAAGATCATCGAGGGCACCACGAGCGGCAGCTTGACCTGGATCGCGATGCGCAGCTCGCTGGCCCCGTCGATCCGGGCCGCCTCATAGATCTCCCGCGGGATACCGCTGAGCGCGGTGTGGAGGATGATCATGTTGAAGCCGATGCCACCCCACACGGCGATGTTGACGATCGAATAGAACACCAGCGAGTCCCCGAGAAAGTCCGGGGTCGGGAAACCGAAGAAGGTGAAGATGTCCCCGAACGGGCTGGTGCGCTCGTGGTACATGTAGCCCCACATGAGCGTGGCAATCACACCGGGCACCGCGTAGGGGATAAAGATGATCGTCTTGGAAACCGTGCGTAGCTTGGAGACGCCCACATCCAGCGCCAGGGCGAAGACCAGCGCCAGGCCGAGGGTGATCGGGATCACCAGCAGGCCGTAGTACCCGGCGCGGGCCAGGCCCGACCAGAACACCGAGCCCTCGAGGATCGCCGCGAAGTTGTCGAAACCGACAAATACCGAGGCACGTTCGGAGGCACCGATGATGCCCGAGGAAACCTTATTGGAGAAGAAGCTGAGGTAGACCGAGTAGCCGATCGGGATCAGCAGGAACAGGGTGAAGAGGGTGATCCCCGGTGCGATAAACAGGTACGGGGCGAGGCGGTGGCGGCCCTTCTTCGGGCGGCCCGGGCCGGCCGGGGCCCGACCGGGCGCGAGCGAGCGTCGCGTCCGGGCGGGGCCGGCCTGTTCGAGAACTGACTGAGACATGTGGGACTAGTCCGTCACCGTGAAGCCCGTGCGCTTCATATCGTCCACCACGGTGGTCTGAAGCTTCTTGATGGCGTCATCCATCGACAGCTCCCCGGCCACGGCCTTGGGCGCGATGTCCTTCCAGGTACTCTGCATCAGCAGGGCGTTGGGACCCCAGTTGGAGAACGTCTTGGCCTTCTGGCTGGCGACCAGCTTGAGGTAGTCCTGGGCCGGGTCGATCGGGCTCGGGCGCATCTCCAGGATCTCCCTGGAGTTGTCCAGGCGGTCGCTGCCGGAGAGGTTGTTGGAGTACTTCCAGCGGGTGAGAATGCCCTCCTCGGAGTCGGTGAACCACTCGATGAAGGTCTCGGCGGCCTGACGCACCTTGGTGTTCTTGACCAGGATGATCGCCGATCCACCGGACACCGCGGTCTCGGTATCACCCTCGTTCCATACCGGCATCGGTGCCGCACGCCACTTACCATCCAGCTGCGGGTTGGCGTTCATGATGGTGCCGGGTGCCCAGGCACCGGCGTTCCAGGAGAGGATCGTCCCGTCGGCGAGCATGTTGTTGACACCGGGGCCGGTCTCGGTGGAGATCAGACCCTCCTTGATGAGCTTGGAGCGGAAGTTCGCGGCCTTGAGGGTGGCCGGGTCATCGATGCCCACGGTCCACTTCTCGCCGTCGGCCTTCCACCAGTCGGCACCGGCCTGCGCCGACCATCCGGCCAGGTCGTTGGAGTCGTAGTTGTAGTTTCCGAGCACCTTGTCCGGGGCAACCTCCTTGACCTTGCGGGCGAGCGCCTCATACTCGTCCCACGTGGTCGGAACGGTCAGTCCCAGCTGGTCAAACAGGTCGGCGCGGTAGAAGAACATCATCGGGGTGAAGTCCTCGGGTGCGCCGTAATCCTTGTCACCGAAGTGCACCAGGCCGCGCACGGATTCGCGGTAGTCACCCTCATCGATCTTCAGGTTTTCCAGCGGGGCCACGGCCCCCTGGGAAACCAGGTAGGGCAGCATCTGATACTCGGCCTTGATCACGTCGGGGGCGTCTCCGGCCTGGACGGCGGCGATCAGCTTGGCGGCGATATCGGGCTGGTTGGAGGGGACCACGGTCAGCTTGACCTTGATATTCGGATGAGACTTTTCGAAGGCCTCAACGATCTGCGGGGCGTACTGCGTGGGGTGCCAAAACTTGATGGTCACGGGCTTATCGGCGGTGCCGAGACCCTTATCCTCTTCGGCGCTTGCCCCACCGGAGCATCCGGCAAGCAGGGCCACGATGGCCGTGGCGGCGAGGAGGGAGAGGAAACGTTTTTTCATGGGCGTTGCTCCTTTGCAGGTCAATGACGAAACGTGATGCGGGTGTGAGTTTCCCTCCCCCGGGCGCACCAATCACCGCCCTCATTGGCGGTGCCAGAATCACGATTCCCCTACGTGATTCCGGGTGCCCCCGACCTTCCGGAGGTATGTTCACGTCATCAACATACCTCATTTAGGTCCCGTGTCCATAGCCCAATCGAAATTTTCTTAGGTCGCGGTGCGCGATGATGCGATCGACCGCTTCGACTCTCCTCCACAGCGCGAGGGAAATACCCGACTATCCACAGATCAAGCGGCTCCGGGTATCAGGGCGCTCGCTGTGCGTAGTGTTCAAACATGCCCGTCCACACCCTGAACATCACCGCCACGGCCACCGCCGCCATCGGCGCCATCGGCGCTGCTCTCGGTGCCGGTGCGGTTTCCGGCGCCAGCGCATCGCATCCACTCGATTTCTGGCATGGACTCGCACGGTGGGCCGGCACCACCGGCTTTGCGGGTGTGGTCGCCAGTATCGCCGCGATGATCACCATCTTCACCGCACGCAAGAAACAGCGCGAAGACATCTGGTGGCAGCGAGTCGAGTGGGGACTCACCCACTACTTTGGCGCCGAGGAGAGCGCCGAACGAGAAACCGCGCTGGGTATCCTCACCGAGATGGCGAGCTCACGCCTGGGTGGAATCGACGGCAGCCGGTTACTTCTCGCGGCCTCGGCGGTTTTCTCCCAGGATGCCGCCGTGGAACACGCACGTTCTCCAAGTGGACAGAAGTCGGACACCAGCTTTACTCACATGCACGAACCCGAGGAACATCGATAAGCAGAGGAGGAAACCATGACCAACGACTACAGCCGCCTTCCCCTGGGGCTTCCGCCGACCCACAACGAGCTTGTCTACGCCGCGAACATTCGGTTTCGAGCCGAGCAGGCACAGGGCATCGCCTCGCCCGAGTGGGTCATTGACCTCGCCTCGGAGCTCTGGCCGGCTCGCCGACGACGCTGGTATCACACGCTATTTCTTGGCGACAAGCCGCTGCGTCGCAAACCGCCACGGCTCAGACGGTGACGCGATCCCACGCAAAACCCCCGGCCGCACCGTGCCGATGGGCACGGGGACCGGGGGGGGTGATGGAGCCGTTTGCGAGAATCGAACTCGCGACCTTCGCATTACAAGTGCGGCGCTCTGCCAACTGAGCTAAAACGGCGGGTGCGGATCAGGCACCCCATTATTCTAGGGCACCCAATCGCGCGCGGTGCAACTTCACGCACCGAGGATGGTCTATTCGGCGGGAGCTTCGCTCTCGGTGGGATCGGCTGACGGCGTGGGTGAAACGCTCGCCTTGTTCTGAGTTTCGCTGGCGATCGACAGCACAAACGCGCGGAACTCCTTGGAGCTGGTCAGCTCACCGGTGTACACCTTCTCGTTCACCAAAACGGTGGGCATCGTCACCACCTTGTCCAGCTTCGAGTTCGGCACCGGCTCATTCATCGCGGTATCGGTGACACTGCTCACCCAGCCCTTATAGGTCTGCTTGGTGATGCACTCCTCGATCGAGCTCGCGTCCGATACCTTGGCGTCCTTGGCCAGCTTCACCAGGTCATCATCGCTGCGACCGGTGGTGCCCTCGGTGGGCTGGTCCTTATACATCGCCGCGTTGAAGGCGAAGAACTGATCGGGAGCGAAGTTTGCGACACAGGCGGCGGCATTTGCGGCCCGTACGGAGTACTGACTGCCGGCCGACTTACTGGCCAGCGGTGCAATCGGGTGATATTCGACGGTGATCGCGCCGTCCTTGACCAGGGTTTCCAGCATCTCGGCGTTAGCCTTCTGGAACGCACCCATGTCCGAGGCGATGTAGTCGGCGTAGATACGAATGTTGGGCACCGCCGGGTTGATCTCGGTGGGCTTAGCCGGGTCTGCGATCGGCTGAGAATCCGTGCGAACTGCCTTCAGCTCGGCCCCCACCACGATGCCGCCGCTGATCATGTTTGCGGGGGTTGTGGTCGCGGAAGGCTCGGTGGTGCGCAGCGACATCACGACACCCACCACGATGGCTCCGACCACGATCACGCCGGCACCGATCAGGAGCACACGCCCCAGAATATCCTTGCGGCGCTGGGCGCTGCGCAGTTCGGTGGCGCGCTCACGCGCGGCCTGTCGGACCGATCGGTTCCGGGGCGACTTCGGGTCTGCGTCGTTAGTCATTCGTCCTCGCTCAATGCGTGTCTACATCGGAATTAGACGACACGCGAACTCCGAGTTTACCCAGCGCATCTGAAAATAGCCCAAACGCGTCCCCGTTGAGGGGACGTTTTCCCAATCCGGGCGCAGACGTTCCGAAACCACGCCCGGGCGTGCCATACTAAAAAACGTGACACTGGCGTCACACCCCGAGCTGTTAAGAACGGGGTTCCATCACAACGGATCGTCCGGCACGTACCTGCCGGTGAAGGAGAAGAGAAAATGGCTTCGGTCACTTTTGATAACGCAACTCGTATGTACCCCGGAGGCACCCGCGCCGCCGTTGACAAGCTCAACCTTGAGGTCGCAGATGGCGAATTCCTCGTTCTGGTTGGCCCGTCCGGTTGTGGTAAGTCCACCTCCCTGCGTATGCTCGCCGGCCTCGAAGAGGTCAACGACGGACGCATCCTCATTGGCGACCGCGATGTGACCGACATCCCGCCGAAGGACCGCGACATCGCCATGGTCTTCCAGAACTACGCGCTGTACCCGCACATGACCGTGGCCGAGAACATGGGCTTCGCCCTGAAGATCGCCGGCGTCAGCAAGGACGAGCGTGCCGCCCGCGTGCTTGAGGCCGCCAAGCTGCTGGACCTCGAGGACTACCTGACTCGCAAGCCCAAGGCCCTCTCGGGTGGTCAGCGTCAGCGTGTGGCCATGGGTCGCGCCATCGTGCGTCAGCCCCAGGTGTTCCTGATGGATGAGCCGCTGTCGAACCTGGACGCCAAGCTGCGCGTCCAGACCCGTACCCAGATCGCGTCGCTGCAGCGTCGCCTGGGCGTCACCACCGTCTACGTGACCCACGACCAGACCGAGGCGCTCACCATGGGTGACCGCATCGCCGTGCTGAAGGACGGTCTGCTCCAGCAGGTCGGAACCCCGCGCGACCTGTACGAGCGTCCCGAGAACGTCTTCGTGGCCGGCTTCATCGGCTCCCCCGCGATGAACCTGCTGCAGGTCGGCCTGGCCGACGGCGGCGTGCAGTTCGGTCAGTCGGTTGTGCCGGTGGAGCGCGAGACCCTCGCCCAGACCACCGCGGCCAACGCCACCATCGGTGTGCGCCCCGAGGACATCCGCGTCACCGAGGACCCCAACGCCGGCCTGGCCGTGACCGTGGACCTGGTCGAGGAGCTCGGCGCCGACGGTTACCTCTACGGTCACGCAGACATCAACGGTGTCCGCACCGATCTGGTGGCCCGCGTCGACGGTCGCATCCACCCCTACGCCGGCGAGACCGTGCGCCTGGAGGTTCTGCCGAACCACCTGCACGTGTTCGATGTCGAGTCGGGCCTGCGCCTCTCGAAGCCGGTGACCCTGTAATTTAGGTCACCTTCCCGGGCGGATATTCAGCCGGTAGTCTCGTGACCTCCGGTACGCTCGAAATAGAGTTTGTTTAGCTTCGGCCCACACCCTCGGTGTGGGCCGAAGTGTTATCCCGGGTAACCGGAAAGAGAGGGAACGCATGAGCGGCTCGCTAAACATCACCTCGGCCACCGCGGATCCGGCGCTGCTGGACCTGCCCTGGGAACTCCCCCTGGCGGACTGGCCGAGCGAGAGCATCGCCTCGCTGCCCAAGGGTATTTCGCGCCACCTGGTGCGCTTTGCCAACCTTTCCGGCTATGTGGTGGCCGTGAAGGAAACCACCGCCGAGATGGCCCGCGGCGAGTATGACATGCTGCGCACCCTGCAGCGCCTGGATATCCCGTGTGTGGATCCGCTCGCGGTGATCACCGGCCGCGGCACCGAGAACGGCGATGAGCTGCCCTCGGTGCTGGTGACCCGTCACCTGCGCTTCTCGCTGCCCTATCGCGCGCTGTTCTCGCAGCAGCTGCGCCCGGACACCGCCACGCGTCTTGTGGACGCCCTCGCGGTGCTCCTGGTCCGCCTGCACATCGTCGGCTTCTTCTGGGGCGATGTGTCGCTGTCCAACACTCTCTTCCGCCGCGACGCCGGCGCGTTTGCCGCTTATTTGGTGGACGCCGAGACCGGCAAGCTCTACCCGGGTGGTCTGTCGCGCGGCCAGCGCGAGAACGACCTGGAGATCGCCCGCGTGAACATCGCCGGTGAGCTGATGGATCTCGCCGCCGGTGGCCGCGCCGACGAGGACCTCGACCCGGTGGAGCTCTCCAACGGAATCGTCGCCGCCTACCGCCAGCTGTGGACCGAGCTCACCGGCTCCGAGTCCTTCTCCTCGCATGAGCGCTGGCGGATCCGCTCGCGGGTTGAGCGCCTGAACGATCTGGGCTTCGACATCGAGGAGCTGGCAATCAAGACCGCCGAGGGTGGCACCACCGTGCGCATCCAGCCCAAGGTTGTGGACGCCGGGCACCACCAGCGTCGTCTGCTGCGCCTCACCGGTCTCGACACCGGCGAGAACCAGGCCCGCCGGCTGCTGAATGACCTTGACTCCTACATTGCTGCCAACGGTAAGCAGGATATGGACGAGGAGGTCGTGGCCCACGAGTGGCTGATCCGCGTCTTCGAACCCGTGGTCAAGGCCATCCCGCGTGAACTCAAGGGCAAGCTCGAGCCGGCCGAGGTGTTCCACCAGCTCCTGGAACACCGCTATCGCCTCTCCGAAGCCCGCGACGCCGATGTGCCGCTGGCCGAGGCGCTGAGCTCCTACATCAACGACGTGCTGCGCCACCGCCGAGACGAGGCCACCGTTATCGCCCCGCCCACCGAGGCCCTCGACCTGCCGCTCGACGCGGTGGACGATGATGGCGAGCCCACCGCGGACTGGCGCGACCTGGTCTAGCTAGCGCCACGACGCCCCCACATACAGGAATCCCGCCCGGTTGCCCGGGCGGGATTCCTGTTTTTCGAGAGGGGTTAGCTACTTGGCGGCCTTGCCCTCGGCGCGCAGGCGCGAGATCTCGTACAGGGTCACCGAGGCGGCGATACCGGCGTTGAGCGATTCGGTTGCGGCGGAGATCGGGATCGAAACGATCGCGTCGCAGGCCTCGGTCACCAGACGCGAGAGGCCCTTGCCCTCGCTCCCGACAACGATCAGCAGCGGGCGATCGGCCAGCTCCAGGCCCGGCAGCATGGTGTCGCCACCACCGTCGAGACCGATCACGAAGACACCCGCGGCCTTATAGGCCTTGATGGTCTGGGTGAGGTTCGCGGCCATAGCCACGGGGGTACGCGCGGCGGCACCGGCGGAGGTCCGCCAAGCCGAGGCGGTCATACCCACCGAGCGGCGCTGCGGAACGATCACGCCGTGACCACCAAACGCGGCGGTCGAACGCAGGATCGCGCCGAGGTTACGCGGGTCGGTGATTCCATCCAGCGCGACGATCAGCGGCACCTGAGCGCGTGAGATGGTCTTCTGCAGCAGGTCCTCGGGGTGCTCGTAGCGGTACGGCGGCACCTTAAGCGCCAGGCCCTGGTGCACCGAGTCGAAGCTCACCATGCGGTCAAGCTCCGGGCGCATGACCTCGAGGATCGGGATACCCCGGCCGGTCGCGATGGTCACGATCTCCTTGACGCGCTCGTCATACTCGATCCGCGAGGCGATGTAGAGGGTGGTTGCGGGGATCTTTGCCCGCAGCGCCTCAAGCACCGCGTTACGACCGGTGACGATCTCCGACTCATCCGCGGTGCGCTGCTTGGGGCGGCGCTGCTGCGGGGCCTGGGCGGGCTGGTCGCCACCGCGCGACTGCGCGGGTCCACGACCACCGCGGGCGGCCTCCAGACGCTCGCGAGCGATCTTGCGCTTGCCGGCGACGTGGTAGGTCCGGTCCTCGGCCTTGGGGGTCGGGCCCTTGCCCTCGAGGGACTTGCGTCCGAGTCCGCCGGTGCCCTTTGCGGGGCCCTTCTTACCCTTACGAATGGCGCCGGGACGCCCGTTGTTGTTAGCCATCAATACTCCAATGTGCCCCGGTGGGGGTGTCGTCAATCGTGATACCCGCAGCCTGGAGGTCATCACGAATTTGGTCTGCGGTGGCGAAGTCCCGGCTGGTCCGGGCCTGTTCGCGATGCCCCAGCAGCCGGTCTACAAGCGGCGCGAGCACGGCCTGAGCCGCCTGGTCGCCGGCCTGCTGCCAGGTTGCCGAAAGTGGGTTGATGCCGAGGACGTTGGTCATCGCGATGACCTGTCCAAAGGCGGCGGCCGCGGCCGCAAGATCGTCTCCGTCAATCGCCGCGTTGCCGCCGCGAATGGTGTCGTGCAGGACCGCAAGGGCCTGCGGGATCGCCAGGTCATCGTCCATCGCGGCGATGAACTCGGCGGGAAGCTCCTCGGTCTGGGTGCCGGCGAATCGGGTATCGGCCAGGCGACGATCGACGCGCTCGAGGAAGCTTTCGATCCGATCCAGGGCGGCCTCGGCCTCGGCCAGGGCTCCGTCATGGAAATCAATGGTGGAACGGTAGTGTGCCTGTCCCAGGAAGTAGCGCAGCACGAGCGGGCGCGCCTGGGCGAGCAGGTCGGCGGCGAACAGCGAGTTGCCAAGCGACTTGGACATCTTCTGTCCGCCCACGTTCACCAGGCCGTTGTGCACCCAGTAGTTTGCGAAGCCGTGACCGGCGGCGCTGGACTGAGCCAGCTCGTTCTCATGGTGCGGGAAGCGCAGGTCCAGGCCGCCACCGTGAATGTCAAAGTTCTCGCCGAGATAACGGCTGGACATCGCCGAGCACTCGATGTGCCAGCCGGGGCGTCCGGCACCCCACGGGCTGTCCCAGACGGCCGAGGAGGGCTCGCCGTCCTTGCGTCCCTTCCACAGGGCAAAGTCGCGGGGATCGTTCTTGCCGCGCGGATCCGCGTCGGTGGCGTCCTCCATCGCGTCGATGCTCTGCCGGGTCAGTTCGCCATAGCGCGACCAGCTGCGCACGTCGAAGTAGACATCCCCCGAGCCATCGGCGGCCGGGTAGGCGTGACCGCGCTCGATCAGGCTGGTGATGATCTGCTGCATCTGCTGCATGCTCGCGGTTGCCCGCGGCTCATAGGTGGGCGGCAGAACGCCGAGTGCACGGTAGCCCTCGGTGAATTCCAGCTCCATCCGGTAGGCCAGCGCCCACCACGGCTCATCCTCGGTGGCGTTGAGCAGCACCTTGTCATCGATGTCCGTGACGTTGCGTACCAGGGTGACCCGGTAGCCCGAGTATTCAAACCAGCGACGCAGTTGATCGTAGACCAGCGCCGAGCGCAGGTGACCGATATGCGGGGAGGACTGCACGGTGGGTCCACAAACGTAGAGTCCTACCTGGCCCGGAATAATCGGGGTAAATTCGCGCAGGTCTTGGGATTTGGAGTCGTACAGGTGTAGGGCCACGTATATAAGAGTACAAGGGGCGAGGCCCGACGGCGCGCCGCGGCCGGTGTGTGACACGAGATTTTCCCGCTCAGACACCGTGTTTACTCAAAAAATACCGGTTGTCAGTTGTATTTCGTGCGCGGAGCACGTGGTGGCGGCACCCGTTTCGAGGGTGTGTGGAGGGCGCAGGCTACCCTCGCGGCACCCGCTTGAGGAGCGTGTAGTCAGCGCGGGCTACCCTCGCGGCACCCGCTTCAGGAGTTCCAGAAGCCGGGCAACCTGCCGCGCGGCCGCGAGTCTGGGGTCGACTTCTCCCGCACCCACCGCATAGAGCAGGCTCGCATCGAGCATCTGGGCGATCATCTCGGTCTCTCCCACGCCACCAAACCCGCAGCGATCCAACACGGTTTCCAGCGCGGCCAGCAGACGCGGGCGGGACACGGCCATGATCTCGCGCAGCTCGGGATCGGCACCTGCCTCGAGCATGGGTTCGAGGCGGACCCGCACCAGATTGGGGTCGGTCTGCGGCGCGTACCAGGTTTCCAACAGCAGCGAGGCGGTCTCTACCGCGTCCCGTTCGGACCTCGGCAGCGCCTCGGCCACCCGGGTGGCGGCGGTGACGCGAACGTTTTCGGCCGAGGTGACCGCGGCCGCGTAGAGCTCGCGCCGGGTGGCAAACAGGTAGTTGGCAGACCCCGCGGGGATCCCCGCCGCATCGGCGACCCGGCGGTGCGTAATCGCACGCGGGCCCTCGGCGATGAGCAGGGTCGCGGCGGCGGCCACCATGAGCTCTCGGCGCTGCTGGGTGGTCGGCGTAGTCATCTCCCCAGATTACCCGTTTGCTCCCCCTAGGAATCCGCGCACACCGGGTTTATACTGCCGTATACACAGCATATACACATGCATAGAAGGAAACCTCATGTCCCCCATCAAAACCGAGGGTCTGGTCATCGACTGGACCCAGATGCCCACCTACAACACGATCATGTCGATCGCCGCCGGCGCCGGCCTGCTGCTGCTGGTCCTGCTCGCCCGCGAGCTGCGCAAGAAGGACACCGAGTTTGTCCCCGAGGGATGGGCACTCGCCTCGGGTGTGCTCGGCTTCATCCTGACCGCCACCGGCCTGCACATGACCCTCACCTGGCCCTTTGCCAAGTACTTCCCCTTTGACAACATCATCTTCGGTGAGACCAGCCTCGGTCTCGGTGTGCTGCTCCTGGCCGCCTCGCTATTCCTCTGGAAGCGTGGCAAGACGATCCGCGATGCTGCGGATCCCGCTCAGTATGTGGCGAAGGTGTCGCGTCCGCTGGGCATATTCATCGTCGGCCTCGGCCTCGCCCTGTTCGGGATCGCCTTCGCCGGCGTGATCTTCCAGCTCTTCGCCGCCCCGCCGGAGGAGCCCATCTCCGGTGCCTTCGCCGAATACCCGATGATCGAGGCAATCTTCATGTCCGGCCTGTTCGCCCTGGTGGGCCTCGGCGCGGTCCTCTTCCCGTTCGCGCTGAAAACCTTCTCGACTAAAACTCTGCCCGGTGCGGTTGAGAAGATCGTGGGCATCGTCTGGGGCCTCGCGGGCATCGCGTTTGTGCTGTTTGGCGCGATGAACTTCTTCACCCACATCGGCCTGATCGTCAACACGATGGGCTAGTCTCCCCCACACAAAAATGCCGGACCCCGCGGGGTCCGGCATTTTTGTTATTCGACTCTAGTGACGCTGGCGCAGCGCCGCGGTCGCGATGGCGGTGAGACCCTCGCCCCGACCGGCGAAGCCTAGGCGGTCGGTCGTGGTGGCCGAGAGGCTCACCGGTGCCCCGATCAGTCCGCTCAGCAGAGCTTCGGCCTCCGCCCGGCGCGGGATGAAGCGCGGGGTGTTGCCGATGATCTGGACCGAGACGTTCTCGATTCCGAAGCCCGCCTGGATCAGGCGCTCCCGGGTTGCGATCAGGAAGACCTCGCCGCGTGCCTGGGCAAACCGGGGGTCATCGGTCCCGAACATCGTGCCGATGTCGCCGAGTCCGGCGGCACCCAGCAGTGCGTCGGTGATCGCATGGGACACCGCATCACCATCCGAGTGACCGGCGAGCCCGGCCTCCCCCGGCCAGTGCAGACCCGCGAGCCACAATTCGGCGTTGTCATCGTAGGCGTGCACGTCCACCCCTACGCCCACGCGGATACGCTCTGAGCCCTCGGGGCGCAGCAGGTGTTCGGCTCGGTTGAGGTCCCACGGGGTGGTGATCTTGAAGGCGCGGGCATCTCCGGGGATCACGGCGACGGATCCACCGGTGGCCGCAAACAGCGCCGCGTCGTCGGTGTACTCCTCCTCGGCGTCCGCGTAGCCCTGAGCCAGCGCGTGGCGCGGGAACCCCTGGGGAGTCTGCATTGCCCGCAGCTCGTCACGGTCCACGGTCTCGACGATGCGCTCCTCGTCATCCACGCGCTTGATGGTGTCGGCCACCGCCAGGCCCGGAACAATTCCGCGGCCGCCCGCGGCCACCGAGTCCACCACGTCGTCAAACTGTGTGGAGGGGGTCAGCGCCCGGGCCGCGTCGTGAACCAGGACGATGCGCACCGAGTCGGCCAGCACCGCGATTCCGGCCGCGACCGAGGCCTGTCGGGTCGCCCCGCCGGTAACCACCGAGGCGTACTCGGCGGCATCTCCGGCCGCGTGGCCCAGAATAAGCTCGGCGTCCCCGCGGAACGCCTCGGGAGCAACCACGATCACCTGTGCCTCGCGGCGCATGCCAAAAACGCCGCGCAGCGCGTGCTCGAGGATCGGCACGCCGGCCACCTCACGGAAGGCCTTGGGGATATCTCCGCCGAGGCGGGTTCCACTTCCGGCGGCTACAACGATCACGGCGACGGCGGGGTTCACACTCATACATCGAGCGTACAGGCCGGGCCCCGAGGAAACGCAAAACGGGCGGATGCATCAGCATCCGCCCGTTTCGAAGTGCGTTATTCGGGGGTGAACCCGTGAATGGCTAGGAAGCCCAACCTCCGGAGGAGGTCTCAAGGCAAACTAGGAAGCCAGAACCTCATCGAGGACCAGCGACGCCTTGTCCTCATCGGTCTTCTCGGCCAGGGCCAGCTCGGAGATCAGGATCTGCCGGGCCTTGGCCAGCATGCGCTTCTCTCCGGCGGAGAGTCCACGGTCCTGGTCTCGGCGCCAGAGGTCGCGAACAACCTCGCTCACCTTGATCACATCGCCGGAGGCGAGCTTCTCAAGGTTGGCCTTGTACCGGCGCGACCAGTTGGTGGGTTCCTCGGTGAAGGGTGCACGCAGCACGTCGAACACGCGCTCCAGCCCCTCCTTGCCGATCACATCGCGGACCCCAACAAGGTCCACATTGTCTGCCGGAACCTCGATAACCAGGTCGCCCTGGGTCACCCGCAGTTTCAGATATGTTTTCTCGACGCCCTTAATCAACCGGGTCTTTACCTCGGTAATTTCGGCAGCCCCGTGGTGGGGGTAAACGACGGTCTCGCCAACCTCAAAAATCATGAATCGGTGTCCCTTCAGCGTTTTTCAGTTTAGCACAGTGAAGATACGTTATTATCTGCGCGGTCAACACACCCTTTATCCGCACGCTAGACTAGGACGGTCCAGCCCCTGCACGCGGGCAATCCCGCTCGCCTGCCACCGTCGTGTTCTTGGAGGACCAGTGAAGACGCGTTTCATCACCTCGGCCGTACTCGCGGCTACCGTTCTTGTCGGCACCGCCGGTTGCAACCTGATCGCCCCGCAGGCGACGCTGAAGCACTACGACGCGAGCGATGGCGTTTCGGCAAACGTCGGAACCCTCGACGTACGTAACGCCCTGGTGATCACCCACTCGAAGACCGAGGCCGTTCTGGCCGTCACCGTGGTGAACACCGGCGACAAGGCGCAGACCCTGAACATCGAATACCCCGGCGGACGCACCTCGGTCGAGATCGACGCCTCCGGAATGACCACCTTCGGTGCCGATGGCAAGCCCGGTATCACCCTGCAGGACTTCACCACCCCGGCCGGCGCCGATGCCCTCATGTCGTTCCAGTACGGCAGCGAGACCGCCGGTGAGGCCCGCGTTCCGGTGCTCGACCCGGTACTCAAGGAGTACGAGACCATCACCCCGGTCCCGAGCCCCTCGGTCTCGTCCTCGACCGGCAACTAACACCCACAGCATTCGCCTCGCTCGCCCACCGGCCAGCGCGCGCACCTCACCGGGTATCAACACGGCTTTGGCCGGTTGATACCCGGTTTTGCATTTCCCCGTGGACCCATCATCACGAGTAGGCGACGCGCCCGACTTCGAAATAACCTCAAGAAGTTCGCAAAAATATCACCGCCGGGAAACGCCGTCGCCCGCACACCATCGGTGTGCGGGCGACGAAATCGCGCAGGCTCAGCGGGGTGGAGGGTTAGCCCTCCAGGCGGTAGCCCAGGCCGCGCACGGTGAGCAGCATCTTGGGCTCGGAGGGAACCGGTTCGATCCGCGAGCGGATGCGCTTGATGTGCACGTCGAGGGTCTTGGTGTCCCCGAAGTAGTCGCTGCCCCACACGCGGTCGATGAGCTGTCCGCGGGTGAGCACCCGTCCGGTGTTACGCATGAGCATTTCCAGCAGCTCAAACTCCTTGAGCGGCATCGCCACCGCGGTGCCGTCCACCTCAACCGTGTGGCGGTTGAGGTCCATCGTGACGTTCCCCGCGCGCAGCACGGTGTCATCCAGCTCGTCACCCTCCTCGTCGCCACGGCGACGCAGGACGGCGCGAATGCGGGCGAGCAGTTCGCGGCTCTTATAGGGCTTGGTCACGTAGTCATCGGCACCGAGCTCGAGACCCACCACCACGTCCACCTCGTCATCCTTGGCGGTCACCATGATGATCGGCACCGTGGAGAGCGCGCGGATCTGCCGGCACACCTCGGTGCCCGAGATCCCCGGCAGCATGAGATCCAGCAGGATCACCTCGGGGTTATCGGTGTGGAACTTGGCCAGCGCGTCCGTTCCGTTCTCGGCGAGCGACACGGTGTGCCCCTCGCGCTCCAGCAGGTACACCAGCGGTTCGCTGAGTGAAGCTTCGTCCTCAACAACCAGGATCCGAGCCATTACTTTTCCTCCAGGGATGTGGTTTCGATCTGAGCCCGGGCATCAGCCGATGCCTCGGGAAGTCTGATGGTGAAGGTGGACCCCTGGCCCACGCGGGACCACACTCGGGCCTCGCCACCGTGGTTCTGTGCCGTGTGCTTGACGATGGAGAGCCCCAGGCCCGATCCGCCGGTGGTGCGCGAGCGCGCCTGATCCACCCGGAAGAAGCGCTCAAACACGCGTTCGCGCTCCTCCTCGGCTATGCCGGGGCCCTGGTCGGTGACCGAGACCTCGACGATCCCGTCACGCACGGCCAGGCCCACGCCGACGCGAGTGGCGTCCGGGGAGTAGGCGATCGCGTTGTTCACCAGGTTGTGCACGGCCACCACAAGCAGGGCCCGGTCGCCGATCACGACGGCATCGGAGACGGTTCGGGAGATGACCTCGACCCCGTGGGATTCGGCGATCACCTTGTTCTGCTCCACCGCGGCCTTGACCACGTCGGCCATGTCCACCAGCGCCGGCTTGCCGATCGCCTCGGCGGACTGCAGTCGGGAGAGGTTGATGATGTCGGCGGTGATCTTGGTCAGCCGCTCGGCCTCGACCTCCAGACGGGTGGCGAAGGAACGCACCCGCTCGGGATCATCGGCGGCGGGATCCAGGGCATCGGCCAGGAGCGAAATCGCGCCGATCGGGGTCTTGAGCTCGTGGGAGATATTGGCGATGAAGTCGCGGCGGACCTCATCCAGGCGCAGCCGCTCGGTCTGATCCTCCACCAGGATCAGCACGTAGCGTGTGCCCAGGCGCGCCCCGCGAGCGAGGACCTGACGGTCAAGCTCGCCGAACTGGTCGGGGCGCAGGGCAAATTCGCGGGTGGTGGGCAGTCCGGTATCGCGCACCACGTTGGCCAGCGCGTCGAGCTCCTCGTGGGTCACGTGACCATCCCGCACGAGCCCCAGCGTAAACGCCGCGCTCGACGCCTTGACCACGTTGCCCGAGGGGTCCACGACCACGCCCGCGCTTTCAATCGCATCCAGAACCTGCGATACCCCCTCCGGCACGCGGGGTGCGGCAACGGCGGCCACCCGACGGCCGCGCTGAGCGGCCACAAAGAACAGGAGGGTAAACCCGGCCCCCAGGACAAGTCCCAGGACCAGAGTGGAAGTCACCAACAGGGTTGAGTGCATACGACTAGATTAGGGGGCAGTGCACCCGGTTACCCAACGGCAACCATCCCAACCAGGGCTTTTAGTGTCGCGTTTACGTAATCGGCACCAACTGTTAACCTTGACCGGGCATTCTAATGCGGTGCCGCCAATCCTTCGGCCCGCACCACACACCCGTTCACACGAGGAGAAGCATGCGTCAGGTATTCCAGCAGGAGTTGCGAGAGGTTCAGGATCGTCTGATCGCCATCTCGGAGCTCGTGACGATCTCGATTGAGAACGCCGTGCGCGCTTTCAACGAGTCGGATGTGGCAATCGCCGAGGGTGTGATCGAGAACGACACCCGCATCGACGTCCTCACTCGCGCCCTGGACGAACTCGCCATCAACATTCTTGCCCGCCAGCAGCCGGTCGCCCGCGACCTGCGCACCGTCGTCTCGGCCCTGCGGATCTCCGCATCGCTTGAGCGCATGGGTGACATGGCCGAGCACATCGCCCAGCTTGCCCGCTACCGTTTCCCGGAGCGCGCGGTGCCCAAGGGCCTGCGCTCGACCTTCGCCGAGATGGGGCGTCTGGACGTGGAGATCTCGCGCAAGCTCACCGAGATGCTGCGCAACCAGGATGTGGAGCTCGCCGAGGAGATCCTGACCGACGATGACCGGGTTGATGACCTGCACGTCGCCGTCTTCGAGAAGGTTCTGGGCGACTCCTGGAAGGGTGAGGCCACCGCAACCGTGGACGCCACCCTCGCCTCCCGCTACCACGAGCGCTTCGCCGACCACGCGGTCTCGATCGCCAAGAAGGTCCAGTACCTCGCCACCGGCGACTGGACCCCGGAGTCGGACGACAACGCGCTCTAGTCCGGCCCGTCACAAACCCCGCGGAACCTCGGTTTCGCGGGGTTTTTGCTGCGCGGGCGAAGAGCGGC
Organism: Mycetocola sp. BIGb0189; assembly: GCF_024810155.1. NCBI lineage: Bacteria > Bacillati > Actinomycetota > Actinomycetes > Micrococcales > Microbacteriaceae > Mycetocola > Mycetocola sp. BIGb0189. Next base: position 186,082 of record NZ_JANUED010000008.1, read on the forward strand.
GGGTGAATTCGGCGTGGTCGAGGGTTCCACGGGCACGGTCGGTGATGTTTTTCACATCTAAACGATTGGGCTCCCAGCCTTCATGCCAGGCGGAGGCCAACGCGTTGACGACGGCACGCCGCTGTTCGCGGTCAAGACCAGAAAAAGCTCGGGCCAGCGCTTCTCGACGTCAAATACAGATGAGAAGAGGGGATCGGTCATAGGACACCTCCTCGAGTGTTGTGCCAGCCTACGCTTCGTGCCTGCCCTCCACCAGGAATCGGTCCGCCAATTCCGCAGTTCCTACGCCGGGTCTCCGAGGTGGCCGGCGAGGGCCGCGAAGGTGGGGACGCGGCCGCCCTCGACGTGGGCGCTGGCGAGGAACCGGGCGAGGGCACCCTCACCCGCGGCGATGGCCTCGACCAGGTGGCGATGCTCGGAGCACTGCACGTCGGTGTCACGGTCGGAGGTGAGGAAGAAGATCCAGTTCATCCGCACCAGGACCGGGCGCATCATCTGGCGCAGCAGTTCGTTGTCGGCCAGGTCGAGGATGACCCGGTGTAGGTCGGCGTTGGTTGCCGCGATGGTGATCGGATCGCCCTGCTCGATCGCGGCCACGGCATCGGCGAACGCCCGGTGCAGCGGTTCCGGATCCGCCCCTGCCGCCACACGCCGGGCCGCATACTCGGCGGCCAGCGGCTCCAGCGCCAGACGCACCTCAAACAGGTCCGTCACCGAGGCATGGTCCCAGCTGTGCACCACCGCACTGCGGCGCGGATTGGTGCGGATCAGGCCGTCGCGCTCCAGCAGCGGCAGCACCTCGCGAATCGGAACGCGGGACACGTTCAAGTCGGCGGCCAGGGTCGTCTCGGGAAGCTTCGCCCCCTGGGGATACTCCCCCAGGATGATGCGCTCACGCAGGGTTGCGTAGAGCGCACCCACCAGCGAGTCCTCGGCCGATACCCGTGTCATCGCGACCCCTTCTTCAACGCCGTCATGCTCATGATACGGGAGTGCGCACCGGACGCAGCTGGACCTGCAGACCATCCTCATGAGCTTCGGAACGGCCCAGGAAGTACTCGGCCGCCGCCAGGTCCTGCAACCCGATGCCGACGCTGTTGAACACGCTGAGTCCGCGGGGCCGAGCGACCTCGCCGGCGAGGATCCGCCCGAGCTCGACCGGTTCCGTCTCGCCCAGTGTGCCCGCGGCGATCGCGTCTCGAATATTGCCGGACTCGGCCAGGGCGATCGGCAGGGCATCCACGACGGTGAGGGCCGCGCGCCCGAATACGTCGGGGGTCAGCTCGCGGAACAGGGGGCGCGGCGGGGAACCCACCGCGTTCAGGTGCACGTCCTCGCCCAGCAGGTCCGGGGTGATCAGCGGGTCGAGCGCCGGGGTCAGCGTGCAGACGATCCCGGCACCAGCGAGGGCCGTACGCAGATTCGTGGTCGCACTCAGGCTCACGCGGGCGAAGGCGGGCTCGGCGCTCAGGGTCGCCACCGCGGTGTCCGATCCGGCCGGGGTCCGCGACCAAAACCGGATCTCGCGCAGAGGCATCGCCGAGACCAGCGCCCGCGCATGTTCCAGTGCCAGGGCCCCGGCACCCACAATCGTCACCACGTCGGCCCCCTCGGGCGCCAGTGCCAGGGTTGCCGCCACGGAGACCGCGGCCGTGCGGGTGCGAGTAAGTACCGCCCCGTCGATCAGCGCCCGGCACTCCCCAGTCTCGGCCGAAAACAGCGCGACGGTCGAGCGCTGTGCGGGAAGCCCGCGCTCACGATTATGCGGGGCATCGGCCAGCGCCTTGAGGACATAGCCTCCGGTGCTCGCCCGGTATCCGGTCATCGGGATGATCTGGGCGGGCGCCGGATCGGTGTCGGCCGGATTGCGGATCGAGCGCGGCACGGGCTGGATTGCCACACCTCGGGCATGGTCCAGATGGATCTCGCGCATCGCCGTGATCAGGCCGGGCCATTCAACCAGACGCGCGCAGTCTTCGCCGGTCAGGAGCACTGTGGTCATATCAGTCCTTGTATACAGAATCAGGAGCGGATGCGATTGAACCCGCGGAACACGTTCCCAGTATGCGGTGTAGTTGAGCGATTTGCAACACGCTCAGATCACCGCAATTACCGCGAAATACCCGCGGATATGCCGGGACGGACTTTTGTTACCGGCCCGTAACAGGATGTGATCCGCCCGAAACAATCCCGGGTCACTATGTATACAAAGATCCCGTTTGAAAGGCAAACATGGCTCGATACGTCCTCCGCCGCCTGATCCAGGCCGTCGTGACCCTCGCCATCGTGGTGAGCCTCACGTTTGTCTTCGGTCGCCTGAGCGGCAGCCCCGCGGCGATCCTGCTCACCGAGAACGCCCCGCAGTCACAGATCGACGCTCTCAACCACCGCCTCGGCTTCGACCTGCCGATCTGGCAGCAGTACCTCAACTACATGGGCGGCGTGCTGCACGGCGACTTCGGCGACTCCTACCGTCAGCCCGGCGTCCCCTCGATGCAGCTGGTCTTCGAGCGCATCCCCGCCTCCTTCCAGCTCGGCTTCGCCGGACTCGCGGTGGGTCTGCTGCTGGCGCTGATCGCCGCGGTGAGTATCCACCTCACCGGCCGGCGCTCGCTGCGCACGATCTTCCTGGGTTTCGGATCGCTGCGCCAGGCCATCCCCGACTTCTTCTTCGGTCTGCTCCTGGTCCTCGTCTTCTCGGTTGGGCTGGGCGTGCTGCCCTCGCTCGGCAACGCCGACTGGCGGGCGATGATCATGCCGGTGCTGACCATCGCCACCGGACAGTTTGTGGTCTACACCCGACTGATGGATAACGCACTGAGCGAGCAGAGCGTCTCCGACTACACCCGCACCGCGTATGCCCGCGGCGAGCGCCACGGCACCGTGGTTCTCACCGAGACCCTCCCCAACGCGCTCCTCCCGGTCCTCACCGTGGCCGGCATCAACCTCGGCACCTTCCTCGGCGGCCTGGTCATCGTGGAAAACGTGTTCGCCTGGCCGGGCCTGGGACAGCTGATGCTCGGGGCCGTGTACTCGCGGGACTTCCCGGTGGTGCAGTCGGCGCTGATCGTCATCGCGGTGATCTTTGTGGTTGCCAACCTCCTGGTTGACCTAATCTACGGCCTCGTTGACCCCCGTGTCCGCCTCTCCTGATCTCCCCCGTCCCGAAGTGAGGATCTGATGACCACCACCGCTTCCCCCGCCACCGTCGCGGCACCGCGTGCCCGCCGGTTCCGCATCACCGGACCGCTTGTGGGCACCGTGCTCGTGGGCATCGTGGTGCTGTTTTGCCTGCTGTATCCGCTACTGCCCGGCTATGACGCATACACCCAGAACCTCGACAAGATGCTGCTGGGTCCGCTGACCGATCCGGCGCATCCGCTGGGCACCGATGCCCTCGGCCGCGATGAGGCCAGCCGGCTCGCGCTGGCCGGCCGGATCACCCTGGGCATCGTGGTCGCGATCGTCGCCGTCAACGCTCTGATCGGCCTCGTGGTCGGAACCTCCGCCGGCTATCTCGGCGGCAAGGTGGACACCGTGCTGATGGGCTGGGCCGACGTCCAGCTTGCGCTCCCCGTCATCCTGGTCCTGATCGCCCTCTCCGCCGCCCTCGGCCCGAGCGTCTGGCTGATGATCATCGTGCTCGCCGCAACCTACTGGGTCGGTTACGCCCGGGTCGCCCGCGGCACCGCGCTGAGCCTACGCGAACGCGACTTTGTGATCGCCCCACGCATCCAGGGGGCCAGTCGCTGGTGGACCGCCCGCAAGCACATCATGCCCAACGTGGCCGTGCAGATCCTCATTCTGGCCTCGACCGATATCGGCGGTGTGATGCTGCTGACCTCCTCGTTCGACTTCCTGGGCCTCGGCGTCCAGGCCCCCACCCCGAGCTGGGGTCTGATGATCTCCGAGGGACAGAAGTACATCCGTCAGGCACCGCACCTGGCCCTGGTCCCCGGAATCGCGATCTTCCTGGTCATCATCGGCACCAACCTGATCAGCCAGCGCTTCACCGCCGAGGGTTCGGCCCTGTTCCGCATCGCCAAGAAGGGAAAGCGCGCATGAACATCCCCACTCCGCTGCTGGAGGTGCGCGACCTGCGCATCGCCACCACCGCCCCCGATGGAAGCGTGCGCGAGCTCGTGCACGGGGTCAGCCTGACCGTGCACCCGGGCGAGGTCCTGTGCCTGGTGGGAGAATCCGGTTCGGGCAAGAGCCTCACGATGCTCGCGGTGCTGGGGCTGCTGCCCCCGGGAGTGGAGGTGACCGGCGGCCAGATCCTGGTGGACGGGATCGACGTCGCGGGCATGGACGACAACGAACTGCGGGTGCTGCGCGGCGGCCGGGTCGGCATGGTGTTCCAGGATCCGATGACCGCGCTCAACCCGGTCAAGCGGGTTGGCAACCAGGTCGCCCGAGCCGTGAAGGTCCACCAGCCCACGCTCTCCACCGCCCACACCCGAGTCCGCGCCGCCGAGCTGCTGGAGCGGGTCGGGGTGCGCGATGCCGCCGAACGCGCCCGCGCCTATCCGCACCAGTGGTCCGGCGGTATGCGCCAGCGCGCGGTGATCGCGATGGCCATCGCCAATAATCCCGGACTCCTGATCGCCGACGAGCCCACCACCGCGCTGGATGTGACCGTGCAGGCACAGATCATGCGGGTGCTCGCCGAGGCTCGCCGAGACACCGGCGCAGCCCTGGTGATGATCACCCACGACCTGGGCCTGGTCGCCCAGGTGGCCGACCGGATTTGCATCATGCGTTCGGGCGAGATCGTCGAGGAGGGCAGCGTCTGGGATATCTTCGACCGCCCAGACCACCCCTATACCCGGATGCTGCTGAGTTCGATCCTGGGCGTTCCCACCACCAATCCCGAGGGAGTTTCGGCATGAGTGACACCGGCACAGGCACAACCACAGGCACCAGCACCGGACCGATCGAACACCTGACCCGCACCCCGGTCGCCACCGATGCCCCGGTGGTCCTGGAGGTCGCCGACCTCGCGGTCACCTTCCGCGGCTCGGGCCGCCGCCGAGAACCCGTGCGCGCGGTGGACGGCGTGAGCCTGACCCTGCACCGCGGCGAAACCCTGGGTCTGGTCGGCGAATCCGGCTCCGGCAAGTCCACGCTGGTGCGCACCCTGTTCGGGCTGAACGCCCCCACCCGCGGGAGCATCCGTATCCTCGATCAGGATCCGAACGCGCTGAACGGCCGGGACCTGCGCCGCCTGCGTAACCGCATGCAGATGGTGTTCCAGGACCCCTACTCCTCACTCAACCCGCGGCTCACAACCCACGACATCGTGGCCGAGCCGCTGCGACTGATGGGCCGCTACGACCGCGACCGGGTGATCCAGCTGCTCGCGGATGTGGGCCTCGGCGAGGACGTGCTGGGCCGCCGCCCGGCACAGTTCTCCGGCGGCCAGCGTCAGCGCATCGGCATCGCCCGGGCGCTCGCGCTCAACCCCGAGATCCTGGTGCTGGATGAGCCGGTGTCGGCGCTGGATGTGTCGGTGCAGGCGCAGGTGATCAGCCTGCTGATCCGGTTACAGGAGCAGCACGGACTCTCCTACCTCTTTATCGCCCACGACCTCTCGGTGGTGCGCCACCTCTCCGACCGGATCGCCGTGATGCGCGCCGGGCAGATCGTGGAGACCGGACCCGCCGAGCGCGTGTTCCACCACCCCGAGGATGCGTACACCCGCGAGCTACTCGCGGCGATCCCGATCCCCGATCCGCACCGTCGCGGTGCGCTGACCGGGGCGATCCCCACGCCGAACCCGGGCACCGCCGGCCCGCGTCCCGGAACACTCGGCCTCGCCGATTCCCGACGCGACGCTTCCACCGGCCCGCTCTCCTCGGCCGCCTAGACTCCCCGCCCCACCCGCACCACCGAACCCTGAAATGAGTACCGCAATGAGACGTTCCCTCACTGCCACCCTGGCACTCTCGGTTGCCGCGACCCTGCTGCTGGCCGGATGCTCGGCCGGCGCCGCCGGAGGCTCCGCCGATCACACGCTGACCATCGGCCAGGTGGCCGAGCCGGAGAAGGCGCCCGACCCCATCATGGACGGTTCCCTGGCCGGCTACAACTACTACTACAACGAGTTCGACCAGCTGACCCAGCTCAGTGCCGACGGCGAGCTGACCCCGCGCCTGGCCACCAAGTGGACCCCGAACGCCGACTTCACCACCTGGACGTTCACCATCCGCACCGACGCCAAGTTCAGCAACGGTGACCCGGTCACCGCCGAGGATGTGGCCTACACCTACAACAAGATCCTCGCCTCCCCCGACTCGGACAACCTCGGCTATATGGAAACGCTGAAGGCCGTGCGGGCCACCGCCAAGGACACCGTCGAGTTTGACCTCAACGCCCCCTTCTCACCGTGGCCCTCGATCACCACCGCGATCTCGATCGTGCCCGAGAAGGTCTACGAGAAGCTCGGCTCGGACGGGTTCGCCAAGGCACCGGTGGGCAGCGGACCGTTCAAATTTGAAAGCTACACCCGCGGCGTGAACTACACGATGGTTGCAAACCCTGACTACTGGGGCAAGGCCCCCGAAACGAAAAAGGTGGTGTTCCAGACCGTCGGCGATGAGGATGCCCGCCTCAACGGTGTGATCTCCGGGAGCCTCGACATCGCCCTGATCTCTCCCAACCAGGCCACCGGGTTCAACGCCCCCGGTGCCTCGGTCAAGAGCCGCACCGGCAACGGCTCGGTGTTCCTCGGCATCAACTCCACCGCGGGTGTGCTCGCCGATGCCAAGGTGCGTCAGGCCATCTCGCTGGCCATCGATGAGAAGTCGCTAGTGTCCAAGGTCCTCTCGGGCAGCGGCACCGCCAACGACCAGGTCATCGCCCCCTCGGTTGCCGGTTACGTCAAGGACGCGGCCACCCACGAGTTCGACCCCGAAAAGGCCAAGTCGCTGCTCGCCGAGGCCGGATATAAGGGTGAGAAGATCACCTTCCAGTACGCAACCAGCGGCCGTATCCCGCTCTCCTCGAACGTGGCCCAGGCGATCCAGGGCTACCTCAAGGCCGTGGGTCTGAACATCGAACTCGCCGGGACCGACCAGGCCACCCTGTCCTCGATCATCTACTCCACCGTGAACGCCGCCGGCATCTACCTCAACACCTGGGCACCCTCGACCCTGGATGGTGACATGCCCGTCACCAACCTGTTCGCCGGCGGCCAGAATGACTACGCCAAGGACGCCGCCGCCAAGGATTTGGTGCTCAAGCAGCGCACGGTTTCCGGAGACGAGCGCACCGCGGTGTTTGCGGAACTGCATAAGCTGAATGTGGAACAGGCCCACATCATCGGGCTCTACACCCCGAACACCGACTATGCGGTCCGCGACGGCATCACCTGGAAGCCCCGTGCCGACGGCGAGTTTGTGATCGCCGACATTACCTATGCGAAGTGAGTGACATGACAACCGCCCTGCTGATTACCAACGTGCGTCCCTGGGGTGCCGAAACCACCGATGTTCTGCTCTCGGGCGGGGTTATCGTGGCGGTCGGTGCCGAGGTTGCCACCCATCCCTCCGCCCCCACGGCCGAGATTCTGGACGGGGAGAACCGCCTGCTGGTTCCCTCCTTCTCCGACACCCACGTACACCTGGACTCGACCCGGCTGGGTCTGCCCTTCCGCCCCTACTCGGGCGAACCCGGACGAGACGGACGCATCTACAACGACCGCGCCAACTGGCGCTCGGCAGAGAAGTCGGTGAGCGAGCGAGCGACCTATACGCTCGAGCGGATGATCGCCCACGGTGCCACCCGGGTGCGTTCCCACGCCCAGGTGGATGCCGACTCGGGCCTGGAGAAGTTCGCCGGGGTCCTGGCCGCCCGCGAGGCCTATGCGGACCGGGCGGACGTGGAGATCGTGGTGTTCCCGCAGGTGGGGATCCACCGCGAGCCCGGCGTCCCCGAGCTGATGTCCGAGGCGCTGCGCTCGGGCGGCAACCTGGTGGGCGGGATCGACCCGTGCGAGATCGACCGTGATCCGGTCCGCCACCTCAACACCGTGTTTGAGCTCGCCGAACGCCACGGGGCCGGTGCGGACATTCACCTGCACGAGGCCGGACTGCTGGGCCTGTTTTCGATGGACCTGATCTGTGAGCGGGTGCGCGCGCTGAGTATGCAGGGTCAGGTGTCCATCTCGCACGCCCCGGCGCTCGGCAGCGGGCTGCCGCAGGTGGACAGGGCGCTTGAACAGATCGCCGAGCTGGACATCGCAATCACCCATATCGCCCCCTCGGGTGGCGGCTGGGTGCTGCCGCTCGAGCGGATGGCCGCCGCGGGCATCCGCGTGGGCCTGGGCATGGACGGCCAGCGCGACTACTGGTCGCCCTACGGAAACGCGGACATGCTGGACCGCACCTGGCAGCTGGCGTTTGTGCAGAACTACAACCGCGACGATCAGATCGAAAACGCGCTGGAACTGGCAACCTGGGGCGGGGCGCGGGTCATCAACCGTGAGCTAAGCGCCGCCGGTACCGGACGTCCCGGCGTGGCCGTGGGCGACCCGGCCGAGCTGGTCCTGATCCCCGGCGAAACCCCGACCTCGGCGGTTATGGATCGTCCGGCGCTCGGTCGAGTGGTGATTCACGCGGGACGCGTGGTCGCCCGAGACGGCGAGCTGTGCTGAGCAATCTGCTGCCGACGATCCTCGTGGTGAACTGCAATACCGATGAGCAGGTCACCGCGGGGATCGCCCGCACCGCGCAGGCTGCCGCACGCACGTCGGTGGTGCGCGCGGTGCAGCCCACCTGGGGTCCCACCTCCGCCGAGGGGTATCTGGAAAGCTACCTCAGCGCGGCCGCGGTAATCGAGCGGGTCGCCCAGGAGCGCACCTACGATGCGGTGGTGCTCGCCGGATTCGGCGAGCACGGACGCGAGGGAGTGCGGCAGCTGGCAAACGTCCCGGTGGTGGACATCACCGAGGCCGCGGTCTTTACGGCCTGCTTGCTTGGACACCGCTTTGGCGTGGTGACCACGCTGGAATCCACGCTCGCGGGGATCACCGACACGATCGAGCTGATCGGCCTCTCGGGCCGCTCGGCGGGCGTCCGCGCCTCGGGAATCCCGGTGTCGCATGCGGGGGCGGCTGGTGCTCGAACGTCGGGAACGAGCGCGGTTGCGGCCTCGACGGCGGAAATGCTCCCGGCATCTCATTCGGTTCCGACCTCGCAGGCGCGTGTGCTTCCGGCTTCGGAAGCCAACACTCACCAGGCCTCGGCACCCCTCACGGATCCCGGCATGGATGCGCTGGAGCGCGAGGCGCGGGTTCTGCTGGATGCCGGAGCCGACGTGATTGTACTCGGCTGCGCCGCCTTCGGCGGGCTCGATCGGCGCCTATCCGACCGCCTGGGCGGCGTCCCGGTGGTGGACGGAGTGAGCCAGGCCGTGCGCCTGGCAGAAACCCTCCTCGCCGCAGGCCTCTCCACCAGCAAGCACGGACCGTTCGCACCCCCGCGTGCCAAGGTGTGGACCGAGCGCACCCTCCCGCTGCCGGCCAAAATCAGCCGGCCGGGCGTCTAAAAACCACCAACGCAATCGCGCCCAGAGACGCATCAGGTTCAGCCCCGCACGACGCAAGCGTCTGCGGGGTTGAACCTACTTTCAGCTTGGTGGAATCCACCACTGTTACGTCACGTCATGGCGCTAGGACAATGCATCACACGTGTGCAGCGAGTTGGGTGTTAGCCTGAGGGTCGATGTTTCGGGGGAAACAATGAATTTTCAGTGGGTGGCCGTGTCGACACGGCACATGCAGATCCGGTTTGTGGGCGCGTGATGGGCTGGTCTGAGGCTGATCCTGGGGTGAGGGATTTTTCGGGAGCTGTTGCGACCGGTGCCGCGTTGACGCGGGAGAGTGGCGAGTTGCAGAGCGTGGTGTCCACGCTGAACGCGGCCGTGGCCGAGACCCCGTTGCACTGGCAGGGCGAGGGCGGGGAGACCTGGGCTCATCAGGTACAAACTCAGCACGACGCGGTGGTGGAGTTTTCCCGGATCCAGGCCGAGATGGGGACCATTATTTCCCGGTTCGGGTCGGTGATGGAAGATCTACAGGCGCGCGCGAACGCGGCCAAGGCTCGGAGGGAACAGGCTTTAGCCACGTTCCAGGCCGACGCGGCGAAGAAACGTAATGATGTGTCTGCGGGGTTGCTGGCGGTGGGGAGTGTTCCCTCGGTGCCGGTGCCGGGCAGTTTTGTGAGTATGCAGGTTGCTGGGCATGATGCGTATTTTGCTGCGATTGCTGATTTACAGGGTTTGGCCCAGGAGCGGCGTGAGGCTGAGCGTGCGTGTGTGTCGGGTCTTGAGGGTGTGATGCCGGCGTCGTGGGTGCAGTTGAGGTTGGTTGCTGGTGTGCGTGCGGGGACGGATATTACGAGTTTGACTCCGGCGGGGTTGGCGCAGTTTTTGACTGGGTTGTCTGCGGATGAGGCGTATGGGTTGTTGAAGCAGATGGATGCTTCGGGTGTGGCGATGGTGTGGGATGGGCTGTCGGATCGTGTGAAGTCTTCGTTGGTGGAGGATCGTTCGGAGTTTGTGGGCGGGTTGGAGGGGGCGCGGTATTCGGACCGATCCAAGGCGAATGTGCTGGTCCTCTTTGCCCGTCAGGAAGAATTGGCGGGCGAGGTAGATCAGGCTCGGGCGGCACTGGCAACCATGATGCCCTGGGACCTCGGGTATACGGAAGCGCTCAAACGTCAGGGACTCGCGCTGGTGGAATATCAAAAACTGGACGCGCTGTGCGCGATGTTCAAGGACGGTAAAAACCTCGGGCTTACACCGCCGCGGTATTTGGTGAATTTCGAATTCAAAACCTCGCGTTATCCGCTGGTGGCGATCGGAATTGGTGACCTGGACCAGGCCAAAAACGTTACGGTTTTTGTTCCGGGCATGGACAGCAAGGGCTCCGCACCCGAATCCGAAATCACGGGGGTGCTTAACATCCTGGATAAACGCGAAGGTTTTGCGGGGATCGCCTATCTTGGTTACGAGTCTCCGCAGCTTGATCTTGTTGATCCCCTCGGGGTGGTGCGCACGGACTATGCCCGTGCCGGTGGCGATCGGTTATTTCCCCTGTTGGCGGGTCTGAATGCAAAACGGCTGGATCAGGGGCGGGTAAACGTGGTCGCCCATTCCTACGGCACCACCACCGCGGCGTTTGCCCTCGCCAAGGGCAACGTGGGGGTGAACTCCTTCACCCTGCTGAGTTCCGCGGGTATCAGCCAGGCACTCGATATTAGAGATTTGAATGTGGACCCGAAGCATATATATGTAACCGAGCCCAGAGGCGATAGCATCGCCGATATCGGGCGTTCTACCGGTCGGGCAAACCCGGAGGATCCGCGGTGGGGTGCGGTAGCGTTTGGATCGGATGGAACCGTGATCAACGGAGAGCGGTTGGAACGAGTCACCGGCCATGGGGCCACGGGCAACACAACACAGTTCACCCAGCATCCCCGACCCGGCACGACAGAGATTGATCCCAAGGGCAGTTTCCAGGGCACCCACCTTGCGCAGGACTCCGAGTCGATGTGGAATATACAGAAAATTATCGTGACTGACACCCCGGTTCTCACCCCTGGGGATCGCGGTGATGCAACGTCTGGGCCGATTCGAACTTGGTGGGATCAGATCAACCGTCAACAGAAAGCGGCAGAACATGGGCATTAGGTATCGGTGGCGAGCGGGATTGATCGCGAGCCTGATGGCAGTCGTGGCGTTGGGTGTGAGCGGGTGTGGGGCGGGAGGCGGGATTGTGGAGGTGCCGAAGGTGAATACATCAAGTGCGGACCCGGCAACGGTCAAACAGGACCTGTGGGACGAGTTCGATAACGTCGAACGCATCGCCGGAGGCGAATGGACAAACAAGGACAACATGCTTGCCAATCCGTGTTCGAACGCCAAGGGGTTTAACTACGATGGCGGGCGACTCATGCAGGGGCCGGTCGAGGATCCCGCGGGGTTTGCCAACGCGGTCGCCCAGTCCTGGCGGGAACGCGGGTTCACGGTCTCGCA